>JBCCMK010000004.1:0-100676 GCA_039026395.1 Pseudomonadota bacterium | reverse complement strand
TTCTTGTCCTCAACCACCGACTTTGGTCGTCGTTTCCGCCGCCGTTCTTCCTTAGCGAAGACGCAGGCTCGAATGTAGGCGCTCAGCGTCATGCCATCAGCCAACTCCTCAAGCTTTGCCCGTTCATCTGGCGTAAGGCGCAACGTAACCGGCGAAATAGACGACCGCTTCGTGCATAGAGGCTTAGCAGCCGCCTTAAAGCTGGGATGACACTCGGCGCTCTGTGCACCGGGAACAGTCATGGCGACGGCTCCTGATCATCAGGACCGCGAGCAACCACCGGCTCCCCCGACCTAGCTCCATCCAACCCACCGTCCGAAGCGGCAGCCTTAATCCCAGCAAGCGCCCGAACCATCTCGGGATCAGCGCTTAATACGTGCCCCCAATCCAAGAGCTGATCCAAAGAATCGGCAAGAACATCGGGTTCTAGGTTGTTCCTCTCCGGTCCACCAAAGCGCACTTGTGCGCGCCAAATCCCGCTAAGTATTTGAATGGTAACGTGGTTTTTGCGGTTCGAAGTCCTGTTTCACGATCATAGATAAGCGGGGCTGCGAAAGCCAATCGGAGTACGGCCTGACGCAGGTCAAATCGCTCAGAAGCCCAGATTTTCCAGGGGTTTAGCAAGAATTGCATGGCGTGTTCGAACGACTCCTTGAAGGTGTGAGTTGATTGGGTTGAACCGGCAAGCCGCTCTTCACCGAGACGTTTTTCGTGCTGAAGCCGTTTGAGCCTCGCTTCATAGGCCGCAATCATCTCTGGACTATCGGCATCGACGAGGCGATCCATCAGCTTGTCGATTTTGGTGCTGATGGCCGTCACGCTGGCTTTGATCGTCTTAGCCGCTTCTTCCAGGCGTTCCTTTTGCATGGTCCAAGCATCACGGAACATGGCGGTGGCTACGCCCTGAAACGGCTCACGCGGTTCCAGGCCTCTCAGAACCTCTTCAAACGCACCCTCGACATCAGCCCGTCGCAGGGACTTCCCCTTCATCTCACAGCCTTTGGTGTGGCAGAGATAGTAGGGATGGAGCTTGCCGGACCGGCTCTTTGACCAGGCAGCTGTCAAAGGTCGATCGCAGCAGCTGCAGTTCACAAAGCCCCGCAACGGGAAGTCCTTGTTCAGGTCCTTGCGCGCTGGGGCCGTCTGTTTGCCGTCAAGCACGTCCTGAACCTTTGAGAAGGTTTGGTAGCTAATTAGCGGCTCATGCTTGCCCGGCTGGTTCTCAATCCCCCATTTTGGAATCGTGATGAGCCCGGCATAAAGCGAACGTTGTAGGAGTTCGGTCACAATGGTCGGGCGGATATTGCCGTATTCGTTCCGTGGCGCGTCGGTCGTCGCCTCGAAATATCTCGGACTCGGTCATGTCCCTATCCTCAAAATAGGCCTGATATTTGGCCACATTGACAGAAAGTGTGTTGTTCGCCGGGTCGAAGGTCAGGCCCTCAATCCCCGCCTTCACTGTGTTGTTTTGATCTGCACGCCTGTCGTGCCTACTTCCGGGGCTGCGCCCCAAGGTGCTCTCTATCCGGCGTGCACTGCTTTTGGATAGAAATACAGCCTATAGTTGTATCGTGTCATATCCGATCGGATAGTGTCGAATTTCTCTCAGCCTTCCCGTAGCTAAGTGAATGCCCATGTATTGACGCCGTTTAGTCTTGGGCCGAAACACCGGGCGATCTTCAAGTAGATCGCCCGGCGCGTGGTGTTGGATAGGCTCACAGGTTCGGCGCCGAGGGGACCGCGTTGCCTAAGTCCTCATGCTCCAGGGCCAGGGCTTCGAGCCGGTCCAGACGCTCGTCGTAATCCGGAACTAATGGCGGAGCATCTGGACCATCCTCATCGCCGCGCGGGGCGGACAAAAGAATGAGGAGCAGGAGGATGAGCGGTAAGATGTCGATGGCGACGGCCACCGCCCAGGCAAAGGGACCCTGTGCCGCGTAGGTCAAGACGGCAGTGGCCCTATCTATTGGTTAGTAGCTGGGAAGCGTGATCTCCGGCTCATACTCGGAGAAGCCGACCATCTTTCTGCGCAGGTGATCATAGACACTCGCATTTGTGAGATTGAGCTATCTGTCCCAAGGGCCTGTAGAAGTCCAGACGCATCTGCCGCGCCGGCGCTCGCTAGACTTGTCACCGCGCGATTTAAGGCGTCAGCTACTTCGCCCGAAAGGCCGATCGCGGGCTCTGCGCTCTCAAGCCCCTGTGCACGCTCAACGACACAACACGCAAGATAACTCGGCACATTAAAGAAGGGGCGCGGGACCTAGCCAGAGAGCTTTCAAACACAGACGCCTATGTCACGTGGCAGCGACGACGAAAGTAGGTCTTGATGCTGTTCGCCCACCTGAAACGCATCATGAAACTGGATCGGTTGCGCCTCCGAGGACCGAACGGAGCCAGAGATGAGTTCTATTCATTGCCTAGCAGGCGACGTGTGCATAGCCGAGAAGATGGCAGCAAACGCCCAAAAACCTCCGCAAGTTCGACAAGCTCATTGCAGACCCGGCGTGCCTGGAGAAACCCCGCCTCTATCGCTGGTCCCAATCGCTTAAAACGCTGACTTTTTCAACGGAATCGGCGCTAACCCATCATGGACCGGCGCACACATTTCCTGGCAGACAAGCGAAGGGTCGTCGAGAACGAAGCCGGCGTTCAGCCCTGCAGTTCAACCACTGGATCAATTGCAGTCGGGCCTCGCTCCCACGGTGAAAAGCTTCGACACGTTCGACTTCAAAAACCATCGAGTGTTTCGTTTTCCCGGTGGACCATTGCCCTTGGACAGTCCGGGCTTGGCAAGACGCAAATTACGCTTAAGCCCAGTCTTACGGCTTGCGAGATTGGCATTTACTGGGGGCCAAAACGGCCGCTTCGCTGGTTCATGAACCGAGGAAATTCCGCGACAAGAAACGGCTCCTTCGGTTGCAGATGCAGCTGGCGAACTAGGCTTTGTACCGTTTACGAAAACCGGTGTCGAACTTCTCTTTAGGGTGTTCTCAAAGGAGCTACGAACGCGGATCAACGATCGTCACCACCAATCTGTCGTTGGACGAATGGACTGAATTGTTCGGGTATGGGACGACTGACCGGCATGCTCCGCGATCGGCTGACGCGCAATGTTCGCATCTTTGGATTTAACTGCGACAGCTACCACTCCCGTTAGGCGAAGAGGAAGCGCTCTCCAGAACCAACGAAGCGAACTGCCAGCTACAATGTCGAGTAGACACTATGCGCGTTCTCAATCGTGACGGTCAGCGCACCTTTCGCGTCACTCAGCATGCCCCACGGGCGCCCAACAAGTAGCGCGCCCATGAACCGCATCTTAGCTCAATTCTATATCGTCAGTAAAACGCACTTAAGAACCATAATGACGACTCTCGCTCGCCGCCCTCACGACATCCACCAGCCCTGGCGTCACCCGCCACTCAAATCGAGCACCGGCACGGCATCGAGCAGACGCCGTGTGTAAGCGTGTGCGGGCGATTTATAGATCTTCTCAGCAGGGCCGATCTCCACAATCTCACCGAGGTACATGACCGCCACTCGATCACTCAAATGACGAACGACGGACAGGTCATGGCTGATGAAAACCATGGTCAGCCCGAGGCCTTTTTGGAGTTCCAGAAAGAGATTTATGATCTGAGCTTGGATAGAGACATCCAATGAGGCGACCGGTTCATCGCAAATGAGAACATCCGGCTTCATGGCGAGCGCACGGGCAATCGCGACCCGCTGGCGCTGACCGCCGGAAAACTGGTGCGGGTACCGTTCAGCCCATTCAGGTTCGAGACCGACCCGCTGAAACCAGGTCATCACGTAGTCGGAGGCATCAGAAGGCTCCACCAAATTGTGAGCCAGTGCGCCTTCAGACACGGCACGGCCGACTTTCATCCGCGGATTGAGGCTCGCGAATGGGTCCTGAAAGATCGTCTGAATGCGGAGAGTGGATTTCTTACCCTCATGCATGACCGGGGCATCATCGAGCCGTATTTCCCCGCTGGTTGGTTGAAGGATGCCAGCCATCAATCTGCCGAGCGTTGACTTTCCGCTACCGCTTTCACCCACCAGTCCCAACGTTTCACCGCGCGCCACGCGCAGCGTCACATTCTTGACGGCATGCGTGCTGCTTCGGCGTACTCCTGCACCGACCAGGCCAGCTATTTTTTCACCCAGCGAGATGTTGGGTGAAAAGACACGATTGGCGTTGGATACAGAGAGGAAGTCGTCTTTGCCTGCCGATTTTGTTTCCTCCGATCTTAATATCTGAGAGGGTACCGCCCCGCTCTGGGCGAGTAATTGTCCAGGCTCAGCGTTTGCAGGCAATGCTGCGAGAAGATTTGCGGTGTACTCCTTCTTTGGGTTTCGCAAAACCTCAAACGTTGGTCCTGTCTCAATGATTTCGCCCCGATACATGACGGCGAGGCGAGCGGCCAAAGAGGCAACCACGGCGAGATCATGAGAAATCCAAATCAGGGCCGTCCCAGTCTCCCGAACGAGATCCCTCACTTCTGCGAGGATCTGCGCTTGGATTGAAACATCCAGTGCCGTTGTTGGCTCGTCAGCGATTATGACGGAGGGGTTATGCAGAAGTGCAATCGCGATCGCCACACGCTGGCGCATGCCCCCCGAATACTCGTGAGGATAGGCTTTCAGACCCGCCTCAGGCTCCGTAATGCCAACCCGCTTTAACAGGTCGACGCATTTTTCGTTCGCGGCTTGAAGCGAGAATTTGCCGTGGGCAAAGAGCGCAAGGCGCATTTGATCACCGATGGTGAGCATCGGGTTCAAGGTCGCGATCGGATCCTGGAATATCATCGAAATATCCCGGCCTCGACGCGCGCGGAGTTCGGGTTCAGGAAGACCGACCAGCTCTTTCCCGTTCAGTTTGACAGATCCGGAAACGATACGACCCGGTGCGTCGACCAGGCCTAGAAGCGAAAACCCAGTGACAGATTTGCCAGAGCCGCTTTCGCCAACAAGGCCGAGTACTTCGCCCGCGTTCAGAGAAAAACTGACGTCACGCACGGCCGGTATCTCGCCCTGGCGCGTAAAAAAGTGAGTTGTGAGGCCTTTAACCTCGAGAACCGGGGCGCTCACTTTCGAAGTCTCGGGTTCAGCTGATCGCGAATCTGATCGCCCACCACGTTGATCGACACGATCAAAATGATAATCGCGATGCCCGGATAGACCGAAATCCAGTAGCGTCCGCTCATCATGTAGGGAAAGCCATTTGAGATGAGCATGCCAAGTGAGGGCTCAGTGACTGGCAAACCAAGACCCAGAAAACTGAGTGTCGCTTCCAGGGAAATGGAATTGGCGATCTGCACTGTCGCGACGACGATCAGTGGCGGCATGCAGTTGGGCAGCAAGTGACGAAGAAGAACGAGACGCGTGGAAAGGGGCGTCGCGACAGCAGCTTCAATGTAGTCTTTTCCCCTTTCGGCCTTTGCAGCGCCGTAAGCCGTTCTCGCGAAATAAGCGTATTGAGCAGCAACCAACGCACCGATCAATTGAGCTTTGCCCTGACCAAGAAGTGCGACAATCACGAGCGCTAGCAGGATCGCCGGAAACGACAATTGGAGGTCCACCAACCGCATAATGAACGCTTCGACCCGGCCACCGACATAAGCCGCCAGAATCCCAAGCGTTGTGCCAATGCTGAGTGAGACAAACCCAGCAGCAAGCCCGATTTGGATTGATATCCGCAGACCATACAAAATGGCTGAAAGGAGGTCGCGCCCCTGTGGGTCAGTGCCCAGAAGATGCGTGTAGCCGCCTGTCCCGACAAAGCCAGGCGGGCGGCGACTGTCCAACAACGATAGATTGGCGAGATCATATGGATTTTGAGGAGAGACGACGGACGCAAACACCGCAAGAAGGATCAGCAAGACAACAACGATAAGTGCAAATACCGCAATCTTGCTTTCGCGAAATTCATCCCAAAACAATCTAACTGGTGTGCTGGAACCGCTCATACCGCCCCATCATGTCGGACACGCGGGTCAATCAGCACAAACACGAGATCGATCACGAAATTGATCGTAACAAAGAGGAATGCCACCAAAATCAGATATGCGACCATCACAGGCCGATCGAGAACGGTGATACTGTCGATGATCAGTTTTCCGACGCCGGGCCAGGAAAAGATCGTCTCGGTGACAACGGCAAACGCAAGCGTCGATCCCAGTTCAAGACCAAACACCGTGATGATGGGAATGGATGTCAGCTTTAGAAGATGGCGGCGAAGGATCGTCCATTCTGACAGGCCAGCAGCGCGGGCGAATTTAATTGTATCGGTCAGCATGATCTCGCGCGTGCCAGCGCGGGCAAGGCGGATCATCATGGCGAGCTTGAAAAGCGCGAGGTTCAAGGCGGGCAGGACAATGTGGGAAAAGCCATCAGCGGTTGGAAAAGACCACGCAATACCGAGGATTTGAACGGTCTCGCCGCGCCCGCCAGCGGGCAGCCACCCCAGGTTTACAGCGAAGGTGAGGATGAGAATCAGCCCCACCCAAAAGGACGGCACTGAAAACCCCAGAACCGAAACCGCCATGATTGTTTTCGCCAACCAGCTTTCTGGGCGGTAGCCAGCGTAAATGCCAAGGGTGACGCCAACAATGGTGGCCGTAACGACGGAGATGAGAACCAGTTCCACCGTCGCGGGGAGCCGACCGCCGATCAATTCAAGGACGGGAACATTGTAGACGAAAGACCGTCCCAGGTCGCCCTGCAACAAATTGCCGAAGAAGATAAAATATTGCTCGTAAAGTGGTCTATCGAGACCGAGGCGGCGGATTGCTTCTTGCCGGATTTCTTCGGTCGCTTCGGGGGGGATAACGATATCGATCGGGTTGCCGATCGCGTAAACGCCGCAAAAGACAATGACCGACATAGCGGCCATGACGCCAAGAGCCTGCAGCACACGCTGGATGATGAAGCCAAGCATCGGCTATAGATGAGCCCCCAATAAAGGTTGGGCAGTGTTTCCACCGCCCAGCCCATTTGGTTGGGATTGCGTCAGGACGCAGGCGTGACGAAGAAAGCGAGTGTGTCCTCATCAAAGCGCGGATCGAACTCCAGCATCCCGGCCTTGGCGGCCCAGACCGTCTGGAGCTGTACCAAAGAGATATAGGCTTTATCGGCCATGACCTTCTCCATGGCCTCTTCATAGGTTGCGCGGCGTTGATCTGGGTCCATCATCGTGGCGCCTGACTGCAGGAGTTGGTCTACATCCTCGTTCTTGTATTGAATGCGGTTAAAGGCACCCAATTTGACATCCGGATCGTTGGAGTGAGCAAGACCTCCCAGGGTATACGATGCTTCGCCTGTTAGCGTGCCCCAGCCGTTCATGAACATGGAGTACTCCAACCGAGCTTGGGCTGGAAAATAGACAGTCCTGGATATGGCGTTCACGTTGGTCTTGATGCCCACCTGGGTCAGCATCTGACCAAGCCCCTGGCAGATAGCGCCGTCGCCTGGCAACCGGTCCGCTGTGCAGTAAAGGTCAACCTCAAAGCCGTCTGGATACCCTGCCTCGGCGAGTAACTCCTTTGCCCTGTCGGGGTTGTGTTCGGGCGTCGGTATGTCTTCAGATGAACCAAAGAAGCCCGGCGGCATCATTTGGTTCGCTGGCTTTCCAAGACCCTCCAACACGATCTCCACCATGGTTTGGCGGTCGATCGCGTGGTCAATCGCTTGACGAACTTTCAGATCGCGGAAGGGATTTTCTGGAAGATCGGAACCGTCCAACGCGCGAACCAACGGCGTTTCTTCGCGCTGATCGAGTTGCAGGTTCATGATGTAGACGGAGTCACCGATGATCGCGTCAATGTCTGCGTCTCTCTCAAGCGCGAGATAATCGACGGACGAGACGTAGTTGATAACATCAACCTGACCGGCCTTGAGGGCTGCAAGTCGAGAACTGTCGTTTGGGATCTCCTTGCGGATCACGGTTTCCCACGCGCCTTGGCCACGCCAATAATCGTCGTTTCGCTCCAACACCAGATCACCCTTGGGCTCCCAGCTGACATATTTGTAGGGGCCAGTTCCAATGGCGGCGGCGCCGGAATTGAAGCCTTCAGCGGCCGTTTCAGGCGTGGAATAGTCTGCAGCTGCTTCAGATGAGACGATGAAAAGTCGGATGAAATCGTTTGGTAGCGTCGCGGCCTGACCATCTGTGTGAATGTGGATGGTATGCGGGTCAACGACATCGACACCGGTTACACGCCGGACATAAATCGTTGTCGTCGTCGGGCCTGATACGACCGGGATGCGCTCAATGGAAAACTTGACGTCCTCCGCATCGAAATCAGAGCCGTCGTGAAATTTTACACCCTGCCGGAGTTTGAACTCCCACGTATCATCGTCAAGCGGTGTCCAACTGGTTGCAAGGCCTGGTTCAATTTGAAGATCGGTTCCGGACCAGACCAATGTATCAAAGATGTGCTTTGCTGCCTCAGCGTGCGGCCCGAGCGCTGAGAAATGTGGATCCATGGACTCGGGGCCACCGCGCACACCCATAGTGAGCGTCTGAGCTGAAACAGCTCCGGCTGCGGTTAGTCCCAGCGCTAACGCAAATGGTGCTAGAAATTTTTCGAACTTCATCACCTTTACCTCTTATTTGCGGAAGAGGCAGCAGGCCCCATCCGGTTGGCAGTGCTCTGACTTTCATCCCATTTGGAACTTGCTTTGGCAGAATGTGCAGACATAGAGTGCTCGTCAAGTTCAATTTGGAACTCATAATGTGAACCTCAGGTACGGCGGATGCAAAGCCCAAAAAGGGTGCATGATGATGAGGTCGGCGGTCTGGGCGACAACGACGCCCCGGACATGCTGGAAGCGAAGCTGTGGGCCAATCCCTGCCCGCTCATGTTTCGGATCAATTATCTGGCCCTGCTTTACAATACACCGCTCTATGACTGGGTTGGCGAGCAATACGGGTTGAAGAGGCCGGAATACGTGGTGCTCTACTCGCTTGCACTAGCGAATGGCGGTAGCGCGCGGGACGTATCGCGCACGTCAGGGTTTCCCAAAAACACGCTAAGCCGCGCCATAAAACGGCTTGAAAAACTGGACCTCATCAAAACGAGAGAAAAACCGCCTGGCGGGAGACGCAAACAAGCCCTGCACCTGTCAGACAAGGGGTGGGTGCTGTTCCACGAAACACGGCCTGCCTTTGAGGCCCAAGAAAAACGGATGTTGAAGGCGCTGTCTCCAGGTGAACGCCAAATGCTCTTTGAGCTTTTATCCAAGGTCGTTCTGGACGCGAGGGATTGGCAAGGCAATCTGCCGCCCGAGGCCGAGGTAGAGACGAAGGGGGAAGACAAATGAAAGTCGCCGATATGAACTGGCGTGACGTTGAGGCGAGTGCCGCGCGTGATCCCCGTTGCATTCTTCCCATCGGGTCGACGGAACAGCACGCTCAGCTGTCTTTATGTGTCGATCTCATCCTCGCCGAGAAAGTCTCTGTTGACGCGGCAGATCCGCTGAACATTCCAGTATTTCCCGTTATGCCATATGGATTGGCTCCTTATTTCAACGCCTACCCGGGTACGATTTGTCTGCGTGTGGAAACGCTCATGGCGGTTGTCCGGGACGTTGCAGCCTCCCTTCATCGCTCGGGATTTCGGAAAATTCTGATCGTAAACGGCCATGGGGGGAATAACCCCGTTGGCGCGCTCGCGCAGGAGTTAATGGCAGAACTTGGCGACGCTTCGATCAAGTTTCACAATTGGTGGAATGCGCCGAAAACATGGGCCAAAGCAAAGAACATCGACGAGACCGGGTCCCATGCGAACTGGATGGAGAATTTTCCATGGACCCGGCTAGCGCATGCACCAGCACCAAAGGGCGAAAAGCCCTCGATCGACATGGATTTGATGAGGGCCTCACCGCCTAAAGTGGTGCGCAGTATTCTCGACGATGGCGCATTTGGCGGGCCATGGCAGCGATCGGATGATGAGATGCTAGCGCTTTGGGAGGTCGGTGTCGCAGAAGTGCGAGAGGCTCTGGAAGGCCCTTGGCCCGCCCTTGGCGAGACATAATGGCAGACGAAGTGCTGATTTGGGGCGCTGGCGCCATTGGCGGAATACTGGGAGCCTATTGGGCGCGAGCCGGTCACCCTGTTAGAATGGTCGACATTGTCACCGAGCATGTCGAGGCTTGCCGGACTACAGGTCTAGAGATCGAAGGGCCTGTTGAGACGTTCTCGCAAATCGTTCCGTGCGTGACGCCTGATGAACTGACCGGCACCTACAGTCGCATTGTTCTCGCAGTGAAAGCGCCAGCGACTGAGGGCGCGGTAAGGACTTTGCTGCCATATCTGACAGATGATGGCTTCATTCTGTCAGCACAAAATGGCTTGAACGAGAGAACGATCGCCGGGCTAGCTGGCGCTGGACGGACGATGGGCGCATTTGTGAACTACGGCGCAGACTGGACCAGACCGGGTCGCATCCTTTTTGGCAATCGCGGTGCCGTGGTCGTTGGTGAAATCGACGGCTCAATTCGCGCCCGCACCGAAAACATGCACCGGCTCTTGCAGGTTTTTGAGCCGGATTCCGTTCTGACTGACGACATCTGGGCGTACCTCTGGGGCAAACTCGGCTACGGGGCGATGCTGTTTGCGACGGCCCTCACACCCGACAGCATGACGATGAACTTCGCCGATCCCGCGCGTGGTCCGGCTCTAATGGGGCTGGCACGCGAAGTCATGCAGACAGCAGTCGCTGAAGGGGTAACGCCAAAGCCGTTTAACGGGTTCGAACCCTCCGCCTTCCTGCCGGGCGCGCCGGAGACGGCCGCTCTTCAGTCTCTCGCCGATCTGGCTGAGTTCAATTCCAAGACGGCAAAAACCCACACGGGTATCTATCGAGACCTTGCTGTCAGAAAGCGCAAGACCGAGGTTGATCCGCAAATCGGTGTCGTCGCCGATATTGCCGCGGCGCACGGTATCGACACGCCGCTGCTACGTCGGCTGGTCGAATTGATCCACGATATCGAAGATGGTCGGCGTGTAATGTCTGGAGCGACATTTCATGAACTCACTACGGTTATTCAATGACCAGTCGGATAGCCCTCGTGACTGGCGTGGTTGGCGGCATCGGCGCTGCGATTTCTAAGCGGTTGGCGACAGATGGCGCGAAGGTCATCGTTAGCGATTTACCTGGCGATGCACTCGAAAATGCCAGCAAAGCCCTCGGCTTGCCG
This sequence comes from Pseudomonadota bacterium, assembly GCA_039026395.1. Taxonomy (GTDB): domain Bacteria; phylum Pseudomonadota; class Alphaproteobacteria; order Rhizobiales; family JAKSCL01; genus JBCCMK01. Next base: position 89,471 of record JBCCMK010000004.1, on the reverse strand, counting down.
ACGATCGCGGCTGATCTTGGTGTTCCTGCATCCGTCAAGGACATGAACACTCAAATCCTCGCGGATCACGGCGCACCGGACATCCTTGTAAACGCTGCGGGCGGCGTGCGAGGGCAGGTTGGTACGCCTTTGGAAGACGTTCAATCTGATGCGTGGCACAGTATCTTTGCGGCCAATGTCGATGCATCGCTTTACCTGTCGCAAGCCCTAGCCCCCGCGATGAAAAAGAAAGGTTGGGGCCGCATCGTCACGATCAGTTCTGGTGCGGGTCTGAGACCCAGCCTCACAGGGGTTCACGCCTACACGGCCGCAAAACACGCGCTTGTCGGCCTGACCAAACAGCTGAGCTTAGAGCTTGCCAGGCACGGTATCACGGTGAATTCCATCGCCCCTGGCTTCATCTTGTCCAACCCGACAACGGAGCGTCAATGGGCCGCCTACGGTCCAGATGGCCAGGCGGAATTGATCAATCGCATTCACACCCGACGGCTCGGCGCACCTGAAGATATCGCTGCAGCTGCGGCGTTCCTCACCTCTGACGAGGCCGGTTGGATCACGGCGCAGATCCTCTCTGTCGATGGCGGAGTAACCTAGGGCCAATATCCCAGTACGGAGACGATATGTCAGATCCCGTTCTTGCCTTTGCAAAACAACACGAACTGGAGCTGATCGAGGCGCTGAAGCGGCTCGTTGCCTGTCCATCTGTTGGTGCGGACCCGGCGATGGCGGAGGGTATGGAAGACGCTCGAAGACTGATTGAAGCAAGGCTTGACGCCATGGGGTTTCAAAACCGCCAGCGGCTGACACCAAAGGACGGTGGCGGTGAACCGGCACTCTACGCCGAGCGGATGGATGCGCCGGGAAAACCGACAATCCTAGTTTACGCCCACTACGACGTGCAGCCGCCCGACCCGATCGGCAAATGGGACACTCCTCCCTTTGAGGCCGTCGTGCGAGATCAGAGGCTCTACGGGCGCGGCGTCTCCGACGACAAGGGACCCATGATCATCGCGTTCGGCGCGCTTGAGGCGTACGTAGCGACAGAGGGTCGATTACCCTTGAACGTTAAAATGCTCATCGAAGGAGAAGAAGAAACGGGTTCACCCTCTCTTTCAGGGATTCTTGAGACCCACCGCGAACTGTTAGCCGCGGATGCCGTTTTGTCGGCTGACGGCGCCCGGTGGCGACCCGATCTCCAAACGATCAATATCGGATCGCGGGGCACGGCGGGAGTTGAACTGCGGTTGCAGACCGCCGCTCAGGATCTCCACTCGGGACGCTATGGCGGTATTGTCGCCAATCCTTTGCATGAACTGTCAGCCCTCCTTGCAAGCCTGCACGATGAAAACGGACGTGTGGCCGCAGACGGTTTTTATGATGGCGTCCTTGAGCCCTCGGAGGCAGAACGGGATGAAATCGCGACGATCCCTTTCGATGACGCGTCCTTCTTTGAGGCCATTGGTGCGATCCCAAAAGGGGAAGACCGTTATTCGACACTCGAGCGCCTTTGGCTGCGCCCGACGGTGGATGTGAATGGAATGTGGGGTGGCTATATCGGCTCAGGGTCCAAAACCGTGATCCCGAACGAAGCCTTCGCCAAAATCACCATGCGATTGGTCCCGGGCCAGGATCCGGTGGCCGCGCAACAGGCCGTGATCGACCACCTCAGGAATCACCTTCGTCATGGCGCAGCTCTTGAAATATCGGGTGAACGGGGTGCATCTGGTGCCTACTCAGTGCCCTATGAACATCCCCTCCTCATTGCCGCATGCAAGGCACTCGAACACACCACCGGCCAGACGCCCCTAAGGGTGCGCATCGGTGCGTCTTTGCCGCTTACAGAAATCGTGAGCCGCGTCCTTGGGCTCGATACCGTCATGTTCTCCTTCGCGATAGCAGACGAGAACTTCCATGCGCCAAACGAATTCTTTCGGTTGAGCAGCGTAAGCGACGGGCTCGCGTCATGGATCCGCATTATGCGTGAGATTGCAGAGGTCGATCCCGCCGTTTTCAAACCGTATAAGCCAGGGTGACGAACGGTCCTCCCATTGATAACTTTCGCGGTGCTGTACTTCTCGTCGCCGCTGCCGCAGTTTTTACAGCCGATGTCACAGTGCTGCGCTACCTCAGCCCGCAAGTACCGTTTGGCCAGATCATCTTCTTTCGATCTCTCGCCCAACTTCTCATCGTGGCCGTGTGGATCGCCGCTCGCTCCGAACTCAAATTTGGATCATCACGATGGCGCTTGCTCGTCGTGCGCGGAATCACAAGCCTTGTTTGCTGGTGGCTGTACTATGCAAGCTTCCAGGTTCTCGACCTGGCGCTCGCATCTACGCTTACATTCACAACGTCCCTCTTCGTCGTGGTTACAGCGCCTTTCGTTCTTGGAGAGAGAATTGGCTGGTCACGCGGATTGACCACGCTGTTCGGTTTTGGCGGGGTTGCGCTCGCAAGTGGGGTAACGAGCCTTCGGATAGAACCAGGTATCCTATTAGGTCTTGGTTCCGCTTTTGCAGCGGCGATCCTGATCTTCCAAAACCGAGTATTAGCGCGAACAGAGCAAACGGCGACGATCATGTTTTGGATCGGCCTGGTTGCCACTTTGGGAACGACGCCCGGTGCTGTGCTCACTTGGACCGAACTCAGCCTGCCTGATCTTGCCACTCTGGCAGTCGCAGGAACTCTGGGAACGCTCGGCATGTTGCTCACAGTCGAGGCATACCGCTTTGGTGAAGTTTCCGCGCTGGCGCCATACCCCTACGCCCGCATTCTGTTCGCCCTTGCCGCAGGTTATTTTTTGTTCTCCGAAACCGTTGAAATGAACGAGCTGATCGGAGGAACGATAATCCTGGTTTGCGGAATATTGGCGAACGAACGCAAACGAACAAAACTGTTGTAGTCGTGGCGATCCCTACACTCTCCCTTTCGGTTAAATGCGAACCGCCTCTTTAACGTCGATGAGGATGGTTGGACCGTCTATGTGCTGAGGCCGAGAATATCGTCGCGAGAGGGAATAGCCGCCGTGGCCCCGTGGCCCGTAACTGTCTTTGCCGCGACATGGGCGGCACGCGTCGCTGCTTCTTTCGGGTCATTTGTCTCCAGAAGATAGGCAAGGAAAGCGCCGGCAAAACTATCGCCAGCACCTGAGCTATCAATGGCCTCGACGGTCGGCGCCCCTATTGCAATTTGTGCCTCTTGTGTTCGAAGTATGACGCCTCGGGCGGCTCGCTTGAGGCAGACAAAGTCTGCCCCGTATTGAGAGAAGTATTCGAGGATTTCGTCGGTATTGCGGGTTCCAAGTAGCGTCTCTGCTTCATCGTCTGACGGTAGGACAATGTTGGCAAGAGGCAGGAAATCATTAATGCAAGCTCTTGCCTCGTCTAGTGACCACAGCTTCAGCCTCAGGTTCAGATCGTAAGAGACGAGCGTACCGTTTGCCCGCGCGGTTTGAGCGGCCTTAAAGGCAGCTTCACGCATTGATGGGCTTATCGCTTGGGTGACGCCGGTGATGTGAAGGATTTTCGACTTGGCGACCGCGTCAAGGGGTAAATCCTCAACGCTGTAGCAACTCGCCGCGCTGCCTTGCCGGGCGTAGGTGAAGTGTCGCGCCTCTGGATCAGGATGGATGAAACATACACCCGTCGAGACCTGCGAGAACTCTTTGATGTTTGAGGTCTCGATCCGTTCATTCATGCAGAAGTTGCGAATGTGGCTGCCAAATGGGTCATCGCCCACTGCCGAGAGAAGTCCTGTTCGCGCGCCTTGTCTAGCGGCTGCGACCAGTGCATTGAGCGCGTCACCTCCGACATCACTTTTGTAGCTTGCGGGTCCGTCGGGCTTCCCATCGCAACGGACCATCTCAATTAACGGCTCGCCCAGCGCCAGGATATCCTGTCCACTCATTCATTCATCTACATACATCGCGGTCCGCTTTGTCCAGCGAATGCAAACAGGGCCCCGCGCGGTGGTCAAAGCCGGTCAAACCCGCCATTGTCCAACCTAGGGGACAGTTGGACAAGAGAGCTGATCATGAAGAACCCAAAGAACCTCTTCAAATCGGCAATTGTGTCAGGACGACACCAACTTGGTCTCTGGAACACAATCGGCGGCAATACAGTGGCTGAGCTTCTAGGCGGGGCAGGGTTCGACTGGGTATTGGTGGACTGCGAGCACGCGGCTATTGAAACGGTTGAGGTGCAGACCCTCCTTCAAGCCATCGCGGGCACGCCGGTCGTATCGGCCGCCGTGCGCGTCGCCGGAAACGATCCGGTCCTTATCAAGCGCGTCCTGGATATGGGTGCGCAAACCCTCATGATCCCGTTTGTCCAGTCGGCTGCGGAGGCTGAAGCCGCAGTGAAAGCCATGAACTACGGACCAAATGGCATTCGTGGAATGGCCGGAATGACACGGGCGACACGATACGGGCAGGTCGATGATTATTTCGCCACGGCGCTCGATGAGCTTTGCCTCATTGTGCAAGTCGAGACGGTCGCTGGATTTGAAGCGCTAGGGGAGATTGCCACGGTTGATGGGGTGGATGCGGTTTTCTTTGGTCCGGCTGACTTGAGCGCGAGCATGGGTGTACCAGGAGAGGTGGACCATCTCGACGTCGTAGCAGTCATCGAAGCTGGTTTTGATAGAATGAAAGCCATCGGTAAGCCATGTGGAATCATGGCGCTGGAGGCAAAGGCGGCCAAGAACTACATCGCCAAAGGTTCAGTGTTTACGGCGGTGGGTGTTGACCTGGTGCTGCTAGCCGATGCCGTCGCAGCGCTCCGAGACCAATTCCGAGAGAGCTGAAATCCCAAATGAGCGCGCCGTAGGGCGCTGGTGAGACGCTGAACGACACTACCCACCATAGCCAAAAAGGCGAGGCAGAAACAGAACCACGCCCGGAAACAGGATCATCGCCAGAAGGCCAATAAGGAGGACGCCGAGGAACAGCCAAACCTCCCGGATTATATCGCGGAGCGGAATGCCGGTGACGGCATTGATGACAAATAACAAGATGCCATAGGGCGGCGTGATCAGCCCGATCATCGAGTTCACCACCACGAGGACGCCGAAGTGGACAAGGTCGATCCCGAGCGCGATGCAAGTCGGAATAAAGAGCGGCACGATCACGAGAATGATCGTCGTCGCATCAAGGACGCATCCGAGCAGGAGAATGAGTACGTTCACGAGCAGCAGAAAAAGCAGCGGATGCATGTCGATCCCGGTAAGGAAATCGGACATCACGCCGGGGATATTCTCTGATACGACAATGAAGTTGAGGATGAGCGCGCCGCCGATGACGACGCCCACGGAAGCGGACGACCGCGCACTCTCGACAAAGATTTGGTAAAGGCTTTTGAGGCTCAAGGCGCGATAAAACAGCCCCGCAAGAAGAAGGGCGTAAAGCGCCGCAACCGCTGCCGCCTCTGTCGGCGTCGTCACGCCGCCATAGATCCCGTAGAGCAGGATAACCGGCATCAAAAGGGCTGGAAACGCCTTGCCGGTGATCGCTGGGAGCTCTCGAAGGGGAACCGGGTTTTCGACCGCGAAGCTTCGTCTGCGCGCTATGATGGCATTCATGGCCATCAGGAGAGCACCCATGAATAGGCCGGGTACGATGCCAGCGAGGAAGAGCGACCCGATTGAGGCGTTGGAAACCAATGCATAGAGCACCATCGGGATCGATGGCGGGATGATCGGGCCAATTGTTGCCGATGCCGCTGTGATCGCGGCGGCGTAGCCGCCGGAATAGCGTCCATCCTTGGTCATCATTTGAATGATGATCTTGCCGATACCCGCCGCGTCGGCAACGGCTGACCCCGACATGCCGGAAAAGATCAGAGACGCGACGACGTTCACATGACCTAGACCGCCCCTAAACCGACCAACCGCTGCAGTGCAAAAGTTCAAAAGCCGCTCGGATATGGTGCCCGCGTTCATGATATTGGCCGCGACGATGAACAATGGCACGGCAAGGAGAACGAAACTTCCAAACAGACCCTGAAGGATCTTCTCGCCCGTGAGGGCGAGGTCCATACCGCCGCTCGCGAGATAGACAAGCGATGCAAGCATGATCGAATAGCCAATCGGCGTTCCTATCCCGGCAAGGCCGAAAAGAACGACCAGGCAGAGAGCAAGTTCAAAGCTCATGCGTTTCGCTCAGAATGGCAAAACGTCTGCCTGCCACAGCTCACGTTTCACGGTCCTGTGGAGGACCGTTTTTCACAATTTCAACGAAGCGCCACGCGTAGCGACCGGCAACCACGAGCATGAACACTGCATAAATCGAGAAGATCGTCCGAAGCTGTATTTTATCGCCCGAGAATGGCTCTCGCACCGTCGATGTCCGTCGGATTTTCAGGAAATCGATGTAGTCCCATGTGGGAAGAAATGCCCACAGCATACCGATGGTGATTGAGGCGGCCGCGATCAGTGCCAATACACGCTGCACATTTCGAGAGGCAGCAAGGTAGAGGATGTCGAAGGTGACGTGATCCTTCTCGCGCACCAGAAAAGCGCACCCGAAGAACACGATCCAAACCCATAGGATTAGGCACAGTTCTAGCGTCCAACCAAAGGGCGTCTGCAGGACGTAGCGCGAAAATATCTGCAGAAGGAACGTGATAAACATCGCCGCTAGCAGGCCAGCGGCGATGAATTCAGTACTGCGCGTCACAAGCGTGGAAAGGAACCGAAACACGATCCTTCACACGAAAATTGGGTTAATTGCCCAACGCGTTGATGCGCTCGAGGACGCCTTCCGGCCAGCTTTCAGCGAACTCGCTGCCAACATATTGCTGTTGGACGTGGGTGCGGAAGGCTTCGAGATCAGGCGTATAGATCTCGACACCCTCACTGCGAATGCGATCGGCAAGGCTGTTTTCCAGGTCGAGCTGGCGCAAACGACCGACTGCCGCCGCGGCGTCTGCCGCCCGCTGAACAGTCAATTGCTGATCTGACGTTAGGCTATTCCATGTCTCCAGCGAAAACGCGATGTAGTTGAGATCGACGAGGTGAGAGGTGAGTGCGATCTGATTTGTGACCTCGTAGAACTTTGCGTCCACCACCGTGGGTAACGGATTGTCCTGCCCATCGACAGCTCCAGTCGACAGCGCAGTGTAGACCTCAGTAAAAGCCATCGGGGTTGGGGACGCACCAAGGGCTGATCCGAGGAACTGCCATGCATCTGTCCCCGGCATCCGAAGATTTACGCCAGCGAGGTCAGCCGGCGTTTGAACATCCAGTTCTTCGCGCGTTTGGCGCAAATTCACGTGCCGACGACCGAGATACATCACGGAGAGCAGTTTGACCCCGAGGTCATCCTCAACCCTTTTCTTGAACGGGTCCATGAGGGGGTCATTAAAAACACGGACCTGGTGCGCAGCGTCCTGATGCACGTAGCCCGTGGCAAAGATTGAAAACTCCGGGAAGAATTGAGCAAGCTCCTGAGCAGACGCAATTGACATCGTCAAATTGCCCCGACTGATCGCTTCAAGCTCTGTTCCTTGCGCAAACAACGTCGCGTTATAGCCTGGCTGATAGTCGGCGAAGCCCGCAACCATGGGCGCGAACACTTCCGCCATCGCCACGGAACGTTGATCCGTCTCAGACCCTGCGGTGGCCAAAGTAAAGGTCATGCGATCCTGTGCGGCACTCGATGCAATCGCACTGGCAAAAACAGACATTGTCAGTGCGGCAGTGAGCGCTGTTCGGCGCGTGATTGAAAAAGTCATGGCGTTCTCCCGGTGAATTTTCACTTTTGTTGTCCGGTCAAATTTTGCCCGTGCCGGAGTGAGACGCAACAAGTTTCCGTTTGGACGGGAGAAATCAACGGGCCTTGGACCGAAACGTCAGCTCCTTCTCCGATTCTCAATTGGTTTGGTGAGGGCTCTTGGCGCGGCGTATGCGCAACTCTTGCGATCGACTAACTCACTGTTTTCCTACCTAACCCGCGCACGGCCAAAGACTTTTGCCAATTGATTTGACACGTTTCTCTGTAAGCATAAATTTACAGCAAAAGCATGGGGTTTGTATGGAACGAATTCTCCTGGCGCGGTTGCGCGATCGGAAACACCGAGTTCCGGCAGACCGGTTGCCGTGTGTCTTAGCCTTGGCACTTTTATCGTCGGTGTTCGTCACACATCAGGCAGCCAGTCAGGCGCAAGCACCGTCGGTCACGGTGGCGACTCCCGTCGTTCGCGAAGTGGTCGAAGACGACGAATTCATCGGTCGGTTTGACGCTGTCGATCAGGTTGATGTCAGGGCGCGTGTCGGCGGATATCTCGAAGATATCCATTTTGCCGATGGCCAGATGGTGTCTGAAGGCGATCTCCTCTTCACCATCGATCAGCGCATATTCCGTCTGTCTTTGGAGCAAGCACAATCTCAAGAAGCGGTCTCTCGCACGCAGTTCGATTTTGCACAGGCACAGCTTGAGCGCGCACAAGAATTGGCGCAGCGGGGAAACATTTCGGCCGCCGTCCTCGATGAGCGACGCCAAGAATTCCTCTCCGCGCAGGCAAGCCTAGAAGGTGCGTCTGCAGCCGTCGCGCTTGCCGCGATCAACCTCGAATACACCGAGGTCCGAGCGCCTATATCGGGTCGAATTGACCGGCGTCGCGTGTCGGGTGGCAATCTCGTGCTCGCCGACCAAACGGTGCTCACCAGTATCGTGTCCATCGACCCGATCGATTTTTACTTCGATGTCGATGAGCGGACATTCCTGAATTACTCTCGCGACGCTCAAGTCCGGGGCGGCGCACTGCAGATGGGAGCAGGCGGCTTACCCGTCGTGGTTCGTGTCGACGAGCGCGACGCGACGCCGATTGAAGGAGCGTTGAACTTCGCGGAAAACCGCGCCGACGAGGCGAGTGGCACGATCAGACTTCGTGCGCGTTTTCCAAATGCAGATGGAATTATCCAGCCTGGATTATTCGGCCGGATCAATGTGCCGGGATCCCTGCCCTACACCGGCATAATGGTGCCAGATGAAGCGGTGGGCTCGGATCAAGACCGACGCATCGTCTATATCCTAAACGACGATAATTCCGTCACCGCACGCCCGGTCCAGCCTGGTCCACGGCTTCACGGATACCGGGTCATTCGGCGCGGGCTGGAGGGCAACGAGACCGTTGTCGTTAACGGTCTGATGCGCATCAGACCTGGCGTTACCGTTAATCCGCAGCGCGTTGACCTACCGCCGACAAATGAAGGGGCAGAGGGCTAGACCGTGGGATTTGCCCATTTCTTCGTGAACCGTCCGATTTTCGCGACGGTTCTTTCCTTCATTCTCGTGATCGTCGGCCTGATCGCCTACACCCAGTTGCCGGTCGCGCAATATCCAGAGATCGCGCCCCCTACCATTGTTGTGCGAGCCGCCTATCCAGGCGCAGACGCAGAGACGGTCGCGGCCACCGTCGCGACGCCGCTCGAACAGGAGATCAACGGCGTGGAGGGCATGATCTACATGTCATCCTATTCAACGGCCGATGGGACGATGGCGCTTACAATCACCTTTGCACTTGGGACCGACCTCGATGCCGCACAGGTGCTCGTTCAAAACCGGGTCTCGATCGCCGAGGCACGCCTTCCTGAAGAAGTGAGACGCCTCGGGATCACGACCAATAAAAGCTCGCCTGACCTCATGATGGTCATTCACATGCTCTCGCCCGACGAGACCTATGATCAGCTTTATGTCTCGAACTACGCGCGAAGCCGGGTGCGGGACGTACTGACTCGGCTCGATGGTGTCGGCGATCTGATCATTTTCGGCGAGCGGCAGTTCTCCATGCGCGTCTGGCTTGATCCCGACAAACTGTCGGCCTACGCGATGACGGCAAGCGATGTCGTCAATTCATTGCGCGCGCAAAATGTGCAGGTCTCGGGCGGCTTGATCGGAGCGCCGCCCGAGCCGTCAGACAATGCCTTCCAATATACGGTGACTACGCAGGGCCGCTTCGATAACCAGCGCGATTTTCGATATGTGATCGTAAAGTCGACGCCCGAGGGCAGACTGATCCAGCTCCAGGACGTGGCCCGCATTGAACTAGGTGCGCAGGACTACGTCACCAACAGCTATCTGAATAACAAGCCAGCGGTAGCGCTCGCCATATTCCAGCGTCCGGGCACAAATGCTCTCGCAGCTGCGCAAGAAATCATCGACACGATTGACGGGTTATCAGAAGACTTCCCACCAGGGATCGAGCACCAGATCATCTACAATCCGACCGAGTTCATCGCCGAAAGCATCAGCAGCGTCTATCGCACGATCTTTGAAGCCGCGTTTTTGGTCGTCTTAGTGATCCTCGTCTTTCTTCAGAGCTGGCGGACGGCCATCATACCGGTGGTTGCAATCCCAGTGTCACTCATCGGGACGTTCGCCGTTCTCTTAGCGCTCGGCTTTTCGCTGAACATGCTCACTCTCTTCGGCCTCGTGCTTGCCATTGGCATCGTGGTCGATGATGCAATCGTCGTTGTTGAGAATGTTGAGCGCAAACTCGATGAAGGGCTTGAGCCGAAGGAGGCCACTCACATCACCATGGATGATGTGGGGAGCGCGCTCGTCGCGACATCTCTCGTATTGATCGCCGTGTTCGTGCCGACGGCCTTCATCCCCGGAATTTCGGGCCAATTCTATCTTCAATTCGCGATCACGATTTCCGTCGCGACCGCCATCTCAACGTTCAATTCGCTCACGCTTTCCCCGGCGCTTGCCGCAATCCTCTTAAAGCCCCGCGGTGAACCATCGCGAAACCCGCTTACGCGGCTCTTCGACGGATTCAGCCGAATTTTCAATCGCGCCTTTGATGCCCTTGGACGAGCTTATGGAGCAATCGTCCGGGTGATGGTCGGCAATATCGTTGCCTTCTCGCTGACGCTCCTAGCCTTCTGCGGCATGCTCTTTGGCACCTGGTCGCTCCTCCAATCGACGCCTGGGGGCTTCATTCCAACGATGGACCAGGGCTATGCGATCGTCATCGTCCAACTTCCCGACGGGGCTTCGCTCAGCCGGACCGACGACGTCTCGCGACGGGCGTCGGACATCATCAAGGACACGCCCGGTGTGACGGATGCGATCGCCTTTGCGGGGTTCTCAGGCGCAACCTTCACGAATGCGTCGAATGCGGCGGTCATCTTCGCCCGGTTCGACACGTTCGAAAGCCGTCTTGAGGCAGGCCTGCCAGCGGGCGCGATCATCGGACAATTGTTCGGCAGGTTACAGCAAATCGAGGAGGCGTTTGTTATCGCCGTGCCGCCACCCTCTGTGAGGGGGATCGGCACCGGGGGCGGCTTCAAGATGCAACTTCGCGATACCGACGATCCACAGATGGATCGCGTTCTCGGCGTTGCCTTCCAACTCATGGGCGCGGCCAGTCAATCGGATAAGGTCCAAGGCGTGTTTACGACCTTTTCCGCTTCTAGCCCCCAATACTTTCTAGAGATCGAGCGAGAAAAAGCACGGATGCTGAACGTGCCGCTGCCTAACATCTTTGAAGCTCTATCAATCAATTTGGGCGCGGCCTACGTCAATGATTTCAACGCGTTTGGACGGATCTTCCAGGTGCGGGCGCAGGCCGATACACCGTTTAGGGCGGACGCTGAGGACATCTTGCAGCTTCGGGTGAGGTCCGCGTCCGGGGCGCTCGTTCCGCTTGGCACGTTGGTGACCGTGCGCGACGTCACGGGTCCAGCGCTCGTTCAGCGGTACAATTCAGCAGTCTCAGTGCCAATCCAGGGCAACCCGGCTGCCGGCATTTCCACCGGTGAAGCGCTGCTTGAAATGGAGCGGCTAGCGGCGCAGGTCCTGCCCGCTGGCATTGACTATGAGTGGACAGAACTCGCGTTCCAGGAGCGAAATACCGACAATCTCGCAATCTACATCTTCGCGCTGTCAGTGCTCTTCGCGTTCTTGGTGTTGTCGGCGCAGTATGAAAGTTGGATGCTGCCATTTGCGATCATCTTGATCGTCCCACTCTCCGTTTTGGCAGCTCTAATCGGCGTCAATATTCGCGGGTTCGATAACAACATCCTGACGCAAATTGGGCTGATCGTGTTGGTCGGATTAGCCGCCAAGAACGCGATCCTCATCGTCGAGTTTGCCAAGCAATTGGAAGAGGAAGGTAAAGCCTGTCTAGACGCGACAGTCGAGGCCTGCCGCCTTCGCCTGCGCCCAATCCTCATGACCGCTTTCGCTTTCATCCTCGGCGTCTTGCCGCTCATGGTCGCAACCGGCCCCGGCGCTGAGATGCGCTGGGCGATCGGGACAGCGGTTTTTTCGGGGATGCTGGGCGTGACGGTTTTCGGCCTCTTTCTCACGCCCGTGTTCTACGTGCTCGTTCGTCGGCTCTCAGGCGTGCGGCTTCGGGGCGAACCTGCGGAAGAGCAAGGCAGTTTATCTCCCGGTGAGTAAGGTCGTCCACGCCCGTCAACAGACTGTGACCAACTCGACGGACAGTGCCGCCAACGGGTGATATTGAACGTTTTTTCTGATGACCAAGGGGTGTTTGGAAGATGTCTCCAACGGTGGCGAAATCGCTGGAGATTCAACCAGCAGATGCCAAAGTCAGACAAACTCCCAACCGTCACCTATCCAAGTCTCGGCCGTTTCTAATGCATCATCCCAATTGGCGAAGCGTTTATCAATGACAACCAGGACTTGCTTGCTTGTCGGATTGGGATGCATGACCACGCCTGCCGCATCTTATTGGCACCGTGTTGGGTCAGCAGTCGGCCAATCAGCGAGCGTTTAACCTTTGTCCCGCAAGGACTACGGAACCAGTATGGAGACGCCACAGGCACCACGTCGAGAAACTGACTATCTTCGAGCGCTACTGTCCGACGCCCAAAGCAAAACCCGCCTCAAATTCGAGAGGTAGGGCTCTTCTTCCGGCTCACCCGCAGCAACATCAGCTGCGAGCATACGACTAATCACCGGGTATTTCTCATCATTGCGGCTGAGGTCGTGGTCGCCGGAGCCAACAACGCGACGATCCCATGCCTCCATGATGAGCGCTTCGCCATAGGTGTAGTGCATGAGCGTATGAAGCGTATGAAACGCCTCGTCGTCACTCATGTTTAGCCGCTTGAGCGCGACCGCGATGCGCTCGAAAATCGGCAGGACGTGCCGGTTTCCACCTGCATAGTCGACCATCACGGTCACAATCCACGGCTCAGCTCGGAACACGCCGTATATGACCTTGAAGATCCCAAGGAGGTCTTCAACCGGATCGTCCGACTTTGGCAGGCTGACCTTGTCGAACGCGACATGTAGCATTCCGTTTAAGAGATCGTCGCGGTCCTCGATGTAGCGGTAGAGCGACATCGTGCCGACACCCGCTTCGCTCGCGATCTTTCGCATCGTGACCGCTTGGCTGCCATCGCGGCGGGCAATCGAGAGCGCGCACGAAATGACCCTCCGCCTTGACAATTTGCCCGACGGCTTGCGCCCACGTTTGCTCTTTTTGGGGTGCCGACCAGCAATTTGGGCATCCGCATCGATTAACGGATCCGCTTCAGCAATATCAGAACCTTGAGTTTTCATTCACGTGCCTCGTGAATCTCAAGTTTCAAGATTATCCACGAATAAAGCCTCTGAACAGTCGGTGAAAGCTGCTAGAAACGGCGTTCCGCAGTAGCGCGCGCGGTCCAAACGGGCAGGAACGCAATGGCGAACCGCAATCTATCCTGTATTCAGCGTATCTAACTCATCGTCTGAGAAAACACGGGAGCGCGTGATGAACCGACGCCCGCGGCCGTTATCGAGGCTGAACATACCACCCTGACCGGGGACGACATCTAGGATGAGTTGGGTGTGCTTCCAGACTTCAAATTGCGATCCAGAAATCCAGACGTCTGCGTCTTTCACTGTTCCAAGTTGCACGTCATTACTTCCAACACGGAACTCACCCTTCGGGTAGCACATGGGAGACGAGCCATCGCAACAACCGCCGGATTGATGAAACATCACGGGGCCAACGTCACCGACGATTTCATCTAAAAACGCGAGCGCTTCATCGGTGGCGCGCACGCGCGCAACCGTTTCCGATTCGCTTTCTTCCGTGGTGATGTCTGCCGCCATTTCGGTCTCCAAAATGAAAAAGGCGGGGCAGTGTTTGCCCCGCCCAAATGTGAACGTATCCGATTAGAAGAAGCCGAGCTTATTTGGATTATAGCTCACCAGCATGTTCTTGGTTTGCTGATAGTGATCGAGCATCATTTTATGCGTCTCGCGCCCAATGCCCGATTGCTTATAGCCGCCAAAGGCCGCGTGTGCCGGATAGGCATGGTAGTTATTGACCCAAACACGACCGGCTTCGATCGCGCGGCCAAAGCGATAGCAAGTGTTTGCGTCGCGCGACCAAACACCAGCACCGAGGCCGTATAGCGTGTCATTGGCGATTGCGAGCGCCTCGTCTTCGTCCTTAAAGGTCGTGACGGAAACGACAGGGCCAAATATTTCCTCCTGGAAAACACGCATCTTGTTGTGGCCCTTCAGGATCGTCGGCTGGATGTAGTATCCGCCAGAAAGATCACCGCCTAGGTCAGCAGCGCCGCCACCTGTCATGACTTCGGCGCCTTCTTGGCGACCGATGTCAAAATAGCTGAGGATCTTTTCTTTCTGCTCCATTGAGGCTTGCGCGCCCATCATCACGCCATCGGCTCGTGGATCGCCCATGGTGATGGCTTCGGTTCGGGCGACGGCCCTTTCCATGAACTGGTCGAAGATGTCCTCGTGGATCAGCGCACGGCTCGGGCAGGTGCAAACCTCGCCTTGGTTGAGCGCGAAGAGAACAAAGCCCTCAATCGCCTTATCGAAGAACGCGTCGTCTTCGCGACAGACGTCTTTGTGGAAGACGTTTGGCGATTTACCGCCGAGCTCGAGCGTAACCGGAATGAGGTTTTCCGTCGCGTATTGCATGATGAGGCGACCGGTTGTCGTCTCACCGGTGAAGGCGATTTTTGCGATCCGGTTTGACTGCGCAAGCGGTTTACCGGCCTCAAGACCGAAGCCATTGACGATATTCAAAACGCCAGCCGGTAGGACATCGGCGATCAGCTCTGCAAAGACCATGATAGTCGCTGGGGTCTGTTCGGCGGGCTTAAGAACCACACAGTTTCCAGCCGCGAGCGCTGGTGCGACCTTCCAAGCTGCCATAAGAAGCGGGAAGTTCCATGGGATGATCTGGCCGACCACACCCAAAGGCTCGTGAAAGTGATAGGCGATCGTGTCGGCATCAATCTCGCTCATTGTGCCTTCTTGGGCCCGCAGCACAGATGCAAAGTAGCGGAAGTGATCGACGGCTAAAGGAAGGTCCGCCGCTTTGGTCTCGCGGATGGCTTTGCCGTTATCCCAGGTCTCACATGTTGCGAGCAGTTCTAAGTTCGCTTCCATGATGTCGGCGATCTTCAAAAGCATGTTTGCGCGTTCCGTCGGAGCGGTTGCGCCCCACGCGTCTTTTGCAGCATGGGCAGCGTCGAGCGCTGCGTTGATGTCGGCTTTGTCTGACCGCGCGATCTGGTTGATCACGGCGCCTGTCACTGGCGTTGGATTGTCGAAATACCGACCGTTGACCGGCGGTACGAATTTGCCACCAATGAAATTGTCGTAGCGTGTTTTGAATGGCGACTCCGTGCCGACATCCACTTGGACCATAATGTTCATGGCGTTCCTCCTGGTTGAATAGTTCTTGGTCGCAAGGTGGTTTTCACCTCACGGGTCTGCGTTTCCTCTTTTTCGGCGCTATGCGGTCTCCGTGCGCCGACGCCCGTGCCACTTCACCCTTCCGCGTGTTTTCGAAAGGGTACGACATTCTCATCACCCGCAATTCCCTCGCGGTTGTTAGCTACAGATCGCAAATCAGCATTCAGCTTGGATAAGGTCGCAACGCCGCGCCGCGTCACATCGATCACATTGGGCGCGCTTAAGCCGTTCCCATCTGTGTTTTCTTCGATGATCCGCTCAAAAGGCCCAATCAAACCATCGCCCCGCATTTTCGCGATTCGATTGAGTTCTTTCCAATTCATGGCTGATCCACCTTTCCCCAACAGAGCTACCTGCTGATTCCCGCATACGTATAATGCCGGAAACATGACAGTGAACGTCAGGTTTAAACCGCCACGGACAATCGACGGGGTCAATTGCCCTTTGGTATAGCCGGGATCAAAAGCCTACAGCGCTGTGCCTGAGGCGGTCAGTGTGTGCGTCACGGCTGAAGTTCGATGAGCACTTCGTTGCGGCGCAGAAATGGCGGCGTAAACGGATCATTGTAGTATGCGAACTCCGTGGTTTCGGAGGCAACCAAGCCCTTTTCGCGGAGCCAAGCACGAAGGTCAGACGCTGCGTCTTCAAAGCGCTGATCCGTCCAGCGACCCGAAAAGCGATGAGCTGCGACGGTTCGCGGTTGAAGTTCTACGAGCAGGATATCGCCGGGCGGCGAGGGCAGGTCGGCGAGCGTTCGCTCTGCAGGCATGATGAACGATACCGTCCAACCTTGGTCGCCGGGGAGTTGCGTGACTGGTGCGGTCATGGCGATCTTGTCGTCCTCGCGTTCCTTCGCAAAGATGTAGTTTGCAAGCGGAGAGAACGCTTTGCGGACCGCATCACCACGGGATCCATCCGTATTAAAACTCGCAAGCACCATTGCCGGATATTGGCGAATTTCAAACGGGCCAGACGCATCCGTCACGGTGTAGTTCGGCGTCTCGATTGATCGCATCGACCAGGCCCAGGCCGCTGATCCAAGAGCGACCGCGCCCACTACGACTGCGGCTCCGATAGCGATTTTGCTCATCACTCACCCTCCTACCGCATCGAAGTAGGCGTAGCGGATTGCACTTCAACGCTTCAATTGAGGTGAGGGATGCAGCTTCAAATGTTCAAGAACTGATGGAACGTTTGAATGATCCCCTAGATATCGTCTCGCGTACGCTGAGTGGCGACAACAAGGAGCAGTCATGAAAAACGTCTTGGTGATTGGTGCGAGCCGCGGAATCGGTCGCGCAGTCTGCGAAACAGCCGCGCGGCAAGGCCATCACGTGAAGGCGTTTTCACGGAGCGGCACGCCAATCTCCAGCAGACGGGGCGGTACGATCGACGTGGTAAAAGGCGATGCGCTCAATGCGGCAGACCTCGAGGGCGCTCTTGAGGGCGTTGACGTCGTCGTCCAAGCGCTCGGTGTCCCCGTGTCGATGGATTTAATAACGAAACCCGTCACGCTCTTTTCGTCAGCGACCCGCGTTCTGATCCCGGCGATGGAAAAAATTGGCGTCACAAAGCTCATCGCGGTCACTGGATTCGGCGCAGGCGACAGTAACAGCGCGATCAACCCGCTCCAGCGGATCCCGTTCCGCGCCTTCTTGGGCCGTGCCTATGACGACAAAACGATCCAGGAAAATCTGATCGAGAAAAGCGATCTCGACTTTCTCTTCGTTCGTCCCGGCGTACTGACGAACGGCCCCGCGACCGGCAAAGCGAAAATCCTCATGCAACCGCATGAATGGCGAAACGGCGTTGTCTCACGCGCGGATGTCGCGGAGTTCATTGTCGAACAATTGGGTCAAGAGACGCTTGGACGACAGAAACCCGTCATCATCCGGCATCGACTTCTATGACGAGAAACCTGTCCGAGCCATAGGCAGCGACAAGTCGTCCCAATTAAAGTCGACGCGGATATCGCGAATACTCACGCAATGAGTTGGGTGATCCTCGCCCAAGCCGTCGCTATTGGGTATTTTCGCGTTGCTGGCCTCGCCCGATCGTCAAACTGGTCCTCGACTGAACAGTGCCCCGCTCGATGAGTTGATGCGGGATGCGCGCGCCATCCGCGATACCGCTTGGGGGAGGACGGTCACCTATTCTCGCAAGGTCTTCGTCCCGCTGACGAATATGTGTCGCGACACATGCGGCTATTGTACGTTCGTCAAGCATCCAGACGATCCAGACGCGTCGATCCTCTCGCCCGATACCGTCCTCAAAATGGCGAAGGCTGGCGAGAAAAAGGGCTGCAAGGAGCTTTTGTTCAGCCTCGGCGAGAAGCCGGAGCGTCGCTACGGGAAAGCGAAAGCGGCTCTCGCGCGCCTCGGATATGACCACATGTCGGATTACCTCGCCGACATGTGCGAACTCGTTTTGCGGGAAACGACGCTCCTTCCGCACGTGAATGCCGGCACGTTGGACGATGCAGAAATCAAGCGCCTGAAACCGTTTGCGGCATCGATGGGCATGATGCTTGAAACCATCAGTCGCCGGCTCATGAAACCCGGCATGCCGCACTACGCCTGCCCAGACAAAGTGCCTCTCCAACGCCTCAGAACGTTGGAACGCGCCGGTGCGCATGGCGTGCCGTTCACGACAGGCCTTTTGATCGGGATCGGCGAGACGTGGGACGAGCGGATCGAAGCGCTGGTTGAGATCGAGGCCATCCACAAGCGCTACGGTCACATTCAGGAAGTCATCATTCAGAACTTTCAGCAAAAGCCTGACATTGCGATGGCTAATCACCCCGAACCCGGCCTCGACGATATGCTGCGAACGATTGCAGCCGCTCGGGTCATCTTGTCGCCAGAGATCAGCGTCCAAGCGCCGCCCAATCTCAGTAATCGGCACCTCGACTATCTCGCAGCGGGTATCAATGATTGGGGGGGGATTTCACCGGTCACGATCGACTTCATCAACCCGCAACACGCCTGGCCAGAGATCGAGCAGCTCGCCCGCAATTGCGAGAGTGCGGGATATGAGTTGAGGGAGCGGTTGACGATCTATCCGCGCTTTATCGGCGAAATGAATTCTGGCGATCCGATCCATCGGTCAATCGACCGTCTCGTCGGTGATGATGGCCTCGCATCGTCGCAAGCCATTGAAGCAGTGCCAGCATGAACGCCGTTGCGCATTTCAACGAGCGCCTTGAGACATCACTCAGGGCCGCGACGAAGCCGGTCCGGGCGATCCTGGAGAAATCGCTTTCAAGCGCCGAGATTTCCCGCGCTGAAGGCCAGGCACTTTTTGCAGCCAGCTACCAAGATGTGCCTGCAATCGCTTCGGTTGCCGACATTCTGCGGGAGCGGGTGAATGGCGACCAGGTGTCCTTTGTGGTCAACCGGAACATCAATTTCACCAATGTCTGCTATATGGGATGCCGTTTCTGTGGCTTTGCAAAGCGCTCCGAAGCGCCAGGTGCAGAATGGCTCTCGACGGAAGAGATCGTCGAGCGCGCGAAAGAAGCCTGGGCACGCGGCGGCACCGAGGTCTGCATCCAAGGGGGTCTCCATCCAAAGCTTCCCGGCACCTATTACCGCGACATCGTGGTTGCCCTGAAAGACGCACTTCCCGACCTTCACATCCACGCGTTTTCGCCGTTTGAGATCTGGTATGGCTCAAAGAAAACGGATCTCTCCTACGAGCACTTCTTGCGAGACTTGAAGGACGTTGGCCTCGGTTCCATGCCGGGAACGGCGGCTGAAATTCTCGACACGGAAATCCGACAAAAGCTGACAAAGAACAAGCTCTCCGCCGAGGCTTGGGTCAAGATCATTCGAACCGCTCACAAGGTCGGTCTCAAGACATCGGCGACGATCATGTATGGCCATATCGACGGTCCGGAGCACTGGGCCGCCCACATCGATCTTCTGCGCTCGATCCAGAAAGAGACGGGCGGATTTACCGAACTCGTGCCGCTCTCCTTCGTTTACACCGACTCGCCACTCTACTTGGACAATCCCAGCAAAATCCGGCCGGGACCAACGGCGGCGGAAGTTGAAAAGATGCACGCCGTGTCGCGCATCATGCTCCATGGTTGGATCGACAACATCCAGGTATCCTGGACCAAGCTCGGTGCCAAACGCGCCCGCGACTTGTTGAAGGCGGGCGTCAATGATCTGGGCGGCACACTCATGAATGAAAGCATCAGCCGGGCTGCCGGTTCGGATCACGGCCAGGAAATCACCGCGAAGGAACTCTGCGACATCATTCGATCAGCAGGCTGGACGCCCGTCCGCCGAAACACAGTTTACGACGTGAAAGAGGTCTATGACGACCACGATCCGATTGACTTGTCACCGCTCGTGGATCGCAAAGAGCGCGACCCGCTCGACTTCCTGAAGATGTTTCCAGAACCGGTCGCCGCCGAATGACCGGCATGAACGTCACGCTCATTGCTGGCGGTGTTGGCGGCGCGAAGATGGCTGAGGGCTTTGCAGCACTCTCCGGCGTCAAGCTCACAGTTATCGGCAATGTCGCCGACGATGCGGAGTTTCACGGGCTCTGGGTTTCGCCGGACATAGACACGGTCACCTATACGCTTGCCGGGCTCATCAATCGCGACCAGGGGTGGGGGCTTGCCGATGAGGGGCGCCGTGCGCTCGATATGCTCTCCACGCTCGGCGAAGACACCTGGATGTTTCTGGGCGACAAGGATTTCGGACTTCACATCCATCGCACAGCGCGCATCAAGAATGGCGATCGCCGCACAGTGATCGCCACTGACGTCGCGAGCGCGCTCGGCGTCAAAGCGTCAATCGTGTTGCCGACCGATGATGTGGTGCAAACTCGGGTCAAAACGCCGGACGGCTGGATTTCGTTTCAAGACTATTTCGTGCGGCTGAAATGCGCTCCCGAAGTCCTCGATGTGACGTTTGATGGGATCGAAGCAGCCCGGCCGACGCCAGAAGCACTCGCGGCTATTTCGGGTGCAGATTTGATCGTTCTCGCACCGTCGAACCCTATCGTGAGCATAGCGCCAATCCTTGGTATTCCAGGTATCCGAGGCGCCATCTCGCAAGCAACTACGCCGAGGATCGGTGTCAGTCCACTAATCGCGGGGAGGGTCGTAAAAGGCCCAGCCGACCGCATGATGAAGACACTCGGTCACCGCACGGACGCCCTCGGCGTGGCAGCGCTCTACGCCGACATCCTAGACCAATTCTTGATCGACCATGCGGATGAAAACCTTGCCTCTGAAATCGACGCAATGGGTCCTCGGGCAATCTGCGCCGACATCATGATGCGGGATCGCGATGACAAGGCCCGCCTCGCCCGGGAGATCATCGATCTTTCTTCCAGCCGCGTGGCTCAGGGAAGCGCGGCATGAGAGGCGAGACGCTCGTCATTGTCCCGATGAAAGACCCGGCGCGAGCCAAAACGCGGCTCGCTGGCGCGCTTGATCCGTTCGAACGGGCACGGTTTGCAATCACGCTCTTCAAGCGAACGATCCATCTCCTCCAGTCTATGCAACGCGAAGACCTGGCGTTTGATCTCGCGGTTGTGAGCGGCAATGAAGAGATCAGAACCCTTGCCGCACAAACCGGTATCCGCACCATCGACGAAAACCCTGCTTTGAGCTTGTCGGATGCGCTCGATCAGGCAGCATCACTCGCGTCTGTAGAAGGATATGGTCGCCTATGCGTGATCCCTGCCGACCTGGCCGCACCCGACCCGATAGACCTCGAAAAGTTCCTTTTCACTCGCCTCGGGACAGACGGCATCGCTCTCTCGCCATCCCGCGATTTTGGAACGAATGCGCTCCTTGCAAGCCCGCCAAATGCAATCCCCTTCGCTTATGGCCCGGGATCGTTCCACCACCATTTAGCAGTCGCAGAGGAACGCGGTTTGACGCCCATCATTCTGCCGCTGGAAAGCCTCAAGTGGGACATCGACACCACGGATGATCTAGCAGAGTTTGCCGCAAAGCATCCTGGAGTGTGGGACGGCGCCGCTCACCGCAATCCATGACCAAACCCGTCAGTTTGATCGCGATCGAAGGCGTGCCCGACATCAAACCAGGCGACGATCTAGCGGCCATAATAAGTGGTTGCATCGACGCCATGGGAATCGGACTTCATTCCGGCGACGTGCTGGTGCTCGCCCACAAGATCTTCTCAAAGGCAGAGGGCAACATCATAAACCTTCGTACCGTCGATCCATCGCCCGAGGCGGCCGAACTGGCAAAAAAACTCAATAAAGACCCGGCAAAAGTCGAGGTGGTGTTGAAGGAAAGCCGCTCGGTGCTACGTGCTTTCAAACACGAGACGCAAAACGAAGGCACCATGATCTGCGAGCACAAGCGCGGTTACATTTCGGCAAATGCCGGAGTTGATGCCTCAAATGCAGACGGGACAGATACTCTGATTACCCTTCCAAACGACCCGGACGCGAGCCTTCGCCGGTTCTGCCACCATGTGTTCGTGCGTTACGGCGTTGAGATCGGCGCGGTTATGACCGACACTTTTGGAAGACCCTGGCGGCTCGGCCAAGTGAATGTCGCGATCGGGCTCTTCGCGGTGCCCGCGACCCGCCGCGAGCAGGGAACCGACGATGCATGGGGCCGTCCTTTGCTCGTTACTGAACCCGCCTTCGCCGATGAAATAGCCGCAGCCTCTGGTTTGGTTGTGAGGAAAGCCGCAAAAACGCCTGCGGTCTTGTTTCGTGGGCTCGAATGGCATCCTAATGCAGAAAGCAGTGGCCTCGACCTCTTGCGCAACGAAAAAGAGGATATGTTTCGGTGACAATCGCGATACTCGGTGGAACCGGTCCGCAAGGACAAGGCTTAGCGCTTCGATTCGCTCGGGCTGGCGTTCCAGTCGTAATCGGGTCGCGAGAGTCGACCCGCGCTGAAGAAACCGCCGCTGAACTGCAAGCGAAACTTGGTTCCGACGCTGCTGAGATTACCGGAGCGGCGACGCTGGACGCAGTCAACACAGCCGATGAATTCGTCATACTCTCAGTTCCCTATTCCGGTCACAACGCGACACTTGGGGCCATCAAAGACCATCTCGTCGGCAAGATCCTGGTTGACATCGTGGTGCCGCTATCAGCGGAGGACCCAAAAAAAGTCGACATGCCCCCCGAAGGTTCGGCAACAGAAGCGGCGCAGGCAATCCTCGGACCGGATGTCCCCGTCATTGGGGCCCTTCACAACGTCTCAGCGACCACACTCAATACCCTGGATTGGCCGATCAATTGCGACGTCCTCGTCTGCGGCAACGGCTTGAAACCAAGGCAGAAGGTGATGGCGCTCGTCGAAAAGATCGGTGTGACAGCCTATAATGCAGGCGACGCACAATCGGCGCGCTGCATCGAGGCGCTGACACCGATCCTCATTCGGATTAACATTTCAAAGCAAGTGCCCTTCAGTCATGCCGGCGTGCGTATCTGGCCGCCCGAACACGACACACATTAGGAGATCGGACCCATGGAATTTGCCATTTGTTTTAAGGGGTTTATGGACCCAAAACGCGCGCGCGCCCTGGTCCGTCAAGCCGAAAACGCAGGCTTCACCTATTGCTGGATGTATGACAGCCACATTCTGTGGCGTGAGAGCTTTATGGCAATGGCCATGCTCATGGAGCACACGACAACGATGCGGTTTGGACCGTGTGTCACAAATCCCAATACGCGGGATTGGTCGGTCGCAGCCTCCATGTTCGGCTCGCTGGCGAAGCAGTCGGAAGGGCGTTTCGATATCGGTGTTGGACGCGGAGACAGCGCTGTTCGCGTCATGGGAAAGAGGCCTTCACCGCTAGCCCGTATGGAAGAGTTCATTCACGCCATGAAAGACCTCGTGAGGGGCGATGAAGTGCAATATGGCGAATGCCCAGCGCCCGTGAAATTCCCCTGGTCCTGGGGCTATGAACTGCCGGTTTGGGTCGCAGCATACGGACCGAAAGCACTCAGCTCCGCAGGACGCGTCGGTGACGGACTTATTCTCCAGATCGCCGAACCGACGATCTGCAAATGGCTCGCCGACCAAGCGATCGCCCGCGGTAAAGAAGCCGGTCGCGATATGTCGAACTATAAGGTTATGTCGGCCGCGCCCGCGTTCTTTGGCACCCGGGAAGAGTGTCTCGAAGCGACCCGCTGGTTCCCGGCAATGGTTGGAAACCACGTCGCTGACATCGTTGAAAAATACGGCACTGACCGGGAAGACATCCCGCCGTCGCTCGTTGAGTACATCAAGGACCGCAAAGGCTACGACTACTCAAAGCACGGCCAGAGCGATAACGCTTATCTCGACTTTATCTCTGATGAGATCATCGAAGGCTTCAGCGTGCTCGGCGATGAGGATGCCCACATCGCCAAACTCAAGCAGCTTGAGGCGGCAGGCGTCACGCAGTTTAACATCTATCTCGACAATGGTCGCGAGGAAGAGATCATCGCGCGCTACGGGGAGACAATCATCCCCCATTGGTCAGGCGATGCCACGGCAGAAAGCAAGGCCGCCTGAGGTCAGCTCATACGAAACTTGTGGGGCGACGCTATTCGCCTACCACGCTTTGTAGCACTGTTGGAGCGTTCGTGATTGTCGCGACCGCTTCGATCCGCTGACCATGGAGCATGAGATTCGCGTGGTTGTTAGTATTGAGGGTGACCTTGATCTCGACTTCACCAATCGGAAGCACACCCAAATGGTATGCCTCGCCATATAGGCGGCTCATCTTTTCGCCATTGATGTAAAGGTGGGCGTGACCTTCATTTGCTGAGTCCTCTAGACCCGCGGTCGCCGGTATAAGCTCGAAGTTTTCAGTATCCAGACGAAGGTTCCAGCCTTGCATCGGGTCTCGCGTCACGTTGACAGAGACGGACGGCGCGGATGCAGCGTCAACCGGAAACTCGCCCTGGTGCATCGCGTGATCGTGAGCGTAGTGCGCGGAGTGATCGATCGCATTGACCGGTTCGCTCACGATAAAGGGCGAAATCCACATGCCGAAAAAGATTGAGGCAATCGTCCAGTAGGCAAAATACGGGATTGTGATGCGTTGGACGAGGCGGGAGACGTCAATGCGTCGCCATACTGCTTTGGAGTCGCTTTCCGCTGATTGGTCAATCGGGTTGCTGAGAACTTCACTCGACATGGGTCTTTCACTCTTGAGGGTGTTTGGCTTAGATCGATTAGGCCGGTGACGGAGACTGATCTCTGGGTTGAGCAGGGCCTTGCAACGCGTCCGTGATCTTCAAACGCTGACCGTAACCAAGAAACAGGAGAAGCAGCGCCGTCGCGATCAGCGGCAGGTGGCCAATGAACTCCATCATTGCTTCGGCTCGGTTGCCTTGAATGATGAACACAATGTTGGAGAGCGCCATCACGATCGATAACGCAAGGATTGTAAGGCGAGTCGTCGTTCCCAGTACGAGGATGATGCCAAGTGTGAGTTCGACCATGCCAGCCGACAGGACGAACAACCGATCGTCGAACCAATGGATGCCAATCATCGGCATGAAATTCCAACCGTAGGCTGAAATAAATGCTTGGCCGAGAATCGCACCTTGAAGCTTCTCACCAATCGCGAGCGCAATTAGCGATAGGCCCGTGAAAATCCGAAGGGCTGGGACCGAGTAGGGCTTGTATCGTAGGAGCGTGTGCGTGTCCTTGAAGTTGTTGAACAGCAAGAACAGCGCGATGCCCACGACGTTGCAGTATTCGAGCGCCTTTATAAGCCCGAATTTCACGACCATGCCGCCAAACAGGACAAGCATCAACATAGCCGCGTGCTGCAAGAACCGGTTGGCGATGAGCATGATCCCGATGACAGCTTGCAGGATCAAAAGCGTGAAGCCGAATGCTCCGAAAGCTCTTAAGTGTGGCGCGATCAGGGCGCCTTCGTACGCGGTGAGGAGGAACGACATTCCGACGAAGATGCGCACAAACTCCATGACGTCGTGGCGCGTTTTGCTGTCCACCACGCGAACTTTTGGAAGCCTATTGTCGAGCGTGACAGATGCCGCGATGAGAAGGAAAGCGATCGCCACCCATGCCAAAACTGCGGGGTCGGTCAGCGTATAGCCGTCCAGCATTTGAAGACGAGGGTCGTTTTCGTCGACGAACCAGCGGACATGAGCGTTGGCCATGCTTGGCGAAAGTGCGGCAAAACACACGACTGCTATCATGAGCGGAGCCGCGATCAGGCGATGCCTAACTTCTTTTGCTTTCCTAGGGAGCATGTTTCGTCTTTCAAATGTTTTTCGCGGCATAGGTCGCGACAATGATGGCGCGCGTGTGCGCCCCGTGTTGAAACCTCCAGCGCTGTGGCAGGAGTTGAAATTCTGTTATTTCAGAAATATGTGAAATTTAGCTGAAAACAATAGAATAGAGATCCGCGCGCCTGGAGGTGCGACGTTTCGTGCCGGTGCTGTAAGGTCAGCACTGAAGCGTGAATTTTAGATTCATTTCACTTCCAAGTTGCAGCCATCTGAGTTTCCAATTTTCAGAGGAGCCGGGATGGCTGTCTCGCGACCAGGACCGCGAACCGTGTGCGAATATCGGTCCACGCTGCGTTCTAAGAAAAGTCGATTTTATCGCTCTGGAATCAGACTCAATCCGTCACTCGCACCAATTATTTGCGTTAGAATTCAGTATTTTACTTCGTCCTCAAATACTATTGAATATTAAATCGTCTGTTTAACACATGACCGTTCCGACGAATAAATTATCCCGATTCAAATATCAATTTATCTCCGATATTCATGCACGTTTTGGGAATATTCACTGCGTGAAAGTATCGTGATTTAATGAAATATTCGAACTAATATTTCGCTCCATGTATGGGATTCCATTTAATGTAATATACGCATTGTAATATCCAATTCTGTTTTTGATGAATGTCAAAAATAAGATGCGGACACTTCAATGACACATGATTCTTACGGGCTCGCCGCAGCGAGTACCGAACGCTGGTACGTGGCCAGAACGCTTCATCATAAAGAAGCCGTCGCCGTCGCGAACCTTCAGCTACAAGGCTTCGAAACGTTCTCTCCCAAGCTCGAAGCCACAATCAAACATGCGCGCAAACTCTTGACCGTGAAACGCTCAGCCTTTCCGCGATATGTGTTCGTTTCAATCGACGTTCATTCCGCACGATGGCGATCGATCAACGGGACACACGGTGTTGATCAACTGCTTTGTCGCGGTGGAAAACCGGAGGCTGTCAAACCCGGCGTCGTGGAAACGCTGATGCAATCAACAGGCTCTGACGGCGTTTTGACATTCTCCGAAACGCTCGGTCCTGGCGACACGGTCCGATTGATATCGGGTCCATTCGCCGGTCAGCTCGGAACATTGAAGGCTATGCGAGCAAAGGGACGCGTTGAGATTCTACTCGGCCTTCTGGGGCAAGAAACGAGCGCAGAAGTGGATCGACGCGTACTGGTTTCTACCAAGTTGCAACCTAGGATTTAAAAAATAGTAATGATACGGCACTCCTTGGTTGAAAATCACCAAGAGTGCGGTAGCGTGGAAACATTGATTTCCATCGATATTTCTCTGATCCACTGATAAACAATATCAAATCCCTTAGTGATCGTTCTATTGTTCGATCAAAACACCATATCATTGACTGTGTTGTCGGTGCGCGACCCAATTTTATCAAAATAGCGCCCGTATTAGAGATTCTGTCAAAAGAGAGCGGCGTGAATACCAGGCTGGTCCATACGGGCCAGCACTTTGATCGCAGCATGAACGACGTTTTCTTCGAAGAGCTCAATCTTCCTGCACCCGACATACAACTTGGGGTTAATTCTGGGACCCACACGGCTCAAACTGCCAATATCATGTTGCGGCTAGAGAAGGTTTTCTCGGAACATCGCCCCGACTTGATCGTTGTTGTTGGCGATGTGAATTCAACCGTAGCCGCTGCCCTCGTTGCGTCCAAGCTTGCGATCCCGCTTGCCCATATTGAGGCAGGACTTCGAAGCCGCGATCGCACCATGCCAGAAGAGATCAATCGGTTAGTAACCGACAGCCTATCCGACATACATTTCACAACCGAACCAAGTGCTGGGCAAAACCTCATCTCCGAGGGCACGACTTCTGACCGAATACACTTTGTCGGCAATGTCATGATCGACACATTGCTTTCATGCCTTGGCCGAGCACGCGATCCGGTCGAAACTTTTCGTGAGGTCGGCGTTTCCCAATCGTTTTCAGAAGCTGTTAAGAGCGGTTTCGCTTTTGTCACGCTTCATCGACCGTCAAATGTTGACAATCCAAGGCAGCTAAGTGCGCTCGCCGACGCCCTCAAAGTGGTTTCAAAGCGCATCCCGCTACTCTTCGCCGTGCATCCAAGAACACGGAAAACACTCGCCGCTCTCAATCATCCAATCGAACTCGACAGCGACAGAACGAAAATCACTCCGCCACTCAGCTATCTCCAAACGCTCGGCCTTCAGAGATCAGCACGCCTCGTCATCACCGACAGTGGCGGCCTCCAGGAAGAGACAACCGCTCTTGGTACACCATGCCTCACACTGCGTAAGTCCACAGAGCGACCGATCACTGTCGAAACCGGTACCAATATCGTTGTCGGCGACGACGCTTCCGAGCTTCCTGCCGCCGTGGAAGCGTCACTCAGAAATCCCAAGCGCGGGCAGATGCCCGAACTCTGGGATGGAAGGGCGTCTGAGCGGATCGCAAATCGAATCCTCGCCTTTCTCGCAAAGGGATATCGCGCGGCCGCATGAAACCCTTTTCGGGTTCCCTCAAGACCGAGGTTGCAGGTTCTTGGCCTCCAAACGGTCCGCGCCGAGGGCAAGGTACTCGGGTCCTGTTTTTCACGCACTACTTCCCGCCGGAAGTAAACGCACCTGCGACACGAACGTTCGAACACTGCCGTGAGTGGGTGAAACTTGGATTTGACGTCACCGTTGTCACCTGCATACCAAACCACCCCTTCGGTACGGCTTATAACGGTTACCGAAACAGCCTGTTTCAGCGTGAGCAAGTCGATGGAATTGACGTGGTCCGTGTTTGGACCTTTCTTGCCGCCAATTCAGGTTTTACACGCCGCTCATTGAACTATTTTTCCTACTTGCTCGGCGCGATCTTCGCGCTTCCACGCTTGAGGCTGCCTGATGTCATCGTTTCGACATCGCCCCAATTCTTCTGCGGTTTAACAGGTCTTGCAGCAAAACTCGTATTTCGCGTGTCCTGGATATTGGAGGTTCGCGACCTCTGGCCAGAAAGCATCGTAACTGTTGGCGCGATGCGTCCCGGGCTTATCACGCGGTGTTTGGCAGCACTTGAGGCGCTCGCCTACAACACAGCCGACGCTATTGTCCCAGTTAGCGATGCCTATGTTCCGCACATTGAACGGCGTTTGAAATCACCCCGGCCGATCAAAGTCATTAAGAACGGTGTCCCTCGAGAGCTATTCGCGAATGAAACCGCACCTGAAGGCGCGAAACGCAGATTGGGGTTGGACGGGAAGTTCGTCATCTCTTATGTCGGCACGCACGGCATGGCGCACCGATTGGAGACCGTCCTTGAAGCGGCGTCGCGATTCAAGAACACGCCGTCAGTCGCGTTTCTGTTTGCGGGCGACGGCGCAAATCTCGCGGCGCTGAGACGTAAAGCAGAGAGTCTGAAACTCCAGAACACTCATTTTCTAGGTCAACGACCAAAGTCAGAGATGCCCACGATTTGGGCCGCTTCCGATTTGAGCCTCATCCATCTCAAACGCAGCGAGACATTCAAGACAGTCCTTCCGTCCAAGATGTTTGAGGCAATGGCCGCCGAGTGCCCCATTATTCTAGGCGTCGAGGGCGAAGCAAAACTGCTCCTTGAAACCGCAAATGCGGGAATCGCGATTGCTCCTGAATCAGCCGACGAGATGGCATCTGCGATCAGATACCTTCTTGCGAAACCTGAGCTCCGCAAGGCGTTTGGCAGATCTGGTAAGAAATACGTTCGCTGTCATCACGATCGCGCCCGCCTCGCACTCGAATATGCTGGCCTCTTTGAAGCAATGGTTCATGAATAACTCTTCGCCAGAGGCGGGGCACTCCGTCGGCCCAGCGAGTATGCTGGCGAACGCAAGGCGCGCGTTTGAGTTTGGTCGGCACATTCCGCCTCGACAGATCGCAAGACGGCTCGAGCTAAAACTGAAGCGATCGTTCCGCCCAAACCTTTCCGACGTTCCATCTAGAAAAACCTATCCAAAGCAAAGCGAAACGGGGCGGCCACGCCCACTTTTTCCATCACGCTCTGATCTCGCGCCGAAAAAAGATGGCGACCAACTCGTCTTCACGTTCCTCAATCGGTCAGTCGCATTTGATCGCGCGCTCATCGATTGGGCCGCGCCAAGTTGTGACCCGAAGGACCAACTCTGGCGCATGAACCTTCATGCAATGGAATTCCTTGAAGGCTGCGATGACGAAGACTTCTGTCGTTTTGTTGATGATTGGCTCAGGCGCGATCAAGAAGATCGGAACCAGACGTTTCGAGACGCATGGAACAGCCAAACGCTTTCGACGCGTTGTACGGTTTGGCTTCAAGAGCTCGCGAAGCGAGACCTTACGCTCAATCCCGCCTGGGTTCGAAAGGTCCAATATGCAGTTGTGGATCAGATACGCTTTCTCACGCTTAATCTCGAGACCGACATTGGCGGGAACCACTTCATTCGAAACATCAAAGCGTTGATTTGGGCGTCAGCCGTCTTTACTGGCACCGAACCAGACCGCTGGAGGTCTCTCGGCCTCAAGCATCTACGCTCTCAGTTGCAGCGCCAAATCCTTGCTGACGGCGTTCATTGCGAACGGTCGCCGTCCTACCACGCCATCGTATTCGCCGATCTCTTAGAAATCCGACATGCCTTTGGGAGCGATCCCATCGATGGCCCCTTGGATGAGGCCCTTGCAGATATGGCGCAAGCTCTTCTTGATTTGAGCCATCCCGACGGAAAAACCGCGCTCCTCAACGATGCGGGCCTTTCGATGGCTCGATCACCTCAGATCTGTCTCGCGGCACATCAACAGATTTTTGGCCGAAATCCTGTTCGAAACACCGTTTTTTCATATCCAGAGGCCGGTTACTTTGGGATCTCCGACCAAGAGACCTACCTTGTGGCGGATTGCGGTCGCATTGCGCCTGATGAGCTGCCCGCCCATGGTCACGCGGACGTCCTGTCCTTCGAACTGAGCGTTGGACATCAACGCTTTGTCGTTGATCAAGGCGTTTTTGAATATAGCGAAGGTGAGAAGCGGCAACTTTCACGCGAGGCGAAGAGCCACAACACACTCTCCCTCGACGGTGTCGACCAGGCAGACTTCTTCAGTTCATTTCGATGCGGCAGACGACCGAAAGTTGAAGTTCGAGAATGGCAAAGGACCAAAACCGGAATGATCCTCGAAGGCGCGCATGATGGCTACTCCCATTTGCCAGGTCGCCCTGCCCATGTTCGACGCTTCGAAGCTTCGGCCGGATTGATCCGGATCGTAGATCACATCGAGGGTGAATGCCTTCAGTCAGCAGAGATCGCCTTTCTAATTCATCCAGATGTCGCCGTAAGCGTCGCGTCAAACACGGCAAGGCTTTCAAGCTCCACTGCCGTGATCAACATGACCGCA
This sequence comes from Pseudomonadota bacterium, assembly GCA_039026395.1. Classification (GTDB taxonomy): domain Bacteria; phylum Pseudomonadota; class Alphaproteobacteria; order Rhizobiales; family JAKSCL01; genus JBCCMK01. The sequence continues at coordinate 58,150 of JBCCMK010000004.1, read as the reverse complement.
CGGGGTGACGTTCGCGCCTTACCCGCGGTTTGGTGGCCCGATATGGGCGTCGAGATACCAACACTGCGGCTGACAGTTTCGCTCAGCCAGGTGTCGGAACCCTGGACTACTGAGTTCCAAATTCAGGCAGGCATTTAAAGCCAAGCGACCGACGTGAAACAAGTCGAGCAAAACCTCCGAACAGGCCGACTTCGTGTTGCAACTGTGCCCGCCCCCCGTGTTAACGACGGATGCCTCCTCATCCAGACACAATGCTCTTTGGTTTCGGCGGGGACCGAGAGGCAAATTTCAGCACTTGCCAAATCCTCCATCGCAGGGAAGGCACTTGCCCGGCCCGATCTCGTAAGACGCGTATTCCGGAACGCAAAGAAGGAGGGGCTTCGGCCAACATTTTCAAAAGTGATGGCCAAGCTCGATACGCCGATACCGCTTGGATATAGCGCCGCTGGCACCGTGCTTGAGGTCGGTCGCGGCGTCCATGGGTTCTCGGTCGGAGACCAGGTCGCGTGTGCAGGCGCAGGGTTTGCCAACCACGCGGAGGTAAATGCGATACCGAAAAACCTCTGCGTCCGCGTCCCAGACTGCGTCAGTCTGGAAGAGGCAAGCTTTGCAAACCTCGGCGCAGTCGCACTTCAGGGTATTCGGCAGACGCAGCCGACACTGGGCGAGCGCGTCGTTGTCATGGGGCTCGGTCTAGTCGGCCTTTTGACGGTCCAGCTTCTCAAAGCAAATGGGTGCAAGGTGCTGGGTTTTGATCCCAACAAAGATCGGTGCCAACACGCCAAAGATCTCGGCGCAGACGACGTAGCAGCCGAAGACATCGAGACGGCAACAAGGCATTTTACCCAGAGCTATGGGGCCGACGCTGTAATCGTTACCGCGTCAACGAGGTCGAACGAACCGGTCAACACGGCCGCAAGAATCTCACGTCGCAAGGGACGGGTCGTCGTTGTCGGCCTCGTCGGAATGGATCTGGCGCGCGACCTCTTTTACGAACGAGAACTCGACCTCAGGCTCTCCATGTCGAGCGGACCTGGACGATACGACCCGACCTATGAGCTGTTGGGCCACGACTATCCCTTTAGCCATGTGCGATGGACTGAAAACCGCAACATGCAGGCCTTCTTGGAATTCGTTGCGGAAAAGCAGGTAAAACCGAGCGCATTGATATCGCACCGTTATTCAATCGAAAACGCAGAGCACGCCTACTCCTTACTAGAGGGCGGGGAAGACCATCTTGGAATTTTGCTGGAGTACCCTCCCGCCGCCGGTCGGCGGCAAAACCTTTACGAACTCAAATCAAGACGAAACATTCACCGCGCCGCGATCGGTGCGTCCCAGGTCGGTTTCATTGGGGCGGGGAGCTACGCCCAAAGCGTCCTGATACCGGCTGTTCGAAATGTCCCTCATGCATCACTCACAGCAGTCGCGACCGCGCGAGGACTTTCTGCAGAACACACCGCAGCGCGCTTTGGCTTTGATCGGTCAACCACCAACACTGAAAGTCTTATCTCCGATGATACGATCGATACCGTGGTAATCGCGACACGCCACGACACCCACGCGGAATTGGCCATTGCGGCGCTTGAAGCTGGAAAAAATGTTTTCTGCGAAAAACCAATCGCGCTCAACGATTTCGACCTTCGATCGGTCATAGTTGCAGCTCGTCTTGCGTCCGGCATTTTTTCAGCCGGCTTCAATCGGCGGTTTTCGCCGGCTATTCAGAAGGCGAAGACCGCGCTCAGCGCGGCCCGCGGCCCTCTTATGATGCACTATCGCGTTAACGCCGGAGCCGTACCGCCAGAGAGCTGGGTCCAGCGCGCGGAAGGCGGCGGTCGGATAATCGGCGAAGTCTGCCACTTTGTTGATACGCTGACATATCTATGTGGCGCGCTTCCGACCGAGGTTTCTGCAATCGCGGCCGGACGAGAACGCGATGCCGTCTCGGCATTGATTTCATTTGCCGACGGCTCAACGGGTACAATCCTCTTTTGCCCACACGGCGACCGCAGCATCCCAAAAGAGCAGATTGAGGTCTTGGCCGACGGTGTTGTCATCCAGATCGAGGACTTCAAAGAGATTAAAATCGCAAAGAGCGGCTCGATTAAGAAGACGCGCGCGCGTCAGGACAAGGGTCAGAAGGCTCTTATCTCAGCGTTTTTCGACGCCGTCCGGACGGGTGGTTCAGCACCAATCGCATATGAAGATCTCAGCACAGTAACCGAGACCACATTTGCGATTGAGGATGCTCTGCGCCTGGGATCAGTGATTGTGATCGGCGACAAAAGCGAAGGGGAGCTTCAGGCGCGTGCTTCTTGAGCGGTCTGATACCGATCTCGAGTGCGATGAAGCCGTTGTAGCGTCAACGCCGAATGTTCAGAGTAAACCGTCAATCACTGCGATCATTCTCACCTACAATGAGGAAGTCCACATCGAGCGCTGCCTACGAAACGCGTTTCAGGTCGCCGACCGGGTGATTGTGATCGACAGTTTTTCAATCGACGGGACGGTCCTCTTGGCAAGAAAGCATGGCGCCGAAATCTACCAACGCAGGTTCAAGCATCAGGCCGATCAGTTGAAATGGGCGCTCGATACGATCCCGATAGCGACGGAATGGATCATTCGCCTTGATTGCGACGAGTTTCTTGAGGCGCCAGCAATTGCCGAAATCAAAGACCGCCTTCCACACCTCGATCGAAGCGTGAACGCTGTCTCGTTTCGACGAAAATTCATCTTCATGGATCAATGGATCAAGCGGGGTGGTTACTATCCAATCACCCTCACGCGCCTCTGGCGGAGAGGCAAAGCAAACGTGAGCCAACAATGGATGGATGAGCGCATCGTCGTTGAATCAGGGCGGACCGTTTGCTTTCAACGGGGTGACATTGTTGATCACAATCTCAAGGGTATCGGGGACTGGACCGCCAAACATAATCGGTATGCGACCAGGCATATGATCGACGTCGTCAATCGCTCGCAACATGTCTGGCCATCGCAATGCGGGACGGACAATCGGAATTCGGATCGTCGAAGGCGATTGAAGTACGGGCTATTCTTTCGTGCACCGCTTTATGCCCGAACACTCGCGTACTTTTTCTATCGGTACCTCGTTCGCCTCGGTTTCCTGGACGGGAAGGTCGGCCTCGTTTTTCACACACTGCACGGGCTTTGGTTCTTTCTTCTAATCGATGCAAAGCTGGATGAGGCGAGGCGCTTCATCGCGCGCGAGGGATTTGACGCATTTCGAGCCCGCTTGCATGCCTCTGAAGGCATAGAGATCTGAGGCACTCGGACAAAACGGCCCGGCGATACCTAAGAAAAAATCGCCGTCCAACAGTACTGGTTCTCCTTGGATGCTTCTGGCCCGGCCATGAAGCAAACGGTCCAAACCAAAGCCTGAATGCAATGGTCGCTGCACTGCGTGACGACTACGAATTCAAGGTCGTTGGCCGGGATCGGGCGTTTGCCGCACCAGACACTTCCAGCACAAGGCCAGGATGGTATCGGTCTGTCGGCTTTACAGCACGGCATCTGCCAGTCTCGCATGCTGGAGCGTCAGGGCTCCGAAGTCTCTTGCGCGAGACACATTACGATATCTTGGTGCTCAATGGCTTCTTTGATCGGGAATTTACGCTTCCCGCCCTCACCTTGCGACGGTTTCACCAAACTCAAAATCGACCCGTGATCGTGGCACCGCGGGGAGAGTTTTCGCCCGGAGCGCTCTCGCTGAAAGCCAATCGCAAGCGCGCCTTTCTCAAGGCCGCGCGCGCGAGCAGCCTGTGCCGCGGCGTCACGATCCATGCAACGAGCGACAGCGAAGCATCGGATATCCGTCGGGAGGCGCCGTGGCTTCAAAACATCTGTGTGGCGCCAAACATTCGCCAGTCGAACCCCGTTGGACTCCTGGAGCAACAAGGTTCCCTCACCTTTCGGATCGCTTTTCTGAGTAGGATTGATCGGAAAAAGAATCTCGATTTCGCGCTTCGCGTTCTCCGATCCACGAACATCGAAATTCAGTTCGACATATTCGGTCCGATCACAGACGCAGTCTACTGGACGGAGTGCCAAACACTCATTGAACGCCTGCCGCCGAACGTTAAGGCGCAAGCGCTTGGCGCAGTGCCCCAAGCGCAGCTGAGCCAAACACTCAGGAATTACGATCTGTTTTTTCTCCCCACAGCTGGCGAGAATTTTGCGCACGCCATTTACGACGCGCTCGAAGCCGGTGTGCCCGTCTTGATCTCCGATCAGACGCCATTTCGAAATCTGAATGACCAGAAGGCCGGGTTCGATCTCCCGCTTCACTCTCCCGAACTTTTTGCAGAGGCGATCAAAGCCCTCGCCAATCAAAGCCAAACGGACCGTTCAACGTGGCGGCATTCAGCTCGCGCCCTGTTTGAACGAACCCTTCAAAGCGATGACGCGGTTCAAAAAACCAAAGCCATGTTCGAGGCAGCACTGGCGGAACCGATCGAAGGACGAGCAGCCTGACGCACCTGCAAACATTTGAAGACGTAGGCCGTCCTCAAAGATCGCAGCCGATTTCAAGGCCGGTCCGGCTCGCAATAATCGTTTCGCATCCAATTCAGCATTTCGTGCCGTTCTACCGACGTTTGGCGCGGGATCCAGATTTGGATTTAACTGTCATTTTCATGTCAGACTTCAGCATTCGCGGCTTCTACGATCTCGAAATGGGCACCGAGATCAAATGGCAGATGGATCTGGTCTCCGGCTTCAAGCATGTTTTTTTGCCGGAGGCGCCGACCATTCAAAGGTCGTCACCGCGAACGCTGAATAATCCGAGCATCGGCGCGGCACTCGATAACGCGACGCCCGATATTGTTCTTTGTCACGGCTACAATTCACCCACGCATCTAAGGGCTATCGGGTGGGCGCGAACCAATCGCGTCCCCCTCATGCTCATCGGAGATAGCGAGGATCGACAAGTCAGATCGGTCGCGAAGCGCGCCGCAAAACACATGATCCTGCGACCCCTCTTCAAACAGTTTTCCGCCTTTCTGACCACCGGTGACGAGAACGAGAAATATCTGGAAGCGCGCGGCGTACCAAGACGGAAACTCTTTCGCTCGCCCTACACCATCGATGAGACAACCTATCTGAGGGCGCGAAACGCCCGAGAGGTTCTTCGAACGCACTTGCGAACTGAGTTGGGTATCAGGCGGGATGAGATCGTTTTTCTGACAGTTGGGAAACTGTCGGAACGGAAGCGACCGCGAGATATCGTCGATGCCGCGCGCCAAATCGTCTCGAAGTGGTCAAGCACGCCCGTTCGATTCCTGGTTGTTGGAAATGGCAGCGAACTTAAAGCACTAAAAGCAGTCAGTGAGGCTGAGCGACTTCCCATCACGTTCAGTGGCTTTGTCAACGTGGACGAACTACCGAAATACTACGCGGCTGCAGATGCCCTTATACACCCGGCAGAGGCCGACCCCCATCCGTTGGTCCTGAGTGAGGCAGCGTGCATTGGCCTCCCTCTCATTGTCAGCGACAGGGTCGGTGCAATTGGCCAAAGCGATATCGCGCGAAACGGCGAAAACTGCATCGTGACCCCAGTAGGGAATGCTGCAGAGATTGCGCGTGTCGTTCAAACGTTTTCGACCGATCCGTCCCGTCGGGCGTCGATGAGCCGGGCGTCAAAGCGGATCTACGGAGAGCTCGATACGGCGCGAAGCCTGAGCGGCCTCAAAAGCGCGGTTGAACATTCCATCCACAATCCGGCGTTCTCACGCGAGAGGGACTACGCATGCTAGACGCTTCGACAGGTCTTGATCATCGGATTCATGTCCTTCAAACGGCATTCGCACATCGAAAGACCAAGCCAAAACCTAAACCCCTTCGTATCCTCTTTGCTGGTGAGCGATGGCTTGGGAGTGATGCCTACGCCTATGAGCGCGCGTTCCAGAGAGCGGGACACGCCGTCCTGACCATCGACAGCGCGACCTATCTCCCTCGCGGCTGGCGATCCAACAAATTGAGGGCGCTCCGCCGGACCATCATGCCTGTTCTCGTTCGCGAATATGAAGAGGCTGTTATTCAAGCAGTTAAGAGCACAAAACCGCATCTCTTTGTCGGGTTTAAAGCCCCGTTTCTAACTGTCCGGGCGCTCAACGCCGTCAAAAAGACAAGCGCAATTGCGATAAACATATATCCCGATGTGAGCGTCATGGCTCACGGGCCAAGACTGCCGCGGACACTGCCGCGTTATGACTGGGTATTCACTACGAAGTCCTTTGGCGTCTTGGACATGCATGAGCGTCTTCAGATCGAAAACGCATCATTTTTCCCACCCGCATTCGATCCTGAACTTCATAGGCCGATGACACTTTCCGTGAGTGAACGAGCGCGGTTCAGTTCGGACATTTCGTTCATCGGAACATGGTCGCCGAAGAAGGAGGCCATACTCAAAGAAATAAAGACGGCCCATCCGAACGTTCGGCTGCGGATCTGGGGCACCTACTGGGATCGCGCCAAATCGAATGCGGTTAAGTCAGCGTGGGAAGGCCACGAACTCATCGGGCCTGATTTCACGAAAGCCATTTGCGCATCGAAGATCAACCTCGGGCTTTTGTCTGAAAAATCACCCGGCTCTTCTCAAGGTGATGTAATCACCCATCGGACCATAGCGATACCAGCCTGCAGCGCATTTATGCTGCATGAGGAAACCGAAGAGCTCGCGACCTACTTCAAGATCGGGCGTGAAATTGCAGCCTTTAGTGGCACCGTCGATCTAAATGAGAAGATAACGTTCTATCTCGGCGCAGAAACCGAACGGCGAAGGATTGCCGCAGCGGGGCGGACACGCGTCCTCGCTTTCGACCATTCCGTTGATCGACGCGTGAAGGATGTCATCGCCCGCTACGAATCGCTCTCCTCAGGCGAGAGACATCTCAGCTGAGCTCAATCCTGCCACAGGATCACATCGGCAAGCGCCCTCGCCATGTCGCGATGGCCCCAAGAACTTGGATGGATCGCGTCATCATACCAATCCCCGCCCGAATTTTCAGCGAGCGCTTCCTGACCTCCACGTTGCATATATCGACGAAAGAGATCGAAAACGACGATGCCATCACTCGCCCGCGAGACCATTTCATCGACATAGGTTTGTTGTTGGGCGGTTGGTTTGATGCTCGCCGCCGCTGGCGGCCGGGTCCAATAAAGGATCGAGGACGATGCCCAAATGCGCATGAGCCCCTCGATCGTGTCGAGATTGTCCCCGTAGGTCGCCACCGGCACGTCAGTCGCGCTATCGTTTGCGCCGATGTTGAGCATATAGAGATCGCAGGGCAGCTTATAGACAGACTGGGCCGCAGGTCCGGTCGCGAGCGATACGCTCGTCAATCCCGAACCCGCCGCGGCGCGGATGGTGATTTCCGGATAATCAGACGTCCAAGGCTCAAATCCATAGATTTCAAAAACGCCGGTCGTGCCGTTCGTCAAAGTAATTGTATGGACTGCAGCGGGGCCTTCAATCTCGATCGTGAAATTGGTGAAATTTACGTCCGAGCCCGGTTGGGCGGGGGACTGGATTACCTCAGAAGTCACCAATCCGCCGGAGGTCGGTGTCGAAAACGCGGTCGCGCCGCCATCGATGGTGATGGTGAACTCGCCGCCACCGCCGAGGTTCACGCCCAACATGATGTAGTGCAGATCGCAGCGATCAAACGTATGCCCCGGCGCATAAGTCACGCTCGCTCCGCTCGACGTCGCACGCGTGGCAGTCTTGCCCTGAACTTGCGTCCAGGGACCCCAGCTCCCCGTGAATGTCAGGCGCGGCTCATAGGCCTGCTGGTTCGTCACGTTTCCAAATGGCAAGCCGAAAAGGTTCGCACGAGCTGGCAAGCCGCGCCGTGTCAATTCGTCGGCGAGAAGCTGCGCGACCGTGTGCTTGAACGTCAGCCCGCCCGTACCAGTGGTGATACTGTCACCATACATATTGATCCGGGGTCGTTCTCCGTGGAGCACCATCCGGCGCACCGATCGCGTCCAGAAATGGAAATTCGCGCCGGTGCGGTTCGAAATGTAAGGCGTAATTCCAGATGCACTGCCGGTGCCGACGGCTGTACCTGCCGCCGTTGGAGAGCCGGCTGGAAAATCAACCACGCCGGTCGAAGCATCGATGACCATCGCATCCGTCCAGGACGAACCATCTGCCGAAACTTTCACAGCCAGATTGTCCGAGCCCGTCAGCCCCACTTCCGCGCGACCCGACCAGTTCGACTGGTAGAGTTGAGAGACCGTGTTACCGCTTCCAGCTTTGTTCAAGACTTGGCGCATGTCGCCGCTTCCAGGCGTCACGTCATCATGGGTGAACAACGTCGCGTCGGATTTGACCGAAAGCCGGTTCGTCGCGTCCGCGGTCGCGTTGACGCCGACCATCGAGCACTCAAGTGCTGTCGAGCCGTTCGATGCTTCACTGCTTGCGACTTTCCACTCCGTACCGGTCCAAGCAATCAGGATTTCCGCATCCTCAACCCAGACCTGCCAGCCGGTTCGAGGCGTGTAGTATTGCCAGGCACCATCTTGCCACGCTGCAATCGCATTATCGTTTCCAGCCCATGTGCCGGTTGCGCCAGACGCCACCAGATAACAAGAGCCATCCGGCGGCGATGCGGGCGCTACGGTTAAGTCTCGATCGACAATGCTGGCCTGCACGAGAACGTCCAGTGCTCGGATCGCCTCATTGTGCGTGACGTGCTTTTGCGCCTGAGCGGCGGCGATGTATGGCAGTTGAAGTTTTGGAGAGTTATCCATTGACCAGGTCCGGCTGATGAAGGGGCGTGGCCCAAACCTGGCGGATTTTTCAGAAGCGGGGATAAGTCGATCCAACTTTCTTGAAAGCGACCCCGGACAAAACGATCGCGAATTAAACGAATCAACCCGCCGTCCGATCCGCGTTTCGACGTTCGAAATCGCAACGATCGCCGCGATTTGCGCCTCTTACCTGTTGTACCAGGACCTTTTTGGCGACCGGCACCTCGACTCTGCTAACTCCGCGGGTCCAATTGCGCTTTCTGCGGTGCTCCTCGTGTCTGCCCTTCGGTCGATCTACATCGATCCAAGGGCGCTTTGGACCGCACTCTTTTGGTTCCGCATCGCAACGACGGTCTATTTCGGCTTTGGCCAACTCGCGCCGCTGTTCATGAATGATTTTACCAAATTCTATTTCACGACCTACTTTGATCCATCACCGCAGGATCTACTAAAACTGAATGTAATCGTTGCTTTTGGAACTCTGTCGACATTGACTGGCGCCAAATTACTCTCCCACCTACTGGTTCTTCGAGATACCTCGAAAGAGGCGACAAAAAGCGGGTCTACTACACCGATTCCGCTCGGCGCGGTCTTTCTTCTCTGCGGCGCGGCGGTGAAATATGGGTTCGTGGTTCCTGAAGCACTGGGTTGGACGACTACAGTTCCCCCCGGCGCCCTGTCGATGCTCGCGAACCTTTCCCTCGCAGGTATCTATCTCGTATCGTTGGGCGCGTTGCGCGGGGGCAATAGGGTCGCGATGTTCGCTGTCTCGCTCTTTGTCGCCTTAGACATGGCCACAGGATTGGTGATGTTGACCAAAGGCGAAATGATGCTTCCAGCCGTTGTTTTCGCAATGGCCCTTCTCATTCATCGCCTCACGCCTCTTCGTCTCACTCTTGCGATTACAGTCTTTGCGTTGATGTTTCAGGGGCTCATACCGGTGATCAGCCAGGCACGAACCGCAATGGCTGACTTAAACATCGAAGAGCGCGATGTCGGCCTCGACCAACGTATCGCTTTCATCCGCGATGGTCTTCAATCTGATCCGTCTGATCAAAACCTTGAAGCCTATCAAGGCGGGTATTTGCGGCTGTCTTACGCCTCAATCGGCGGACTTCTGGTAACGGCATATGATCAGGGGACGCCAGGCCAGTCACTCACGCTCCTTCCGGCCGTCTTTGTGCCAAGGTTGTTGTGGCCTGAAAAACCACTGATCAATCTTGGACAGCAGATGTCAGTGTTGGTGTCCGGCATCGACCAAAGCGCCATGGGCGTCGGCCTCTTCTTTGAGGCGTACTGGAACCTTGGATGGCTCGGCGTACCGCTCCTTATGATACCGTTTGGTGGCTGTCTGTACTTGCTTTCAAACTATGCGCTTCGTGTTCAGTTGCATGAGGATTTTATTTTCATGCCCGCCTTGTTCATGGCAATGCGGGTAGGCGCATCGATAGACAATCACTACGTCACCCAGATCGGTGCCGTGGTTCAGATTGTGGCGTTGCACGTCATACTGCTTGGAACGGCGAGGATGGCCCGCGTCATTCTCCCGAGCGTGGACCAAGACGTCGCCGTCAACTTCGAACCAGATACCCCAGCTAGATCGTGACGCGAGCGCTTGTCACTTACTGAAAGTCGATCTCCGCATCCCGCGGCTGACGCGATTACTTGGCACTCGCAGATCGCCTCGGCCTTTGATGAACGGTATCACCAGTCACCGTTGTTTCGTGATCGGCTACGGGTTTGGAAACGCCTGATTGAGCGCTACTCGAAGTTTGATGGAACGACTGTCGATGCCGGGTGCGGGACCGGTGCGCTGTCGGAAATTGCCGCAAGGCACGCAGGGTCGCTATTTGCCTTCGACCCAAGCGAACGCATGCTTTCAATCGCGAACAGAAAGCTCTGCGAAGAACGCAACATCAATCTGCGGCGGATGAGTATAGCTCACCTTACCAGTTTGACGCCGCTGAATGCTGACCTCGTAATCTGCTCAAGCGTGCTTGAATATTTAGATAAACCTCTCGACGCGATCGAAACGCTCAAGGGGCACCTCAAGCCTTCAGGGACACTGATCTTTAGTGTCCCGAACCGGGCCAGTCTTTACCGTCGCGCAGAGCGCCTCGCTTTTCATGCGTTCACGCGCCCACGATACCTCACATTTACAAATTATCGTTTGGGAGCAATTCACCTTCCGACACACCTTCGGCGATTGGGATTTGACGTCGTCGAGCGGCCGCTCATGGGTGGCATTCCCATCCTGTCTTCTATCACGCGACCGTTTGGATTGGCACGGTTCACCGACACGCTCGTCGCATTTGTTTGCCGCAAACAGGAAGCGGTAGACCTGGATTACCCGAATGCCATTTGACGTTTCTCCAGCTCTAAAACATCGTGTCCATCTCGGCGCAGCCTATTTTGGTCCTGGTCTTGGAGGGATTTCCCGCGTCGCCCGCCTCACCGCTCGGGCCCTCTTAGAGTACGAGCATGAGCTCTCAATGACCTCGCTCCATGATGCTGACGAGACCGAAATCGGTGGGGTTGACGTGGTCCGCACCGGGCAGAACAAACTCGCATTCACCGCGCGCTGCCAGATGGAGAAATACAAGTCTGGCCATGCCATTTACGATCAAACCGGTGTCGCAAGGGCTCATTTGAACCATCCCGTTTTTCGGCGCCCTTACGCCATTTGGATGCACGGAATAGACGTGTGGTACGGGCTGAAGCCAAAGGAGAAGCGCGTTCTCAAGGGCGCAACTGCCCGTTTTATCGGCTCTCAGTATTCGCTCGATCGATATCGAGAGTATCATTCCGAGGATACGGAAGTCGACGTTTGTTGGCTTGCCACTGAAGAAAACAGCCCTCCCAAACGCTCAGCCGATTTTACCGGGCGTCCGACAGTTTTCTTCCTCGCGCGGATCGACGATCTGAGCGGCGCAAAAGGCCACCAAGAGGTACTGGATGCCTGGCCAGCCGTGGTATCAGCTGTTCCCGATGCTCTGTTGGTCTTTGCGGGCACCGGACCTGGTCTTGAGGCGCTGAAAGATGCAGTGGCTCGGTCGCCAGCCAGAAGCTCTATTGAAGTGAGAGGCTTCGTCGAGGAGCGCGACCTGGAGCACCTCTGGAGTCAATCGCACGTTTTTGCCATGCCGAGCCGAAAAGAGGGGTTTGGGCTCGTCTACATAGAGGCCATGCGATCTGGTGTGCCTGTTATTGCGTCAATTCACGACGCGGGGGCGGAGGTGAACGTCGACGGGGAAACCGGGTTCAACGTCGATTTATCCGAAAAGGACTGTCTTACAGATCGATTGATAGCACTTTTGAAGACCCCCGATCTTGCTTGCAGCATGGGACAGGCGGGTCGGGCGCGTTGGCAAAGAAATTTCTCGTTCGATCGGTTTGCCGACAGATTTCATCCAATCGTTACTCGGTTTCTGGATCGCTGAGCGCCAAACGTGTTCTTTGCGACCGTTTCACCCATGATCAAGAACCTCGCATCTAGCGTCGGTTGGAGCCTCGCGGCAGGTTTGATCGAGCGTCTCTTGGGGGTGGCTCAAGCCTTTTTCATCGCAAGGATTCTGGGGCTTGAAGCCTTTGGCACCTATGGCCTGATTTTCGCGACGATCGCGCTTTTTGGCTCCGTGATCGGTCTTCAGCTTGGCCTGACTGCGTCGGTGAATGTCGCCAGATGGTACGCCGTCGACGCAATCAAAACCGCGAGCATCATTCGTCTTTGCAATCTGACGTGCCTATCCCTCTCAAGTTTCGCGATCGCCGTGTCGATCGTTGCTCCAACGGAATTCGCTGCATTCTTCTTGGGATCTCCCGAACGCGCTGCGCTCTTTGTTCTCCTCACCTTATTCACGGGTCTTTCGGCATTCGCGGGCGTGCAGGAGGGCATACTCCAAGGCCTTGGACGGCACCGGCTCGTCGCCTCCTTGCGGGCTGTTTTCAGCTTCATCAGCCTAGCGATTGTCATTGCGCTCGCCCAAGCAGCTGACCTGCACTCGGTCATGACGGCGCTTACAATCACGATCGCTCTGAAAGCTCTGACCTCATTCGCAGTCACACTTACCCTGACAGCGAGCTATCGCGTCAGCTGGTCTTGGGATGACATTTGGCGCGAACGAAGACTTTTGGTCTCGTTCAGCGCCCCCGCGTTCTTGGCAAGCCTGGTCACGGGTGCTGTCGCTTGGTTGGGGTTTTTCCTCGTCGGGCAGACGGCAAACGGAAGCCGTGATCTCGCGATCCTGACAGCAGCGCAGCAATGGCGCGGCGTTGCAGTGCAAGCCACGTCGGTTTCCGCAGGCGTCATTGTGCCGAGCATGAGTAGGCTCATCGCTGACGGCAATGCCCGCGAGCTTTCTTCGGTCCATCGCATCAATCAGACAGCAAACCTTGCAATGGCCGTCCTAATGACAGCCTTTCTTGCGCTCGCCACGCCGCTTGTTCTTCGTGCGTATGGACCAGGTTTCGAAGACGGCGCCATTTTATTCTGGGTCGCGGTCACGGTCACTGTGCCTGCGACCTACGCAAATGTCGTCTATCAGCGCCTTGTGAGCCACCAGCAGTTATGGCGCCAGTTGGGCTTTCATCTCGCGCACGGCGTGCCGTTCGCGCTTGGCTGCTTAGCTATCGTTCCGACCTACGGCGCTCAAGGGCTCGCGATCTGGGCTCTTCTTTCCATGTCGATTCTTGCCTTCGTTCTCGCACGCACGGAAGCTCCAAGCATTGATGAGGCGGCGAAGACCACGCGCCAAGACGGCCCCTTCGACGGCTCGGTTCGGCGCATCTAAGCCCTCCCATGTGTGGCATTGTCGGAATCATGACCCGCGACGGATCGGACCCATCAGATTTGAGCGCAAGCCTCGATCTCATGGCCCATCGAGGACCGGACGGGGCAGGTCAGTGGCTCGATAGAATTGATGACGATCACGCAATCAGTCTCGGGCATCGCCGCCTTTCGATCATCGATCTAAGTGAAGCCGCACGACAGCCAATGGTCGACGCGACGGGACGCTACTGCCTGACCTTTAACGGCGAGATCTACAATTATCGCGAATTGAGGTCCGACTTGAAGTCGGAAGGTCTCGACTTTGAGACGACCTCCGACAGCGAGGTTCTTCTATATGCCTATGCCATTTGGGGCCCAAAATGCCTTGATCGGCTCAATGGCATGTTTGGATTTGCAGTATGGGATCGGGTAGATCGCACTCTCTTTGCTGCGCGCGACCGGTTTGGAGAAAAGCCATTCTACTTTGTCGCCAAACCACGCTTCTTTGCTTTCGCCTCTGAGTACAAGGCGCTCCTCTCCACGCCCGGCGTCTCGTGGGAGTATGACGAGACGCGGCTGCTTGCCTTTGCGATCAATCCTGGTCGTGGCTGTGACGCTGACCGCCAGACCGTGTTTTACGACGTGCAGCAGCTATTGCCCGGCGAAGCGCTAGCGATCCGCTTCAATGAAACAGAGCCTCGTATCCGGCGCTATTACGAACCACAGATCGACCACAGACGCGCACGACATAGCGACGAAGAGATTTTTGCCGAGTTCCGAGAGCTTCTCACCGATAGTGTGCGTTTGCGGCTCCGCTCAGACATGCCGGTCGGGTCGTGTCTCTCCGGCGGGCTCGATTCGAGCGCTATCGTGTGTATCGCTGACAAAGAGTATGAAGGCAAAGGCCCGTACAAGACCTTTACCGGGCAGTTTCCGTCGACAGACGCAGATGAAACCCAGTTTGCCCGGGAAGTGATCGCCGCGACTACTGTCGAGAGCCATTTCGTAACGCCGACGGTCGACAGCTTCATCGACGAAATCGGTGCATTCATGTGGCACAATGAATTGCCAGTGAGCGGTGCCAGCCAATACGCCCAATGGTGCATCTTTCGGGCGGCGAAGGAAGCTGGCGTTACCGTGCTCCTCGATGGTCAAGGTGCAGATGAACTCCTTGGTGGATATGAGAGCTACTTTCGAGACTATGTGAGGACTGACGACTGTGAAGCAGGGGAAAGGGGCGCGATCGCCCTCCGGTATGCGGGAGCGGTTCCCGGCAGATTAGCCGGGATGAAGGAAGCCCTACCGTTTGCAGCGAAGCAAAGATTGTCGCGCATAATCGAGCGGGGAACTGACCTTCGTTTTGCGCTGACAGATCTCGGGTTATCGAGGCTCCAGTCGCGATTTACCGATCAAGCGAAACGACCGACTAATCCGCTCTCCAACGCCTTGCTTCGCGACAGTTTCGGCGGCTTCCTCACAACGCTCCTTCGCTATGGGGACCGCAACTCCATGGCGCACAGCTGTGAGGTCAGGCTGCCATTTTGCGATCACCGCATCGCCGACTTCGCGTGTTCGGTCGGACCAAGGATTCTGATGGGAGATGCGCAAACCAAGCGTCTTCTGCGTGAGGCGATGCGCGGCATCCTTCCCGAAACAATTCGGACGCGGTGGCGGAAACAGGGTTTCAATCCGCCGATTGATCAGTGGTTTCGTTCATCGCGGCTCATGGAACTCTGGCGCGACGAGTTGAGAAGCGGTGCTCTGCGGAACTCACCACTATGGTCGATCAAGCATCTAAACGCACTCGCGGACCGCGCCCAAAAAGGTGAGCGTGGCCTTGGTAACGGGCTGTGGCAACCGCTTCAGATTGAGCTGTGGCGCCGGCATTTTCTTGGATCGTTGCCACGGCACGCCGTTTCCTCGCCTTCCCCATTGAAAGCGTCTGCGTGACAAGCAAAACCGTCTGGTCTGAGAGCGCTTCAAGACCGCATCTCGATGTGCTCACGAGCCTTAGGTTTTTCGCGGCGATCTGGGTCGTGCTCTTTCACGCCGGCGGTCCGACGTTGCGTGCAAGCGGACATCTTCCAGCGCCCATATCGAACATCCTGGCAAACGGGTATCTGGGCGTTCCGTTCTTCTTCATCCTATCCGGGTTCGTGCTCACCTACACATATGGACACACGAATTCGCTCAGGACGAAGCGCGGTCTATTGCGATTTGCCCTTGCCCGGTTCGCTCGGATTTATCCGGTCTATTTTCTCTCTCTGGTCCTGATGGTGCCGTTTGTTCGCGTTGATGATCTGTTTCACGCCGCCCCTCAGTTCTTGCTCCTGCAGTCCTGGTTGCCGCTCAATTGGTCGACCGGTGAGTTTTTAGCGAATTGGAATATGGAAGCGTGGACGCTGTCGCTCGAGGTGTTCTTCTACCTTTTGTTCCCAGCGCTTCTATTGATTGCTTTGCGCCTCACCACTCGCGGCCTTGTCGTACTGATTGGTCTCTGCATCACGCTGATGGTCGTCTTTCGGTTGCCGGAGATCCGGACAGGCGACAACCTTATTGAATCGTCATTGGCATTCATACCTCTGCCGCTCTTGCGTCTTCCGGAGTTTTGCTACGGCATTTCGCTCTCGCTCCTCGTTTTTCGGCTACAGAGTTCCTTCCAAAGACCCCTCTTCGGGTTGGCGTGCATATCCTTCGTTCTTCTGGTTTCGACCACTTCATCGCTATGGGTCGCACCTCCAGTTGCGATACTTTCAGGCATCGTGATCGCGCTTGCGCCAGCATGCCTCACGCGAGGTTGGGCAGCCAGCATCCTCAAGCACCGATGGCTCGTGATACTCGGCGGCGCGAGTTACGCGATTTACATCCTCCAATTGCCAATTCGGCTCGTTCTTAAAGGCGTTGTTCCATCGCCCTATGACGGCTTCGTCTATCTTCCTTCCTTGGTTTTGATCTCTGTCTTAGTCCACCTCTGGTTCGAAGAACCGGCGCGCCGACACATAAACGCCAGGGGGCTGAAAATCGCGCGACCCAATTGGCGGATGGCATAGCTTTCACCGCGCAAAGATTTCGCCATCTGGCGCTTCAAAAGGCGTTCTGGAACCCCGTTGGCGCCGTGGCTGTTCGGAAATTGAGTGAATTCGAAGTCATGTTCGACACGGTCGTCAGAGGCTATTCGCTAATGGGCGAAACAAACGGCGAGCGATGGCTTATGAGCCTCGTTCGCCCCGGCTCGACCGTTTTCGATGTCGGGTTTCATGAGGGTCGATGGACGGCTGATCTTCTTAGTGCGGTGCCCGACGCGAAAGTGCACGCGTTTGATCCCTCGCGGACTGCCGCCTCCGCTTATCATCACCGTTTCTCAGGCGACGAGCGGGTCACGTTTTCGAATGTCGCGCTCTCGAGTGAAGGTGGTTCCGCGACACTTCATGACTACGATACGATGTGCAGTAGCCTCGCAGACCGCAAAGAGACGAACTGCAAGTCCGTGAGCGCCTACTCCGTCGAAGTCGAAACGATTGACGAATACTCAAAACGCAGGAACATCAAACGCATCGATCTACTCAAGATCGACGCTGAGGGATATGATCTCCATGTCCTTGAAGGCGCGTTCCGGTCCCTGAAAAACGAGCGCGTGGACCTTGCAAGCTTCGAGTTTGGAAGCGGTTGGACCGCGACAAGACGTTACCTCTGGGAAGCTGTCGAGTTTTTCGATCCGCTCCCGTACAGCCTCTTCCGCCTCTTCAATGGCTTTCTTGTGCCACTCCGCTACGACGTCACAATTGATAGCTGCACCACCCGTCCAGCGATGTATGTGGCGGTCAGCAAATCGCGCCTAGCCACGGGCGATGTTCCAATTCGTGATTATCGGTTCTAGAGCAGCATAGAGTTGCGTCTCCTCTTATTGAGTGACACAGCGCTCGATCGCGGCGGCGTTTACGGCATGCGGATGACAGAGTTCTCCCGCGCGTTAGCCAAACGGGATCATGAGGTCGTCCTCCTCGCGCCGCGCGGCGCGACCAATCAGCCGGATCATCATCGTTCTTTCAAAGGTGCCGGAACACTTCGAACAGTGACGCTCAACCGGACGCCGACACTCTATAAGCAGGTGCATCAGCGATTTGAAGACCATCCGATCGCCCAAAAAGCAGTGACTGCCGCTTCACTCCTCTTCTTGGGCGGAACAGATCCGGGGTGGACAAGGGCGATCTGCAAAGAAGCGCCTAGTATTCTGTTCGACGTCAAGCCTGATTTAATCTGGGCTACTTTCGGGAGCCTGAGCACACTGTCCGGGGCTAAGTCGATGGCAAAAGCTGCCAAATGCCCTTGGGTAATCGATCTCAAAGATAACACAGAACTCTACATTCCTCGTGCCGTTCGAGGGCACGTCGCGAGGCAATTCTCAAGTGCACACGCGATCACATCCAACTCAAGCTTCCATGGAGACATCGGATCGCGATGGCTGAAACGTGGGCACACTGTCGTCTACTCGGGCGTGTCCGAACGCAGTCCGGTAAGAATCGAAGAGATCATCAGAAACCGATCATTCCAGATCTCGCTTGTTGGCAGTGTCTACTGCGATCAAGCGCTAAATGTGTTTCTCAAGACGCTCGCGGTCTGGGTCTCAAACCGAAGTCAATTTGATCGCGCGAAGATCAGAGTTCGGTACTGCGGCAACGATTTTGAGCGCGTTCGGCGGCACTTCGCCCGCGTTCAAATGCCGTGTTCATGGCATGCAAACGGCAACATCCAGCACGAAGAATTCCTTCGTGACTGCCAGTCTTCTGCCGTGAACTGCTACATCTGGGCGCCCTTCACGTTCCACCACAAATCGCTCGAGCTTGTCGCAATCGGTCAGCCCGTTATGAGCTTTCGTGGCGAACATCCTGAGACCCTTCGTCTGGCAAACGAAATTGGCGGTACTTTGATATCCTGCCCCGATGAACACACGGTCACGAAGACACTCGACCGGGTCTGGACCGACTGGAAATCGCATCATCAAACGCTTTGCAGCATCGACTGCAAAGATTTGACCTGGGCCGCTGGCGCTGAACGCCTGGAGGCACTCTTCGATGCGGTCTTGGCCGGCGAGCGGAAAAACAGCCGGGCTTGGATCGCCGGTTTTCAAACGGCACAAGTTCGCAGCTCTTGAACTGCTAGACGGCGTGAACGGTCCAGACCAATCGCTAACCCCGATTAAACGACGCATGGAGGCATTATGGACGTGCTGACGGCTCTACAATCCGACCCTTACTCTTTCTCCAAGACACGAAAATCGAACCTTCTCAGAAGGATAAAGAACCGCGATTGCAAGATCTGTGTGCTTGGCCTCGGCTATGTTGGTTTACCGCTAACGCTATCGCTAGTGGACGCGGGGTTCTCCGTCCTCGGGTTCGATACGGACCGCATGAAAACGAAAGCGCTTAAAGCAGGCAGAGCCACAATCGAAAGCATCGAAGACGCGAAGATTGCTCATGCACTTCAAATCGAACTCCTTGAGGTGACAAGTGAACTGTCCGATCTGAGCCTGCAAGACGTCTATATCATCTGTGTTCCGACACCCTTATCATCGCATCGAGAGCCCGACCTGCAATTCGTGATAGCCGCAGCGGAAGCAATCGCTCAAAACTTGAGTGGCGATCAACTCGTCATCATGGAATCGACCACTTACCCCGGCACGACGTCAGAGATTGTGAAGCCGATTCTCGAAAGCAGTGGCCTCGTCTCCGACCTTGATTTTTTCCTGGCATATTCTCCAGAACGCGAGGACCCGGGCAATGCGATCGCCTCCGTTCAGACCGTGCCCAAAGTCGTGGGTGGAGAAACGAAGACCGCTCAAGACTTAGCCGTCGCGCTTTATCGGCAGGTTACAACGCCGGTCCCGGTGTCATCGACGGCAACCGCCGAGGCTGTAAAGCTCGCTGAGAACGTTTTTCGATCGGTCAACATTGCGCTCGTCAATGAACTGAAGACTGTTTTCGACGCTATGGGCATCGACACATGGGAGGTCATTGATGCCGCCAAAACCAAGCCGTTCGGCTATATGCCATTCTACCCGGGCCCCGGTGTTGGCGGACACTGCATCCCCGTCGACCCTCAATATTTGAGCTGGAAGGCGCGCGAGTTCGAGCTTGCGACAGACATCATCGACGCTGCCGACCGCATCAACCGGTCAATGCCGAATTACGTTGTTTCAAAACTGGCAGAAGAATTGGATCAGCGGTTCGGTCATGGACTTTGCGATTCACACATCCTCATTGTCGGAACCGCCTACAAACCGAATATCTCCGACATCCGAGAAAGCCCCGCACTCAAGCTCATAGACTGCCTTGAACGGCGTGGCGCTCTGGTCGACTTCCACGATCCATTGGTTGGTGAAATCAAACGAACAGATCTTCGCGACGGAAAATGCAAAACCCTCCAAAGTGTAGAGCTCACCGAAAGCCTGCTGAATTCAATGAACGCGGTCGTTGTGGTTACGGACCACTCCGAGATTGCGTGGCAATCAATTACCGATCACGCAAAGCTGATCATCGACACGCGCGGTGTTTTTTCTCGCCTCGCAATTAGAGATCAGAAGATCGTAAAAGCGTGAGTTTTCGCCAAAAAGCACAAGAAAAGATGACTTTTTGAGCCGTTCTTGCCAAGAAAGACGGAATATTCAGCCCGCTCTCGTCGCGGATCCACAGCCAGTGCGCGTGCGCGCCACGAAGCCTAATCAACCAATACGTGCCACCTACGTAGCACACCCGGATAGAAGCAATGTTGGGGTTAGCTTAGCTCTGATAGGGTAACACAGAGCGAAGGCTCTCAAAGGTTTTTGCGCCCTGCAATCTAAGTTCAGAGTTGGAGTATATGATGGAAGGCATCAGTAACCTTACGGGTGGCGGAACGTCCGGCGCGTCGGGAGCGAGCTCTCAGAGTTCGCAGGATCTGCAGGCTGCTTTTGATACGGCCATTCAGCAAGCGCGTGAGACACTCGAGATCTCGACCCGGGGTAACGCGGAGCTCAACGCTCTTCGTGCGCGGCCTCAGTAGGTCGCACGCCTTACCCGAGCTTCACGGCTCGAAAATTATGACATTCGGGACGGTGTGCAGAAGCGCGCGCTGTCCCTTTGTCGTTTCCGGCTCACAAAGTTACATGTCATTCAGCATGAATTACTGAATTCGGTACGCGTTACTGATTTAAGAACGCACCGTGCCGACATTGTGGTATCTTTCGAAATGCATAGTTATGGAGCGCTAGAAAAGGCGTGAACCACATGACGATATCGAAGTCAGGCACTCCAAACATATCGCAGCCTGCGAGGATGGATGGCGGTTATGCAAAAACCCCATCTGCAGACACAGTGCGTATGAAGTCTGCCCTATCGCAGCAGGCGCAGAAGGCTGCGGCTGATCCTTTGGCTGGTGCGGGCACGCTTACGCAAGTCTCAAGCGCTCCAGACATCTCTGGCGTAAAGCCTGATCCGACGCTCGCGCTGCCTCGCTGGAAAGAGGTCAGCATTGGCACAATTCCGGTCGCTACCGCGCCTGACGGATCAATTACGAACGTCAAAACGCTTGAGGCTTCGCAGCTCGGTTTTAAGCGCGTGGCGCTCCAAGAGAGCTGAGCAAAGTTTCGAGTCTTCGGCAGGCTCGCACCCGCTCAATCTTCAGATATCAAGGTTCGCGACTGTAAGCGCGTTATCCTGAATGAACTCGCGTCGTGGCTCGACCACGTCTCCCATCAGCTTCGTGAAAATATCTTCCGCGTCATCGATCTCTTCAATACGCACCCTCAAAAGCGTGCGCACGTTCGGGTCAAGTGTCGTTTCCCAGAGCTGATCGGGGTTCATTTCACCGAGCCCTTTATAGCGTTGCATGGCAATGCCGCGACGCCCCGATGAAAAGACCGTGTCGAGAAGCGCTCCGGGGCCGCGAATTTCAGTCGTGTCATCCTTACGCCGGAGTATCGCCGCCTTGCGGTAGACTTCGCTCAAATGCTCGCCATAGCCAGACATGACGCGGGCGTCTGCTGACGCAAGAAGCGCTGGATCGATCCGCTCGACCTCGCGCACGCCGCGTAGCTCGCGAGAAAAGCTCAAACCCCCATCTTCGATACGTTCCCCTGCCCAGCCGCGTTCCCACTCTTCAGAGAGGAGATCGAGGCGCCTGGCGATGTAAGCCGCGGCTTCAGCACCCTTTTCCGCATCGCCCAAAAGTTCAGGCGTAAGCGCGCCCGCAATCGCTGCCTGCTCCACGATCGTCCGGTTGTAACGGGAGTGAATGCCCTCGAGCACCGACCTGAAACGCTGGGCTGTCTCGAGGATCGAGCGAAGATCTTCGCCGGCACGCTCTTCGCCATTTGCGAGCGTCAGAACTGCGCCATCGATCCCACCGTCGATGAGATAGTCTTCGAGCGAAGTTTGATCCTTCAAATAACGCTCGGACTTGCCACGCGTCACTTTGTAAAGAGGCGGCTGGGCAATAAAGAGATGCCCGCGCGTTATAAGTTCCGGCATCTGACGGTAGAAAAACGTCAAAAGCAGCGTTCGGATGTGGGCGCCGTCAACATCGGCATCCGTCATGATGATGATCTTATGGTAGCGGAGCTTTTCGATGTTGAAATCGTCGCGCCCGATACCCGTGCCGAGCGCTGTGATCAGCGTGCCGATCTCATTCGACGACAACATTTTGTCGAAGCGTGCGCGTTCCACATTCAAGATCTTACCTCGAAGCGGTAAGACCGCTTGAAAACCGCGATCGCGGCCCTGTTTGGCAGACCCACCAGCGGAATCACCCTCAACGAGGAAGAGTTCGGATTTCGTTGGGTCTCGCTCCTGACAGTCCGCGAGTTTTCCTGGAAGGGATGCTATATCAAGCGCACCCTTGCGGCGGGTGAGTTCACGCGCTTTGCGCGCGGCTTCCCGCGCCGCTGCCGCTTCCAAGACTTTGGTTACGATCGCGCGTGCTTCCGTTGGATGCTCTTCAAACCACTGACTGAGTGCTTCGTTCAGATAGCTTTCAACGACCGGACGCACCTCAGATGAGACGAGTTTATCCTTCGTCTGCGACGAGAATTTCGGGTCGGGGACTTTCACCGAAAGCACGCATGTAAGGCCTTCGCGCGCGTCGTCACCGGTGAGCGAAACCTTCTCGCGTTTCGCAAGGCCAGAGCTCTCCGCGTAGCCGTTGACCTGACGGGTCAGGGCTGCACGAAAGCCAGCTAAGTGGGTGCCGCCATCACGCTGTGGGATGTTGTTAGTGAAGCAGAGCACTGTCTCGTGATAGCTATCATTCCACCACAGCGCCGCCTCAACCGTGATGCCGTCGCGTTCCCCGCCAATTGAGATCGGCTCATCGATGAGCGCGGTTTTTGTGCGATCGAGGTAATTGACGAAAGCAGAGAGGCCGCCCTCGTAGACAAGCTCTTTCTCGATCGGTTCGACGCCGCGGCGATCAGTGAGGAAGATACGAACACCGGAATTCAAGAATGCGAGTTCACGGAGCCTATGCTCCAATGTTTTGAAGTCAAAATCCGTCTTGGAAAACGTCTCATTGCTCGGCGTAAAGGTGACCTGCGTTCCCGTCTCGCCGTCCGCGCTGCCCGTGACCTTGAGGGGCGCATCCGACTCACCATGGGTAAAGCTCATCTCGTGGATTTCGCCGTTTCGCCAAATCTTGAGACTGAGCGCCACGGAGAGCGCGTTGACGACCGACACGCCAACACCGTGAAGGCCGCCGGAGACTTTGTAGGAGTTCTGATCAAACTTCCCGCCCGCATGAAGCTGGGTCATGATCACTTCGGCTGCCGAAATCCCCTCTTCAGGGTGAATGTCGGTGGGGATCCCGCGCCCATTGTCAAAGACGGTGACGGACCCGTCTGCATTTAGGGTGACTTCGACGCGATCGGCATGCCCAGCGAGCGCTTCATCGATCGCATTGTCCACCACCTCATAGACCATGTGGTGGAGCCCGGACCCATCATCCGTGTCACCGATATACATGCCCGGCCGCTTACGGACCGCATCAAGCCCCTTGAGGACTTTGATCGAATCGGCGCCGTATTCGTCGACATCAGGGGCGATAAGGGGCTCAGCCATTCCAGTCACTCATATTTCGCTGCATACGCGCAGCAATCGTGGGCGTGAACGCCCGTCATACGGATATATGGCGCTCCAGGGGCGGCACTGCCATCCGCAGGAGCGCGTGGTTTCTCAGTGCCAATTGTCACGCCGTTTCAAATGGCAGTTGAAACATGTCTGCTCTGCCCGCGACCGCAGAAAACAAAGAACGATCCGTTCCCGTTAGCCAAGCCTGACCGCCGAGCGCAATGAGCCGATCAAACAGCGCCGAACGACGGTCGGCGTCTAAATGCGCAGCGATCTCATCCATCAGCATCAACGGTGCAAACCCGTTTACACTTTCGGCGACCAACCTTGCCTGCGCGAGAATCAGACCAAGTAGCAAAGCTTTTTGCTCCCCCGTGGATGCGAGCCGCGCATCTATGGCCTTCGGGCCATGCCTGACGAGAAAGTCGGTCCTGTGCGGGCCGTCTAGAGTTCGTCCTGCTGCGCGGTCGAGAGACCGTGATTCGGCGAGCATATCACGATACGCATCCTCAACCGTGGTCGCGGTTGCGTTTTCCAGCCTTTGTTCCACTGTTCCCGCAAGTGAAAGCTCCGCCCAGGGGAACGCGCCGCCACCGGCGTCGATTGAGACGTGCTCGCGAGTGGTTTGCGCTGCTAGTCGCCCCACCATCTCAACGCGTCCAGCGGCAATAGCGACTGCATTTTCCGCCATCTGCATCTCGATCGCATCAAGCCACGGCCCTCTCAGCGTATCCTCAGCGAGGAGCCGATTGCGATCGCGCATGAGCTTCTCAAACGCATTCACCCTGCGGCCCTGATCGGGATCAAGCGTAAGGACAAGGCGATCAAGAAACCGGCGTCGATCGCCAGGTGGCCCGGTAAAGAGGCCGTCCATCGCCGGTGTGACCCAGAGAATGCGGACATAGTCAGCCAATTCGGCAACGCTTGCAGCCGGTGAACGGTCGATCCGAACGATCCGCGATTGGCTATCTCCCACTGCCCCAGGCTTGGGTCCAGTTCCAATCATCGTCTCCGAGTCGCCTGCAGAAATAAGGGCGTTCACGCTCCAAGCAGAACCCTCTGGCGAGCCAGATCGACGAACGTCTTCGCTCACTGCCCGCCGCAAACCGCGACCTGGCGCGAGGAACGACAAGGCTTCCAAAATGTTGGTCTTGCCTGCGCCATTTGGACCGTGAAGAACAACAACCGGCGCTGAGGTCTCAAGCGTAAGCGAAGCGTGATTTCGAAAGCTGCGCAGCTTCAACCGAGTCAGCGCGTAGCCCGCCGGCCTCGACATCGGTGCGGATCAAACCCGCATCGGCATGATGACGAAAAGCGCGGCTCTGTCCGAGGGATCCTCGACAAGTGTCGGGGAGCCGGGATCTGCGAACCGCATGGACGCCTGATCGCCGGTTAAGCGGTCAGTGATATCGAGCAAGTAACGAGCGTTGAAGCCGATATCGATGGGATCATCGGCGTAGGCGGCGGCGACTTCCTCGTTTGCAGTCCCGGACTCCGGGTTATTCACCGAGAGATGGACAAGATCTGGGCCAATGGAGAGCTTCACAGCCTTCCCGCGTTCAGTCGAGATCGTCGAGACCCTATCCACAGCTGCTGCGAAAGACGAACGATCGACGTTGAGGATTTTTTCGTTGTTGCGCGGGATGACGCGTTCGTAGTCCGGGAACGTACCGTCGATAAGCTTCGAAGTGAGCACGACCGCACCGATCGTAAACCGTATCTTTGCGTCTGACAGCTCAATCCCGATAGCCGCCTCGTCATCCTCAATAAGGCGCTGAACCTCACCGACGGTTTTTCTCGGAATGATGATGCCGGGCATACCCGCAGCACCATCAGGGCAGGGCATCTCATATTGCGCGAGCCTATGCCCGTCGGTCGCAACAGCCCGCAGGAGCGGCGTATCACCTTCGGGAGCGTGCAGGTAAATGCCGTTCAGATAGTAGCGCGTCTCCTCGTTCGAGATGGCAAATTGCGTCTTGTCGATGAGTTGCCGAACCTGGCCGGCTGTGAGGCTAAACGAGTGAGGGAATTCAGCCGTTGCAATATCGGGGAAGTCTGCAGCAGGCAGCGTTTGGATCGAAAAGCGCGAACGCCCTGCGCTCAACGTCATCGTGGATGAGCCCTGATCGAGCGCCAATTCAATCTCGGCTCCTTCAGGTATTTTCTTCACAATATCATTGAAGGTGTGCGCAGGCGCCGTTGTGCCCCCGTCAACAGAGACGTCCGCAGGCACGCTCTCAATCACCTCGATATCGAGATCAGTTGCCTTCAGACGGAGCATGCCATCTGACGCCTGGAGGAGCACGTTTGACAGGATAGGAATGGTATTGCGCCGTTCAACGACCCGGTGCACGTGCGACAACGCCCGATTAAGCGCCGTGCGCTCTAGTTTCACCCTCATAATGCTCGCCACTCCTCGTCCGCAATAGACATCGCCGCGGTCCCGAAAAGTGCCCTATTCGAGATCTCAAACACAAGGAAAAAGCGGGGCGCAGAGCGCCTTAAGCGCCTGCTATCCCCGCCAATTCGGACATTCTCTAAGGATCAGTCTTGCAAGAAACGGCGAAGCTGATCGATATCAGACGCAATGACTTGATCGGTCTGCATGAGTGACTCGATTTTCCGAACCGCATGCAGCACAGTTGTGTGGTCGCGCCCACCAAACCGACGGCCAATCTCAGGAAGAGATCGTGGCGTCATGATCTTAGCGAGATACATTGCTATTTGGCGGGGCCTCACTATCGCACGGTTGCGCCGATTAGAGAGAAGATCCGCCCGCGACACGTTAAAATGCTGCGCAACGATCTTTTGGATATCGTCGATCTTGATGCGTCGTGGCTCATCAAATTTCACGTGACCCTGGATCGTTTCCTCGATCAATTCAGCCGAGATCGATGTCTCTCCAAACTGATTTTGAGCAAGAAGGCGGTTAAAGACGCCTTCAAGGTCACGGCCATTGGTGTTTACCCGATTGGCGATGAGGTCGATCGCTTCCTCAGAAATCGAGAAATTCGGATAGATCCGACGTGCTTGATCGATACGCGCATGCAGGATTTCCCGACGAAGGGGCAAGTCCGGCGCGCCGATTTCAACGACGAGGCCGCCAGCGAGGCGGGACCGGACGCGATCGTCTAAGCCTTCGAGCTCTACAGGTGGACGATCAGCCGCCACAACGACCTGCTGGCCACCATCAAGAAGCGCGTTCAGCGTATGAGAGAACTCTTGCTGGATCGATTTCCCGCCCAGGAATTGCATGTCGTCAATCAAGAGAATGTCGATCGACCGCAAATGGTCCTTAAACGGCAGTGCGCCGTCGGACTTCAAGGCCGCAACGAAACGGTACATAAAACGCTCAGCTGTGAGGTAGAGGACCCGCATGGAGCCTTCGCCCTGCACATGCGCCGCAATCGCCTGGAGCATGTGCGTTTTGCCACGACCGACCGTCGCATGAACATAGAACGGGTTAAATTGCGCAGCATCACCGGGCCTGGCTGTTGCAACTTGTTTCGCAGCCGCATGAGCGACGCTGTTTGAACGACCAACTCGAAACGTGTGAAATGTCAGCCTCGGGTCAAGCGGCGACGCAATTCCGTTGCCTGATGGGAGAGCGGACGGTGATGTCAGGGGCTGAAGGGCTGCATTCGCGTCCATGACAGGTGTATCACGTCGCGCTGGCGCCTCAGGTTGCGTTTGCGCAGCAGCGGCTTGTGCCATTGGTTTTGGCCGCCTTAACACGATCTCGACTGTAACTGCCGATGGATCGAGCGCGTGCCAATGCGCTTCTATTCGCTGCTTATAATGTTCAGTTACCCAACTGCGCAGAAATTTTGTCGGAACGGAGAGAAGCACGACGCCGTTCTGCGTGCTCTCAAAATCCATCCTGGCAAACCAGCTATTGAAGACATCCTCACCTAACTCGGTGAGAAGACGCGCTTTAATCCGCTCCCAATTGGCTTTCGGATCGCCGCCCTCGCCGTCTTCATTCGCCATTATTTTCCCCCGCATGTTTTGGGGCGTGTCGTTGCACGCCTGATCGCTAATGAGTCGGTTACCACCAACCTCTGCGTTTCCTTTTGCGCCTCGAAAGACGATGCCTGTTGCCGCATTACCAAGAGCGGGTGCCATATCCGCCCCATGGCTCATGTCACGGCTTGCCCGTGATTTTTCCAATCCAGCCTCCTCTTTCGCGTTAGTTCTGAAACCAGGGCAATCCATCGGCTTTCCAACCGTTGAGACGCCCCCTTTGTCTGTTTTCGTCGACCGGTCCTTCGAACCCGTCGGCAACATTGAAGCAATTCTTCCAACCCTGGGCGGTCATCGCGATCGCCGCATCGCGACTGCGCGCCCCGGATCGGCAGATGAAATAAGCGTTCCCGATAAAGCCACCTCCGACCACATCTTCGAGGTCAGTGGAAAAGTCCGGGTTCGGCGCGCCGTCGAGCCCTTGCCATTCAATGAACACGACTTTCTTGCCGAGCGAGGAAAGCGTCGGTGTTCCGACCAGCATCCATTCGGCTCGGGTCCGCACATCGATGAGAATGGATGCAGGATCATCCGTGAGCCCGCGCCACGTCTCATTTGGGCTAATATCTCCCGCATAGGTCATAATTGCCGCACCCTACACGGCAAACGAGAATCGAGTACATCCTCGCCCTCGCCAGCCGATCGGAAGTGAAAATCGTTCCATTAAACGTCGATTGAAAGTCGCGCTGATCAATTTCTAATTCCTACCGCCTTTTAAGACTGAGACATCACTTTCACCCGTGATGCGCAATACTGAGCATTCAAGCCACCTGGACCTGAAAGACAACTCGACTATTAACAACTACACGGAACTACTTAAAAGAAACCCGACCGAGCGGCGAGCGTGCGTGGAGATTATCGGCAAAAAGAATGATTACAATACTTGACTCTTAGCGGGTTTTGACCCTTGCGAGCGTCATTTCTGGCGAAAGATTAACGCGTCTTAACCCAACACATTGAGGAATCAGGGGAATCGAAATGGCTGTTGCCGATGTGCACTCATTCGATTCTTTCGGTGTGGATATCCTAGGGAAAACACGTAGAGAACTAAACTGGCGGTTGTGCCATGGTGTCGCACTCCACTGGTCCACAGAAACAAAAAAGCCCGGCACTCGGCCGGGCATTTATAGCGTTACGTTTGGTGAAGCTGACTAGGTTGCCATGCCCTTAACGCGCTTCGAAAGACGCGATATCTTTCGCGATGCCGTGTTGCGGTGCACGACACCTTTTTGCGCCGCTCGCGATATTTTTGGCTGGGCATCCTTCAAAGCGGTTTGCGCAGCAGCCTGGTCGCCCGCAGCGATCGCCTCTTCAACCTTGCGGATATATGACCGCATGCGACTGCGACGTATTCGATTGACCTCGGTCCGCGCGGCTATCTTGCGCACCATCTTCTTGGCCGATTTCGTATTGGCCATGCAATCCTCATGAGCGATGTGAAAAGTGATATGTCAGCAGCCATTCCGGCGCTGGCAACGTTGCAGGGGTATAGGCAGGAGGTCTTCCTGCGTCAATGAATTTCAGAGCTCACACGCGGTTTGAGATGGATTGACCAGCCCGAAGCGATGAAAATACTCTCTAACTATCTGAGAATTGCGCCGACCGCTTCTCGATAAAGGCCTGCATCCCTTCCTTTTGATCATCTGTTGCAAAGAGCGCGTGAAAGAGGCGACGCTCAAAGCGAATACCTTCTCCAAGCGTTGTTTCATAGGCGCGATTGACCGTTTCCTTCGTCATCATAACGCTTGGAAGCGAGAAGCCAGCGATCTTGTTTGCCACTTTCAGCGCTTCATCGACCAATTGATCCGCCTCGATGACCCGAGACACGAGCCCTGACCGTTCAGCCTCTTCGGCGCCCATCATGCGGCCCGTGAGGCACATTTCCATGGCCTTTGATTTGCCGACAAAGCGCGTCAGCCGCTGCGTTCCACCGGCACCCGGCATGACGCCGAGAGAAATCTCAGGTTGCCCGAACTTTGCGGTGTCTGCTGCCAGAATAAAATCACACATCATGGCCAGTTCGCAGCCGCCGCCGAGCGCGTAGCCCGCAACCGCAGCGATTAAGGGTTTGCGCGTCTCTGCGATCCGGTCCCAAGGTTTGATAAAGTTCTGCGTGTAGGCCTCAACGAAGGTCTTGTCCTGCATCTCTTTGATGTCAGCGCCAGCCGCGAACGCCTTTTCCGAGCCTGTAATGACGATCGCGTGGACTTTCGGGTCCGCTTCAAATGAATCGAGCGCTAAGCCGATTTCGGCGATGATTTTGCTGTTTAAGGCATTCAACGCGTCTGGCCGGTTTAGCCGAATGAGCCCGGCTTTCGAGTGCGTCTCGACGATGATCGTTTCATAGGCCACGGGATAGTCCTCCCCCTCATGTCTTTGCGTGAGCCGTAGAACCCGCTCCCCCAGAACGCAAGGGCCGATAGAAATCGGCGCCGCTTACCGCTGGCAGACCGGGCAATAAAAACTCGATCTGTTGGATTGAACAGTGCGCGCAATCACGCCCGGACACCCTCGCCGCTGACACGGCTCATATTCTCGGCCATAGACCGCAAAGGCGTGCTGAAAATAGCCGAGTGAACCGTCGGTATGGGTGTAATCGCGAAGGCTCGAACCGCCAGCTGCAATCGCGTCCTGAATAACATCAACTATGTGCCCTGTGAGAGCTTCGAGCCGGGCGGTTGGCGCACCTGACTTTTTGACGAGTGTTTTCGCGGCGCGGCGCGGCGACAGCTTTGCCCGCCACAGCGATTCAGCCACATAGATATTGCCGAGCCCCGCGATGATTTTCTGATCGAGGAGGGCCGCCTTGAGCGGTGCGGCCTTGCCGAGGAACCGCGACGCCAAATAATCAGGAGAGAGCGCGTTCCCAATGGGTTCGGCACCCAGATCCTTGATGAGGGGATGTTCATCAAACCGCGCCCGCTCCGTCGTGAGCATAAACCCGAAGCGTCGGGGATCATTATAGATCACCCGCATCTGACGGCCATCGCGCTCCAGATCGAGGACCACATGGTCGTGCTGAGGCAACCGCCCAGTGTCGTGAACGAAGTCGCCGACATCCGATCGCGCTCCCTCTCCCCTGTTCCGTTCTTCAATCAAGAATCGCCCAGACATGCCGAGATGCATGATCACGACAGACCCATTGGCGAGGTCCATGGTGAGATATTTCGACCGCCGTCCGAGGCGGATGATCGTCTGGCCCGCCAGGCGCTCTGAGAATTTCTCCGGGAACGGAAAACGGAGATCAGGCCTCCGTACATCAGCGCTCAAAATGCGCGCGCCCGTCATCACCGGCTCAAGGCCGCGACGCACGGTTTCGACTTCTGGTAATTCAGGCATAGCGCGACATAAACAAGCGAGATGGGATAGCGAAGATGGATTCCCTTGGACCCATTCGCTATAGCGTCGCGGAATGAACGGCAACCGGCGGAGACAAGGCCGATGACGGACACGAAAGAGCAACCAGGCTCAACGAGTGAAAGCGACGACAAGACCCATTTCGGGTTTCGCGAGATACCGACCGGCGAAAAAGAGCGGCTCGTTGGCGGCGTCTTCGATCAGGTAGCGTCGCGCTATGACCTTATGAATGATTTGATGTCCGGCGGGCTTCATCGCGCCTGGAAAGACGCTATGGTCGCGTGGCTCGCCCCGCCCCGGCGCGGTGACTTTGCACATCTCGACGTCGCAGGCGGCACGGGCGATATCGCGTTTCGCGTCATTGAACGTGCCGGAGTGAGCGCACACTCAACGGTTCTTGATATCAATGGCGAGATGCTTGCCGTCGGTCAGGACCGAGCAGAAAAGCAAGGGCTTGCGTCAGCAACGACTTTCATCGAAGGAAATGCTGAAAAACTTCCCTTCCCGGACAAAAGCTTTGACGCCTACACGATCGCATTTGGCATTCGGAATGTGACGCACATCGATAAGGCGTTAGAGGAAGCGTTTCGCGTTTTGAAAACGGGCGGCCGTTTGCTCTGCCTTGAGTTTTCTCAGGTGGACGTGCCAGCGCTCGATAAGCTCTACGATCTCTATTCCTTCAACGCGATCCCAACGATCGGCCGCGTCGTTACTGGCGATGGTGAACCGTATCAATATCTGGTCGAATCAATCCGGAAGTTCCCCGTTCCATCTGTCTTTGAAGAGATGATGGAGGATGCGGGCTTCGATCGGGTCTCGCACCGCGTTTTCTCCGGCGGTATCGCGGCACTACACTCTGGCTGGCGTCTTTAGACCTCATATGATTTTCGCCGTTTCGTCTGTTTTCCGGCTCGCAAAGGCCGGTTTCGTCTTTGCCCGCTTCGGCGTGTTCAGCATCCCCGACACGTCTGAGATGCCAGGGCCTTTGAGGCTTGCGATAAAGGTAGCGCGCACGATTGAACGCAAAGACATGGCGGCTGACGGGATGGCACGCCTTTCCAATGCGCTCGCCGCTCTCGGCCCCAGCTACATCAAGCTCGGTCAATTCTTGGCGACCCGTCGCGATCTTGTTGGCGACGAGATGGCAGCGGATCTTTCAAGGCTGCAGGACAAGCTTCCTGCCTTCGGGCGAGAACGCGCGATCAAGACAATCGAGGCAGCGCTCGGTGCCCCGCTCGATGAACTCTATTCAGAATTTTCAGAACCGATCGCCGCCGCATCCATTGCACAGGTTCATAAAGCGACAACCGTGGATGGCCGAACTGTCGCCGTCAAAGTCCTGCGCCCGGGCGTCATTCAGCGGTTCGAGAAGGACCTTCGCACCTTCTATTTCGCGACCCGGTGGCTTGAGCGCCTATCGCCAGAAGCGAGGCGGCTCAGACCCGTCGCCGTGATCGACACGCTCGCCCGCACGACCGTTTTAGAGACGGATTTTCGGCTGGAGGCAGCAGCAATCTCCGAGATGGCGGAGAATGTGGCCAAGGATCAGGGTTTCCGCGTCCCCGGGCTCGATTGGTCGCGCACGGCAAAATCGGTGCTGACAATCGAGTGGATCGACGGGATCCCCATGAGTGATCCGGAAGAGGTGAAAAAAACGGCGTTCGATATGCCAACGCTTGGCGCGGGCGTGATCCAGCACTTTCTGCGCCACGCCATGCGCGACGGCTTCTTTCACGCCGACATGCACCAGGGCAACCTCTTCGTGGATGATACCGGAACGCTGGTCGCGGTCGACTTTGGCATCATGGGCCGCTTGAGCCCGCGCGAGAGGCGGTTTTTGGCAGAAATCCTGTTCGGCTTCATTCGCAGGGACTATCGACGCGTCGCGGAAGTGCATTTTGAGGCGAACTACGTCCCGAGCCACCATGATGTCGACAGTTTCGCGCAAGCCCTTCGTGCCATCGGAGAGCCGCTCATGGACCGGTCGGCTGAAGACATATCGATGGCGCGGCTCCTGACCCAGCTCTTTCAGGTCACCGACCTCTTCGACATGCGGACGCAGCCGCAGCTCCTACTCCTTCAAAAGACGATGGTCGTAGTTGAAGGCGTCGCCCGCACACTCGATCCAAAGGTCAATATGTGGGTTACTGCCGAGCCTGTCGTGCGCGAGTGGATCGAAGCTAATCTCGGCCCACCCGGCAAGTTGCGCGATGCCGCCGATGGCGCTCAGATGCTTGCGCAATTCATTGGCCACGTTCCAGCGCTTCTTTCGCGTGCAGAAAACGTCGCCCAACTCGCACAAAAAGCATCCGAAGATGGCCTGCCTCTGTCCCAGGAAACCGTGGATGCCATTGCGGCAGCGGAAGCGAAAAAGACGCGCTCAGGTCGCGTTGCACTTTGGGTTGGCGCGGTCGCGCTTGCCATCATCGCGCTTGAGATGATCTGGTGAAGCCATGACCAAGAAACGCGTTCTTTTGATCATCTCCGGCGGTATCGCCGCCTATAAGACGCTGATCCTGATCCGGCGCCTGCGGGAAGCCGGGATTAGAGTGCGTGTCGTCATGACGGAATCAGCGAAGCACTTCGTGACGCCGCTCTCCGTTCAAGCGATCGCCGAAGCGCCCGCCTATACGTCTCTTTTTGATCTGAACGATGAATATGAAATCGGGCACATCCGCTTGGCACGCGATACGGACCTCGTTGTTGTCGCGCCCGCGACCGCCGATTTGCTCGCAAAGATGGCAAACGGTCTCGCGACTGACCTTGCCTCCACCGTTCTCCTTGCGACCGACAAACCGATCATCGCCGCCCCCGCCATGAATCCGGCCATGTGGACGCATCCCGCGACCGCGCGAAATGTCGAGCAGTTGAAGGCCGATGGCGTCACCTTTATTGGCCCCGAAGCGGGCGAGATGGCGGAGCGAAACGAGGCGGGCGTTGGGCGGATGTCCGAGCCCGACATGCTGGCCGAAGCAATCATCTCGCGCCTCCGCGGCGGCGGGGAGGCGCTTTCGGGCATGAGTGCCGTTGTAACTGCTGGGCCAACGCATGAGCCGATCGACCCCGTGCGTTACATCGCTAATCGTTCGTCGGGAAAACAGGGCTACGCGATCGCGAGAGCGCTGGCGGACCACGGTGCATCCGTGACGCTTATATCTGGCCCCACAACCTTGCCGACGCCGGTCGGGGTGACGCGCATCGATGTGGAAACGGCGCTCCAAATGCAAAGTGCTGTAGAAGGCGCGCTTCCGGCGGACATCGCGGTCATGACAGCGGCCGTCGCCGATTG
Organism: Pseudomonadota bacterium; assembly: GCA_039026395.1. Lineage (GTDB taxonomy): Bacteria > Pseudomonadota > Alphaproteobacteria > Rhizobiales > JAKSCL01 > JBCCMK01. The sequence continues at coordinate 23,847 of JBCCMK010000004.1, read as the reverse complement.
GCGTACCGAAATCGAAGCTGGCGAAAAGATCAAGAAGACGGCGGGTGACGCTTTACCGACCCTTGCGCTGACCGAAAACCCCGACATTCTCGCAGGCGTTTCCGCCCTTCCAGCCAATGAGCGGCCGAAGCTTGTTATCGGTTTTGCAGCCGAGACGGAAAAGATCGTCGAATACGCAACCGCCAAACGCCTCAAGAAAGGCTGCGATTGGATCATCGCCAATGATGTTTCTCCTGAAACCGGCGTCATGGGCGGTGATCAAAACACGGTCCATCTGATCACTGAAAACGGCTCAGAAGATTGGCCGAAAGCAACCAAAAGCGAAGTGGCTGAAAAACTCGCTGCTCGTATCGCCCAGACGCTTGGCCAGGGTTCCACATCCGAATGACGGGTAAAATCAAACTCGAAATTGTACAACTCGACCACGCGAAGGATCTCCCGCTTCCTACCTATGAGACGGATGGTGCGGCGGGCATGGACCTTCGGGCTGCAATCCCAGACGGCGAACCGCTGACCCTCGAATCGGGCGCCTTCAAACCCATACCAACGGGTATCGCGATTGCCCTTCCGGCTGGATTCGAGGCGCAAATCCGCCCGAGATCCGGGCTCGCCGCCCGGCACGGAATCACTGTTCTCAACAGTCCCGGAACAGTCGATTCAGACTATAGGGGCGAGATCCAGGCGATTTTAATCAACCATAGTTTACAGGACTTTGTAATCGAGCGTGGCATGCGCATTGCCCAAATGGTAATCGCCCCCTACACAGCGGCGTTAATAGTACCAGTTTCGCAATTGACGACGACGATTCGGGGCAGCGGAGGCTTTGGATCGACCGGTTTTAACTAGCCAAAACTTAGGACGGCCATGCATCGATTTCTTTTTGATAAGAAAATAATTCTAGCGATTGAAGCCGTCGTCGATATTGCAGCCCACGCTCGCGGCCGACCAGTGCAAGCCCGCGATATCGCGAAACGTCAAAACATCCCGCAGAGACATCTCGAGCCCGTCATGCAAAAGCTGGCCCGCGAAGGGATCGTCAAAGGTCAGCGCGGACCAAATGGCGGCTACCTCATGTCGCGCGAACGCCGCAATGTGACCATTGCCCAAATCGCAAAAGCCGTTCGAGCCGGCGACCTCGACACGGATTTCTCCGACCTTGCAACGAAGGTTGTCATCCCCGCTTGGTTCGACGCCTCCACCGAGGCTCTCTCCATTTTTGAAGCGATAACGGTCGAAGACTTGGTCAAATCGGCGGAGAAAGAGGGCGTCGTCGAAAGCTCCGAGCAGACCGCCGATTTCACCATATAGACGTGTAAAATACATTCACTTGTAAATTCCAAAATGTAAAATTACCTTCTCTCTCAGGAAAACATCTGAGCGGGAGATCCCCATGAGCGCCGTACCCCAGCAAAAACCCGTTGAAGGCCATGTGCCTGGACGCGGTCGCATTTACGAAACGATGACCGACACGATTGGCGATACGCCGCTTGTCAAACTCTCAAAACTCGCAGAAAAACATGGCGTGAAGGCTGAAATCCTCGCGAAACTCGAGTTTTTCAATCCGATTTCGAGCGTTAAAGACCGCATCGGCGTAGCCATGATCGACGCGCTTGAGGCGAGCGGCAAGATCACGCCGGACACGGTTCTGGTCGAGCCCACATCTGGCAATACGGGCATTGCGCTTGCCTTTGTTGCGGCGGCGCGCGGCTACCGGCTCATCCTTGTCATGCCGGAGACCATGTCCATCGAGCGGCGCAAAATGCTTGCGCTCTTAGGTGCCGAACTGGAGTTGACCGAGGGCGCCAAAGGCATGAAGGGCGCGATCGCGCGGGCCGATGAACTCGTCAGCGAACTGCCAAATGCGATCATCCCGCAGCAGTTTGAAAATCCTGCAAACCCGGAAATTCATCGGCAGACGACCGCTGAAGAGATCTGGACCGATACGGGCGGCAATCTCGACGTCTTTATTTCGGGGATCGGCACCGGCGGCACCATCACCGGCGTCAGCTCGGTTTTGAAGAGCCGTCTGCCAAACCTCAAAGTGGTGGCGATTGAGCCTGAGGATTCGCCCGTCCTTTCAGGTGGTCAGCCTGGACCCCACAAGATCCAAGGGATCGGGGCAGGCTTTGTCCCCGGCGTTCTCGACACCGGCTTGATCGACGAGATCGTGACCGTCTCCAACGACACAGCCTTTGCGCAGTCTCGCGAGGCCGCACGGATTGAGGGTCTTCCGGGCGGGATTTCGTCAGGTGCTGCGCTTGCCGCCGCCATTGAGGTTGGAAAGCGCCCAGACATGGCGGGGAAACGGATCGTTGTGATCATCCCATCGTTTGCAGAGCGCTATCTCTCGACCGCGCTCTTTGAGGACCTTTGATCGCAACCACGCACCGTCAACGCGGCAAATTCAGGGCTTTCGCAACCCGGTACCGGTGATAAAACACCGGCATGGAACTGAAAAACGCTGAACTCGAACGCTACGCCCGGCACATTGTGCTGCCGGGTGTGGGCGGCGCTGGCCAAAAAGCCCTCAAATCTGCGCGGGTTGTTATGATCGGCGCAGGCGGTCTGGGTGCTCCCGTCCTGCAATATCTCTCAGCAGCGGGCGTCGGACATTTGGTGATCGTAGATGACGATCACGTTTCGCTCTCCAACCTTCAGCGCCAGATCATCTTTCGCACCGACGATCTCGGGCGTCCGAAGGCTGACGCGGCGGCTGACGCGATCGCCGGGCTCAATCCCCACGTGGTTGCTGACCCTAGAAACACGCGTATCACGGCCGAAAATGCCCTCTCGCTATTTGACGGTGCAGATGCGGTCGTTGATGGGAGCGATAATTTCGAAACGCGTTATCTGGTCGCCGACGCGGCGCATCTTGGATGCGTGCCGTTGGTCTCGGGCACGGTCGGCACGTTCGATGGTTATGTCACCACCTTCCGATCGTCCGAAATTGCCGACGATGGCCGTCCGAACCCAACCTATCGATGTCTCTTCCCGAAAGGTGCTGACCGCCAGACCATCCCACCTTGCGAAGAAGCGGGAATTCTGGGGGCGCTTGCTGGCGTAATCGGCAGCTTGATGGCGATGGAGGTTTTGAAATTGATCACTGGCGCTGGCGATTGCATGATTGGTCGTCAGCTTCTCTATGATGGCCGGGACGGTCGTTTCGAGACCATTCGCTACCGCTGGCGACCCGGCAACCCGCTCAACGGTACTGGCGGGAGATTCCGAGATTTAAGCCATCATACGGCGCAAGAAGTGGCAGACATACCAACATGAGCGAGGCCACGACGCTCCCCCGGATCGTTGAAATCAAAGACGGCAGCGAAGGCGCTGCGGATGAGTCCGTGACGCTCGATTATGACGCCCGCCATAAACGCCGGACGACATATACGACGAACAAAGGACGCTCAATCCTCCTCGACTTGGCTGAGCCAATGGCGCTCACTGACGGCACCGAGCTTCGCCTTGACGACGGCACAAGGGTCACTGTGATAGCAGCACCTGAAGACCTCCTTGAGATCACCTGCAAAGACGCGAGCCATATGGTGCGCGTCGCGTGGCATCTCGGCAATCGACACCTCCCCACCGAACTGATGGAAATGGCGCTCCGCATCCGCGCCGATCATGTGATCGCGGAGATGGTGAAGGGTTTGGGCGCCGATGTCCGCGCGATCCAGGCGCCATTTAACCCGGAAGGCGGCGCGTATGGCCATGGCCGCGTCCACGGTCATCAGCACTAGAGCCCTTTTGACGAACACGGAGCCATTCTGACGTGCCGAATTTGCGACAAGATCGAGCGATGGACCGCGGAGCGTATCTGGATACGGTCAAGGTCCATTGCGACGGGATTTGGCGCAAATCCGGCCGTCCCGCAGGGCTTGCGATTGGCGGACACCCGACGCCAAACCGGCCTCATCCGATGCGCCAGCACCGCATCTCAGTCGTTTTAACGACGGATTGCCGCGCCAATCGGCAAGCAGAATTGACCCTGTGTTCGTCAAATGGGCTCTAGACCGATGGCGGCGAATGCGGAAGAGGCGTCAGAGCCGCTTGAAAACGTGCCCGCTTCAGCGTCGGAAACGACCGCGCTTTTGACAGCCCTTTCTTGGTTCTCACCCTCTTTTCCAATCGGCGCCTTTAGCTACTCCCATGGGCTTGAATGGGCGGTAGAAACGGGCTGGGTGACGGATGAAACAAGCCTCTCAAAATGGATCGAAGGCCTTTTGACGAACGGATCAGGCTGGACGGACGCGGTTCTCTTCTGCGAAGCCTGGCGGCGCGGTGCGTCCGGCCAAACCACTGATGACCTCTGCGAACTCGCTGTTGCGCTTCAGCCGAGCGCTGAAAGACTGCTGGAGACAACAGCGCAAGGACGCGCATTTTTGGAGACCGTTTCCGCAGCCTGGCTTCCGGATGCTTCAGCCATGTTTAATGACGATAGAAGCAGTCACCCTTACCCCGTAATTGCCGGCGCACTTTGCGCCACAGCCGGCCTCCCGCTCAAAACGGCGCTCCTCGCCTTCGTCCATGGGTTTGTCGCAAACCTGATATCTGCGGGGCAAAGGATTATCCCACTTGGCCAAAAGAGCGGCCAGATCGTCACCGTCCAGATGAACCCAGTGATCGAGGATGTCGCCGCACGGGCAAGCACGGCGTTTCTTGACGATCTTGGCGGCGCCGCGTTCCGTTCCGATATCGCGTCCATGCAACACGAGACCCAGTATACAAGGCTCTTTCGCTCATGACTCAATCCCCTCATGGCCCTTTACGCGTCGGCATAGGTGGCCCCGTCGGCTCCGGCAAAACCGCGTTGATGGAACATCTCTGCCGCGAACTCACCAAGACCTATGATGTGGCCGCGATCACCAATGACATCTACACCAAAGAGGATCAGCGCATCCTGACGGAGACCGGCGCACTCCCCGCTGATCGCATCATGGGTGTAGAGACGGGCGGTTGCCCGCACACGGCAATCCGCGAAGACGCATCGATAAACCTCGCCGCGATTGAGGACATGCGCGGAAAATTCCCGGCTCTCGATGTGGTGTTAATTGAATCCGGCGGTGACAATCTCGCGGCCACCTTCTCCCCGGAACTGGCCGACATCACCATCTATGTGATCGACGTCTCGGCGGGCGAAAAAATACCCCGAAAAGGCGGCCCCGGCATTACGCGCTCGGATATGCTTGTCATCAACAAAACCGATCTCGCGGATCTGGTCGGCGCCTCGCTCGACGTGATGGACGCAGACACCAAGCGGATGCGGACTGACAAGCCCTATGTCTTCACTAATCTCAAAAGCGGGTCCGGTGTCGGAGATGTGATTTCCTTGATCACTGAAAAAGGTGGTCTTCAGCCGGGTGCCTGATTGCTTTGAGGCGAGACAGGGTCGCCGCCAGACGCTATGACGGCGGTGGGGCGACATGACATCAAGGACTGACCACATGCATTTCCGCTTATTCGCCTCCCATCGATCAGCATTGACCGCGCTTGCTTTTCTGATCGCGACCCCTGGGATCGCCGTCGCCTCAACTGAGGCCTTGATCGGCGAATGGGAAGGCAACCCGGTTGCAGCTGAAGACCTCCCAGAATGTGCAAACGATGAGGCAATCCTCTCGTTTTCAGGATCTGATAGTGACTTGAAAATCGCCTTCGAATTCGGCGATGTGACCTCGATTACCGGATCTTTCGTTCCAGGTGCGACCGAAGGCGTCTACACGCGAAAGGCCGGCATCATGTCGCGTCTCGGGCTTTCCGACGAAACGACTAGAGACCAGATGATCCAGCATGAACGCGTGGTCTGGGCCCGCAAAAGCCAAAACGGGATTATTCTCTACGGTGCTCAAATCACCGAAGCGGGCGGCCTCGATATGGCCCGGATCGCGCTTGATCCCGTCGATGGCGGCGTTGTCGCGTCGATCGATATTGACAATGATGAGTGCCGCATTGCGGACCTCAGCATTCCGCTTTTCAAGGACTGATCCGATGCGCCACTTTTGTCTCGCACTCCTCATAGCTTTCGGTCTTTTTGGAACACCAGCGTTCGCGGACGAACTCGACCGCTTCATCGGCACATTCGTCGGCGTAACCGAAGTCTTTGATGGTGAAGGCCACAAGGCGGGCGACCGCGATGTGGACATGATCATCGAAAAGGCGAAGAATCGCGGCTTCACGATCAAGCTCGTAAGCGTCGCTTTGGTCGATGGCCGCCGCGACCTGCCTGGCGTACGGCACCGCACCTATTCAGCGACATTTGAACCGAGCGATACGGACGGCATGTACCTCGCCGCGAACCCCTTCAACCCGTTCGAAGAGAGCACGTCGAGTGAAATGTTCGAGGGAAAACCGCTTGAATGGGCGCAACTAACCGAAACCGCGCTCACGGTTCATACGCTCACGATATTGGAGGATGGGCGCTACGAGTCGCAGGTCTTTGAGCGCGCCTTTGAAGGCGATGTGATGCTCACCTTTTATGAGCGCAAACTGGATGGCGACTTGAAGCGCCGCACTGAAGGGCGCATGGTCCGTTCCGATTGAGCAGTCTTTCACTGTTCGAATGAAAGGTTTGGGGCAAACATGGCGCGACTTCTCTTCCTATCCGGCTCGACACGAGCGGGATCGATCAATGTCAAACTCCAAAATGCAGCAGCCAGTTTCGCCAAATCCCAAGGGTTCGACGCCACCGAAGTCTCGCTGAAAGACTATCCGCTCGCAATTTACGACGGTGATGATGAGGCTGCCACGGGTCTACCGGATGCCGCTCAGGCACTCTCCGACGTTTTTGTTGCCCACCACGGCATTTTCATTGCGTCCCCGGAATATAATGCGGGCGTCACCCCGCTTTTGAAGAATGCGATCGATTGGCTCTCGCGCATCCCCGGACCATCTGGACCTCCCGCATTTGCGGATAAGATCTTTGCGATCGGTGCGGCATCGCCAGGCGGATTTGCGGGCGTTCGCGCGTCACTCATGCTGCGCCATACGCTAACGACCGGCCTGGGGCAGATCGTGCTCGGCAAGCAAGCGCTTTTGCCGGGCGCGGGCGACGCCTTTGAAGAGGATGGCTCGCTCAAAGAGGGTCGCTCCCGTGACATGATGGAAGCAACCGTCAGCGAATTGCACAAAGTGGCAACCGCGCTTCACGGCTAGGGAACCTCAATCTCTGTCCACCGCGTCCCGCGAACGTGGATTGAACCGCATCTGGGATTAGGCCATACCGGCAGTATGACCTCATCCGCTGCACAACTTACATCCACTGATCCTGAATTTGATCCCTCCCGGATCATTGTGGCGCTCGATGTTCCAACCCTCGCCGAAGCCGAGGCGCTCATCGCCCACCTCACGCCGACTGCACGTCATTTTAAAATCGGCCATCATCTTCAGTTCCTGGGCGGTCTCGACCTTGCCCGGCAGCTTGCAAGTGACGGCTACGACGTCTTTCTGGATACCAAACTCCACGACATACCCAACACGGTCGCGGGCGGGATCGCAGCGATCGCCGATATGGGCGTTGGATTCGTGACAGTTCACGCCTATCCGCAAACTATGGAAGCGGCTGTGCAGGCAGCGGAAGGATCAGACCTTAAAATCCTAGCCGTCAGCGTTCTCACCTCCATGGGTAATGATGACCTTGCCGACGCGGGCTACAGTCTAACCGTTGATGAGGCGATAGCTCGACGCGCCCAACAAGCGCGCGACGCCGGCGTCCACGGTCTCGTCTGCTCGCCCGCTGACCTATCGCTCGTCCGCCAGACGGTTGGAACTGATCTTCAAACCGTGACGCCCGGCGTACGACCGGCAGACGCAGAAAAAGGCGATCAAAAGCGCGTTGCAACGCCCGCGGCGGCCATTGCAGCCAGCGCCGATTATCTGGTCATCGGTCGGCCAATCGTGAAAGCCGATGATCCGCTTTCCTCCTTCGAAGCGATCCTTGCGTCGCTCAACCCATAAGAAAATAGGGACCAACCATGGCAAAGGGCTATTGGATTGCACGCGTCGACGTGCGCGACCCGGAAGCGTACAAGGCCTATGTGACGGCCAATGCCGAGGCCTTTGGCAAGTTTGGCGCAAAGTTCTTAGTGCGCGGCGGCGACTTTCAAACCAAGGAAGGAACATCCCGAAGCCGGAATGTGGTGCTTGAATTCGAAAGCTACGAGACGGCGATCGCCTGCTACGAATCACCGGAATACGCAAAGGCAAAAGCCCTGCGTGCCGCCGCATCAGACGGCGATTTGATCATCATTGAGGGCTATGAGGGATGAGTGAGGCCGCATCGGCGTCGAGCGATCCGATGCGCCTCGTCATCGTGGGTGCTGCCGGTCGCATGGGCCGCGCGCTCATTGAAACCGTGCTCGACACCGAAGGATGCACGCTCCACGCAGCACTTGAGCATGATGGGTCAGACGCGCTCGGCACCGATGCGGGAACGCTTGTTGGTCGCGCGCCGCTCGGCGTGCCCGTCACCAGCAATTCGCTCGAAGCGATCGTCCATGCTCATGGGGTCATTGATTTCACAACACCCGACACAACGATTAAAATCGCAGAATTGGCCGCCCAGGCCCGTTGCGTCCATGTGGTCGGCACCACCGGCATGGGCCCCGACCATTTCACCAGATTGGACGCAGCAGCGCGGCACGCAACGATCGTCCAATCCGGCAATATGAGCCTTGGCGTCAACCTTCTGGGCGCGCTTGTCAAACAGGTTGCTGCTGCTCTCGACGAGGATTTTGACATCGAAATCGTCGAAATGCACCACCGCCACAAAGTGGATGCGCCGTCTGGTACGGCGCTTCTGCTCGGCGACGCGGCAGCCACGGGTCGCGCACTCGACCTGAATGAGCGTTCGGTCCGCGTTCGCGATGGCCACACTGGCGCCAGAAACCGTGGCGACATCGGCTTTGCGACCTTGCGCGGTGGGTCCGTGGTGGGCGAACACTCTGTGATTTTCGCGGCCGATGGCGAGCGCCTCGAGCTCACCCACAAGGCCGCCGACCGGGGCATTTTCGCGCGTGGCGCAGTGAAAGCCGCCCTTTGGGCGCGCGGCAAAAAACGAGGGCTCTATGACATGATGGATGTCTTGGGCCTTGCAGAGAGAGAAACGGCATGAGCGAGCGACTTCTAGTGCTTGTCCGGCACGGGCAAAGCGAATGGAACCTGAAAAATCTGTTCACCGGGTGGAAGGATCCGGGCCTCACCGAGAAGGGCGTCGAAGAAGCGCGCGCGGCAGGAAAAGCCCTCAAGGCCGGAGGCTACGTTTTTGATGCTGCCTACACGTCGGTCTTGTCTCGAGCACAACGAACTCTCGATCTCATGCTCGAAGAGATGGGCGTGACGGACCTACCAATCACGCGTGACCAAGCACTCAACGAGCGGGATTATGGCGACCTCACCGGCCTCAATAAGGACGACGCGCGGGAAAAATGGGGCGAGGAACAAGTACACATCTGGCGGCGATCATTCGACATCCCGCCGCCGGGCGGCGAGAGCTTGAAAGACACGGCCGACCGTGTCCTTCCATACTTCAAAGCTGAAATCCTACCGCGCGTTCTGGATGGCGAACGCATCCTGATTTCCGCGCACGGTAACTCGCTTCGATCCCTGATCATGGACCTTGAAGGTCTTTCCGGCGACGAGATCGTCAAACGGGAACTCGGTACTGGCACGCCGATCGTCTACCGCCTGGATGAAACAGGCGGCATCATCGAGAAGCTCGATTTCGCCGCTTAAGCAAATAGCAGTACCGGGTATGGCCTCAGTACTACCCTGCGGTTTTCCCAATTTCCCAGCCAAGAATCGCGCGTTTGCGGGTTAGACCCCAGTGATAGCCCGTGAGCGCTCCAGACTTACCGAGTACCCGATGGCACGGGACGACGAAAGAGATCGGGTTCTTGCCCACAGAGGCGCCAACAGCGCGCGCCGCTTTGGGCTTTCCGATGTGATCTGCGATCGTTGAGTAGGTCGTTGCCCGCCCCATCGGGATCCGAAGCAATGTCTCCCAAACCTTCACGTCAAACTCTGAGCCGATAAACACCACCCGTAGCGGGCGCTCTGGGTCCCAGGCTGACGGGTCGAAGATCCGAGCCGCAGTTGACGCGGTCGCCGCATCATCACGCATGTAGTCGGCGTTCGGCCATCGCCTGGTCATATCCTCAAAAGCGGCGGTTTCCTCACCGTCTTCGGCGAACGCTAGCCCACAGAGCCCCCGCTCCGTAATCATGACAAGCGCATTGCCAAACGGTGAGGGATGAAACCCGTATCGAATCGTGACGCCCGCGCCACGTTGCTTCCACTCACCCGGCGACATCGCCTCATGGGTCACAAAGAGGTCATGCAGCCGTCCGGGACCCGAGTAACCGACCTCGTATGCCGCATCGAGAATGCTCGCTTCATCGGCCAGTAGCCCACGCGCCGCATCAAGCGTTATCGCTTGCAAGAACGCTTTCGGCGTCAGACCCGACCAGCGCTTAAAGAGCCGCTGAAGTGCGACTGGCGCCTCACCGACTGCGGATGCGATCTGCTCAAGCTCCGGCTGATCCCGGTAATTGGCTGCCAAGAATTCGATCGTCCGCGCCACCCGCGCATAATCGTCAGAAATATGCGGATCGTTGGATATTTCATGCGCGTGCTGAAGCATAATTGCCTCCCTGTCAGGCCAATCTCATTGATCATCATGGCCGCGACAGTAGAGCGCGAAATGCGTCTGAACCACCCGATTTCAGACGGGAAAATGTGAGTGCTTCCTCAACCCGTCCTTCAGGAGTGAAGCAACCTGATCCTTCTCCTCGGGCGGGAGAAACTGGCCAACTTTGACTGATTTTTTCTCAGACGACACGGTGATCGACTGGACCCCATCTTCAGTCTCATTGATGTGGAGTTTTGCCCAATAGGGGTTCATTTCGATGACCTGTTGGCGACCGCTCGGTTGCACGCGCCGCACGGTCAAGCGATCAGCGGTTAAGACGATGATTTCAGACGCCCGCGCTGCGCGAAAATTCCACCAGAATGCAGCTAGGATCAGAAGAACATCTGCACCAAGAAATGCGGTAACCGGCCAAGCCCCCATGGAATAGAAAATGGCTGCGGGTAGAATGCACAAAGCGGCAAGTATGAGCAAAAGCACGGTTATGCCGGTTCGACCCAGTGACCGGTGAGGCATAAGCGTTAGATAGAGAGTGGCATCAGACGACGACATGAGCGCGACTATAAAATGACAGCGGTCTTCGAAAAGGAAAAAAGACCGGCAAAACGACGCAAGGCGACACCGCGTTCAAAACTGCGCGCGGGTGAGATTGAGGCCATTTTTCAGACGTTTAGCGGGATCGAACCCGAGCCGAAAGGCGAACTCGAGCACGTGAACGCCTTTACGCTCCTGGTCGCTGTTGTCCTTTCGGCTCAGGCAACCGATGCCGGCGTCAACAAGGCGACGCGAGACCTTTTCAAGATCGCGGATACCGCTGAAAAGATGCTCGCACTCGGTGAGGATAGTGTGCGCGAGCACATTCGCACCATCGGGCTCTATCGTAACAAGGCGAAAAACGTGATCGCGCTTTCTGAAAAGCTGATCGCTGACCATGATGGCGTCGTGCCCGAGGACCGAGACTATCTCGAAACCTTGCCAGGCGTTGGCCGCAAAACCGCAAATGTCGTCATGAACATGTGGTTCGAACACCCGACAAACCCGGTTGATACCCATGTCTTGCGGGTTTCAAACCGGACGGGCCTCGCGCCAGGCAAAACGCCTGAAGCGGTCGAAGCCATCCTGGATCGCGTCATTCCAAAAGCCTACGGCCGCCACGCCCATCACTGGCTCATCCTCCACGGACGTTATCTGTGCAAGGCCCGCAAGCCAGAATGCTGGCGCTGTCCGATATCGGACCATTGCCGCTTCAAGGAAAAAACCTCCGAGCCACCGAGCTCAAAAGCTGTTTGATGGCGGTAGAGATGAGAAGACGACAGCTGAACCGATCCCATAGTTCGCGATTGCGGAGCTATTGAGCAAATCGAACCTCCGTAAGCGAGGTGGTGGTGGAGCCGAAGTCCAAATAACTGCTGAGTCAATTCGCTTCACACATCACTAGTTAGGCTTTGAATTCCATAATTTATCCAAATGCTTAGTCGTGATAGTTTGCAAACTGTCTCATCCATTCTCAAGATAACGTTGGGATGAGTGGCTGTGCCAAAGCTTACGACTCGCCAAATGGCAAACCTCAGAGAGCCAAGTTTTATAGTGACGACGAGGGCCTGACCCTGAAGGTAAGCAAGCGACAACGAAAAATGAGGTACGCACCTCAGAAAAGCGTAGACTTGAGGTGCGTACCTCATATAGCGTGGGAGGACGCCGCGCATCGTTCTGAAACAAAGCGGCGGGCAAACGGGAGGAATGAATGTCATACTCGAAACTGGCGACCGCCAGCGCAATCGCAATTGTTGCCACAGGGGTGGCATCCGCGGCGCAGGCCGAAGACCTTACGCTCTGCTGGGCGGCCTGGGATCCGGCGAATGCGTTAGTCGAACTGTCCAAGGAATTCGAGGCCCAGTCGGGCCACACTATGAATTTTGAGTTTGTGCCCTGGCCGAACTTTGCCGACAGGATGCTGAACGAGTTGAACTCGGGCGGCAAGCTCTGCGACCTGCTTATCGGCGACAGCCAGTGGATCGGCGGCGGTGCCGAGAACGGCCATTACGTGAAGTTGAATGACTTCTTTGACAGCGAAGGCATCTCGATGGACGATTTCGCGCCAGCGACCGTCTACGCCTATTCGACATGGCCGAAGGGCACTCCGAATTACTACGCGCTACCGGCCATGGGCGACGCTAACGGTTGGTTCTATCGCAAAGACTGGTTCGAGCGGTCCGACATTCAAGCCGCTTACAAAGAGGCGACAGGGCAGGATCTTCGAGAGCCTCAGACACAGCGCGAGCTTCTGCAGATTGCGCAATTCTTCCAGGAGCGTGAAATCGACGGCAAGACGGTCTATGGCGCCGCGATCTTCACCGAGCGCGGCTCGGAAGGTATCACGATGGGCGTCACGTCGGCGCTCTACCCATGGGGTTTCAAGTACGAGAACGAGCCTGGCACGTATGACATGGAAGGTGCTGTAAACTCGCCCGAAGCGGTAGAGGCACTGGAATTCTACAAAGAGTTCTATGAGACGGCTACACCGCCCGGCTACACCAATTCCTACATGGGTGAATCGCTTGACGCCTTTAAATCGGGTCAGGTGGCCATGGCCATGAACTGGTTCGCCTTCTTCCCCGGTCTTTATGCCGACCCGGCCACGGGTGGCGAAAAGATCGACTTCTTCGTGAACCCACCGCAAAACGTCGCGGCGTCGACGCTTGGCGGTCAGGGCATCTCGGTTGTCAGCTACTCGGACAAGCAGGACGCAGCACTTGAATATATCAAGTGGTTTTCGCAGCCCGACGTTCAGGCCAAATGGTGGGAGCTTGGCGGCTACTCGGCTCATAACTCGGTCCTGCAAGATCCAGGTTTCGTTGCAAGCCAGCCCTTTGCCGGGGACTTCTTGGAAGCAATGGATGGTGTCCAGGACTTCTGGCAAGAGCCTGCTTATGCCGAACTTCTTCTCGCGATGCAGAAGCGCGTGCATGATTTTGTCGTCGCCGACCAGGGCACGGCACAGGAGGCACTCGACAAGCTGATCGAGGATTGGACAGAAGTCTTCGAAGACGAAGGCAAGCTGTAGTCTCTCTTAATCGGGGTGCAGCCTTGAGCATCCTGACGGACCTTTGCGCCGGGGTCATCGGCCCCGGCGCACTTTCCAAGTAACAGGCCGAGCACATGTCTGATCGGACGATAGATCGCGTTGCCGCGGCAACGCCCACTCCATTCGCGCGCAAAATCAAGGGGCTTTCGGATCGGGCGATTGCCTGGATCTTCGTTGCCCCGACGATCTTCCTGCTTTTAGCGATCAACATTTTTCCGCTGATCTGGACAATCAGGCTGAGCTTCACGAATTATCGCGCCAACCGTCTGAACCGCGAACCAGAGTTTATTGGTCTGCGCAATTATGAGCGCATCCTGACCGATAGCGATATCTGGCTGAACATGCAGGCGACGGCGCATTTCCTCTTCTGGACGATTTTCTTTCAGGTCCTGATCGGGTTCGCACTGGCCTGGCTCATCAACAAGAAATTCAAAGGAAACGATCTCTGGACGACGATCATCGTGCTTCCCATGATGTTGTCTCCGGCGGTGGTCGGGAATTTTTGGAAATTCCTTTATCAGCCGCAGATCGGGCTCTTCAATTACATCGTCAGCTTCTTTACGGGCCGCGATCCGTCGAGCTTCGAGATGCTGGGACAGGTGAATCTGGCTCCTTGGGCGATCGTCATCGTGGATACGTGGATGTGGACGCCTTTTGTGATGCTGATCTGTCTGGCGGGACTGCGAAGCATCCCAGATTACATTTATGAAGCGGCCGAAGTCGATCGCGCTTCCAAGCTGCGGCAGTTCTTCACGATCACCGTGCCCATGGTCCTGCCGTTCCTGATGCTGGCCGTGCTGTTCCGGGGCATCGAGAACTTCAAGATGTTCGACCTTGTGGTTCAGTTGACGGGTGGCGGGCCGGGATCGGTAACCGAACTGACGTCGATCAACCTCAAGCGCGAAGCGTTCGAGAAATGGCGAACAGGCTATGCATCAGCCTACGCGATCATCCTTTTCGTGACCGTGTTCGGGCTGGCCAGCATCTACGTGAAGGCCCTCAACAAAGTGAAGGAGCGGTGACGATGACGCGCCGTTTCAGTCTTCCGTCCGGGGGATACACCTCGCAGCCGCAGACTTCCCCCGTGGGAAGGAGGTTCGCCGCGACCCGACGCCGGCCCTTGCAGATTAGGGCAAGTGCTCGGAGGAAGTCATGAGCTCCTTCTCCGTCACCGAACCTTCGAACCGCACCAAATGGTTTGCCGGCACGTTAGTCATCTTCTACGCGCTGATCACTATGATCCCACTGGTTTGGATCGCAATCACGGGGTTCAAGAGCCCCTCTGACGCCATTGCCTATCCGCCGAAATATATCATCGGATCGGACAGCGAAGCAGGCTTTAAACCGACCCTTGAAGGCTACGTGAATTTGTTCACGACCCGTACGAGGCAAACCCAGGAGTTCCTCGACGCCAACCCACCCGAAAACTGGGCGGACGAGATCGTGCGCCAATACGACATGGTCATCGTGGGCCCCTCCAAGTTTGGCGAGCGCTTTCTGAACTCGGTCATTATTGGCTTTGGCTCGACCTTTCTCAGCGTTTTCCTTGGTACTCTTGCAGCCTATGCCTTCAGCCGCTTCAAGATCCCCTTGGCCGACGATTTGCTGTTCTTCATCCTCTCAACCCGGATGATGCCGCCCATTGCCGTCGCCATCCCCATCTTTCTGATGTACCGCCAGCTAGGTCTGTCGGACACGCATCTGGGCATGATCCTGCTTTATACGGGTGTGAACATTTCACTCGCGGTCTGGCTATTGAAAAGTTTCATCGACGGCATCCCGACCGAGTATGAGGAGGCCGCGCTTATCGACGGCTACACTCGGTTCCAAGCGTTCTACAAAGTTGTGCTGCCCCAGGCCGCGACAGGTATCGCCTCAACCGCGATCTTCTGTTTGATCTTTGCCTGGAACGAGTATGCGTTCGCAGTGCTTCTGACGACGGCTAACGCCCAGACTGCTCCGCCGTTTATCCCCACCATCATCGGTATCGGTGGCCTCGATTGGCCCGCCATTGCAGCCGGCGTCACCATCTTCCTTCTACCGGTCATGATCTTCACCATCCTTTTGCGCAAACATCTGTTGCGCGGGATCACCTTCGGGGCGGTGCGCAAATGAGCGACTTCTTCCATGGCCTTCTCAGATTGCGCCGCGGTCCTTGGGAAATGGTGGCGACCATCATCATCGCGGTGGGTGTCTTCATGCTGATGCAGCCTTTTGTGATCTGGGCCTTCACCTATTCCTTCGTTGTTACGCTGGTGGGCACAGTCACCTTCCTCATCGTCAGCCATTTTCCGGAGGGCGACTGAATGGCTCAGATCGTCATCAAAGACCTCAAGAAGAATTTCGGCGACTTCACGGCGGTTCGGGAAAGCTCGTTTACGATCGAGGACGGGGAATTCTTCATGCTTCTTGGCCCGTCTGGCTGCGGTAAGACCACGACGCTGCGCATGATTGCCGGGCTCGAATTGCCGACATCCGGAGAAATCTTTCTTGATGGAGAAGAGATCTCTCAGCGCCCTCCGTCAGAGCGCGATATTGCCTTCGTGTTTCAGATGTTTGCACTTTACCCGCATATGAACGTCCGCCGGAATATCAGCTATCCGCTGGTGAGCCAGGGCATGCCGCGCGCCCATGTGCGCGAAAAAGTGGCGGAGGTCAGCCGCATTCTTGGGATCGAGGACATTCTCGACCGGCCTGTTGGCGGGCTTTCTGGCGGGGACCGTCAACGCGTGGCGCTGGGTCGCGCGATCGTGCGCGAACCCAAGGCCTTTATGATGGATGAACCGCTTGGCGCGCTTGATGCCGAGTTTCGCGAGCACATGGCGGAGGAGCTTCGCGCGCTGCATGACCGGATGGGCGCGACCACGGTTTACGTGACCCATGATCAGCTGGAGGCCATGCAGATGGGCGACAAGATCGTGGTGATGAATAACGCGGTCGTCGAACAATTCGGCACTCCACAGGAAATCTACGACAAGCCTGCTACGATGTTTGTGGCCAGCTTCATTGGCTCGCCCTGTATGAACTTCGTCAACTTTCACGGCAAAGTCGGTGGCGGGGCCAAGGATGTCGCCATGCACAATGGCACCTTCGCAATCCCGCAATCCCGCGAGCCGTTCGAGGGCGACATGGCCTTTGGCGTGCGGCCCGAACATATCACGCTCGCAGACGATGCACCGTTCCGAGGAGAGGTCCTGGCGACCGAATATCTCGGAACCACCCAAATCGTAACGCTCAATACCGCCGGAGGCGAGGTGAAGGCCCGCACACCCGCAACCCAGGTTGCGAGGATGGGCGAAACCGTTGGCCTCGGCTTTGATCCCGGCACCATTACCCTGTTTGACCGCCAGTCGGGCCGGGCATTGAAATCAGAACTGAACGAGGGCGTCCTTCATGGCTGAGGTGTCTCTCAAGAACGTGTCCAAGGCCTTTGCTAAGACCGAGGCTGTCAAAGACATCTCCATGACAATCCAGGATGGTGCGTTCGTCGTCCTCCTTGGCCCGACGGGCGCGGGCAAAACAACAACATTGCGCCTGATCTCGGGACTGGAGAAACTCGACAGCGGCAGCGTACATATCGGCGGGCGAGATGTGGCCGGCGAAACCCCCGCGCAGCGCGACGTGGCAATGGTTTTCCAGCAGTACTCGCTCTATCCGCATCTAACCGTGCGCAACAATCTGGCCTTTCCGTTGCGCTCACCGATCCTGAAGACACCCGAGGACATCATCAACAAGAAGGTGCAGGAGATGGCCGAGATCCTGCAAATCTCCCACAAGCTCGACAACAATGCGACCGCGCTATCGGGAGGCGAGATGCAGCGCGTCTCCATCGGACGAGCGCTGGTGCGCGATCCGCAAATATACCTGATGGATGAGCCGCTCAGCTCGCTTGATGCCAAGTTGCGTGCTGACCTCCGAGTTGAGTTGAAACGTATCCAAGCGGACCTCGGTTCCACGCTCCTCTACGTTACCCATGATCAAATCGAAGCAATGACCATGGCGACCCATATCGGCGTCCTTGAAGAAGGCCAGCTGGTGCAATACGGCACACCCAAAGAGATCTACGAAAACCCGACCAGTGTGTACGTGGCCAGTCGTCTCGGCCTGCCTCGGATCAACATTTTGCCAGCGGAGCTATTTCCTGGATCGCACAAGGGGACCCAGATCGGGCTTCGCCCTGAAAATATCCAGCAGGGCGATGGGATCGAAGCGACGGTTTTGCGTTCCGAGCATCTTGGCGACCAGACCCGGCTTCACCTCGATCTACGCGGCCACGCGATCACGACGCTTACCGATCCCCACCAGGACTACGCCAACAACACCACCATAAAAATCAGCCCGCAAAATCCACTGTATTTCGACGCCTCAGGCGCGCGGGTCACGTAAGGGAGGACCACCATGGCTCAATTTATCAACGCCAAAGAGGACCTTGTTACCGAGGCCATTGACGGACTGCTCGCCGCATCCGGCGGCACGCTCAGCCGCCTGGATGGGTATCCCCATATCAAGGTCGTGTTCCGCACGGATTGGGACAAATCCCAGGTCGCGCTTGTCTCGGGCGGAGGGTCGGGTCACGAACCAGCCCATGCCGGATTCGTCGGCAAGGGAATGTTGACCGCAGCGGTCTGCGGTGAGGTCTTCGCTTCTCCCTCGGTCGAAGCCGTGCTTGCCGGAATACTGGCCGTCACGGGCGATGCTGGCTGCCTGTTGATCGTCAAGAACTACACGGGAGACCGCCTAAATTTCGGTCTCGCAGCAGAGCGTGCCCGAGCCCTTGGGCGCAAGGTCGAGATGGTCGTCGTCGATGATGACATTGCGCTCCCCGATTTGCCCCAGCCACGCGGTGTTGCTGGCACGCTCTTCGTTCACAAGATCGCCGGCGCTCTCGCGGAAGACGGCGCCGACCTTGCCACGGTGACAAAGGCCGCCAAGGCGGTCATCGGGAAAGTGGCCTCTATCGGAATGAGTCTCGACACCTGCACGATCCCTGGTTCGTCCAAGGAGGACCGCATCGGCGCAGGCAAGGCTGAGCTCGGCCTTGGGATCCATGGCGAACCCGGTGTGCAACAGGTCGATTTCTCAACGGCCATGGGCGCTATGGAGACGGTGGTCGAGCTATTGCGAGATCGGGGCGGCGAAAATACCGTGGCTATCGTGAACAATCTCGGCTCGACGACCCCGCTTGAGATGTCTGTTCTGACCCACGCGTTAACGAACTCTGGTCTGGCCAAGCAGATCATCGGTCCGGCCCCCCTTATGACCTCGCTTGACATGCATGGGTTCTCCGTTTCGATCATGGACGCGACGCCTGCCGAACATGCAACCCTTAGCATGCCGGTGCCGATGCCCGCCTGGCCGGGCATGTTCGAGGTCGTTGAGCCTCCAGTCGTCGGCTTGCCCGACGGACTAACTCCGATCGAGCCTATTCCGTCCAAGAACGACAAGACCCGGGCAGTCATCGAAAATGTTGCCGACCTCCTGATCTCTTCTGAATCCGAATTGAACGCGCTCGACGCAAAATCCGGTGACGGTGACACCGGAAGCACGTTGGCAACCGCTGCACGCGCTTTGAAGTCCAGCCTGGACCGCATGCCAATGGCAGATTTGACCCAACTTTTCCCGGCACTGGGCAACGAACTGAGTCAGACCATGGGTGGTTCGTCTGGCGTGATCCTAGCGATCTACTTTAACGCGGCAGGCGATGCCTGCGCCAATGGGGCGTCGATCCAAAAGGCTTTGGTCGACGGGCTGGACCGCGTCAGCCAGGTTGGCGGTGCCTCGGTCGGCGACCGAACAATGATCGACGCTCTTTCTCCCGCGCTGGCCGCGTTGCCGAATGGTATCGCCGCGGCAGCGACTGCGGCGCGCACCGGCGCCGATAGCACCGCAGCCATTCACCGCGCCAAAGCAGGGCGGGCGGCCTACGTGCCGGAGGAAAATCTAAAGGGCCACAATGATCCCGGCGCCGAAGCAGTAGCGCTTCTGTTTGATGCACTCGCCAAGGAAATGGTGAACTAAACTGACGAAACCCAGCCTCACCGTCGTCGCGAAACCAACGGTCAATGACATTGCCCGTGTGGCCGGCGTGAGCTTGGCGACGGTGGATCGTGTTTTGAATGAACGCCCGGGCGTCCGCTCGGTCACGATCAAAAGAGTAAGGCAAGCCATCGACGAGCTTGGCTATGTGCGGGATACGGCGGCAGCCAATCTGGCCCGTCAAAAGACCTATCGGTTCGTCTTTGTTCTGCCCGACTGGAAGGGGCAATTTTTGACAAGCCTTGAACAAGGCATTGCCGAAATCATTCACAACGCTCCGCAAAACCGGACTGAGGTGCGGACCATTCGTGTACCAAACCACGATCATACCCAATTGGCCGCGACATTGGCCGAGTTGGACCCGCTCGAAGTGGACGGACTGGCCATCATGGCAAAAGAGACACCGCTGGTGCGCGACGCGATCGCCGATTTGCGAAAGCGTGGCATCCCGGTCGTGTCGCTCGTCTCGGACCAGCCAAACTCGGATCGTGACCACTTTGTTGGGATCGACAACGTGGCTGCAGGTCGTACGGCGGGCACGCTTTTGGGGCGTTTTACCGGCGGACGTAAGGGCAAGGTCGTGGTGGTGATCACTAACAAGCAATCGCGCGACATGATCGAAAGGCGTCACGGCTTTGATCTTGTGGTCAGCGCCGATTACGACCATTTGGAGCCTCTTCCGAGTGTCGAAGGACACGAAGACCCTGCCCATACTGAGCGCGTGACACGGCGGGCACTGGAGCAGAACCCGGACGCGATTGGGGTTTACTCTGTGGGCGCAAGCGTACAAAGCATCGCGCGAGCGATCACTGCAGCACGACTACCCGATCGTCCTATCCTGATAGACCATGAACTGACCGAGAACTCTGCAGCGCTTTTGCGCGCAGGCATAATCGACGCTGTGATTACTCAAAATACCGGCCATCTTGCACGCAGCGCGCTGCGTGTTCTGCGCGCCAAATGCGACAAGACGCCGGTGATCAAGAGCCAGGAAAACATCCGGATCGACATTGTCCTCCGGGAGAACCTGCCGTCCATGAGATGAGCACTTTAGGGAGGATGCGATGCAACAAATAAAGGGACCCGCGTTGTTTTTGGCTCAATTCGCTGGAGACGATGCTCCTTTTAATTCGTGGGACGCGATCACGAAGTGGGCTGCGGACTGCGGTTATGTCGGGGTACAGGTGCCCAGCTGGGACGGGCGCCTCTTTGACCTCGCCAAGGCCGCGGAGAGCAAAGACTATTGCGACGAATTCAAAGGCGTCGCCGCCGCCAATGGCGTCGAGGTGACCGAGCTTTCGACCCACCTTCAAGGCCAACTCGTCGCGGTGCATCCGGCCTATGACGCGGCCTTTGATGGGTTTGCGGTGGCTGAAGTACAAGGCAATCCAAAGGCACGCCAGACATGGGCCGTCGATCAAGTCAAGAAGGCCCTCACAGCGTCCAAAAACCTCGGGATTACAGCTCATGCGACGTTCTCAGGCGCGCTGGCCTGGCCGTATGTCTATCCCTGGCCGCAACGCCCAGCGGGACTAATAGAAGCGGCTTTTGATGAGCTTGCGGTCCGCTGGAAGCCGATCCTCAATCATGCCGAAGACTGTGGTGTCGACGTCTGTTACGAAATTCACCCAGGTGAGGACCTGCATGACGGCGCCACGTATGAGATGTTCCTGGAACGCACCGGTAACCACGACCGGGCCTGCATGCTTTATGACCCTTCGCACTACGTGCTCCAATGCCTCGATTATCTGGAAAACATCGACATTTACGCTGATCGGATCCGGATGTTCCACGTCAAGGATGCGGAGTTTAATCCGACCGGCCGGCAGGGGGTCTATTCGGGCTATCAGCGCTGGGTGGACCGGGCGGGCCGGTTCCGCTCGCTCGGCGACGGACAGGTCGACTTCTCCGCAATCTTCTCGAAATTGACGGCCATCGGGTTTGATGGCTGGGCCGTGGTCGAATGGGAATGCGCGATCAAGCATCCCGAAGACGGCGCCCGCGAAGGCGCAGCTTTCGTGCGCGATCATATCATTCGTCCAACGGAAGTCGCGTTCGACGATTTTGCCGCCGCTGATACGGATGTTGCTGGAAATCGAAAAATGCTGGGGATCGACTAATGGTCGCGGGACGAAGTGAAAATCTCACGGGTCGCATTCGTCTCGGCATGGTCGGGGGCGGCAACGACGCCTTCATCGGCGGGGTACACCGCATCTCCAGCCGCATCGACGATCACTATGAGCTTGTCGCCGGGGCCTTGTCTTCAACGCCTGAAAAGTCACGGGCCAGCGGCGAGGCGCTTGGCCTTCCCAGAATATACGACGATTACAAATCCATGGCGATCCGCGAAGCGCGCCTGAAAAACGGGATCGAGGTTGTCTCAATCGTCACGCCAAACCATGTCCACTATCAGGCCGCGCGCGAATTCCTCAAACGCGGCATTCACGTCATCTGCGACAAGCCACTGACATCCACACTCGCGGATGCCAAAAAGCTGGTGAAAGCAGCGGAGGCCTCCAGCGCTCTCTTCATCCTCACCCATAACTACACTGGGTATCCGATGGTTCGCCAAGCCCGCGACATGATCGCGGCGGGAGAAATCGGTAAGATCCGGGTTGTCCAGGTTGAGTACCCTCAGGATTGGCTGACCGTTGAACAGGACTTCAAGCAGGCTGAATGGCGTACTGATCCGGCGCGCTCCGGGGCTGGTGGTTCAACGGGCGACATCGGCACCCATGCTTATAACCTCGCGTGCTTCGTGACAGGTCTTGAAGCCGAGGAACTCGCTGCTGACCTGACCGCCTTCGTGCCTGGTCGTCAGGTTGACGACAACGCGCATGTAATGCTGCGCTTCAACGGCGGTGCCAAAGGCATGCTATGGTCAAGCCAAGTCGCACCCGGCAATGAGAACGCGTTGCGCATCCGGGTCTATGGCGAAAAGGGTGGGCTCGAATGGGCGCAGGAGGACCCGAATTACCTCTGGTACACGCCGTTCGGTGAACCCAAGCGTCTGATCACGCGCGGCGGTGCCGGTGCAGGCGACGCTGCGGCGCGCGTCAGCCGGATCCCCCCGGGCCACCCAGAAGGCTATCTTGAAGGCTTTGCGAACGTTTATTCCGAGGCCGCACGCGCCATTATTGCCCATCGTGCTGGTCGGTCGATCGACGCGGACGTCACATTCCCAACGGTGTACGATGGCCTAAAAGGGGTTCAATTCGTGGATGCCTGCGTGCGCAGCGCGCAAAGGAACGCCGCCTGGGTCAAGCTCTAAGCGAGCATCGAAATGGAGTGCTCGGAGGTTTTCCAAACGCAAGTTATTTGAGCTTTACGCATCGTTTTGGACATCTTCTTCTTCGGCGGTGAATGTCGGTTCTCGGTGCTTGGATGGGCAAGCGTGTGCGAATTCCAAAAATGTTGAGTTTGACAGAGTGCGGTACAAAGCTGCCATTGCAATAGAAATATCTGTAATCAAATGTATACATCGCCGATCTGTAAAGTGGGCGAAAGTAAACGACACCCGGATGACACAACCACCTTTTATATGTGCATTTCACTGTTCTCGATGAAAGTCTGATTTGGTGTGATCGTCCATATCGGTTTGACAAGATCAGCCGGGATAACGGCTTGTTTAGCCTGCGGCCGGTAGCGTAGGGATATGCACGGACGGACAGTGTTAGAATGTTGCGGCCATCACTCAATCAGCACTTGGCTTTGTGCAGAGTGTTGAAGATCTCGTCGTTCAGGAGCTCGTAACGTAGCTTCCTATTGAACCGCTCATTGTACCCATTCTCCCATGCGTTGCCCCGGCAAGCGATTGCCTGCAATCGCTGAGAATGGATAACCTGGCTCTATGGACACGGTCTTCGCTCTGACCGCCTTTATCCGATCTCGTACCGTCTGAGCAATGAACTAGGGGCCATTGTCTGGCCGGATGTGGCCAGGCTCGCCCTCGCCTGATCATCAGGTCAGCCCGGCAACTATGGTGAAACCGAAGTCGTCAGAAAGCGCGAATTCGACGGGGATCGCGTGCTCTCGGCGGATCAGGTGCTGGTGGGGCGCAACGCAACAAGGCGCAAATATAATGAGC
>JBCCMK010000003.1:0-111069 GCA_039026395.1 Pseudomonadota bacterium | reverse complement strand
GTGCGATGCCTCGATTTCCAGACGATCCCGAGGAAAAACGGCACGCCGATAAGAGCGGTCAGGACGCCGACCTTGAGCGGCTGCGAGGATGGTATGATGCGAACGGCAATGTCCGCCGCTAACAAGAGTGCAGCCCCGGCAAAGGCAGAGGGTATAAGCGTTTTGGCAGGGTCATGCTGAAAGAAGCTTCGGACGAGATGGGGCGCGGCGAGCCCGATAAAGCCAATCGAACCGGTGACGGAGACCGCGGCGCCCACTCCCATAGCCACGCCTACCACGATCCGCCAGCGAAGCCAGGAAATGGAAACGCCGAGACTGTGCGCGGCCTCTTCGCCGAGCGTCAGGACCTTCAAAGAGGACGCCCTCCAAAGGAGAAGTGCAGCGCCGATAGCGATGAAAGGCGCGACCATCGCCACGTGAACCATGGAGCGATCTTCCAGCGATCCGAGAAGCCAAAAGACGACTTCCAATGCCGCAAACGGGTTTGGCGCGAGGTTCAAAATCAGCGACGTTGCGGCACCCGCGAACGTTGAAAGCGCGATCCCCGCAAGGATCAACGTAATCGTGCCGGCCGCGCGCCCAGCAAGGATCAAAAGCACGGACACAGAAATGAGCGCGCCCGCAATCCCGAAGAACGGGAGAAGAAAAGAAAGAGCTGTCGTCCCACTGAAGGCAATAGCGCCGGATGCAAAGAATGCCGCCATAGACGGGGCACCGAAAAGCGATGGCGACGCCAATGGGTTGCGCACGAGGCCCTGAAGCGCGGCGCCAGAAAGGCCAAGGATCGCACCGACCAGGAGAGCCAGGATTGTGCGCGGCAGACGGATATCCCGGATGATCACCTGGTCGACCGCATCACCCGAGCCGACGAACCCGCTTACGACATCAGCGAATTCTAGGGTAACCGGGCCAATGGCAAGGCTGGCAAGCGAAAGGAGAAGAACGGCAAGGATCAGCCCAGAAAAGACAATCCGCTCAGCCACCAAGTCTAAAAGCTCACCCTAATCCCGCCATAGGCCGAGGTGTCCGGCGTCGAGAAGTTGAGCGGATCCTCATAGTTTTCACCCAGAAGGTTTTCGACGCGACCGAAGACCCGGAAGTTCTCTGTGACATCGTACGACGCGAAAACATCCACACGGACATAGTGATCGAGAAGGTCTCTTTCACTGGACCGGTTGAAGCGTTCGCCAACATAACGCGCCCGCGCTTCTAGCCGTGCACCGTCAATCGGCGTCACCACTATTCCCGCTTCGCCCTCATGTTCCGGGCGACGCTCAAGCTCAAAACCCGTCGTCAAGTCTTCCGTCTGTAAGAAGGTGTAGCTGCCATAGGCTTCAAGATAGCCGGGCCAAAGCACAGCGTCGACCCGCGCTTCAACGCCGTAGGTTTTCGCTTCATCGACATTCACAAAGTTGCCCGCGGACGTATTTGTGAAAACATCAAACGTACCGACGAAGGCAATCAGATTGTCAAAGCGATTGTAAAACGCACCGACATTTATGGTCAATCGGTCGTCAAACAAAGTCTGCTCGACACCCCCATCAATGCCAAAGCTCTCTTCAGCATCCAGCGACGCATTACCGGAACCGGTATCAAACTTTTGAAAGAGCGTTGGCGCTTTGGCACCCGTACCGACGCTTGCGCGAAACTTTGTGCCCGTCTCGAAGATGTTGTAGGCACCGGTCACTCTGAAAGTCGCGTAGGTCCCAGCATCGGTAAAGTGGTCCAACCGTCCGCCGAAGGACAAATCGAGCCGCTCTGCAATCGTGACTTCGTAAAGCCCGAAAACCGAGTAGGTCGACTGCGATTCGTCAATGCCAGCGCTCGTATCAGCGGTTTCCTGTTCGACCAGTCCGCCAGCGAGGAAGCTGCCCATCGAACTGAAATCGAAGATAATCTGACTTTCTGCGCCGTAGCGGCGTCCTTCAAAACGGTCAGTCCCCGTCACATCGTCAAAAAAGTTCCGCTCAGTCTGGTTGCCGTAGACCGTGGTCGTGGTCGCGATCGTGCCACTACGATGGTTCGTATTTAGCCGCGCGTAACCGTTCAATACGCGGCGACTAACATCGTCGTCCGCATCCCGAGACCGCGCACGGTTGGCCGTAACTTGGTCAAGGTCTGCCTGCTGCCCATAACCCGATATGCCAAACTCGACATCGGCGTTATTGGCGACATCGATAGTGATCCGAGCCTGGCCCGACAATTTGTCAGTTCCATCATCCTCAGTGCCGCCAGAAAACCGGGAAAACCCGTCGGTGCGAAATGCTGTGCCGGAAAGGGCGACCCCAACGCGGCCCTCTTTGGCGCGAAACGCAGCAGCCACCCGTCCCGTTTGATAGCTGCCCGCTTCGACAGTGACGCTGCCGGACGGCGCTCCCTCTGGCTTTTTGGTGATGATATTTATCACTCCGCCAATGGCATCGGACCCGTAGAGCGCACTTTGGGGCCCACGCAACACCTCTATGCGCTCGATGTCATTCACCGAGAACGCAGCAAAATCAAATGTTGAACGGCGACTAGCTGGATCGTTAACCCTCACTCCGTCAATGAGCACCAATGTGTGTTGTGGCTCAGCGCCTCGAATATTTACTTCAGTGGTACCACCGGCCCCTCCGGACTCGACCACTTGCACGCCCGGGACCGCTCTAAAGATTTCTGCGACACTCGTAGCGCGTGTTTCTTCGATGTCTTCAGCGTCGAGCACCGTTATGGAACTCCCTGCCCTTTGTATCGGAGCGGCCTGACGGTTCGCGGAAAACACGATCTCGCCCAGCAATTCCCCCTCATCCTGCGCGAGAACCGCACCGGGAAAAGCAAGAATTGACGATAGGAGAAGGGCTGCGCTGACGCGCGTTCTGTTCAAATACTCTGTCACGACGGACCTCTTACTCTAGATCGATCCGGCAAATACGCCGCACCCGTCACGGGATGTGTCCCGGGTTCATCTCCGACGTCTCTCGACGCCGCCTTAACACCTCGGTAACTATCGGCTCGATGACCGACGAACAATTGCTGAAACGACGCAGCCTTTTGAAATTGCGACGAGCCTTAACGACTGTTGCATTTTTGCTGGCGTGGCTGAGCGGGGCTGCCATGGCCGAAAGCGAAAAACCGCGCGTTGTATCGATCAATATGTGCACTGACCAATTGCTGCTTGGACTGGCGGACCCGGCGCAAATCTTGGGTGTTAGCCGGTATGGCCAGGACGCCGCACTCTCATTCTTCGCAGGCCGCGCGAACACGCATGAAGCGCTCTCCGGCTCGGCGGAAGAGGTATTGAAACTCCAGCCCGATTTGGTGTTGGCGGGCACATTCACCGACCGGGCAACCCGGGAGATGCTTGCCGCGCAAGGGATCCCGGTGAAGACGTTCCGCCCGGCTACGACAATCGAGGAGAGCATCAAGCAGATTGGTCTGGCAGGCGAGTGGTTGGGTCAGGAAGAGCGGGCAGCGGCAATCATTGCGGAGATTCAGCGGGAGGCAGCGCCGGCAGAGGCAAGAGGCGTGACAGCACTTTACTATCAGCGACGGGGGTTCGTGTCCGGAGAGAGCAGTCTCGTTTCCGATCTGTTTGAGATCGTTGGCCTAGAGAACGCTGCCGCAACGTTTGGGGCGAAGCGGACCGGTGCCGTCAGCCTTGAACAGCTGATTTCTGACCCGCCCGATATTCTGGTGATGGCGGACACAACGCCCGACCCCGCCGACCAAGGGCTCGCCCTTCTCTCCCATCCGGCACTTGGCGCCTCAGTTCCGCCGGAGCGCCGGATAGAACTTCCCCAGCGCTTAACCGTCTGCGGTGGCCCCTCGGTGGCCCCTGCGATCCAGCACCTTCGCGACGCAATGCGCGGTCTCGCGGCGACGCAATGATCCTATTTGAAGGTGTCTTCCTTGCGCTTCTGGTCGCGATCATTCTGGACGCCATTTTCGGAGAACCGGACTGGCTCTGGTCAAGAGTCCCGCACCCGGTGGTCGCTTTCGGCAAGGTCATTGACTGGGCAGACAACAAGTTCAACGATCTCGACAAGCCATTTCGCCAACGGAGAGTGGCGGGACTGATCTTTGGTGTCTCGTTCGCGCTTGGCAGCTTTTTGCTCGGAACAGTCGTCCACTTAGCGCTCGCAGCGGTGCCATTCGGTTGGATTATCGTCTCTGCGCTGGCGGCGATCCTGATCGCGCAACGCAGCCTCTATGACCACGTCATGGCGGTCGCGACAGGTCTAGAGACCGGCGGGATAGAGGGCGGGCGCGAGGCGGTGCGATTGATCGTTGGCCGCGACCCTGATGCGCTCGACGGCACGGGCATCAGCCGGGCAGCCATTGAATCAACGGCCGAGAACTTCTCCGACGGGGTCGTCGCGCCGGTGTTTTGGTTCGCGCTTTTCGGCCTCGGTGGGATCGTGGCCTACAAGGCGATCAACACCGCGGACTCCATGATCGGCCATCGCAATGAGCGCTACGAGCACTTCGGTGCGGCAAGCGCAATCATCGACGATCTCGTGAACCTCATACCGGCTCGGCTCTCTGCCCTTTTGGTTGCGCTCGCCACACCGATTTGCGGCGGATCCTTCAGCAACGCTCTGAAGACCGTCCGAAAGGACGCGAATAAGCACCGCTCGCCCAATGCGGGTTGGCCAGAAGCGGCAATGGCAGGCGGCCTCGGCCTCGCCCTCTCCGGCCCACGCTCCTATGGCGGGCAGATGACCGCTGAACCCTACGTCAACGAGGATGGCCGCAAACTGCTTGGGCCAGCCGACATTCGCCGCGCGCTCCATGTCATGATTTGGGCATCAATCCTTCAGGCCGGGATCGTCGCTCTTGCGGCCTTGTAGCCCGCGATGTCGAGGAGCGCGTCGAGATCGAGATGCGTCTCCAAATGATCCGCGAGCTTATCGAGCGTCCGGTCAACAGTCTGCTCATAGGCAAACGCTTCCAGCCGCGCATCCATCAGCGCCGCAAGGAACCGGGCGCGGCAGGCATCTCGTGCAAAGAGGCCGTGGACATACGTCCCCTGCACGAGGCCGTTGGCACTGATCGCACCCTCAGGCTGACCCGCTATCTCAAAGAGCGGTTTTTTACGATCAGGACCTTCCGTGACACCGATATGGATCTCGTAGCCCTCAACCGGCTCGCCCGTGACCGCCAGCGTGCCAGATACGGGGCGGGTAACTTTCTGCGGCGTGAGCGTCGTTTCGACGGCTAGAAGCTTGAGGCCGTTCACGGTCCCTGGCGCGCCCTCAATCCCGTCTGGATCAGAAATCGCGTTTCCGAGCATCTGATAGCCGCCGCAAAGACCAAGCACACGCCCGCCGCGCCGGACATGCGCAAGAAGGTCCACGTCCCAACCCTCGCGCCGCATATGGGCAAGATCGCTGACCGTCGACTTCGATCCTGGCAGAATGACCAAATCGCAATCGGTCGGCAGCACGTCACCCTCGGTGACAAGCGTGAAGGTGACGTTCGGATCATGCCTGAGTGGGTCAAGATCATCAAAGTTCGCGATCCGATTGAACGCAAATGCCGCGATTTTTATCGCGCCTTTCGTCGTGCCTGGGCGTGATAGGTCAAGCGTGTCTTCGCCGGGCAACAGACGGCTCTCCGGAAACCACGGGATCACACCGAGCGACGGCCAACCTGTCCGCTCGCTTATTTCAACGACGCCGTCGTCAAAGAGCGTCGGGTCGCCTCTGAACTTATTCACGGCGAAGGCTTTGATCCGCCCTCGGTCGGCGTCGGGCAACACGAGATGTGTCCCGGCCAGCGACGCGATCACCCCGCCGCGCTCAATGTCGCCGACGAGCACCACGGGCAACTTCGCGGCCTCCGCAAACCCCATATTTGCGATGTCACCGGCGCGAAGATTGACCTCAGCCGGGCTCCCCGCCCCTTCAACAATGACGATATCGGCGCGCCCGCATTGGTGCTCAAAACTTTCAAGCACCTTTGGGAGAAGTTCACCCTTCAGCCGCCAATAATCGCGCGCGCGGGACGTTGCCAGACGCTTCCCCTGAACAATGACCTGCGAGCCTGTATCCGTCTCCGGCTTCAAAAGCACCGGGTTCATATGCACCGACGTCAGCTCGCGGCATGCGAGCGCCTGAAGCGCCTGCGCCCGGCCAATTTCGCCGCCATCTTCAGTGGCCGCAGCATTATTCGACATATTTTGCGGTTTGAAGGGCTGAACCCTCATCCCCCGCCGCACGAGCGCGCGCGCAATCCCCGCACAGAGAACTGATTTGCCGACGTTCGACCCCGTCCCCTGCACCATAATGGCCGGGGTTCGGGCGATCGCGGGCGTGCTAGGCATCGTCAGAACTCGATGCCTTGTTGCGCTTTGATGCCTGAGCGGAACGGATGCTTGATCAAGCTCATCTCGGTCACGAGGTCCGCGGCCTCGATCAACTCGTCCTTCGCATTCCGCCCGGTTATGATGACGTGTTTCATCTCAGGGCGGGCATTCAAAACCTCGATCACATCCTCAAGGGGCAGATAATCATAGCGTAGCACGATGTTGAGCTCGTCCAGCAGCACGACATTGTGCTCATCGTCCATGATCAGGGCTTTCGCCTCTTCCCAAGCAGCTTTCGCCGACGCGATATCGGCCTCGCGGTCCTGTGTTTCCCAGGTGAACCCTTGACCCATGATTTTGACCGTTACCTGATCATCAAATTTCTTGAGCGCCGCCGCTTCTCCGGTGTCCCAAGCACCTTTGATGAACTGGACGACGCCAACCTTCATGCCGTGCCCGAGCGCGCGGAAGATGACGCCAAACCCCGCAGTCGACTTGCCCTTGCCCTTGCCAGTGTTGACGATCAAGAGGCCCTTCTCGTCGGTTTTCGTTTGCAGGATCTTGTCGCGCGCTGCCTTTTTCTTGCGCATTTTTTCAGCGTGGCGCTCATTCTCCTGTGTCGCGTCTTTGATCGCCTCATCGCTCATCGCTGCGTCTCCAGATGTTTGGTCTCGACATCCAATATAGTCGAGAGATCGTCATACACGCTATTCAGCCGCGGTTGCCACATCTCGCGCTCGATCGCATCGAGAAAACGTTTCGCCATGTCGGAAAAGGCCGGCGGATTTTCCTCGGCGATGAAATCGCGGACAGTCTGATCGGCAAAATAGGCCGCATAGAGCTGATCGAAATGGTGGGATTTCACCGCGTCAGTGGTCGCCGCGAAGGCATAGAGATAGTCAAGCGTTGCCGCCATTTCGAACGCGCCCTTATACCCGTGTCGCATGACGCCCGCGACCCATTTCGGGTTCGCCGCGCGCCCCCGGACAACCCGAGCGATCTCTTCATCAAGGCTGCGGATCTTGGGGTTATCGGGACGCGAATGATCGTTGTGGTAAGCGGGGACGGTGCCGCCTTTGAGCCGTTCAATCGCCGCCGACAACCCGCCTTCAAACTGGTAGTAATCGTCTGAATCCAGGAGATCGTGCTCGCGATTATCCTGATTCTGAACGATCGCGTCGGTCCGGGTCAGCACCTCTTCAAAGATCCCACGCTCGCCGGTTCCGTCGGTATCGGCACCGTACGCATAGCTGCCCCAGACGAGGTAGCTTTCGGCGAAATCGCCACGGTCGGACCAAATGTCCTCGTCGATGAGCGACTGAAGGCCTGCGCCGTAAGCACCCGGCTTTGAGCCAAAAACGCGATAGCGCGCGCGACGCGAGGCGTCTCTTTCCGTCGCGCCGTCGGCGATCAACGCGTCTCTCGTCGCTGAGATATTTGCGGCAATCGGGTTCGCGTCACCTGGCTCATCGAGCGCGGCGATTGCGCTCGCAGCGGTGTCAAACAAGGCAATGAGTTGCGGAAACGCATCGCGGAAAAAGCCGGATACGCGGAGCGTGACGTCAACGCGCGGTCGGTTCAACGCGTTGAGCGGAACGATTTCGTAGCCCGTAACACGGGATGAACCCGAGTCCCAGACTGGCCGCGCGCCGATCAGGGCCAGAGCCTGAGCGATGTCATCGCCGCCCGTGCGCATATTGGCCGTGCCCCAACAGGTGACGACCATGGCTTTCGGCCACTCGCCTTCGTCCTGGAAGTAGCGCTCGACCAACCGTTCAGCGGAAAGTTGCCCCAGCGCCCATGCGGTCTGAGAGGGCACGGCACGGACATCGACCGCGTAAAAATTCCGGCCCGTGGGCAGAACGTCGGGCCGACCACGCGTTGGCGCACCGGAGGGCCCAGGCGGTACAAATCGCCCTGAAAGCCCCGCCATCAGCGCATCCAATTCGCGCTCGCCACTCGCGTCGACCTTGGGTGCGATGGAGGTACTGAGATGCTCTAGGACTGCCCGCGTTTCTGACCAGTCTGAATTGATCTCTAAACGACCGGCGATCAGCACTTCTGAGAGGAGTTCGATCCGTTCGATCGTGTCACCGGCGATGCGCCAAGGATCATCTGATAGCGCTTGCAACACATCAGGTTTATGCCCCTCCCACGGCGTCGCAGGTTCGGATGTGAGAGGATCGAAATCTAAACCGAGATCATTCGCAATCGCGCGATGAAGCGATGCGTCGCCAGGCGCGCCGCCCCGCGAAACGCGAACGAGCGCTGAAAGATGCGCGGTCCGCAAATCATCCCCAGGCGACGAGCCAAAAACGTGGAGGCCGTCGCGAATCTGAAGCTCTTTCAGGTCGCAGAGATGATTATCGAGCGCGGGTATGAGATCATCGCTCGAACCCAAATCCTCATGAAATCCATGCTCTTCCGCGAGGTTTTGGATGTCCTTTTCAAGCCTTGCCGCGCGCTTTGGGTCGGTCGCTTGCGCTTGCGCGTACTCGTCGAGCAACCCTTCCAACCTCAACGCGACACCGTGGCTTTCTGCGCGCGCCATGGGCGGTGTGAGGTGGTCAATCACGACCGCGGCCGTCCTGCGCTTTGCCTGAGCGCCCTCGCCAGGATCATTGACAATGAACGGGTAGAGGTTGGGTAGCGCGCCGAGCACGGCGTCCGGGTAGCACGCCGCTGACAGCGCGACCGATTTCCCCGGCAGCCATTCGAGCGTCCCATGCTTGCCGACATGAACAACCGCGTGTGCGCCATAGGCTTCCCGCAGCCAGAGATAGGCCGCGAGATAGCCGTGCGGCGGCACCAGATCCGGATCGTGATAGGTGGTTTTTGGATCGATGTTGTAGCCGCGGGCGGGCTGGATCATGACCGCAGTTTTGCCGAAGCAATGCACCGGTAAGCAGAAGCGGCCATCCTCGACGAAAGGATCGTCTTCCGGTGGCCCCCAGCGTGCTTCAATTTCGGAACGTACCGTCGCGGGCAGATGCCTGAAGTGGTAGAGATAGTCGTCCACTGGCCATTTGACGCCATCGTCCACCTGCTTTGCGTTGGTTGACCCAGCGAGCAGGAGATCCATCAAATCGCGCGACGCTGCCGGCGCGCCAGCGGTATCGAACCCGATGTCCGACATCCGTTTTAGGATCGCGACCGTGCTCGCAGGCGTATCAAGGCCAACGCCATTGCCAAGGCGACCATCTTTGTTCGGGTAGTTGGCAAGGATGAGCGCGACCCTGCGATCCCCGACCGTGCTCCTCCGCAACCTTGCCCAATTCGCGGTAAGCTTTGCGACCGAAGACGCGCGCTCCAGGTGCGAGAGCCCCTCGCGCGGTGTAAATCCGGTCGCATCCTTCGGATCCGACTTGAACGAGGTGACACCCGCATGGATGCGCCCATCCACCTCCGGCATGACCACGTGCATGGCGAAATCACGCGGCGCGAGCCCGCGGTTGCTTTCGGTCCATTCGGCCTCGGTTATGCCGCTGAAGACCACCTGCAAAACAGGCGTCCCGGTCGCGTCGAGTGGCGTCTGATGGGCCTCCGTGCCCGCTTGGGAGATCGCAAAAGCCGTCGCATTCAAGACAATGTCGGCCTCTGCATCAGCAATCTGTTCCCGCAGGAAATCGCCATCCTCAGCGCTGCGGGGACTGGAAACGTAGAGCGCTCTGACCGACATCCCTTCAGCTTTGAGGGCATCAATCATTCCGTCGACGGGGTGAAGTGCACTTGCCTCCAAAAGCGCGCGGTAGAACACAAGAACAGCGGAGCCCAAAGCACCCGTTTTCTCCGCGCGATAGACGCCGTGACGCGGGATCGCAATCGGTTCAGCGGGGCCCTCGCCATCACCCACCAGATACGCCGCATAGGCGACAAGATTAGCGTAATTCTCGCTGCCACCTTCCAGGAAATATCGCCGGAGCATCTCAACATGAGGCGCACCAGCACTCGATTGCGATTGAAGCGGCTCATCGGCGTTTTGGTCACCGGGCAGAAGCACGATTTTGACGCCGCCGCGCCGACCCATTTCTGCCAGTCGCTCGACGCCATAGGGCCAATAGGCCGACCCACCGAGCACCCGCGCAACGACGATCTTCGATTTCGCAACCGTATTGTCGATCAGGAGATCAATCGACAGCGGATGCCTCAGCCGCTTCAGATCGACGAAACCAACCGAATAACCGGCGTCGCTTGGAACCGACCGATAGAGCGCCGCTAGCTCGCTATCCGCAAACGAAAGAAAAAGGACGTCAGCAGGCGCGATCTCGAGATCGATCGCCGCCTCTCCCTCGTCAAGCGCGCCGCCCTGCGGAAGCGGAAGATGCATCGCGCCGCGTTAAGCTGCGACGGGCTCTGCGAGGAGCGCGTTCTCGATCGCGGCGCGGTCCATGTCGTGTTCGCCGATGACAACGAGCGCAGATGATCCAGCAGCCACGGCGGCGGGCGAGAAATACGCCTCAACACGCGGCCCCACCGCTTGGACGATTACAGGGGCCGCTTTGCCTTGAACGCTCGCCTTACCCTTGATGCGAAGGACACCGTGAACCGTCATTGCTACAGCGACACGCTCCTTGATATCGCCCAAGCTGAGCGCTGGCGTGACGGGCAGGATGAAAGTCTCAAACGCGTCGTGGTCGTGCTCGTGATGATCCGAGCCATGATGCCCCGCGCGGCTCTCAAGGTCGTCTTCTGCGCCTGCTTCCAGCCCCAAAAGAACGGATGCCGGGATCGCGCCCTTTGACGCTTCAACAACCGAAACACCAGCGCGCTTGTGGTGGTCGATCTCGGCCTTTGCCCTGGCGAGGCCCGCCGCATCGACGAGATCAGCCTTCGACATGACGATCAAGTCGGCACATGCGATCTGATCCTCGAAGAGTTCCTCAATTTCGCTCTCATGATCGAGCGATTCGTCCGCTTCGCGCTGCGCTTCCAAACGATCGCGATCGTGCGATACGAGGCCGTCCGCTAATGCCGCGGCATCCGCGAGAGTAACCACACCGTCGACCGTGATCCGGCTCTTCACGGCGGGCCATTGAAACGCCTGAACGAGCGGTTGCGGCAGCGCGAGACCAGACGTCTCAATGACGATGTGATCGGGCGCTGGATCGCGCGCGATGATCGCTTCCATCGCGGGCAAAAAGTCGTCCGCAACCGTGCAGCAGATGCAGCCATTCGTGAGTTCGATGACACTATCCGGTTTGCAGGTCGGATCGCCGCAATCGGAAAGAAGCTCACCGTCAAAGCCCACATCGCCGAACTCATTGACGATGAGCGCGATCCGCTTGCCATTGGCATTTTCCAAAAGCTTGGAAACCAACGTCGTTTTTCCGGCCCCCAAGAAGCCAGTGACGATGGTCGCGGGAATTTTATCAACGCGTTTCATTGCTCAACCTCAACTCTCGTTCAGTGAAGGGCCCAATTGGGGTTTTAGCTGCCAGGGAAGTCCTGCAGCGAGGAATACCACCCGATCAGCTATAGCGGCAATGGATTGGTTGAGTTGACCCTGTGCGTCACGAAATGCACGCCCAAGCGGCGTATCGGGCACGATCCCGAGCCCCACCTCATTCGAAACAAGCACCACCGGGCTTTGTGTCGCCTTCAAAACGGATGTGAGCTTGGCAACCGCCGAGCCGACATCGCCGTCTGAGAGCATGACATTGGTCAGCCACAGCGTCAGGCAATCGACCAATATCGGTCGCCTTGATGCGCTTCGGACCTCAACAGTCGACGCCAACTCCATGGGCGCTTCAACAGTCTCCCAAAGGTCGCCGCGCTGCCGCTGGTGCACCGTGATTCGCTCGCGCATCTCATCATCGAAAGCTTGCGCGGTCGCGATATAGATCGCGCCCGGTAAATACGGCTCAAAAAGGCTCTCGGCGTAGCGGCTTTTGCCCGAGCGCGCGCCGCCAATCACCAGTTGAAGAGGATAGGTTTCGAGCACGGGCGAGCCGCTCCAACTTAAACGAAAAAGGGGCGGAAACTCCGCCCCATCTCCATGCTATAAACGCTTGGTCTCGGCAATCGCGCTCAGCAAATAAACGCCGTCAATGCGCGAGCCGCGCTTGGTCGAGCCAAAAATCCTTCACGCTTCGCGCCAAGTCCCGATATGCCGCTGACGATGACGGCTTCTCTAGATAGGCGTTGGCATTTTGCCGGTAGCACTGGATGACATCGCGGGTGTCGCTCGATGAGGACAGCACGATCACGGGTATATTGATCCGATCATCTTCGTCATCGGCGCCTTTCAAGTTTTCCAAGACTTGATACCCAGAAATACCCGGCATCTTTAGATCGAGCAAAACGAGACTGGCGCCCGTGTCTTCGATGCGCTGCCTCGCATTCCGCCCGTTCATTTCGTGATGCACGATGATCTCGGGCGCGACATCCGAAAATGATCTTTCGACGAATGAAAAGTCGTCTTTGTCATCATCGATAACGAGGATCGAGCGACTGACCTTATTGCCTTGCGTAGTCCCCATGACCTCTCTCCCGGCATGGTGGTTTTCTCGCGCAACGGCCTCCCTCAGACCGAAGCACGTAAAAACACTAACACAAAACGCGCTCCGTCCCTATAGTCGAGATCGAGTGCGACACTTCCGCGGTGGCTTTCCATAATTCGGCGAACGAGCGCGAGGCCTATGCCGAATCCATCCGCGCCCGAGGGCGCCACCTCGCCGCGCGTAAAGGGATTAAAGATCGTTTCAACAAAATCTGGCGGAACGCCCTTGCCATTATCAGTGACGGTCACCTGGACATGGTTTCGCTCAGCAGGCTCCGCTGCGATCCAGATTTCAGGCGCGTCTTGGTTGGCGTATTTGATGGCATTTGACAGCATGTTGTCGATCACGCGGACCACGAGATCGGCATCACCTTCGATCTTCAAATCCGGATCGATGTCGGTGTGGATAATGATTTCTTCCGTGTCTGCCGCCTCAATCGAGCGATCAACGCACTCGGCAAGCGCTACCGAGACGGCAGGTGTCACCGTCATGCCAGTCACGGAAAAGTCGAGCACAGCCTTTATGAGGCGACGCATATGGTCGATGCGGCGATCGATCCGATCAAGGGCTTCAACGGCTTCAGCGGTGTTCCCGGCTTCGATGTCTTCTCTGAGAACCTCTGAGAACATCGAAATGTGCCGAAGGGGTGCTGAAAGATCATGTGCTGCCACACTTGCGAAATCACGAAGCATCGCATTTCGCTCTTCCAACAGTGCGTTGATCTCGCCGACTTCTTTTTCCGCTCGCTTGAGTGCGGTGACGTCGGTGTGGGCGCCGAGCATCCGGATCGGCTTTCCGTCCTCATCCCGGATCGCGAGCCCCCGGCAACGCACCCAAACTGTCGATCCGTCACGGTGTTTGTAGCGCACGATTTGATCATACGGATGGTTCGGGTCAGCAGCGTGCGCTTCGAAGTTTTCAAGCGCGAGCTTCAGATCATCAGGGTCGATGTTTGCCTGCCACCAATCGGTCGAATGCTCCATTTCATCGGGTTGGAACCCGAAGAACGACTTGAATCGGTCGCTAAGCCACTCGTGCTCCAAATTTTCGAGGTCCCAATACCAGATCCCGTCAAGTGAGCCGGCTTGGAGAAACTCAAATATTTCTGGGTCTGTCTGGACGCGCTCATAAAGTTCGCGTTTGAGGTAGTGATCCTCAACGTTCACCGTCACATCGTCCATTGGTCCGCCCCGCCCCAGCGTCTTATGTCTGACGCGACGCGGAGTTTATGCCCGCTATTGCAGAGAACACAACCTCCGCGTGATAGCTTTCAAAACGTATCGTGATCCGCGTTATTGAGGCGCGGCATTTGGGAAGAATGGCTGCTTTCCATCGATTTGAAATGCCGCGATCGCGCCCTGCCCATCGTCGGAAACCAGCCAATCGATAAAGGTCTGGCCGAATCCGGCCTTGACCGCCGGGTGACGCTGGGGATTCACGAGAATAACGCCATACGGATTGAAAAGCCGCTCGTCACCTTCGACCAGGACGCCGTGATCGCCTTTGGCTTGAAAGTTTAGCCATGTGCCGCGATCGGTAAGCGCATAGGCATGCATATTCACTGCGATGTTGAGCGTCGTGCCCATCCCCGCTCCCGTTTCGCGGTACCAGGTCCCACTCGCAGTTTCGGTATCAACGGCGGTTTCGCGCCAGAGGCGCATTTCGGCGGCATGGGTCCCAGACCCATCGCCGCGGGAAACAAACGCTGACTCACTTGAAGCGATTGTGTTGAGCGCCACAACCGCGTCGCTCAAGCCTTTGACCTCGGCCGGGTCACTCGGCGGGCCAACAATAACGAAGTCGTTGTACATGACGTCCAAGCGCTCGACGCCGTGGCCGGCGTCCACGAACGCATCTTCCAGCTCCCGCGCGTGAACCAAAAGGACATCGCCATCGCCGTTTTCGGCGTTACGAAGCGCCTGCCCGGTACCGACCGCGACGACGCGAACCTCAATTCCCGTTTCCGCCTCGAAGATTGGCAAAATATGGTCGAGGAGCCCGGAATTCTGGGTCGTTGTCGTCGATTGGAGGATGATAAAGCGGCTTTCGTTAGCGGCGGCAAATATCGATAGGAACGCGACGGCAAAACTAGCAACCGCGAACAGTGTCCGGTTCACGTTCCGCTTTTCGAGGCAGATGAAGCCCGCCCCTGATGCGCTAGGGCTTCAGTCATGTTCGAAGCACCGGTGAGGCGGCCAGAATCGAGCGTTAAAAGGCGATCTCCAAGCCTCCTCGCCTGACCCGCATCATGCGTGACGAGGACAATCGTTACGCCATCAGCTTTTGCATCACTCACAAGCGCCTCTACGGCCTCGGCCGATTGCGGATCGAGGCTAGCTGTTGGCTCATCGAGAAATAGGATTTCGGGTTCGCACGCCAGCGCCTGCGCCACGGCAAGGCGTTGCTGCTCACCACCAGACAGGACACGCGCTGGCCTCGTTGCTCGATCCAGGAGATCGGCCCGGATCAGCGCACTTTCAACCCGCTCAGCCCGTTCGTGACCCGAGATGCCGCGCACTGAGAGCGCGAATTTGATGTTTGCGCGCACGGACCGCCGCAGAAGGGTGGGCTTTTGGAAGACCATGGCCTGCTTCTTCAGTGCGGTTTTGTCGAGCGCGCGGCCATTCCAGAATATGTCGCCCTCAGTTGGCGTATTGAGCCCGTGGAGGAGCTTCAAAAGCGTGCTTTTTCCAGCGCCATTAGCGCCCATTATGACTGTTGTGAGGCCTTCCGGGATTGCGAAGTCAATCCGGTCAAGAATGCGATGCTCGCCGACTCTGAAGCCGAGCCCAAGGGCCCGCATCAAGGCATTCACGCCCTCCAGTGACGCACCGTTCCGGCCGGAACCCTTCCCGTCTGAGACGCTCCTAAGCATAGGCAGCCCGCGCCGCCGATGACCGGAGCGACAGAACAATCGCGTTCACCACGAACGCCATGCCCATGAGGATGATACCGAGCGCAAGCGCCATTTGGAGGTTTCCGCGAGATGTCTCAAGCGCGATCGTCGTCGTCATGACCCGTGTCACATGGTTGATATTGCCGCCAACGATCAAGACCGCCCCGACCTCAGCAACGGCGCGGCCAAAACCGGCCAGCGCCACCGTCAAAAGGCTATAGCGCGCATCCCAAAGCAATGCGGCAACCCGATCCATGGCCCGCACGCGGAGGGACCGGAAATGGTCGGAATACTCCCGGTCGAGGTCTTCGACGACCTGCTTGGTGAGCGCCGCAACGATCGGCGTGACAAGGAGGGTTTGCGCGATGATCATCGCCGTCGGCGTATAAAGGAGCCCGAGCGGCCCAAGCGGCCCGGACCGCGAGAGCATGAGGTAGACCATCAAACCAACGACCACCGGCGGCAGACCCATGAGCGCATTCAGTGTAATCGAGATGAGCGTACGGCCTGGAAACCGGAAAGCGCCCACCATCGCCCCCAGCGGAAAGCCAATGAGGCAAGAGAGCGCGACCGCCGTTACCGTCACCTGCAGCGAAAGGCCGATCACCGCGAAAAGGTCCGGATCGCCCGAGGTGATCAACCCGAAAGCTGCAGCCAGGATCGACTGAAAATCGCTCATGGCGCGCGATCCTGGTCGGCGCCGATAAGCTGCATGGCCTGTCGCTTCACGATCGAAAGCTGGGTCTCATCGCGGCTTACCTTGCCCATAACCCGCAACCCGATCAGCAATGTCATCAATCCCCGCGCGGTCTCATCTATCTTGAGATCGGACGACAACGACCCGTTTGCCTTGCCCGCCTCCAGCGCCTCGCGGAAAAAAGCTTCGGTATCTTCAAGCCGTTTCCTGACATCCTTCGCAACGTCGTCGTCGTGATGCGGTAGCTCCATAGCCGTGTTGATGAGCATGCAGCCTTTGAATTCTTCGTCGTGAACGACTTCGTCGATGATCGCCTCGAAGAACGCTTCGATCTGGTCCGGTCCCGCTTCCGTCTCGCGGAGGCGCTTCAGAAGTGGCTGTCGAAATTTTTCGTCATAGCGCGCAAACGCCGTGTCAAAGACGCCCTTTTTTGAGCCATAGGCGTTGTAGACGCTGCCCTTATTGATGCCCATTGCCGTCGTCAGATCCGAAATCGACGTGCCGGCATAGCCCTGCCGACGAAACACGCGTTCTGCGGCATCGGTTGCGTCTTCAAAATTGAAAGCTTTTTCCCACGGCATCGGAAATTACGTCCTCTCTCGAGCGAATATAGGTTTTTTGAACCGATCGGTCAAAAAACATCACGATGCCACTTGACGCATGCCATCTGCACGTCCATTTGCGGGTTCATACCGATCGGTATAAACAAACGAATGGAGATCGAAATGGCTGAATTCCCGACCCATACACATGAAACTGCGCCCGAAGCTGCAAAGCCCATCATCGAGCAAGTTCAGGCAAAGTACGGCTTCCTGCCGAACCTTCTGGCGACGATGGCGACGGCGCCAGCACTCCTTGAGGCCTACGCGACGCTCGGCGGGATCTTTGCAAAGACCGATCTCGCCGAGACTGAGCGCCAGGTTATTTTGATGACCAACAACGTTCTGAACGGCTGCACCTACTGCATGGCAGCGCACACGACGATTTCCAAAATGGCGAAAGTCGACGATACGGTGATCGAAGCGCTCCGTAATGACACGCCGATCCCGGACGCCAAGCTCGAAGCCCTTCGCACCTTCGCGCGCGTTGTGAATGTCAGCCGCGGCTGGCCGAGCGATGCCGACATCGAAGCGTTCTTGGCTGCGGGCTACACGGAGCAGACCGTACTCGAGGTCGTGCTCGGTACCGCGTTCAAAACGCTGTCGAACTACACCAACCACATCGCAAGCACCGAAGTTGACGCGGCGTTTGCGCCCAACGCGTGGTCAGCTCCTGAAAAGTCAGCTGCGTAATGCGTTTTGGGCTCGGCGATTGCCACGCCGGGCCCAAACGTCCCATCAGAGGCCCGCGAATTTATGGATTCTCGGGCGACGACAGCCGCAAACGACCCGGCGTGTACCGCTCGATCAGGCGTGTAACCTCGGCGTTTCGAGCAGAGCCTGACCGGCCACCGATGACGACGACGATGATCGACCGTCCATTGCGGGTTGCAGATGCCGCAAGATTATATCCGGCGGCCCGAATATAGCCGGTCTTGATGCCATCCACGCCATCGACCCGACCGAGCAACCGGTTCGTCGCCCGGTATGTCCGTCCACGATAGGTGAATGAGCGCTGGGCAAAGTAGCGCGAGAGACGCCGATGCCTGGTTTTCAAGGCCCGCGACAGGATCGCCATGTCCCGTGCCGTCGTCACTTGTCGGCGATCTGGAAGGCCTGACGCATTCACAAAGCGCGTTCTATTCATACCGAGGGTCTTTGCCGTCCGCGTCATGTAGTCGGCAAACGCGGCTTCTGAACCCGATATGTTTTCAGCCACAATCGCTGCCATATCGTTGGCTGATCTGACGGCCATAGCCTGGATCGCATCTCTCAGGAGCACCGTCGAACCCGCACGCACACCGATCTTGGACGGCGGACGACCTGCTGCATAGGACGACACGGTGAGCGGGGTATCGAGTGATAGCCGACCGGCTTTGATCTCTTCGAAAGCGACAAAGATCGTCATCATCTTTGTCAGTGATGCCGGATAGCGAAGGCTATTCGAGCTTTGTTCGTAAAGCACACGCCCCGTACGCGCATCGACCACGATCGACGCTGGCGCCCGCGCCCGCGCGGCACCCGGCGACCCAGTCAGCGGCTGAGTAATGACCGCAGGCGTGATGTCTGCGTCTGGGGCCTCGGGTAGCGATGGCCCCGCAGCGGTGCACGCCGCCAACGCCAAAGTCAGAACGGCAAAAAGGAACGTCCTCAATCAACGTCTCCCATCAGTCGAGATTGCGGACGCCCCCTGCCCTGCAACTGCGATACCTCGTGATTCTTTTGCCGGTTTATCTGCTTTGCCGCGCCGCAACAATCATACGGACGTGCAAATTTCCGCGACTAAGGGGTTTCACGTGCCGATCACGTGAGCTCACAGAAGTGTGATCTGCAACATATTTTCCGAACCGAACATGACCATTTCCCGGTCGTCGCAATGACGCGACAGACAAAACTCGAAAGGAAATATCATGTTCATGAATGCTTCAAAGACACTCGCTGCAGTTGCCATCCTTGCCGTTGCATCCATTGGAGTTGCCGATGCAGGTCAGCGCATCAAGCCGAAGTCACCGGTGAAAATTGGCGTCGTTCAGATTCCGAACGGTCAGCACAATACGGTTCCAGACGGCAGCTATGGCGGCAAAAACAAAGCCGATGCGTGGACACAAGCGTGCATTGATGAGTTTGGCCCCGGTGCGAACTACCCCGATGAAGACATGCTTCAGAACTGCCTGAATTACGGCAGCTAAAACATCACCGGACTTTTCGGATACGGGGTTGCATGGGACGCCATGCAGCCCCGCCGGTTTATGTTAAGGCTTTAAAGGCCTGCCTTGCCGCATCACCAACTTTACATGTTCGGGTAGTTTGGCCCGCCTGCGCCTTCCGGCACCGTCCACGTGATATTTTGGTTCGGGTCCTTGATATCGCAGGTTTTACAATGGACGCAGTTCTGCGAGTTAATGACGAAGTTCTGCTCGCCATCCTTTTCGACCCACTCATAAACGCCTGCCGGACAATAGCGGTTCGATGGCCCTGCAAAGTCAGAGAGCTCTGATGCCTTCTGCAACGCCTCATCCATCAGTTTCAAGTGGATCGGCTGGTCTTCAGCGTGGTTCGTGTTGGAGAGGAACACCGACGAGAGCTTGTCGAATGACACTTTGCCATCGGGTTTTGGATACTCGATCGGCTTGTGTTTCGACGCAGGTTCCAGCGATTCTGCATCGCTCTTGCCGTGTTTCATTGTGCCGAAGAACGAGAAACCGAACGTGTTCGTCCACATGTCGACACCGCCGAGCTTCACGCCGCCGATCAGGCCGAGCTTTGACCACATGGGTTTGACGTTGCGGACCTTCCAAAGGTCCTTGCCGATCTCGCTGGAACGCCAACCGTCTTCATACTCCACAATCTCGTCGTGCTCGCGCCCCGCCGCGATCGCTTCTACGATGTGTTCGGCAGCCTGCATTCCAGAAAGCATGGCGTTGTGCGAGCCCTTGATGCGAGCCACGTTCACAAAGCCAGCCGAGCAGCCAAGGAGCGCGCCGCCGGGGAAAGTCAGACGTGGGACGGATTGGTAGCCACCCTCCGTGATGGCGCGAGCGCCATAGGAAACACGGCGTGCGCCCTCAAAGGTCGGCGCAATATCCGGGTGGGTTTTGAACCGCTGAAACTCGTCAAACGGCGAGAGATAGGGATTTTTGTAGTTGAGGTGGACGACAAAGCCGACTGCTACCTGATTGTCCTCAAGGTGATAGAGGAACGAGCCGCCACCGGTCGAGAAATCGAGCGGCCAACCAAAGGAGTGCTGA
The DNA here is from genome assembly GCA_039026395.1 of Pseudomonadota bacterium. Taxonomy (GTDB): domain Bacteria; phylum Pseudomonadota; class Alphaproteobacteria; order Rhizobiales; family JAKSCL01; genus JBCCMK01. The sequence continues at coordinate 90,843 of JBCCMK010000003.1, read as the reverse complement.
ACGAGGCCCGGATCATGCTTGTCGGGGTCGATTTCCCAGAGTTCCTTGAGCCCGATGCCGAACTTCTGGGGCTCTTTACCCTCATCCAGATTGAATTGCTTGATAAGCTGCTTGGCGAGTGAACCGCGCACGCCCTCTCCGATGAGGGTGTACTTGCCGCGCAGTTCCATGCCGCGCTCAAAGTTCGGCCCCGGCGTGCCGTCTTTCTGGAGGCCCATATCTCCAGTGGCAACGCCGACGACGCGGCCTTCATCGTCATAGAGTACTTCGGATGCCGCAAAGCCCGGATAGATCTCGACGCCGAGCCCTTCAGCCTTCTCCGCCAGCCACCGACACACATTGCCGAGCGAGACGACGTAGTTGCCGTGGTTGTTCATAAGCGGCGGCATAATGAAGTTCGGAAGCGTGATCCCACCTTCTGGACCCAAGAACAGAAATTTGTCCTTCGTCACCGGCGTCTTGATCGGCGTCTCTTCATCGCGCCATTCCGGCAAAAGCTTATCGATCGCGATCGGGTCAATCACCGCGCCCGACAAAATGTGCGCGCCAACTTCGGAGCCCTTCTCAAGCACGACGATCTCAAGATCGCTATTGAGCTGTTTGAGCCGGATTGCCGCCGCTAAGCCCGCCGGCCCTGCGCCAACGATGACGACGTCGAAATCCATACTTTCGCGTTCGGGATAGCTTGCTTCATCAAACATGACCGCTTCGCTTTCGCTCCTACTTGCCGCTTTGCCGCCTGTCGAACCGAACCATATCGAGCGTCAGGGTGTAAGGGTAAAACCGTACTACGGCGTGCGTCTCTCACACGTCACTAAGTTTTCATAACTTACGTTTACGTAAGCGTAAACAATTTTTTGTCGAGCAAAATAAACACGTTTATCGCTCACTTTGGCAGCGTTCTAAAGTGAATGACTTTGTAGCGCTGTAAAGAGCAGGCAGGGGCGAATTCATGCAAAGCCTAGCGCTGCTTTACGCCGCACGCGGAGCGCCTTAAGGCTAGCGCATGTCGAAGGATTTCAGCCAGGAAGAGGCAATTGCCGCGCTTCGGTTTCTCGCGTCTGCGGGCGTGACCAGATTTGTCGGCGATGAGCCAGTCAACCGCTTTGCCCTGACCGAAGAGCAGAACCGAGAACGGCGCGATCACGCCGCACCGCCTCCTCCGCCACCGGCTTCAGCCCCGCAGCGGGCGCCGTCTTCGCCCCCTGCACCGGAATTTTTCCAGCCATCTTTTGCACCTGATCAGGTTCCCGATAACGTCGCCGCCATGGACGCAAGAACCGCCGCTCAGGACGCCAAAGATCTCGACGCGCTTCGCGAGGTGCTCGCGGCATTCGACGGCTGTTCATTGAAAAAGACCGCAACGAAACTGGTCTTTGGCGACGGCAACCCCAAGGCCAAGGTCATGCTGATCGGCGAAGCGCCAGGTCGCGATGAAGACCTTCAAGGTCTGCCGTTCGTTGGTCGGTCGGGCCAGCTCCTCGACCGCATGCTCGCCGCAATCCACAAGACGCGCGAAGACGTTTACATCACCAATATTCTGCCGTGGCGCCCGCCTGGCAACCGCAAACCCACCCCGGTGGAGGCTGAAATCTGCGCGCCATTCCTTGCCCGCCACGTGGAATTGGTCGAACCCGAGATCATCGTTGCGCTGGGAGACACTGCGGCGCGGAACCTCTTTGCACTAAAGATCGGGATCACGAAAGCGCGGGGCAAATGGTATGACGTCACCATCGGCAAACATGCCGCGCGCGGCTTTGCGACCTTTCACCCAGCGTTTTTGTTGCGTTCACCAGGCCAGAAACGGCTGGTGTGGCAGGATCTCTTAACGCTGGAGGAGAATTGGCCCGGCGTGGCGGCCTGATCGCCGCCACCGTCGCTGGATTATTCTTCTTACTTCTTAGTTCTTCAGACCCCGCGAGGGCCGTACCATCGGCCTTTGATCGCAGTCGTCATGTACGCTCTTAATCGCCGAACGAACGAGGTTCAGAATGAGCTTATCTTTCTGGGCCCCTTTGAATTCGCTCCCCGCTGCCGTCGCAACGGGGAGCGTATCGGCTTCGTCAGGCGAGTACGCGGGATTGCTCATCGCGTCCTCCCGACCATCGCCGTTCCACCCGGGAATACCGGTCAAATCAGTATGTGATGAATGCCAATTGTAGGTTTGATCTGGATCAACTTCCGCGCGCGTCACACAGGAATTCGGGTTGCTCAAACCGGCCAGTTTGGTCTACCCGAGGGCGATGTCTACGCTCGATGAAAGCCGTCCTTTCATACCCGTATCGATCGCCGTTCTGACGGTCTCGGATACGCGGACCTCAGCTGATGATCGCTCAGGCGATGTTCTGTCTGCGAGGGTCGACAACGCAGGTCACAGGCTAGCAGCACGCGCTATCGTGCCAGACGATGTGACGGCGATCCAAGCCCAGCTCAAAGACTGGATCACGGCCCCTCATATAGACGTCATCATTACGACTGGCGGGACGGGATTCACGGGTCGTGATGTGACGCCCGAAGCTGCAGAACCTTTGTTTGAGAAGAGGATGGACGGTTTTTCTGAAGTCTTTCATCGAATAAGCTACGACAAGATCGGCACCTCCACGATTCAAAGCCGAGCCACCGGCGGCGTCGCAAATGCGACCTACATTTTCGTGCTTCCAGGGTCGACCGGCGCCTGCAAGGACGCCTGGGACGGCATCTTGAAATGGCAGCTCGATTACCGGCATCAGCCGTGCAATTTCGTTGAGATCATGCCGAGGCTGGATGAACATTTGAAGCGCGGCAAACTTCAAACAACCGTCTAACGCGCGTGATCAAATCCGCGCTAACTCGCCCTATTTTTTCCACGCTCCTGTCCTAATTGTCGCACCATCAACGAAGGAGTCGTCATGTCCCATATCAATCGCCGCACGATGCTTGTCGCGGCATCCGCTGCCGTCGCCGCCCCGGCCATCATTTCCCGCTCTACGCCGGCATTGGCCGCCGCACCCATGCTCGGAGTGTCGCCGCAGAGTTTCCGGCGCATCAAGGTTGGCAATTTCGAAGTGACGACCCTTCTTGCCGGTTCTCGAATGTCAGATGGGCCACACCCAACATTTGGGCAAAACCAGTCGGCGGAGGATATGGCCGCCCTCCTCAAGGAGAACGGTCTGCCCGAGACCCGAGTTCAATTCTATTTCACCCCGACGATCGTCAATACGGGCAATGAGCTCGTGTTGTTTGACGCCGGGCTCGGTGGCGAGACACCACCACTCATCGGCGTCTTGGAACAGGCAGGGTACTCTGCTGACCAAGTTGACGTCGTTGTTCTAACCCATATGCACCCGGACCATATTGGTGGACTTATGGCGTCGGGCAGCGAAGCCTATCCGAATGCACGCTACGTCACCGGCCAGATCGAATATGATTTCTGGGCGGCAGAGGACCGAATGAGCGGGCCGACGGAACGCGTCGCCACGCTCGTGAACTCAAACGTCAAGCCGGTTGCAGAGAAGATGACGTTCCTCGGTGATGAGGGCGAGGTCGTCTCTGGCATCTCGGCATTTGCCGCCTTCGGCCATACGCCAGGCCACATGTGCTATCGGATTGAGAGCGAGGGTCGCCAATTGATGGTTTGGGCGGACGCTGCAAACCACTTCGTCGCATCAATCCAACGGCCGGACTGGCACGTGCGGTTTGACATGGACAAGGAAGCGGCTGCGGCCACGCGCAAGCGCCTGTTCGACATGTCGGCCGCCGATAATCTCGCCATGATCGGCTATCACATGCCCTTCCCCGGCATTGGCTATGTGCGGAAATCCGGAACGTCTTATCGGTGGGACCCGATGAGCTATCAGTTCGCTGAATAGTCACCACGACGCCAGGCGCGCCATTCGGCCTCTGTGTCGACGTCGGCGCGCTTATTGATGAAGGACACCGTCGCACCCGCCAGCCCCGCGACGGTGTCTTCCAATGTGTGTTCCGTGCTCCATCGGACCGGCTTAGGGAAGAGCCGCATTGACCGAGGTAATCGCCTGGAACCGATCAGCCAATAGCCGCCATCGGGGGACGGCCCGATGACGACATCTGTTCGACCGAGCGCCTGAAATGCTGACCAGATTTCAGCACCTGTGATGCCAGGTATGTCCGACCCGATAATAAGCGCCGGGCCGGTGGGCACAGCATCAATTGCACCCTGCATCTTTTCACCGAGCCCGCCCCGGCACTGCGCCATCCGCGAAAGATGTCGCGGCCAGGTGGCATCATTGACCGCGGTTTCTGGCGCCACTGCCAGCACCAAACGCCAGCGCGGATCGCGGCCAAGACGCCTCATCGTGTCTGCGAGGCTGGTACGATAAAAGCGCAACGCTTCCGCCGTCCAGATCGTCTTTGCAAGCCGTGTCTTCACCGCGCCCGCAACCGGCCGCTTCACCATTAGGATCAGCGAGCGCTGCATCAGCTATAGATTTTTGCGATCCGGTAGGGCGAGACGCCCGCGAAGTAGAGGAACAGGCAGGTTAGGTTTCGGGCGCTGCGAGAAATATAGCCGTTCCGCTTAAACCGATCGGCACTCGTGATCGCACGCGTTTGGAGGAAACTCAGCCTCCGGCGACCGATCCTTCGGATGATATCGACATCCTCCATAAGTGGGATTGCTTGGAACCCATCGATCTCATCATAGAGTGAGCGATGAATGAGAAGGCCTTGGTCGCCATAGGGCAGCGCAAAGAGCGCGCACCGGACCGCGACCATGGTTTCGAGGATCCGCGCCGTCGCGCCCTCATCTCTAAGCTTGAACTGAAATACACCGGCGCGCGGCGCATCGCGATTCTTCGATTCGCACGCGCAAAAAGCCGCGACCTCCGTCTGCCAGCGTGCGTCTAAGACGGTGTCGGCATGGAGAAAGAGCAGCCAGTCGGATTTCGCTGCCTCTGCCCCTGCCGCGAGTTGGTATCCCCGCCCTCGCTCTGAGGTGACGACCTCGCATCCCATATAGTCAGCGATCGCCATCGTCTGATCACTCGAACCACCATCGGCGACCACGACGTCGCGCACGAGACCGTCAAGTGCGCCCTCCACCAGACAACTGAGCGTGTCGGGAAGCGTCTCTTCAGCGTTCAAGGTGGGAATGACGATGGAGATCAAGCGGTACTCGTGGGCGTTTCCCACTTTTTCTAAGAATTCTAAACCACGCGCAACGTGACATTCCGTGTCAGTATCGACTACAATGTTCTTGATATGTTCTTTAATAATGTTAACGATTAAACATCATTGAACATATGCGAACGGAGCCAGAAATGGCCGACTTTCAAGCGCCGCAAGAGCGATCCGTAACGACCATCCTTTCCAGTGCTGTCACGCCTGGCCAATCTCGCGGCCAACGAGATCACGCACGAGCGCTCATCCGGGGTGGGCGCGGTGCTACATTTCAGCCGACTGCGAAATACGAGAAATATCAGCGCGTTAGCGAACTTGAAGCGTTAGCCGAGGATGCGCCTTCGCTCCGGACGAATGTCACGGTCGAGCGCGCAAAGTCGATCCTGACAGAGAATGATTCACCCGATCTGTCGTTTGATCAGTCGGTCAATCCCTATCGCGGGTGTGAGCATGGTTGCGTCTACTGTTTTGCCCGCCCGAGCCACGCCAATATGGGATTGTCACCGGGTCTAGACTTCGAAACCCAGCTTTTTGCAAAACCAGAAGCTGCCAAATTGCTGGAGCGTGAACTTGCACGACCAGGCTATGAGGCGAAGACGATTGCGATTGGGACGAACACCGACCCCTATCAGCCGATTGAGCGTAAATACCTGATTACGCGCCAGATTTTAGAAGTTTGCGATCGGACCAGTCATCCGATTGCGATCGTTACAAAGTCCGCATTGGTAACCCGAGATATTGATATCTTGGCCTCACTGGCTGAACGCGGGCTCGTCAAAGTTGCCCTCTCCGTCACGACACTCGATCCCATGTTAGCGCGGGCGATGGAACCACGCACGTCTCAGCCTGAAAAGCGCATTCAGGCACTCGAATTGCTCGAAGCTGCGGGCATTCCGACCAGCGTTTTGGTCGCACCGATCATTCCAGCGCTCAATGAACATGAAATCGAAGCCATTCTCGGCCGTGTGTCCCTTACTGGCTCGAAAGAAGCAGGCTACGTGCTCCTCCGCTTACCTTGGGAGGTGAAGGACCTCTTTGAGCAGTGGCTTGAAAAACACTACCCGGACCGGGCCAAAAAAGTGATGTCGATCATGAAATCAATGCGCGGCGGAAGTGCTTATGATTCCGAGTTTTTTCGGCGTCAAACAGGAACTGGCCCGCACGCATGGACCGTTGGCCGACGGTTTGAAATCGCGGCCCGCAAGTTTGGGTTTAACGATAAGAAGACGGTTCTACGCACCGATCTCTTCGAGGCCCCGGTTCCAGAAGGAGGGCAAATGCGGCTAATCTAATGTCAACTTAGAGATGGATTGTGCGTGACGCTTCCAGATTTTTCGTTCGAGGACCGGTGGATCGAACTGACTGGAGGGTCGGTCGCGGGGGTCGATGAGGCTGGCCGCGGTCCACTTGCGGGCCCAGTAGTGGCGGCAGCAATTGTTCTAAATCGCGAGCGTGCACCTCAAGGAATACGCGATTCCAAGCTCTTATCGGAGACCGAGCGCGAACGGCTTTTCGACGAAATCGTAAAAACCGCCCATGTCGGGATCGCCTTGGTTCCTCCATCAGTTATAGATGACTTCAATATTCGCGGCGCAACACTTCGCGCCATGTCTGAGGCCGTAGCATCTCTTGCCATCATTCCAAGCGCCGTATTGACCGATGGCCGCGACCAACCCACTGACCGGAGTACAGGCCTGCCGTTTTCCGGCGAAGCGATCGTCAAAGGCGACCAAAAATCAATATCCGTGGCGGCTGCGTCCATTATCGCAAAGGTCACGCGCGACCAAATGATGGTTCAGCTCGCTGAACGGCTTCCGGAGTACGGGTTCGACAAACACAAGGGCTACCCGACAGCTGCTCACTTGAGGGCGCTGGCTGAGCATGGCCCAACCCCCTTCCATCGGAAAAGCTTCAAGCCCGTCAAAATCTTAGGGCCCGGGCGTTAGTCACTGATTAACCAATCGGCTTAGGAAAGGCTCAACGTTAAGCGTTGATTATGGAGAGACCTGCAGAGCAACCGCAGGCTGTGTTTGAGTAGCGTATCTGAGTTTTGCCATGCCGCAAGTGAAGGCGAAAACGCCATCACCGCACGCCAATCTTCCCCTTGATAGCATCATCAAGGGCGACTGCATTTCGGCTCTGGCATCGCTTCCCGCTCAGTCGGTGGATCTAATCTTTGCCGATCCGCCCTACAATCTACAGCTGCAGGGCGAGTTAAACCGTCCCGACCAGTCCAAGGTCGATGCGGTTTCCGATGCCTGGGACCAGTTTTCGAGCTTTTCGGCTTACGACGCATTCACCCGCGCCTGGCTCACTGCCGCGCGTCGCGTCCTAAAACCCGATGGCGGCCTTTGGGTCATCGGTTCCTATCATAACATCTTCAGGGTCGGTAGCATCCTGCAAGATCTCGGATTTTGGATTTTGAATGATGTGGTCTGGGTGAAAACGAATCCCATGCCCAACTTCAAAGGCCGCCGCTTTACCAATGCCCATGAAACACTGATCTGGGCCGCGAAATCGGAGAAGGCGAAGTACCTTTTCAACTATGACGCCATGAAAGCGCTGAACGAAGGCGTGCAGATGCGGTCCGACTGGGTCATGCCGATCTGCACGGGCCAGGAACGTTTGAAAGGCGGCGACGGAAAGAAAGTTCACCCGACGCAAAAGCCTGAAGCGCTTCTCTATCGCGTGCTGTTGTCGTCCACACATCCAGGCGACGTGGTGGTGGACCCATTCTTTGGGACCGGAACAACAGGCGCTGTCGCAAAAGCGCTCGGTCGCCATTTCATCGGGATCGAGCGTGAATCAAACTACATTGCCGCCGCGGAAGAACGTTTGGCAGAGATTACGCCGGTTGATCAGCCAGCGCTGACTGTTACGACCGGCAAACGAGCGCAGCCTCGGATCGCGTTTGGAACCTTAGTTGAGCGCGGCATGCTGAGTGCGGGTGAAACGCTCACCGATGCGCGCCGCCGCTTCTCGGCAACTCTTCGGGCCGATGGAACGCTTGATGCTGACGGCTTCACCGGTTCAATCCATAAGGTCGGTGCCCATGTTCAGGGCTTCGATGCCTGTAATGGGTGGACTTTTTGGCACGTCGGACGGGGTAAGAACCTCGTCTTGATCGACACATTCCGCGACCAAATTCGCGCCGAAGCGGCTTAAGTCAGCTCAAAAGCGGTTTTCACCACTTTCTTCATAACGCTTGGTAGTGCTTCGCGGTGGAGGGTCTTTAACGGCACTTCCCGCCAATCGGTTGGCGGCTCCCCCTTCAACGCTCCGGTAAAAACCGTCAGCGATAATTCGAAATGGGTGAAAGTGTGGGCCACTGTGCCCGCGTCAGCGACGTTCGATAACCTGCCGACCCATGGTGGTGTATCGGTCGACCCCACCGCCCATTCGGTTCCAGGAAACTCAGTCATGCCACCGAGAAGCCCTTTGTCGGCTCGAGTGCGCACGAAAAGGCCGCCCGACTGGCCCTCAATGACGTAAATCGAGCCGGTCCTGATCGGCTTCGGTGCTTTCTTCGTCTTTTTCGGAAACTCGGTCTGCCGACCCGCGCCAAAGGCTGCGCAATCATCCTGCCATGGACAAATCAAGCACCCGGGTGACTTCGGCGTACAGATCGTGGCGCCAAGATCCATCATGGCTTGTGCAAAGTCGCCCGGTCTATCGATCGGGACGAGGGGCGTGACCCCATCCCTCACCTCTCCTTTCGCTTTCGGGAGAGGCGTGTCGATCATCAGGAGGCGGGCCATGACCCGCTCCACATTCCCGTCGACCACTGTCGTTGGCTCGCCGAAGGCAATCGCCGCAATCGCAGCTGCCGTGTAGGCGCCTATTCCCGGGAGCTTAAGAAGCTCCGCCTCCGTCTCCGGGAACGCGCCCTCATGGTCGTCCGCCACCACTTTGGCGCAGGCATGGAGGTTTCGCGCACGGGCGTAATATCCAAGGCCAGCCCAGGCAGCTAGAACGTCTTCGCGTGGGGCATTGGCAAGGTCGGAGACGGTTGGCCAAAGGCGCGTAAACTTCATAAAATACGGCGTGACCGCCTTGACGGTCGTTTGCTGAAGCATGACTTCAGAGAGCCAGACATGGTATGGGTCCGGCTTAACTCCAGGCGGCGCACGCCAGAGGAGATCGCGGCGTTCGCGGTCATACCACGTCAGAAGCGACGCGGTCGGCGCCGGATAGGATGAAACAGGTTTTAGCATTGCGAGACAGCCGAAAAAACCAGCGTATCCTTCAGCCGCTTGCCTCGCATCTCGATGGTTTGGTGGATCCAACGCTGAGGCGACGTGGCTTTGCGCGCGGAGATATCGTGAGGCACTGGCGGGAAATCGCCGGCGAGCGGCTCGCAAAAATGTCGATGCCTGAGCGAATACGATGGCCTCAACGACCGGGAGATCGAGATTCGGGAGGAACGCTGGTTATCCGCGTTGACGGCGCGGCCGCTCTGGAAATCCAACACAAAACTGAGATTTTGAAGGACCGTGTGAACGCCTATTTCGGCTATGCGGCCATCTCTTCGATCAAAATTGTTCAAGGACCGGTCAAAACGCCGCCGAAGGCCCAAGCACGTCCTCTTTGTCCACCTGCTGCTCGCGACGATGTCAAAGCGATGGTGAGCGGTGTAGAGGATGCCGAATTGCGTGCGGCGCTTGATCGTCTGGGCCAGTCGGTCCATGCCGATGCGAGCGCCATCGCCGAAGACGCGATCAAGAAGAGTTGAAAAGAGATCAGTTGTCATGAGGAAGCCATGCTTTCGACTTTCGGCTAAGATGGCAATAACGGTTTTACGAGGGATACACAGACAATGCTCGACAGACGCACGTTCAACGTAGCTGGGTTTGCAGCACTTTCATCGCTGCCTTTCACCGCACATGCCGCGTTTGCCCAAGACTTTGACATGGCAAAGCTCCTGGAACTCGGCCCACTTCCCGAAAAATCGCTTGGCGATCCTGCAGCACCCGTAACCATGATTGAATACGCGTCGGCGACATGCGGGTTCTGCGCACGTTTTCACAAACAGACATTTCCGGCCCTCAAAGAGCGGTACATCGAAACCGGCAAAGTGCACTTTATCAGCCGCGAATTTCCACTCGACGCGCTCGCGGCGGCGGCATTCATGCTCGCGCGCTGCGTCCCGGACGAAAAATATTTCGACTTCCTCTAATTTGTCTACGAAACCCACACGACGTGGTCCCGGTCCGACAAACCTGTGGATGCTTTGTTTGCACTGGCTCAACAAGGTGGTCTAACGCGTTCAGAGTTTGACGCGTGCCTCAAGAATCAGGACCTTCTCGAAGGCATTAACTGGACTCGGCAGCGAGCCGAGACCGAGTTTGGTGTGCGCTCGACACCGACATTCTTTGTGAATGGCGAGTTGGTGCGCGGAGCGGTGACGATTGACGAGTTGGACCGGATCATCGAGCAGCACCTCTAGGGCATTCGCTTTCGCGGCGAGCGCTATTGTTGTGCTCGTCGCTTCTTTTTCATTTGGGGCGGGCTGATGCGGCTCACGCGCCTCAAACTTACTGGCTTTAAGTCTTTTGTTGATGCGACCGATCTCCTGATCGAGCCCGGGCTGACCGGCGTCGTCGGCCCCAATGGCTGCGGAAAATCGAACCTCGTCGAAGCGCTCCGCTGGGTGATGGGCGAAAGTTCATATAAGTCCCTGCGCGGCACTGCGATGGACGATGTCATCTTTTCGGGTTCAGGCAGCCGCCCCTCTCGCAATATCGCGGAAGTGGTCCTCACCGTCGACAACACGGATCGGACAGCGCCCGCTATCTTCAATGATTTCGAGCAGCTGGAGATTTCGCGCCGCATTGAGCGTGAGAACGGATCGACATACCGCGTGAATGGCAAGGAAGTCCGCGCGCGAGACGTGGCGCTCCTCTTTGCCGACGCCTCAACGGGCGCACGGTCCTCAGCGCTTGTTCGACAGGGCCAGATCGGAGAACTGATCTCCGCAAAGCCTCAAGCACGACGACGCGTTATCGAAGACGCAGCTGGCATAAGCGGCCTTCATTCCCGTCGCCATGAAGCCGAACTTCGATTGCGGGCCGCAGAGACCAACCTTGAGCGTCTTGACGACGTGATGGGTCAAATCACCAGCCAATTGGACAATCTGAAGCGCCAGGCTCGGCACGCGGCAAAATTCAAAGCGCTGTCGGCGGACATTAGACGCTTGGAAGCGCAAGCCGCTTATCTCCAATTCGTCGCTGCGCGATCTGAGGTCGAAGCGACCGAGAAAGAACGAGACGAACTCGTGCGGCTTGTGGCCGAGCGCACCACCGCATTGAGCACGGCGAATAAAGACAATGCTGTCGCCGCCTCGCAACTGCCAAGCTTGCGGGACGCTGAGGCGGAAGCGGCGGCGCGCCTGGTCGCACTCATTGCCGCCCGCGACGGTCTCGATGCCCAAAGACAGCAGATTGAAGCGAGGACACGAGAGCTGGCGGCGACGATCGAGCAGATCACCGAGGACATTCGCCGCGAACAAGCGCTGGATAAAGAAACGACGCCCATCATCGAACGGCTCGATGCCGAAGCCGAGAAATTGAACGCGCAGAACGAGAACTCTAGCGAAGCCTTAGAGACGGCAGAGAACCAGAAACGCGAAGCCCATCAGGCACTCACGGAAGCGGAAGCGGTCCTTTCCGACCGGCTGAATGCAGCCGCGGAACGGCGCGCCGAAGAAGCGCAGATCGCGCGTGCCATAGAAGAAGCAGATAAACGGCTTGCCAGCCTCAAGGCGCAGCAGGCGTCATCGGCGAAAGAGATCGAAGCCCATAAAAATACGAGCGAGATGGCAGACCGCGTCGCACAGCTTGCCAACAAAGCTGAAGCGCTTCGGCGGACGCTCCATGACGCTGAAGGACAGCTATCCGATCGCGAAACCGCGACGAAAGAGGCGCGTGCTCGGCTTTCCGGTGCCCGCGACGCCGTTAAAGACGCCGAGAAATCGCTCGCCGCGCTGAACGCCGAAGCCTCAGCGCTCGAACGGATGCTGGTCCATGACAGTGGTCACACTTCGAGCGCGCTCATCGATGAGATCACAGCCTCACCGGGTTATGAAACCGCGCTCGGGGCGGTACTCGGTGATGATCTGACGCATACCACCGACGATAGCGCACCGATGTTCTGGACCGATCCAGGAAACGGTGTCGATGACCCATCCTTGCCGCAAGGAGCTACCCCGCTTTTCGATGTTGTACAGGCTCCTGCCCTCCTCACGCGCTGTCTGAAACAGATCGGTGTGGTCGAGGATGCTCCAACTGACGGAATTCGATCTGAGTTGAAGCCTGGCCAAACTCTTGTGTCGCGTGATGGTGCGCTGTGGCGCTGGGATGGCTTGACGGTTCGCGCTGATGCCCCGACCCAAGCAGCACAACGCCTCGCGCAGCGTAACCGTCTGACGGAGCTTCGCGGCGCTGTGGCGGCAGCCTCGCCGGACCTTCAGCGCATGCGGGACGACGCAGAAACCGCCAAGCGTGCGGAAACGGAGGCAGAAACCAGTTTTTCTGATCTTCGGCGCCACCTGTCTGAAACACGCTCCGCGCTGCAAAAATCAGAGCAAGTGCACCGGGACGCCGAGCGTGAGCTTGAGCGTATAGAGAGCCGCCAGAGTGCCCTCAAGGAGGCAGTGGCTCAACTCGACAACAGGATTGCCGAGGCGGAAACGGAACGGGCGGACGCTGAGGCGCGGAAATCAAACTCCGCTGCCAGTGGCGATTTTGAAGAGGCGCTAAAAACCGCCCGAGATACGGTCGATGGAGCGCGTTCCGCGCTTACGACCGCTCAGGCAAAAGCCGACGGCCTCGACCGAGAGAAAAAGCTTCGGCTCGATCGCCTTCGCGCAGTGTCGGAGGAACGCGCCGCTTGGGTGCGGCGTGCCGCGAGCGCCAGCGATCAAATTAGGCGTCTCTCTGATCGGCGCGCATTGGCCGAAGAAGAGCGCGAAGGCCTCGACGGCAAGCCCGCTGAGATCGAAGAGAAAAAACGCAGCCTCTCCTCAGACCTTGAAAAAGCTGAGACAGAGAGAAAAAAAGCGGCCGACCGCTTGGCGGAGATGGAAACCCAACAGCGGGATTCCGATAAGATTGAGCGGGCGGCGCAGTCGAGCTTGAGCGAAGCACGTGAAAGACTGGCTTCTACTGAAGCCCGCGCGCTCGCGGCAAAAGCAAAACTCGATGAAATTACGTCTTCAATTCGGGCCAATCACGAGGTCGCGCCGAACCGGCTCCTATCGAGCCAAGGCGTCGATGAAGAGAAAATTCCAGATCTTGCGACAGTCGAGCGCGATCTGGAGCGGCGAAAAATCGACCGTGAGCGTCTCGGAGGCGTCAATCTGAGAGCAGAAGAAGAAGCAGCTGAGATCGAGGAGCAGCGCGATACGATGATCGCGGAACGCGAGGACCTCGAACAGGCGATACGGCGCCTTAGAACAGCGATCAACAATCTCAATCGAGAAGGTCGAGAACGGCTTCTAGCGGCCTTCGATCGGGTGAACACGCATTTCAAACGGCTGTTTTCGACACTATTCGGCGGCGGCACTGGCGAACTCAAACTGGTCGAATCAGACGATCCACTCGACGCGGGCCTTGAGATCATCGCGCGCCCACCCGGCAAAAAACCGCAGACCCTGACGCTCCTCTCAGGGGGCGAGCAGGCGCTTACCGCAACCGCACTTATTTTCGCGGTGTTTCTTTCGAACCCTTCGCCGATTTGCGTCTTAGATGAGGTCGATGCGCCACTTGATGACGCCAATGTCGGCCGATATTGCGCGCTCCTTGAGGACATTGTCTCGCAAACCGATACCCGTTTCCTTGTCATCACGCACAACCCGATCACCATGGCCCGGGTCGACCGTCTGTTTGGCGTTACAATGGCAGAACGAGGCGTGAGTCAGCTCGTTTCGGTTGATCTGGCAACCGCCGAAACCTACCGAGAGACCGCATAAGCGCCGTTTCGGTCCGACCAGCGTTTGTGCGTGCGCGAAAACGCGTATCGACGAATGTCGTCAAGGATAAGATTTTATCCAATTAATTCAAAGGTTTACGCGCTTTTGAACGGCGCTTGACACTCGAGCAACCGGGAACTAGTTTGCGCGCGACTTGCGGCAGAGTAAGTCGATTTCCATGGGGGTTTCTCTCTCGACACTATCCGCGATTTTCAAATCGTTTGCGATCACGACCCCGGCGCGGTACGGCACATCGTAAGATGCCTTCCCGCGACGATGATCTCGACAGACGATTACAGAACCTTCGCGAGAAAGTGGCTGATACGCAGGCAAAACAGGGCCAGCCCGTCACGAAAACGACGCGCGACTATTCTGGTTTCGGTATTGCAATGCGGCTCGGCTCTGAGTTCGTCGCCGGCGTGATTGTCGGTGCTGGGATCGGTTGGGGGTTTGACACACTCTTGGGCACGACACCGTGGGGACTGATCGTTTTCGTTCTCCTTGGTTTCGTAGCAGGCATGATGAATATGGTGCGCGCTGGTCGAGCAATGGACGCGGCACGCGAAGCAAATGACGAAGTGAATAAGCGCACTCCTTAACGGTGCAGCGGCGAGCGGAGCAGACGTGGCAAACGATCCGATTTCCCAGTTTCAGATCAAAAACATTCTGTCGCTCGGTGAAATCGGCGGCGCTGAGATCGCATTCACAAACTCAGCACTCTTCATGGTCGCATCGGTCGGCACCATCGTACTTTTCTTGATGCTGGCTACGTCCGGTCGGACCCTTGTCCCGACGCGGATGCAGTCGATTGCTGAACTCCTCTATTCCTTCGTCGCGAACACCGTTCGAAGTACCACCGGCACCGAGGGCATGCGGTTTTTCCCGTTCATCTTCTCGCTCTTTATGTTCGTGCTGTTGTGCAACCTCTTCGGCATGTTCCCGTATTTCTTCACGGTGACGAGCCACATCATCGTGACATTTACGCTCGCGATGGTCGTCATATTGCTCGTGCTATTCGTTGGATTTTCACGGCACGGCACCGGCTTCTTAAAACTCTTCGTGCCGGATGGCGTTCCAGGTGCGATCCTGCCGTTCATCACTTTGATTGAGGTGATTTCGTTCCTCTCGCGACCAATCTCACTCTCGCTCCGTCTCTTCGGCAACATGCTCGCCGGCCACATTGTCCTGAAGGTGTTTGCGGGCTTCGTCGTAACGATGGGAGCGGCCGGGTTTGCGGGCGTCCTCGGCGCGGTATTCCCTTTCGCGATGACGATCGCTCTCACAGCGTTTGAGTTCCTGATCGCAGCGCTTCAGGCCTATGTCTTCACCGTTCTCACATGCGTCTACCTGAATGACGCATTGCATCCTCACCACTGATTAAAGAAACCCAACGGCGGATAGATCGCCAAACCTTTAGGAGTTCAAACAATGGACGCAGAAGCAGCAAAATTGATCGGCGCCGGCATCGCTTGCATCGGCATGGGTGGCGCAGGCATCGGCGTTGGAACGATCTTCGGCAATTATCTCGCCGGTTCGCTTCGCAACCCATCCGCGTCTCAGGCTCAGTTCACCAATGCCTTGATCGGCGCAGCGCTCGCTGAAGGTCTCGGCATCTTCTCGCTCGTTGTCGCGCTCATCCTTCTGTTCGTTGCGTAATTCAAAGACTTGAATGCGTGTTCCGCCATGAGGGCGGTAGAGGGAATTTGGGAGTGATCGATGAGTGATCCTGTAAGCGCTCAGGCGCAGGCATACGGCGCGGCTCTTATGGACCGTGTCGCCGGCCAGGACATGATCATGTTCGCGGCGGAAACCGCAGAGCAGAGCGGAGGTACATTCCCTCCGTTCGACACAAGCACGTTTCCATCGCAGCTCCTGTGGCTCGCGCTATCGTTCGGCGTCCTCTACTACCTCATGTCATCAACGATCATTCCGCGAATTGGCGGGATTATCGAAGACCGTCGGTCCAGGATCGCGAACGACCTTGCCGAGGCAGATCGGCTCCGGGCCGAGACGGATGACGCGATCGCGGCCTATGAGCAAGAGCTTGCCGAAGCCAAGCAAAAAGCGAGCGCCATCGCTCAGAAAACTCGGGATCAAATCAACGCGGAACTCGATGAGAAGCGCGCTGAAATTGATGCTGATTTGGCCGAGAAAGCAGCGACAGCCGCAAAGCGCATCGCAGAAACCCGCTCGGAAGCCATGGCCGAAGTTGGCGGGATCGCAAGCGACACTGCATCAGCTGTTGTCGAGGCGATCCTCGGCAAAGCACCGGACAAGTCAGCACTCGATGCGGCCGTCAAGTCCGCTGTCGGGCAATAGGAGCGCATCATGGACGCAACATTTGTAGCGTTTATCGCGCTCGTACTGTTCTTCGCCCTTCTGATCTATTTGAAAGTCCCGGGGCTCGTCGGCGGCATGCTGGATAAGCGCGCGGACACCATCCGCGAAGAACTGGAAGAAGCCCGCAGGCTCCGCGAAGAGGCGCAGTCGCTTTTGGCCGATTATCAACGCAAGCGCCGTGACGCGGAGCAGGAAGCCGAAGAGATCGTCGCTCAAGCGAAATCGGACGCCGATGCGATGATGTCCGAGGCGACGAAAGCGTTGAACGAGATGGTCGAGCGGCGCCAAAAACAGGCGGAGCAGAAAATCGCACAAGCTGAGGCCTCAGCGATTGCGGATGTTCGAAACGCGGCAGCTGATGCGGCGATTGTCGCTGCAGGCAAAATTCTCGGCGATCAGTCAAAGGGTGCCACCGCTGACGATCTCTTTAAGCGTAGCCTCGACCAGGTGAAGTCAAATCTGAATTAGTGCGTCGGTAAAACGTCGCTGGGGCACCACCCCATTCGGCGTGACGACATGCCCGCTTCCCCTGAAATCCCCGATCTAAACGCGTTCGATCTCGTCATCTTTGACTGCGACGGAGTGCTGATTGATTCTGAAATCATCTCCAACGCCGTCAACGCTGAGCATCTCACCCGCCTGGGTTACGAGATTTCAACTGAAGAGGTCATCCGCCGCTACACCGGTTGCCCCATCAAGGAGATGTTGGCTGAAATCGAGGCGGATTTGGGCAAACCATTGCCGGATTATTTTCTACCGGGAGCCGACGCTGAGATTGAGCGACGCTATCTGGACGAATTAAAGCCGATCGATGGAATTACAGCGGTACTGGACGCGATAAGAAAGCCGAAATGCGTCGCTTCCTCCACCTATATGAAGAAGCTGAGATGGAGCCTCGAACTCACTGACCTCATAGACCGGCTTGATCCCCATATCTTCTCCGCATCGCAAGTTAAACGCGGCAAACCGGCGCCCGATCTCTTCCTGTTTGCAGCCGCTCGGATGGGCGCAGAGCCTCAACACTGCATCGTCATTGAGGATTCAGTTGCGGGCGTCCAGGCGGGTGTTTCCGCTGGAATGCCAGTTATCGGATTTACTGGCGGCGGTCACACTTACCCCGGTCACCGCGAACGGCTCCTTGAAGCCGGGGCCGACTGCGTTTTCAATTCCATGAAAGACCTGGCGACCCAACTGAACGCGGCTTAGGGTCAAGTCCCTAGCCGACTGAGAGCGCAAGTGTCCGGCTGATTTCAGTAAGCGAGCGGCCGCTTTCAGCGCGCCATGCGTTGAAGGCAGCTTGCGCCTTGTCCTGCGCCGCTTTGCCCGTCGGCATCTTCTCAACCACACCCTCCCGGATGAGAGCACGCGACACGTCCTCCGTCAGGATGTATCCGTCAACGCCGATATGTCGGAGGGCATACTGCGCCGTCGTCCCACCGAGCCTTGAGCCGCTCGTGCGAAGCAGGCGAATAAGGCCAATGAAATCATCCTTCGGCCAGAGCGCCAAATGCGTTGCGGCGGTACCGTGGCTGTCGGCGAGAGACTTCAAAAAAATCGCATTATCGCGCACCGACACTATCTTCTGGCCGTTTCGGACGATGCGCGTATCGCTCGTGAGGTCGGTCAGATCATCGTCTGACATCATGGCGCACCTGTTGACGTTAAACGCCCAGAACGCGTCTTCAAAACCCGGCCATTTCTGATCGATCACTTTCCATGAAAAGCCGGAGCAGAAGATGAACCTTGTGAAAGCTGCCAGCCACCGATCGTCGGGAAGGCTTGACGGATCGGCGCTAAGCGGCGGCCCATATGGACGCTCGCCAAGCTTCGTTTCGAGTGCATCCACGCCGCCATGGTGTTCAGCGGCTATATCGAAAATATCGTGAAAACTGCGCATCATTCTCGTCCAGTCTTGGTCCTGGAATTGGCCAGAAACGCCAAGGATTTCAAGGCGAAATGCACACCACAAGGCGGATTGCTGACAGAAGCAGGAACGTGAGCTTCGCGATCATGCGATTGTCGGCGAAGTCACGATCTCTGTCTTGACCGAATTCGCGATGAAGCACGCATCATGCGCGTCACTGTGGAGCCGCTGGTGCACATCATCGCTCGGCGGGACGCCGACGAAGGTAATGCGCGGCGAAAGCACGATCTTGGTGATCGCAAATTTCGTCATTCCGCGAGCAGTCTTGCCGATCGCCTCCATGGAGCCCATTGCCTCGTCGACATAGGCTGAGACCTCGTATCCATCGCGCCGCGCAAGGTCCAAGAACCACAGCATATGGCAAGACGAGACCGAAGCGACGAACGCCTCTTCAGGATCAACCGCTTCAGCGTTGGATTGCGGAAGCGGCACGATCCCAGGCGAGGATGATGCCGGGACGTCGATGCCGCCGTCGAACTTCCAGGAGTGAGCGCGAGAATATGTGTTTGCGCTGAAATCACCAACGCACTTCCAAACGATTGTGGCTCGGTATTCTTCCAAATCAACGACCACTTTTTTGCGCTTTGGAGCAGGCGAAGTCAGCTGCCATCGTCAAATCCAACGATGATTTGGTAATCTTCGACATTGTCGCCAGGCTCGCGCGTCACGACGATATCGCGTTGGACCGATGACCAGGGTCGCGATGTCTCGCCCGGATTGGTGACGACGGAAACAGGCTGCAATTGCGAGAACACAGCCGTCGATCCCTTCACCACAGCGACCCGCAGTGGCAGGGAAAGCGTTTGTCCCGGTTCTCCCTCTGGGCCAAAGACGATGCGCCCACCGACGCCCACGTTCATCGCGATTGTCTCGGTGGTTATTGTGCACTCTCGGACGCCTTCGCTGATGGTCGCCTGATAGCGCACCCCTTGCGGATCAAGCTCTCGACCCGGCGCATAACGCCGAACAGACTGCGTCCCCGGGCGTAAACGCACGATCGGACAGGATTGGTCAGATATCTGGTTCAGATCCGGCGCGATACGGTCAATGTCTTCATCGGTGATTTCAATTTCTGGACCGCTACAGGCAGCCAACCCGAGACCCAAAAGCACAATGAAGAGCTTTGATTTCAGCGGAAACATCGCACAACTCCGAACGCCACATCTGGCGTTCGTGATAGCTCAGCTCAGTGTGTGAGTCACCCGTTCGCCTTGACTTGTGGGCGGTGCGTCACCATGGTCACGCAATGACCGTGACGAAGCCCCTCCTTCGGATACTCCTCTGCTCTCCACGCGGCTTCTGCGCCGGGGTGGACCGCGCAATCCAGATGGTGGAACTTGCGCTTCAACGCTTTGGCGCACCGGTCTACGTCAGACACGAAATCGTCCACAATCGTTTCGTCGTGGAAAGCCTGAAGGAAAAAGGCGCGATCTTTGTCGAAGAGCTGGATGAGATCCCAGATACCGATGCGCCGGTAATTTTCTCCGCGCATGGCGTGCCAAAATCGGTGCCGGAAGAAGCTGAGCGCCGAAACATGTTTCACCTGGATGCGACCTGCCCGCTCGTGACCAAGGTTCACAAAGAGGCGGTGCTGCACAATAAGCGCGGCAAGGACCTCGTCATGATCGGCCATAACGGTCATCCGGAAGTCGTTGGCACAATGGGTCAACTTCCGCCTGGAAATGTGCAGTTGATCGAGACCGCCGAGGACGCGCGAAACTTTGAGCCTCGCGACCCGGACGCGCTCGCGTTTATCACGCAAACCACGCTTTCGGTCGACGATACGACTGAGATGGTCGACATATTGAAAGAGCGCTTCCCAAACATCACGGCGCCGCACAAAGAAGATATTTGCTACGCGACGACAAATCGCCAAGAGGCCGTGAAAGCGGTCGCCCCCAGGGTGGACGCGATGATCGTTGTCGGCGCGCCGAACTCCTCGAACTCGATGCGGCTTGTCGACGTCGCCGTTCGTGCCGGCTGTCCGCGCGCTGATCTGGTCCAGCGAAAATCAGACATTGACTGGTCTCTATATGACGGCATCACATCGCTCGGCGTCACGGCAGGTGCATCGGCGCCAGAAGTGCTCGTTGAAGAGATCATGGGCGCATTCGAAGAACGCCACACACTCAAAGTGGAGATGGTCTCAACCGCTGAAGAGAACGTGATCTTCAATCTCCCGCGAGCCCTTCGCGAAAGCGCCGCCTGACCACACATCATGGCCGTCTACACGGAAGTCTCAGACGGCGAATTGTCGGCGTTCATCGCTGATTATGATCTTGGCACCCTTCTCTCGTTTCGCGGGATCGCCGAGGGGGTCGAAAACACCAACTACATCGTCCACACAGACCAAGCGCAATTCATTCTGACGCTCTATGAAAAGCGCGTCGACCCGGATGATCTACCGTTCTTCCTGGCACTGCTTGATCATCTCAAAGGAACTGGCCTTGCGGTCCCTGCTCCTGTCCAAGATCGGTCTGGCGAAGCACTCCGAACGCTTTCCGGACGACCGGCTGCTCTTTTCACATTCCTTGAGGGGTTGTGGGTTCGGCGACCCAAAGTCCAGCACTGCTCTGCTCTTGGCCGGGCACTTGCCGAGTTTCATCTCAAATCAGAAGGGTTCGCACTCGAACGCAAAAACGCGCTCTCGGTTGAAAGCTGGGCGACCCTCGCGAAGGATTGCGGCGCCGGCGCCGATGACCTTGAAGCAGGTCTGTCCGTCGCGCTTACCGAAGAATCCGCCGAACTCGGAAAACTATGGCCAGACGGACTGCCAAAAGGGGTGATCCACGCGGATCTATTTCCCGACAATGTCTTCTTCATTGGCGATGAGATCTCAGGCTTCATCGACTTCTACTTCGCCTGCACGGACGCGTTCGCTTACGACCTCGCGATCTGCCTGAATGCCTGGTGTTTTGAGCCTGATCACGACTTCAACGTCACCAAAGGCCGGGCGCTCCTTGCGGGCTATGAATCGGTTCGACCGCTCTCTGAAGCAGAGCGCGATGCCTTACCCTTGCTTGCGCGCGGATCGGCGTTTCGGTTTCTGCTGACGCGTCTTTACGACTGGGTCAACACGCCTGAGGGCGCCCTTGTGAAACCCAAAGACCCCACCGAATACCTCAAGAAGCATCGTTTTCACAAAGCCGTCGGTCGCATTTCCGAGTACGGATTGTGAGCAGCGGACGGGTCACGATTTATACCGACGGCGCCTGCTCCGGAAATCCGGGTCCTGGCGGCTGGGGCGCGATACTCAAATATAGAGAAGCTGAAAAAGAACTCTCCGGCGGCGACGCGCACACGACCAACAATCGAATGGAATTGATCGCGGCAATTGAAGCGCTAAACGCTCTGAAACGCGCGTCCGAGGTCGATGTCTATACAGACAGCGTCTATGTCCGCGACGGCATCACAAAGTGGCTCGCTTCCTGGAAGCAAAAGGGCTGGAAAACGGCAAGCAAAAAACCCGTCAAGAATGACGATCTTTGGCGCGCGCTGGATGAAGCGGTCGCGCGCCATCAGATTGAGTGGCACTGGGTAAAGGGCCATGACGGCAACGAGCTGAATGAACGCGCCGACGCCCTGGCCCGGGCCGGTATGGAGCCCTTTAAGGCCTAGTCGAGACCTAAAGCGCCTTGAGGAGGTTCGCGGCACTTGAAGCTTCTGCCTCACCCGGGGAGTCCTCGATATTGATCGTCTTCACGACCTTATCTTCAACCATCATGGCGTAGCGCTGCGACCGCGAGACAAGCCCGACGGCGTCGACGGTGAAATCCATGCCAGCGGCTTTCGTGAAGCTCGCGTTCGCATCGCCTAAGAAGTGAATTGCACCATCCGCGCCGGATGATTTTTCCCAGGCGCCCATGACGAATGGATCGTTGACGGAAATGCAGACAATAGCGTCGACACCCTTTTCCTTGAATGACGCCGCGTTCTCGATGAATCCCGGAAGGTGGTTCAAAGAGCAGGTCGGCGTGAAGGCACCGGGCACC
The DNA here is from genome assembly GCA_039026395.1 of Pseudomonadota bacterium. Lineage (GTDB taxonomy): Bacteria > Pseudomonadota > Alphaproteobacteria > Rhizobiales > JAKSCL01 > JBCCMK01. The sequence continues at coordinate 68,483 of JBCCMK010000003.1, read as the reverse complement.
GCGAAGGCTACGACTTTTTTGCCGCCGAAGACCTCGGACGTCGTTGTCGTCCCCGGCCCGTCGGCTGTCATGATATTGAATGTTGCTTCTGGAAGCGTGTCTCCGGTCGATAGTGCCATGGCGCCCTCTCCTGTGTGGTTGTTCGAGCGAGACATTAGTGTCCGCAGACGAGAAGGGAAGAGCTACTCGGCGGCTATCACCTGCTCATACGCACCGTCGGCGCTAACGATCGTGAAGCGGAACTCCGTCCCCGCAACGCGCTTCTCGGCCGGTAATCCATCGAGCGGGACCGAAAAGGTCGGCTTCTCCGCGCCTTCATGGGCCTTAGGAACGAGCATTGGCTCTCGATTTGGGCCTTCGGCGAAAAGTTCCACATCACCGCTCGCATCGATCTTGACCATCACGGATTTTGCTGGGTCACCAGGCTCAATCTGCGCAACCATCGCTGGGCCGCCGTGGTTCTTCGGTACGGCGTTCAAGGCCGCAACAACATTGCTGCCGCCAGATATGGGCTCAGGGCGCACGAAGGCCGAAAGCTCGGCGCGTTCTGGAATGCAAATGCGTTCGCACACCGCGTAATCGATGGCGAGCGAAAGCACGATGGGGCGATCCGGATTGTCTGCTTCAAGCGCGATCGGAAACGTTATGCCGGTGCCGCCATAACCGATCGAATCGGCGTATCCGTCGAAGAACTTGCCGGGCGCCGGATAAAGTACCGTCGCGCTCTTCAGGTTGACGCTTCCCGTCCAGTCGAAGCGTGGGGATATCCCAGCATCGCCGGGATTGCGCCAATAGGTCTTCCAGCCTTTATCGTAGGCTAAGGTGACCGCCGTGAAGAAGCCCTTATGCCTATCCGTCTCTACGAACCCTGCTGACTCAAATCGAACCTTTGATTGATAGGCCTCGACCCAGTCTGAAGCGTGGCTGAGAGCCGGCGCTAGGCCCGCAAACGCAATGAGAAAGACATATTGAAAAGCTATACGCATAGTCGGAGATATCATGTCGGAGCCGCTGAAAGCATCTGTCAATTCAGCGAGACGCCATCACTTGCACGTCATTTCGACCACGTATTTCAACCAATGCGTCATATCGTCAAAAGTCACTTAAAACAATTTTGGATACGGAAAAAATTGTTAGCGTCCTCGCATGACTTTGATCGAAACATCGGAAAAAATCGAGCAGGGACGCTTCCTGGATGGCAATCTCCTGATTGCGATGCCAGGCATGGCAGACCCGCGATTTGCGCGGACTCTCGTCTACATTTGCGCCCATTCGTCTGACGGCGCGATGGGCCTGGTTGTGAACCAGCTCGCAGAGAAAATGTCGTTCCGACAATTGATCAGTCAGCTCGATATCTTCGAAGAAGATGAGATGTTGGCGGATGCAAAATCGAATTGGGATACGCCGGTCCACCAAGGCGGCCCAGTTGAGACTGGCCGCGGCTTCGTCCTGCACTCATCGGACTACTATCGGGACAATTCGACCCTCATGATAAATGATGAGTTCTCGCTAACGGCGACACTTGACGTTCTGCGCGCGATTGTGACCGGGACCGGACCAGATCGGTCAGTTGTTGCACTTGGGTATGCCGGGTGGGCGCCTGGGCAGCTCGAGAGTGAAATGCAGGAAAACTCCTGGCTCCACTGCACCTGCGAACCCGACCTCATTTTCGACCATGATGTGGAAACGAAGTATGGTCGCGCCGTTCAGACCCTCGGTTTTGACCTCTCAATGCTGGCGACCGAAGCCGGCCACGCCTGACGATTGCCTTTAGTGCCGCGTCCGGGCTGTCGGCGCAGTTTCTCTTTGTAAAACACGGCTCGCATCCCGCACACTCATTGGCGCGCCATAAAAGAAGCCTTGCGCGTATTCGCAGCCGAGCGAAACCAATTCGCGGGCATCTTGGTCCGACTCAGCACCCTCGGCGACCACTTCCATTCCAAGATCATGGGCAAGGCCGACGATCGTCCTCAAGATGACCGGCCGAGCGCCATTGCCGTTCTGCCGAACAAAGCTGCGGTCGACCTTGATAATGTCGAACGGGAACCGCTGAAGATATGAGAGCGCTGAATATCCCGTACCAAAATCGTCGAGCGCGAGACCAGCGCCCAGATCACGGACCCGATTGAGAACCTGAACAACATATTCGGGGTTCTCCATCACAAGCGATTCGGTGATTTCGAGCTTGAGCGTCCCGGAGGCCACGTCCGTCCGCGCGAGCACTGATTTGATATCGTTGATGAGATCATGCCTTAGAATTTGGCGACTTGAGACGTTGACGCTGACGAAAAGATCGTCGCGATCTACCGTCGACTTTTGCCACTCGGCGAGCTGGCGCGCGGCTTTATCAAGCGCATAAAGACCGAGGTCGACAATCTTTCCAGACTCCTCGGCGATCGAGATGAATTCGCTCGGCCCCAACATGCCGAAACGCGGATGGTCCCATCGCATAAGCGCTTCAAATCCCGCGATCTTGCCGGTCTCAAGCTGCATGATGGGCTGATAAAAGAGCTTTATCTCCTCCCGCTCGACCGCGCGATGAAGGTTGGATTCAAGGCCGAGCCGGTCGACCGATCCCATTCGAAGCGCGTTTTTGAACGCTTCAATACGGTCACCACCGAGGCGTTTTGCATATTGCGAGGCCAACTCAGCGTCATGCAGCAGGTGATCGGTTTTGACCGCGTTACCGTCATAAATCGCGATGCCGATAGAAGCTGTCAGAAAGATTTCTCGTTCCGCAAAAGTAATCGGCGATTTGAAGGTTCGGCGCATCGTATCGGAGAATGCTGCAATCCTTTTCGGCGTCGTTTCGGACACGAGGATGATGCCGAATATATCCCCGTCGAGGCGGGCAAGCGTGTCTTGCGGTTTGAGATGGCGTTGGAGGCGCCGCGCGATCGTGAGGAGTATCGAATCGCCAACCGCGAGGCCAACGCTCTCGTTCACATGGCGGAAGCGATCGATATCGACAATGATAACCGCCGGGCGTGGTCCACCTTCTGTGCGGACCCGTGTCATAGCCGTGTCGAGCCGATCCATGAAGAGCTGGCGGTTTGGTAGGCCGGTCAGATTGTCGTGGATTGCGTCGTGGAGCAGGCGCTCCTGCGCATTTTTTTCAGCCGTCACGTCGACAAGCGTGCCCGCGCAGCGAATGACCTCGCCGTCAGCACCAAGGATTGGCCGAGCGCGCAACGACAGCCAGTAGAAATGTCCGTCCTTCGCCCTTAACCGGAAATCCTGAGCGATGCGCCCGCGCTTGAGTTCAACGATCGTGTCGAGCGCCGCCTTGAAGCGGTCCTGATCTGAAGGGTGAAGATGGCCTAACCACTTGACCGCTGGCCCCTCAAGGGCGCCACGCTCAAAGCCGAGGAGCCGCTCGGCATCAGCGCTTGTATAGATGTGATCGCGCGCGACATCCCAGTCCCAGACCATGTCGCCAGCACCCGTGAGCGCGAGCGCTTTCCTCTCAAAATCTGAAATATGGCCCGGCGCCGTGGAGCCGCCCGCAAAGGCGTGCTGCATGACGGTAAAGCCAATGAGGAGGACGATGAGCACCATGCCACCGGCAAGTGCTGGCGCTGCCAGATCGTTTTCAATCCGGTGCATCACCGTAATCATCGCCCCATAGACCCATGCGAGGAGCAATATCCAGGCTGGAACAAGCATCACAGCGCGGTCTGATCGACGAATTGCGAGATATGCAATCAACAGCAGGCCAAGACCGGCAACTGCACCGATCGAAAGCCGTGCGATCCCAGCCGCAACTTGCGGATCAACAAGGGTCAAAGCCAAAAGTCCGAGCATGGCGAGGACGGATAGTGCGGAAATGTGCACGAGCCGAACATGCCATCGGCTCAAATTCAGGTATGCAAACAGGAAAATGAGCAGCGCTGTGGCGATCAGGGCTTCGGTTGCAGCGCGATAGATCTGATGCTCCCGTGCCGAGAGCTCAACGACCTTCTGTACCAGCTCAAACTCCACGCCGATATAAGCCAGGACGGACCAAGCAAGGAGCGCTGCCGCCGGGAACATCGGTGTACCGCGAACGATAAAGAGCGTTGTGAGAAAGAGCGCCAGTAGCCCGGCAACGCCGATCACGATCCCTTGGAAAAGAGTGAGGCTGTTCAGGTTCTCCTCATAGGCTTGAGGATCCCAGAGATAGAGTTTTGGCAGAAGCGGCGCTGCCAGTTCTGCCACAAATGTCACCGTCGCGCCGGGATCCAATGTCACCTGAAAGATGTCCGCGCCATCGGCCTCCACGCGTTCGGGGCGGAAACCTTGCGACGGCGTGATCGCGGAAATCCGCGTTGAGCCGAGGTCTGGCCAGATCAATCCAGAGCCAAGAAGCCTATAATGCGGTGCGACTAAGATCCTATCGAGTTGCCGGTCAGTATCGTTTGTAAGCGCAAAAACGGCCCAACCCGGCGCTTCACCGGCGCTTGCACTCACCTCCATGCGGCGCACGAGGCCATCTTCGCCAGGCGCGGTCGAAACCTGGATCCGATCTGAGATATCGCGGTACCGGTCCACAACATCGGTCAGGTCGAGCGCTTCAATGTCCGCAGTAATTGGAATGCTGTCGAGCGCCACCGCGCGGCCGGTCAAGCTCGCGACGCACACAAGAAACACAGCGATGAAAAATGCGGCTCTGCCCAAAACGCAATACCAGTCAGGTCAATCGGGAAGCTGCAAGGTTTGCCCTCGTCTCTACTTCCGTCTTCGTTTCCCGATCGGTTTGGTCGGAACGTCCGAACTCCCCGATCACGTCTGGCGAACACACCGCCACTCAAAGTGGTAGCGAGTCGATTGAGCGATCACAAGCGAGAATTCAGCCACAAAAAACTTGCCTGTGACCAAATAAACGCAGTGGGTGTAACGTCAGTCGTCTTTCAACCGGGCAAAAAGGATGTGGTCCTGCCAAACGCCATTAATGCAGAGATATTGCCGCGCATATCCCTCGCGTTTGAAGCCGCAGCGATCAAGAAGGGCAATTGAAGCGTCGTTGATCGGCAGACACGCTGCCTCCAGGCGATGCATGCGCAATGCATCAAAGACGAATGGCACCACCGCGCGAACCGCCGCAGTCATGTAGCCCTGCCGAGCATGCGGAGCACCGATCCAGTAACCAAGCGAGCACGTTTGCGCCACGCCGCGGCGAACATTGGAGAGCGTTATGCCACCGAGAAGCGCATCGTCGACAGCGCGGAAGATGAAGAACGGATAAGCATCGTCCTCGCGAATGTCTTTGTTGTAGCGGCGAAGCCGACGCTTGAATGCGGCACGGGTCAGGTCATCACGCGGCCAAGAGGGCTCCCAGGGAACGAGAAACGCGCGACTTTCTTGGCGCAGACTTGCCCAGGCTGCAAAATCCGTCGATTGCGGTGCTCGGAGGTAAAGACCGTCACCGTAAACGACCGGTCCTGTCTCGAGCGCTGAAACCGAACGGAAGAGGGCCATTGTCAGGCGTCCACCAAATCGCGAGGAACTGGCTGATTGCGCGCGAATTTCTCCACCGCCTTCAGTCCGGCTTTCGGTCCGACCGCCGCGATCGCGCAGGCTTTTTCGCGGAAAAGACTATTTGCGATGACCATGACGTCTTCTGCGGTGACGGCATCGATCCGCTCAACGATCTCCGAGGTTGGAACGATGCGACCATGGACCGCCAGATGTCGCGCCATCTGTTCGATCCGAGCCGAAGGGCTTTCCAAGCTCATCAAGAGGCCCGCCTTTAATTGAGCTTTTGCCCGGCCAACCTCCTGTTCGGTGACAGTCTGCCCCACGCCAGCCAATTCATCGAAGACGACGGTGAGGAGATCGTTCACATCTGACGGACCAGTGGCAGCATAAATGCCAAACATGCCAGCGTCGGAAACGCTCCAATGGTAGCTGTAGACGCCGTAGCAAAGGCCTCGCTTTTCACGCACCTCCTGAAAGAGCCGGGACGACATCCCACCGCCGAGCACCGTTGCCAGGATCTGAGCGGCAAAGACGCCCTGATCGTGATACGGACATCCTTGAAAACCAAGGGTCAGGTGCACCTGCTCGATCTTTCGGGCAATACCACGATAGCCGCCTGAAAACGCGGCGCGGGGAATTTCATCAAAGGGCGTTACGCGCGTATCCTGGAAGACGCGCGTCGCGTAGTCGACCACGCGATCATGATCAACCGCGCCCGCGACCGACAACACCATCCGATCAGAGGTGTAGGTGCGCTCCTGAAAGAGCTTCAGATCGCTTGGTCGAAACGCACGAACGCTTTCTGGGCTCCCGAGGATAGACCGCCCGAGCGTTTGATCTGGAAAGGACAATTCCTGCAATTGATCGAAAACGAGATCGTCCGGCGTGTCATGCGCGTTCAGGATTTCTTGCTCGATGACATGCTGCTCACGTTGGAGCTCCGTCGGATCGAAGCGTGCGTTCAGCGTGATATCACCCAAAAGGTCCAAGCCAAGATCGACGTCATCTTCCAAGACGCGGGCGTAATAGGCGGTCGCCTCAAAGCTCGTTACGGCGTTCAAATCACCGCCAACTGCCTCGATTTCCTCAGCAATGTCCCGCGCCGACCGTGTTTCCGTCCCCTTGAACGCCATGTGTTCCAGGAGGTGTGCGATCCCATGCTCACCTTCGTGCTCTGCGCGCGACCCCGACCGGACCCACAACCCGAGCGCTGTCGAATGAAGATGCGGCATCGTCTCGGTAACAACCGTGATCCCATTGTCCAGCGTCGTGGTACGCACTTCACTCACGCGGTTTTCTCCAATTTGCTGATCCGGGCATTGTCGAAAATAAAGGCTTCGATAGCATCCAAATCGTTCGGCACGTGACTGAAGCGCTCTTCACGGTCGTAGAGATCCCCCAGCCAATCCGGAAGGGCCGGATGAATGCCGGTCGCGCTCGCAACCGCATCCGGAAACTTTGCCGGATGCGCGGTCGCGAGTGTCACCATCGGCACATCACGCCCTTTGCGTGTCGCTTCTGCAGCACCAAACCCAACCGCAGTGTGCGGATCGGCGCCGTAACCCGCCTTCACCTGCAAGTCCTCCATGATGGTCGCCGTCTCTTTTTCGTCCACGGTAGCCGCATCGAACTCACCCGTAATGCGGGTCAGCGCGCCGTCTGGAATAGTGAACGCACCTGATTGCTTCAGCGTTTCCATCTGCCGCACGACATCATCCGCTGCGCGGTCCTGCGCATCGAAAAGCAAGCGCTCAAAATTCGACGAGACCTGAATGTCCATCGACGGCGACTGGGTTTTCTCCACGCCCTGGGTTTCATAGCGACCGGAATGCAGTGCCCGGCGCAGAATGTCATTGCGGTTCGTCGCAACAACAAGCCTGTCAATCGGAAGTCCCATGCGCTTTGCGACATAGCCGGCCAATACATCTCCGAAATTGCCGGTCGGCACGGAAAAGGAAACCTTGCGATCTGGAGAGCCGAGCGCAACGGCGGCGGTGAAATAGTAGACCGCCTGCGCCATGATCCGCCCCCAATTGATCGAGTTTACGCCCGACAGGCGCACGCGATCGCGGAAGGTGAAATCATTGAACATGGCTTTGACGAGTGCCTGGCAGTCGTCAAAATTGCCGTCCACCGCGACGGCGTGGACCGAATTTCCGCCAACCGTCGTCATTTGACGGCGCTGGACTTCACTTACCCGTCCTTGCGGATAGAGGATGAAAATGTCGACGCGCTCGCAGTCTTTAAACGCGTCAATCGCGGCACCACCCGTGTCGCCAGACGTCGCCCCGACGATCGTCGCGCGCTCACCCCGTTCCGTCAGGATATGATCCATGAGACGCGCCAGAAGCTGCATCGCGACGTCTTTGAACGCGAGCGTCGGACCGTGAAAGAGCTCTAATATGAAATGTGACGGGTCAATCTGGACGAGCGGCGCAACGGCAGGATGCCGGAATGTGGCATAGGCCTCGTTGATCATTCGCTCTAATGCGGTATCCGTGATCTCACCACCGACAAAGGGCTTCAGCACCTGGAAGGCGACGTCGCTGTAGGGTGCGCCGCGCATCGCTGCGATCTCCGAAGGCGAGAGTTGCGGCCAATCGTGTGGGACATAGAGACCGCCATCACGCGCAAGGCCGGACAGGACCGTGTCCGAAAACCCAAGCTCGGGGGCCGTTCCACGCGTGGAAATGTACTGCAACGCGTCGTCTCCTAGGACTTATCGAGGTAGCGGTGCTCAAGATGCGAAATTAGCGCCATCGCGTCCAGCCCCTCACCTGTCGCGGATCGGAACATCGCATCGGGCGAAGTCAGCTTGCCCTTGGAGTGGATTTCATCGCGAAGCCAATCGAGAAGCTTATCGATCTTGCCTTCCGCGATCTCGTCCATCAAACCGCTGAGCTTTTCGCGGGCGGCCGCTATCAATTGCGCCGCACCGATCGCGCCAAGCGTATAGGTTGGGAAATAGCCAAAGGCGCCCGATGGCCAATGGATGTCTTGAAGGCAACCAAGCTTATCGTTCGGCGGTGTGACGCCAACGAGCTTCGCCATGATATCGTTCCACGCTCCAGGAAGATCAGCGACAGAGAGATCGCCCGCAAGCATAGCTTGCTCAAGCCGATAGCGAAGGATCACATGGAGCGGATAGGTGATCTCGTCGGCATCGACGCGAATGAAACCGCGTTCGACCTTGTGATAGAGCTTTTTGAGGTTACTCGCGTGAAAAGCGGGGCCATCGACGCCGAAATGCTCTTTCACCAGCGGTGTGAGGAAGCCAATGAATTCCGGAGAGCGGCCGACTTGCATCTCGAAGAGAAGGCTTTGGCTTTCATGCACCGTCATGCCGTAGGACTGCCCCACGGGCTGTCCGCGCCAGTCTTTCGGTAGCCCCTGCTCGTAGACCGCATGACCCGTCTCATGGATGACACCCATCAATGACGTGGTGAAGTCCGCCTCATCATAGCGCGTCGTGATGCGGCTATCGTCGGGCAAACCACCGGAGAACGGATGAAGGCTTGTATCCAGCCGCCCTCGCCCAAAATCAAAGCCGAGCGCCGCCATGACGGCTTCACCAAGTGCTTTTTGAGATGTTGTCGAGAAGGTACCAGGCGGCGTGATCGCCGGCTCAGAAGCGTTTTGTTTTTCCAGCGCCGCCTCAAGGAGGCCGGGTATTCGCTGCTCCAAAACCGCGAATATCCCGTCGATCTCTTCGCTCGTCCGCCCTGGATCATAAAGATCAAGGAGCGCGTTGTAGCGGCTCAGATCACGGCCATCGCGGAGCGCATCGGCTTGGCTGCAGACCAGATCGACGAGTTTTGCGAGCGGCCCCGCCAGCGCTGAGAAATCATCATTCTCCCGCGCTGACCGCCACGCCATTTCCGTCTCATTTTCAGCAATCGTCAATGCGCGAACAAGGTCAGACGGGATCGCTGTTGCATTGCGATACTCACATCGCATGGCCCGCAAATTGGCCCGCTTCCACGCGTCGTTCGGTGGGCTTGCCTCTGCCTCGTCGAGCCAATCGCCGACTTCCGGCTCGCTGACCCATTCATGGGTCAGGGTGGAGAGTGCCGCCAATGTCCGCGTGCGCGACTCCGACCCGCCATCGGGCATGATCACCTGGCGATCCCAGCCCAGGATCGCAGATGCCGACCCGATATCTGAAATCTTCTGAAACCTCTCAGATAGCCGCTCATAGGCGGTCATGCCTGCCTCCATCGTCTCCACAGAAACGGTCCTGCCACGAGCACCAGTGTTCCGCCAAGCCCATACCATGTGAGGGCGTAACCGAAATGGCGGTTTGAAAGTTCGATGATCGTCGTGCCGTCTTCCGGGATATCGCCCGGATCACCACCAGCCTCAGCGTCGATTACGAAGGGATAGGTGAATGGAACAGTCGGCATCTCGGCTTGAGCAATCGGCGGTTCATCGAGCCCCATCGCCTGCGCCATGCCGACGACATCCCGCCAATACCATTCATTGGCCATCGGATCATTGTCGTTGCCAAAAAGCCCCTTTTCGCTTTGACCACGCAACAGCCCCGCGATCTGAACACGGCCTTCCGGCTGACTATCGGCACGGCTCTCGGCCTCCTTCCGCGCCAGAGGGACGTAACCGCGGTTTACGATGACTGTCGCACCACTCTCCAGTTCAAGCGGCGTGTAGATGTGCCAACCGGGCCCGGCATCACCGACCTGGAACACGTGCAACTCTTTGGCGTGATCATACGTTCCGGCCACGGTAATGCGCGTATACTCAATATCCTCGCCTGCATTGAAGCGCATCAAGGCCGTATTGATATCGACGGGTTCAGCGACGATCCGCGCGTCGATCTTGGCGATCAGCGCCTCTTTCCAGGCGAGCCTCTGCATCTGCCACGTCCCGAGTCCCATCAGGATGGCGAACGCAATGATAGCGGCGATCGCTGGAATGATTAGGCGTCTCATGATGCTTCTTAGCTAAGGCGGCCTTCAGCGGCCTTCTTCACATATTGCTGAGCGATAAGCAGGCCCTTCATCTTGCGAAGAAGGAAGATCGAGAGGATGAGCGTCGCCGTTCCCCAAGTTACAAGGTTGGCGACGTAAGGCGCACCAATAACGAACTCGGTGAAGAGCACGCCGCCTGTCGCAAATGCCCCGAGAATGAAGATCACGAAGACTGCTGGTCCATCACCGGCATCAGCAAAGCCGTAGTCTAGGCCGCAACTTTCACAGGTCTCGGCTAGATCGAGGAGTCCGTTAAACAGCTTGCCATTGCCGCAACGCGGGCACTTGCCCTGTAGGCCAGTCGTCGCGGGCGAAAGTTCTGGAAACTCCCGCCCGGAGCGATTTTCGAGCTTGACGTTTTTCGGGCCCGCCATGGCGATCCAGCAGCCGAAGCGACGTCAGGCGCCCCAAATGTAGATCGACAAGAAGAGGAACAGCCAAACCACGTCGACGAAGTGCCAGTACCAGGCTGCCGCTTCAAAACCGAAGTGTTTCTCTGGCGAGAGGCCACCATTGTAGACGCGCATCAGACAGATCGCGAGGAAGATGGTCCCGACGATGACATGGAAGCCGTGGAAGCCGGTCGCCATGAAGAAAGTCGCACCGTAGATGTGGCCGGAGAAATCAAAGGCCGCGTGCGAATATTCATAGGCCTGAACGAACGAGAACAGGATACCCAGACCAACGGTCAGGATGAGCCCCCATTTCAAGCCTTCCCGATCGTTGTGGATCAGCGCATGGTGCGCCCACGTCACAGTCGTGCCCGAGGTCAACAAGATCAGCGTGTTTAGGAGCGGGAGGTGCCATGGATCGAAGGTCTCGATACCCTCTGGTGGCCACTCGCCGCCGGTAAGAGCCGTTCTCGCGACCTCTTTCGTGTCAGCGGGGAAGAGCGAAACGTCGAAGTAGGCCCAGAACCACGCGACGAAGAACATGACCTCCGACGCGATGAAAAGGATCATGCCGTAGCGCAAATGGAGCTGGACAACGGGTGTGTGGTCGCCGCCAACGGACTCTTTGATGACGTCGCGCCACCAGCCAAACATGACGTAGAGGACGCCAAGTAGGCCGATTGCGAACGGGATCGGGGTGCCGCCATGCATCCACATGACCATGCCGATCGCCAAAATGAAGGCTGATACCGAGGCTATGAACGGCCATGGGCTCGGTGGAACGAGGTGATAGTCGTGATTTTTTGCGTGGGCTTCAGCCATTTCTCATCTCCGCAGCGCGCGCGGATCTCTCCCCAAGATCAAAGTCGCGCGAAATCCTTACTCTCTGTATTCTCTTCAATGCTGAACGTAGTTTGACCTTTAGTCTGATCCTCGTTGGGATCGTCGACCTTAAAGAACGTGTAGGACAGCGTGATCGTGTTGACCCCATCCATCATTGCGTCTTCGACGGCGTCCGGTGACACGAAAAATTGGACCGGCATGACGACCCGCTCACCGGGTTCAAGCGTTTGCTCTGTGAAGCAAAAACACTGCATCTTGTTGAAGTAGCCGCCCGCTTGGCCCGGAGTCACATTAAAGGTCGACGTGCCGGTTGTTGCGTGAGGGCGCGTGTTCTCAGCGATGTAATTGACGATGAATGTCTCACCGATGCGCGCGGTTACGGTCTTCGTCTCGGGCGCAAACTCCCACCCGAGGCCCGGCATCATGTTTGCGTCGAAACGGATGGTGATTTCGCGGTCGAGAATGTCCTGCGGCGCCTCTTCGGCAATCTGCGTGGTGCCACCAAAGCCTGTGACGCGGCAGAAGAGATCGTAGAGCGGGACGGCGGCGTAAGCCATGCCGATCATGAAACCGACAAATCCAACGCAATAAAACGCGACTTTCGCGTTACGTGTGTTTCCTTTGGCGTTTTCGCTCACAGAGGCCGATCCAAAATCGCGGGGCCCATCTTCACAATGGTGATGATGTAAAAGAGAATGACGAGACCAACCAGGATGCCAGCAAGTGCTAGCGAGCGCGCACGACGGCGACGTTTTTGGTCTTCGGTGAGTTCAATTCCAGTCTCTGACATGTCGCTCATACCTTAGATTTGCAGACCTTTTTCCACCAGAAGAGCCGAAAAGATCGCAAAAAGGTACAAAATGGAGAATGCGAAAAGGTCAAGACAGGCGCGACGCGATGTTTCTTTAGTGTCCGTTTTGTAAAGCCGGATTGAAAACCAGATGAAGGCCACGCCAAGAATGCCCGTCACGATCCCGTAGAGAAATCCTGCAAAGCCCATTGCAACCGGAAGCATGGCGACGATCGCAGTAAGCGCCGAGTAAATTATGATCTGCTTGCGCGTTTCCTGGTCGCCGGAAACGACCGGCAGCATCGGTACGTTCGCACGCGCATACTCATCGGATTTTAACAGAGCCAGTGCCCAGAAGTGAGGTGGGGTCCAAAGGAAAATGATCGCAAAGAGCACGATCGGCTCAATCGCAAACGAGTTGGTCGCCGCGACCCAGCCAATGATTGGCGGAAACGCACCCGCTGCACCACCAATGACGATGTTCTGAGGCGTCCAACGCTTCAGCCAGATCGTGTAGATGCCGACGTAAAAGACGATTGTGAAGGCCAAGAGCCCGGCTGCCATCCAGTTCGTGACAAGGCCGAGCACTCCGACTGAGAGGATGGACAGCACAACGCCCAGGGATAGCGCCGCTTCCATGCTGACTTTTCCAGCAGGAATGGGCCGCTCGGACGTCCGTTCCATCACGGCATCAATGTCGGCGTCATACCACATGTTGAGCGCACCGGACGCCCCCGCACCGACCCCGATACAAAGGAGTGCTGTAAACGCGACGACCGGGTGCAAACCGCCTGGCGCGACGACGAGGCCGACAAGCGCCGTGAAGATCACGAGTGACATCACACGCGGCTTCAAAAGCTCCCAGTAATCGGCAACCTCTCCGTCGCCTGGAAGCACCCCGACCTCGGTCGCGCTATGGGTTTCTGCGATACTCATATCAACGAGCTACTTTCTACTTTCCGTGCCACTCGATCATTTGATCCGCGGAAGCGTTTCAAACTGGTGGAATGGTGGCGGCGACGACAAGGTCCATTCGAGCGTTGTTGCCCCCTCACCCCATGGGTTGGCGTCCGCCACGCGCTTTTGAGAAAACGCCTGCCACACCCCGTAAAGGAAGATGAACAACGCAACTGCCGTCAGATATGAACCGATCGACGAAATGTAGTTCCACCCGGCAAAGCCATCAGGGTAGTCCACATAGCGGCGCGGCATGCCTGCGAGACCCAAAAAGTGTTGTGGGAAGAAGATCAGGTTCACGCCGACAAACGTCACCCAGAAATGCAGCTTACCGATAAACTCCGAGTACATGTAACCGAACATTTTCGGGAACCAATAGTACCACGCGGCAAAGATGCCAAAGACGGCTCCCATCGACAGCACATAGTGGAAGTGAGCAACCACGTAGTAGGTGTCATGGAGTGAACGGTCGACGCCCGCATTCGCAAGCACGACGCCCGTCACGCCGCCAAGCGTGAACAGGAAGATGAACCCGATCGCCCAGAGCATTGGCGTACGGAACTCGATGGATCCGCCCCACATGGTGGCTATCCAGGAGAAGATCTTCACGCCGGTCGGCACCGCAATCACCATGGTCGCGGCGACGAAGTACGCTTGCGCGGCGGTCGAGATGCCGGTCGTGTACATGTGGTGCGCCCACACGATGAAGCCGACAACGCCGATTGCAACCATCGCATACGCCATCCCGAGGTAGCCGAAGATCGGCTTGCGGGAGAATGTCGAGACGATGTGCGACACGATACCGAATGCTGGTAGAATGAGGATGTAGACCTCAGGGTGCCCGAAGAACCAGAAGAGATGCTGGAATAGGATCGGATCACCACCACCAGCTGGATCAAAGAACGTTGTGCCAAAGTTCCGGTCGGTCAGAAGCATCGTGATTGCACCGGCGAGCACCGGGAGCGACAGGAGCAACAGGAATGCGGTGATCAGCACAGACCAAGCGAAAAGCGGCATTTTATGGAGCGTCATGCCCGGCGCGCGCATATTGAAAATGGTCGTGATGAAGTTGATCGCGCCAAGGATGGACGATGCCCCCGCAACGTGGAGCGCGAGGATCGCAAAATCCATTGCAGGTCCCGGCTGGGCGGTCGTGGAAAGCGGAGGATAAATCGTCCAGCCGCCGCCAACACCGTATGATCCTGGAGGGCCCTCAACAAACAAGGAGATGATCAAAAGGCCAAACGCAGGCGGCAGCAGCCAAAAAGAGATGTTGTTCATGCGCGGGAACGCCATATCCGGCGCACCAATCATGATCGGCACAAACCAGTTGGCAAATCCGCCGATTAGCGCTGGCATCACCATGAAGAAGATCATGATCAGACCGTGAGCCGTCGTGAACACGTTATAGGTGTGCGGATTTGAAAAGATCTGCATGCCTGGCTCGGCAAGCTCGAGCCGCATGCCGATCGACAATACGAAGCCAATCAGGCCCGCGATAATCGCAAAGATCAGGTACATCGTCCCGATATCTTTGTGATTGGTCGAATAAACATAACGGCGCCACCCGGTCGGGTGGTCTTCGTGTTCCGCGTGAATGGCAGCGTCAGTGGCCATGCGTAAAACCTTCTAATCTTGCCTAAAGCAGCCGGATAAATGCCCGGCGGCTAGTTGTTTGCTGTGGGTGCGGGCGCTTCGTCTTTGACCGCAGCGAGCTGTTTTTCTGCGTCAAGCATCTCAGCGAGCATCGTGTTTGCTTCTTCCAAGTCCACCGCGGCGGTTTCTGCCCAAGCCGCGAATTGCTCCTCAGACACAACCCTGACCGCGATCGGCATAAAGGCGTGCCGCACACCGCAGAGTTCGGAGCACATACCGTAGTAGACACCCTCACGATCTGCCCTGAACCACGTTTCGTTCAAGCGACCAGGAACGGCGTCTTTCTTTACGCCGAATGCAGGCATCGCCCAGTTGTGGATGACGTCGCCTGCCGTGACAATCACGCGGACGTTTTTCCCGACCGGCACGATAACTTCGTTATCAACAGCCAAAAGGCGGGGATCTTCCGGTCCAAGCTCGTCATCTTCCAGCATGATCGACGAATATTCATCTATGCCTTGATCAGGATACTCGTAACCCCAGAACCATTGATAGCCGATCGCCTTCACAGTCACATCCGCTGGCGGAATTGTTTGCTCGTAATAAAGAAGGCGGAACGACGGAACCGCGATGATCAGCAGGATGAGGATGGGCACGACAGTCCACGCCACCTCAATTGCTGTATTATGAGACGTTTTGGAGGGGTTGGGGTTCTTGTTCTGGTTGAACCGAACCACCACGATGACCAAAAGCGCGAGCACGAAGAGCGTGATCGCAGTGATAATGATCAGCATGAAATTGTGGAAATCGTTGATGCGCTCCATGACCGGAGACGCCGCGTCCTGAAAGCCGAGTTGCCACGGATAAGGCTGGGCAGCAAAAGCATCACTGGCCGTCATCATGACCACGATACTCGCAGCGAGGGTCCAAAAAGAACGTTTTAAATTCTTCATTCTTCGATCCATCGGAATGGGGTGCCGAACCGGCGTTTTCAGTACCTTTATAGAAGTCTCGTGAAAACGCGATGCGGCATACTTTATAATCATCCTAGTTTGTATCCCCCGAAAATTTACACGCTACAAAAACCCTGCGGAAAGTTGTGCGTTCGCGAACTCATGTCGCATCTGTGCCACCCTCTCCGCACATAGGAGGCAAGGTTTGTCGCGCTTGAGCTAAGTGTATTCCCGTATTTGGACGTGACTGACCGCACGCGCGTCCTGTGACGGAGCCCTATTTTCTTGGATAAGAGCGATTCTTGTGGTTTACCCGCCATCCAACTTCCATGGTGATGAGTGAGCCGGCGCGGTTCGCTCAACCCGGATCAATTTTTGCCAAAAGTTGCCATGCTCCATCGCCTCACTCACCCGCTTTGTCGCGTACTCCTTGTCGCAATGGTTGGATCGTTTTTTGGTGTGGCGGACGCAAGTGCCCAGGGTGCGCTTCGCTCACAGCATGGCGATTGGCAGATGCGCTGCGAAACACCGCCCGGCGCGTCGTCTGAGCAGTGTGCGCTCATCCAGAGTGTAACGGCAGAAGATCGCGACAATGTCGGGCTGACCGTCATTATTCTCAAAACTGCCGACGGTGAGAGCCAGATCATGCGGGTTTTGGCGCCCCTCGGCGTACTTTTACCGTCGGGTCTCGGGCTTCGTATCGATGATACGGATGTAGGGCGCGCTGGGTTCGTGCGTTGCTTGCCAAACGGTTGCGTGGCGGAAGTCATCCTCCAAGAAGCGCTCATCGGGCAGTTATCCGGGGGGCAGGACGCGACATTTATCATTTTTCAAACGCCGGAAGCCGGCATTGGTATCCCCGTCTCACTTGTCGGTTTTGGCGACGGTTACGCCGCGCTTCCATGACCGAAGTGGCGATCCGGCCCGCGCGGCCGGACGATGCACCGGGCATCCTGCCACTCTTAAACGCGCTAAACGCCATCACCGGGAACGATCCGGTCAAGAAGTCATCAGACACTCTTTCCGCAATGCTAGGCGAGGACCGTGTTTTTGGCGCCGTGGCAGACCATCGGGGCGAACTAGTGGGTTATGTTTTGGGGCATGACTGCGTGACGATGGAGCACCTTGAACCTGGTGCCTACCTCCATGATTTGATCGTCGCCAGTGACTACCAACGTCAGGGCATCGGACGCCAGCTCATTGATCGATTTTCCGCAATCGCGAAGGCACGCGGCGCCACTCATCTTTGGTGGCTCGGGTTAGAGACGAATTTGCGAGCGCGCGACGCCTATCGCGCAATCTTAAAAGGCGGGTCCACAGATCCTGAAGGCGAACAAATGCGGGCCTACGCCCTCACTAGAGGCGACTTTGATGCAGCCGCCGCGCGTGGCGCAGGCTCACGCGATTACTCCACTGTTTGAGTATCGTATCCTTGACGGTTCGCCAATCGCGTGCATCTGCAGCAAGTAAGACGGCTTTAAGAGGTCAAATCATGTCGAACACCCATTCCCTCCTCGATCGAGTAGGCCTCGACGCGGAACGCGCACGGCAAATCACCGCGGACGCCCTGTCCGGCGCCGACGACGGGGAATTGTTCCTCGAATATCGGCAATCCGAAGCGTTGGTCTTCGATGACGGAAAACTGAAGACCGCCAATATGGATACAAGCCAAGGGTTTGGGCTGAGGGGCGTATCCGGTGAATTGTCGAGCTTTGCCCACGCCTCTGAAATATCGGAAGCCGCAATCAAGCGCGCTGCAAATGCGGTCTCGTCGTCTTTGCGGGGTGCGGGCGGCACATATGCAGAAACTCCGAGACTAACCAACAGCTTGCGGTACGGCGACGAGAATCCTCTGGAAGCCCCGGATTTCGCTGAAAAAGTCACCCTGCTTCAAGATATCGACGCTTATCTGCGCGACAAGAATGACCTCGTCCAACAGGTCAGCGTCTCACTTTCTGGCCAATATCAGATTGTCGAAATTCTGAGACCCGACGGGCGGCTCGTTCAAGATGTCCGCCCTTTGGTGCGGCTGAACATATCTGTCATTGCCGAGAAAGATGGTCGTCGCGAAAGCGGCTCGTCGGGTGGCGGTGGACGGCGCGGTTACGGTCAGTATATCGCACCGGATGCCTGGCAAGCGACCGCAGATGAGGCTTTGAGACAGGCGCTCGTTAATCTGGAAGCCCAGCCGGCGCCCGCTGGCGCGCTTGATGTGGTTCTAGGGCCCGGCTGGCCGGGCATTCTGCTCCATGAAGCGGTCGGGCACGGGCTCGAAGGCGACTTCAACCGAAAAGGTACATCAGCGTTTGCCGGTCTCGTCGGTGAGCGGGTCGCGGCCCCCGGCGTTACCGTCGTCGACGATGGCACCTACCAAGACCGCCGCGGATCCATCACCATTGACGATGAAGGAACACCGTCGGGAGCAGCAACACTCATCGAGGATGGCATCCTCGTCGGCTTTATGCAGGACCGCCAAAACGCGCGGCTGATGGGTGTTGATCCGACCGGTAACGGCCGCCGCCAGTCCTACGCCCATCTTCCGATGCCCCGAATGACAAACACAATCATGCGTGGCGGCGACACGGATCCGTCCGAAATTCTCGAATCTGTAAAAGACGGGCTTTATGCGGTCTCATTTGCAGGTGGTCAGGTGGATATCACATCCGGCAAGTTCGTTTTCGAATGCACCGAAGCCTACAAGGTCGAAAACGGAAAGCCGGTCTACCCGGTGAAAGGCGCGATGTTAATTGGCAGCGGGCCGGACGCGCTCACCCGAGTGAAGATGGTCGGAAACGATATGGAACTCGATTCCGGCATGGGCACCTGCGGCAAGAACGGTCAGTGGGTACCGGTCGGCGTCGGTCAACCCACGCTACGGATCGATGCCTTGACCGTTGGCGGCACGGCGGCATGATTGAGCGCAGGCGAATTCCATCCGTGCGAGCGGGAATGCAGCGCCTGATCCCAGTCTAAAGTTCATGGCTCCAACCCGGCGAAATCCAAGCGCCTGGTAACTCCTGCTCGCTGGCAAGGTCGCCAAGCATTTGAGCGTCGAGACCGCATGCCGCTCAGCTTCCTCAACGACTTTTTCAAATATCATACGCGCAATTCCGCGCCGCGTATGCTCAGGCGATGTTGCGAAGAACCGAATATGGCCGACACGAGCATCAATAGGTGTTGCCAACGAATCTTCAAAGCTCCAGCCCCCACAGCCAACGATGTCGTCGCGTGATCGCACGACATTGAAGCTCGGCCCCAAGGAATCAGTCATTGCGTTGTGCAAGACGAGTGGTGGGACAAACTCTTCGATGAACTCGCGAGGGTATTGTGATTCATACCACGCAGAGTAGGCGTCCTTTAAGAACGCCAAGATGGTTTTGACATCACCCGGCTTTGCCGCCGCAATGGAATAAGCGCTCATAAAAGTTCCCCGTAACGCTTCTGTGAATATGCGCTTCAACCGTAGATAGTACGAAGGCCTCCGCTTTCGATACGGATTGACATCCATATTGTCGCATCCATCCGACAATAGGTCATTTGCTGTCAAGTGCAGGTAGAATGCTGATTTTTTTAGTCTTTTAACCGCTCCAGCTATCAAAAGGATGAATAAAGAGGCCTAATATTCCGTTGACGTAACCTTTTTCACCTCACGTCAGAAGTATTGGGCTGAATACGAATACGTGCAGATTTCATTTGAACGATGTGCGCAAATTTCAGGCGAATTCTTCATGAGCCCTGGAGCGCGGTTGAGAGACATCGCCGACTCATCACACTCGAATTAGACTTGCCACCGTTTGCAAATTCGTCCCAGATCGGTGTGACGTTTTCTGAGGGTGGCAGGTCTTTCGCCGGTATGGATGCACACGGTTCCGAACTGGGGTTCACGGCCTACGCCGTTATTTTATTAGCCGCTGCCGTCGTTCTGGTTCCGATCTTCAAGCGGCTCGGGCTTGGCTCGGTTCTGGCTTATCTTGTCGCCGGTGTTATCCTCGGGCCGATAGCGGGCGTGATTTCAGGCGGCGAGGATATTCTGCACTTCGCAGAACTCGGCGTCGTTCTCCTTCTTTTCGTCATTGGGCTTGAGCTAAAACCCTCTCGCCTCTGGGCCATGCGACGAGACATTTTCGGCCTCGGCGCAGCACAGGTCATCATCTCAGGTCTCCTGATCGCGCTCCCTTGCGTTCTTGTACTCGGCCAGAACATGTCCGCCGCGATCGTCATCGGGTTCGGCCTCGCTCTTTCTTCAACCGCGTTCGGACTTCAAATTCTCGAAGAACGCGGCGAGCGATCGACGGTGCACGGTCAAAAAGGCTTCTCGATCCTTCTCTTCCAAGATCTCGCGATCGTGCCCCTAATTGCACTGATCTCAGTTCTCGCGCCGGGCGCCCTCTCCCAGGGCGAAATGAACATCGACTTCACCCAAATCGCGATAATGATCGGCGCCGTTGCAATCGTGGTGCTTTCCGGTCGTTATCTGCTCAATCCGTTCTTCGGCATCCTGGCGCGCTCCAACGCCCGCGAGATCATGACCGGCGCGGCGCTCCTCATCGTTCTTGGGTCCGCCATGATCATGCAGGTGGCTGGCCTCTCCATGGCCATGGGTGCCTTCCTGGCGGGAGTGTTGCTCGCCGAATCGAGCTATCGACACGAGCTAGAAGCCGATATCGAACCGTTTCGCGGGCTTCTTCTCGGCCTCTTTTTCATGGCTGTCGGCCTCTCGCTCGATCTCGACGTGGTCCTTGCAAACTGGCTACCGATCCTCCTTCTGACGCCGTTTCTTCTGATCGGGAAAGCAATCGCGATCTACGCCTTGATGCGGCTCTTTGGAAATCCGCATAACCCGTCCGTGCGCGGCGCTACACTCTTGCCGCAGGCAGGTGAGTTCGGCTTCGTCCTCTTCACCCAAGCGGCCGGCGTGGCACTCATCTCAGACTCCACCGCCTCGATCCTCACAGCCATTATCACCTTCTCGATGGCGCTCACCCCGCTCTCAGTCGCGATTTCGAAATATTTCGAACGCGACGCTGGGTCAGAGGAGGACATTGAAGAGGACTTTGAAGACGCGGGCGCCAACGTTTTGATGATCGGCTTTTCGCGCTTCGGCCAAATCGCAGCCCAGCACCTTTTGGCCGAAGGCGTAAACGTCACCATCATCGACAATGATGCCGAGCGCATCCGAAACGCTTCTAAATTCGGGTTCAAAATCTACTACGGCGACGGGACCCGCCTCGACGTCTTGCGCATGGCGGGGGCGGGCGACGCGGAAGTCGTTTGCATATGCGTACACAGCCCTCAAATCGCGAACGATATCGTTGATATTCTGAAGGTCGAGGCACCGACATCGCGATTATTTGTGCGGTCATTCGACAGAACACATACCCTCGAGTTGATGAGTAAAGGCGTCGATTTCGAAATCCGAGAGACGTTTGAGTCCGCCATGATCTTCGGCGAGGAAACGCTCGTGGCGCTCGGCGTCACACCAGTACGTGCAAAAGAAGTTTCCGAAGACGTCCGCAAACGCGACATCGAGCGGCTTTCACTGCAACAGGCTGACGGGATGTACGCCGGGATCGATGTGCTCCACCGCAAAATGACGCCCGAACCACTCACGCGACCCGCACGGGAAGCGAAAGCCCTGTCGGAAGAAACAGCTGATATCGCGGCATCACCGGACCAGTCAGAACCCGCCGCTTGAGACATTGAATGGCGACCAGCACACCACCAAAGTTCGTCTCAGGGTCCATCATGCGACACGTGTCGGTAATGACCTTCACGGGGTCTATCGGGCTGGTCGCGATATTTGTCGTTGATCTCGCTGACATGTTTTTCTTGTCGCTTTTGGGCGAGGTCGCGATTGCTGCTGCGATCGGCTATGCGGGTACGATCCTCTTTTTCGCGACATCGATCTGCATCGGGATTTCGATTGCGACTGGCGCCCTTGTGTCCCGTGCGCTCGGCGCAGGCGATGAAAAACGGGCCGGGACAATTGCGACCACGTCGCTTCTCTTCATGTTGGTCGCAACCATCATCATTGTGGTCGTCGCCCTCCCCCTCCTCCCCCGTTTCTTGACGCTCCTTGGGGCAAAAGGCGAGGCGTTTGACCTTGCTCTCAGCTACCTTCAAATTGTCGTCGTTGCGACGCCGCTTCTCGGTCTAGGGATGTGTTCCGGCGCGCTTCTTCGCGCCGTCGGGGACGCTAAAAGAGCCATGTATGTGACGCTCTCCGGTGGCGTAGTGAACGCGATCCTCGATCCAATTTTTATCTTCGGCCTCGATCTTGGCGTCGATGGCGCGGCGTATGCGTCCGTCGCGTCTCGCTTCACGCTTGTTGTGCTCGGATATTACGGCGTCGTTCGCGTCCACCAGCTTTTGGAGCGTCCCTCAACAGGCGAGTTTTTCCGGCACCTGCCATCGCTCTCAAAGATCGCAGCACCGGCAATTGCCACCAATCTCGCGACACCAGCGGGCAACGCTTACGTCACCGGCGCAATTGCCAATTTTGGCGACGGCGCTGTTGCTGGCTGGGCTATCGTCGGACGACTGATCCCTGTCGCATTCGGCGTTGTCTTCGCGCTTTCCGGTGCGGTTGGCCCAATCTTTGGGCAAAATCTTGGTGCGCAGCGTTATGACCGGGTTGCAGACACTTTTCGCGCCTCGCTCATCTTCTGCT
Source organism: Pseudomonadota bacterium (assembly GCA_039026395.1). Classification (GTDB taxonomy): domain Bacteria; phylum Pseudomonadota; class Alphaproteobacteria; order Rhizobiales; family JAKSCL01; genus JBCCMK01. The sequence goes on along the minus strand of JBCCMK010000003.1, from coordinate 45,840 downwards.
CGGCCTATGTGATTGTCGTCTGGACCGCGCTTTTTCTGTTTCAGGATGTCATTGCGTCGGCGTTTCAGGTCGAGGGCGAAGCAGCGGCTATGGTCGGCCTCTTTTGCACGGTCGTTGCGGGCGCGTTCCTCTTCAACGGCGCGCTTTTCGTGTCGAACGCCGCCTTCAACAATCTCGGCCGACCGCTCTACTCCACGGCTTTCAACTGGGGCAAAGCCACGATAGGCACGATCCCATTTGTCTATTTCGGCGCTCAAATCGGTGGTGCGGGCGGAATTTTGGTCGGACAAGCGATGGGTGCGGCCGTCTTTGGTGTGCTCGCTGGGGTCATGTGCTCGCGCTTTATCTATCGCGTTAATGCCACGCCGCCAGACGTTGAAAAACCAGCTCCCGTCTGGAGGTCTGCCGCTTCGCCCCTTTCCTCGGGTAAAAGCGCCTCAGTTTAGGGTCAGGACCCTGGCGCGAAGACAAAAAAGGCGGTCGCACCGAAACCGGTGGACCGCCGAGTTCCAACTCCTTTTGTGGACGCGTTAGAGGGGGCTAACCGATCAGCGTCCAGAGTTGGCTTGGGTATTCCTATTTGTCAGCTCGAACCGCTATCGCTGGATGCGGAAATTCCGCGCCCAAAGCTCAGCGTTTCGACGCGTGCATGCCGCATGGTTTAGTGAGTCGACCGGATCGACCCAAAGCGGCAGACGCTGCGCTCGCATCACCTCTTCGCGTTTGAGCCCAATGTCGGCGAGCATGTGATCGTCAAGCTCGGCAATGTTTTGGATCGCGCGGCGATTGCTTACGGCTTGCCACACAAACCGGAACGGAGTGAGAAGTCGCTCGAGCGTGAACTGCCCCGTGGACAGGCTGACGTCGAGGCTGGAAGATGTAAAAGCCATGGCCGTATCCTTTCGCTGATGGCGCTGCAATCTTCGGGCGCGTGGGCCGCCAATCCACCCGCTTTCGGACGAGCGGAAGGGTTTGCGCACCGCACCCGGTTGCGGCGCCGCTGACGGCATGGGAAATCCGATACTCTTGGATGATTGAAAGATAAGCGGAGCGCTTGAATCAGTCTAACGAATGTTTATGATCTAATTCATCACGTACGTTGATGGATTAGATCATGCCCTCGCCGCTCGATTCCGACCAACTCCGAACCTTCATCGCGATCGCTGAGACAGGGTCTTTCACCCGTGCTGCCGAGGTCGTGCATAAGACGCAGTCAGCCGTATCCATGCAGATGAAGCGTCTTGAAGACCGCGTCGGCGCATCGCTGTTTACGCGAGAAGGCCGCGCGGTACGCCTGTCTGACAAGGGCGAGCGTCTTGCCGACTATGCGCGGCAGATACTGTCGCTAAACGCTGAGGCGCTGGCGTCACTTTCAGACGACGGGCTTGATGGGCACGTCCGGTTGGGGACACCCGATGATTTCGCTGATCGTTTTCTACCCGAGATCCTGGCTCTGTTTGCCCGCTCTTACCCAAAGGTGGAAGTGACGGTGGTCTGCGAACCGACGCCGACACTTGCGGAGCGGATCCGCAATCATGATTTGGACCTTGCAATCATCACGCATGTCGACGGCAAAGGACCGGTTGAAGTTATCCGAAAGGAACCCCTCCACTGGGTCGCGTCTCACCGCTGCACATGCCCACTTCGCCAGGACCCGATACCGCTCGCGCTCGGTCGCCCGACGTGTGCCTGGCGCCAGGCCGCAGAGAGAGGCCTGAACGAACTCGGACGGTCCTATCGCGTCCTTTATTCAAGCTGGAATTCGATGGCGGTCGCCGCCGCTGTTTCAGCCGGGCTCGCCGTCTCGGTCCTGCCTGAAAGCGCGATCCGCGCGGATATGAAGGTGCTCGGCCCGTCCGATGGTTTCCCGCTTCTGCCGAGCTGCAAGATCGCGCTTCTTCGCGACTATGCCCGGGAATCAAAATTGGTCGTGACGCTTGCCGACCACATTATTCAGAGCCTCAATGGGCGCGTGACCCTCGACGCTGCTGAATAGCGACCGGCAAGCGAAGTTGAGGCCCGGGCCGTGGAGTGCCTGGACCTCAAAATCTTACCGCCGCCGCAAAGCCCTGAACGTCCGGGCACTATTGGCCGAGCGGATGCCCTGGAGCGCGATACGCGGATCATGCGCATCAAGGGCATTGTGAACATCGGCACGTGATAGCCCCATATCGTCCAACTGCCAGTCTTTGAGTTTGAGCAGCGCTTGCACGTGCTGGACGCTTTCCTGGCGCTCCGCACTCGCGTTCACAAAGGAAATGACGCTCTCGATCCCGCGCGCGACCCAACCAATGATACCGGACAGTGCGCTCGCACGGGCGGATGCGTGATAAGCAAAATCGGACATGGCACAATTCTCCTCATGACATAAACCGTTCTATTCCAATGGCTTATGCGTTTTCGATTACGATCGCTGCTTGCGATGACCAGAGAGATAGGCTGAGATGTAACATTGGACAAACAAATGTTTTTCATGATATCGATCGTTTTTATTGAAGTATGAGGTTTTGCATGATTTCCCTCGACCCAGACATTCTGAAAACGTTCATTGCGATCGCCGAACACGGCACATTTGGTCGTGCGGGCGAGATCGTTCACAAGACGCAATCCACCGTCTCCATGCAGATGAAGCGGCTGGAAGACACGGTGGGAACGCCAGTTTTCAGAAAAGAAGGTCGACGCAATATCCTGACCCCTGATGGCGAGCGCCTGCTTGAGTATGCCCGCCGCATTGTCCGCCTGAACGACGAGGCGATGTCAGCGTTTCGCCGAGACGAACTCTCCGGCGCCATTACCATCGGAACACCGGACGACTACGCCGAGACGCTTCTCCCCTATGTCCTCGCGCGTTTCTCGCGGACGCACCCCAAGGTCGATGTGACAATCGTTTGCGAACCATCAATCCGCGTCGGCGACATGGTCGAGACTGGCGAAATCGATGTCGGCATCGTGACCTGCGAAACCCAGACCGTAAATGCGCAGATCGTCCGGCGCGAGATGCTGCAGTGGGTCACGTCGGCCCGCCACGAGGCGCATCTCGAAACACCGATACCCCTCGCCGTGTCCCAACCCGGCTGCATCTGGCGGAAAAACATGCTTGATGCCCTCGACGCGGCATCGATCGACTATCGGATCGCGTTCACAAGCGCCAATGGCGCGGCCGTAGCGGGCGCGGTCTCAGCGGGCCTCGCGGTCTCCGCGTTCCCGCGGGTCACGATCAGACCAACCATGCGCATTCTTGGCGAGGCGGACGGTTTTCCAGTGGTCGACACGTTCGACATCGGCGTCTTGCGTGCACCGGGCCTTACGTCATCGGTGGCTGACGCTCTCGTCGATCATGTGGTCACGAGCCTTGCTGCGGATGTGGATCCTGTGCCTTACCTGGAAGCCGCAGAGTGAGCGCATTTCCCATCACGACGAGCGCTGCACCGCACGCTGCAAGGATGGTCCACTGATAGCCTTCCGCAACCGTTGAAATGAAGAGCGCAACTATCGGGAATGCGATTGTAAGCGTGCCCGCACGTCCCGGTCCTATGCGTCCCAAAAGGGTGAGGTAGGCCGCAAAAGCGATGACCGTTGAGACGATTGAAAGCCAGCCGAGCGACACGAGGAACGCGGGCTCAAACGAAAATGAAAAGTCCTGCCCCTTGATGAGCGCAACCAGACCGACTGCGAGCGCACCATAGAACATCCCGTGGGCGTTCGCCCTCACAACTGAAACGCCCCTTTTCTGCAGACCAGCCGAAACGAAATTACCGGCGCAAAACAAGACATTTCCGGTGATGCATAGGCCCAAGGCAAGAAGTGCTGCGCGATCGAAAGTCTGGCCAGCGATTTCCGGCCAGAACACCGCGCAGAGCCCGAACACGCCACAAAACGCTGCAATCAGCGTCCGCTTGTCCGCGGGCTTTCGATCAACCACCGACGCGACGAGGACATTCATAACCGATACCAGCGAAAAGCATACCGCGAGAATGCCCGAGGGGACGGTGCGCGAGGCATAGTAATAGAGGACAAAGTTCATCGAAAAGATCGCAACGCCGGTGAACGCCAAGCGTGGATGCAGCTTGGTTGGCAGGATCACATCGCCACGCCGCACAAGCAGGAATACCACCATCACGACGGCTGCGATCACGAACCGATAGAAGACAGAAACCTCGATCGGAACACCAGATGCCGCGTTGATTTTGAGTGCGTACCAGCTGGTCCCCCATGCAACAAGGGTCGCTGCGTAGAGCAACGCAACAAAGGCGCGTTCGCTGCGCGGTGATTGGATGACCGTTTCCGACATGCGTTAGATTTGACCGTTTTGAGCGATCAGGGCCAATTCAAATCCGTGATCGCGGAGATCAACGCCGCCGATGGGAGTAGCGGCTCAGTAGGCTTCTTCGGCGAACAGTCGCAAAATATCGCCGCCCCATTCGCCATTGTATTTCGCTAGAAGGTCTTCCGCCGGTGTCCTGCCCTGCCCCACGACATCTTCGATGGTATCAAGGAAACGGCTTTCATCTTCGCCCGAGCCATCGAGGTTTCGGCGATTTTTCATACCTTCTCGCGCGATATCCAGGACTGCGAGGCCCACTTCGCGAAGCGGCCGCCCCTTAATCGTTGCCTTTAGCCCCTCCTTCGGGACCGCTTGGCGCAGCGTTTCCCGGTCCTCGGCCGACCAATCCTTGATAACATCAAGAGCGGCCGCCTGACTGCTCGCATCGTAGAGAAGCCCGACCCAAAAGGCAGGTAGCGCACACAGCCGCCGCCATGGGCCGCCGTCAGCACCGCGCATCTCGAGGAACCGCTTCAACCGAACCTCAGGAAAGATGGTGGAGAGGTGATTTTCCCAGTCCGCAAAAGTCGGCTCAGCGCCCGGAATGCGATCGCGTAGACCTCCGGCCATATATTGCCGAAACGTCACGCCCGTCGCGTCGTGATAGGCGCCCTGCCGGTAGACAAAGTACATCGGCACATCGAGAGCATACTGGGTGTACCGCTCAAACCCAAAGCCGTCCTCGAAGGCAAAAGGCAACATTCCGGTGCGATCGCCATCGACGTCGGCCCAAATGGCCGAGCGGTAGGAAACATGCCCGTTTGGCTTGCCTTCCGTGAACGGTGAGTTTGCAAAAATCGCAGTCGACAAGGGCTGGAGCGCCAGACCGATCCTGATTTTCTCGACCATGTCTGCTTCATCGGCGAAATCGAGATTCACCTGTACCGTCGACGTCCGCAGCATCATGTCGAGGCCGAGCGAACCGACCTTCGGCATATAGGCGCGCATGATGTTGTAGCGGCCCTTCGGCATAATTGGGATTTCGGCCCGCTTCCAAAGCGGCGAAAACCCGACACCGAGGAAGCCGATGCCGAGCGGTTCTGCGATATCGCGGACTTGCGCTAGGTGCGTGTGCACCTCGGAACAGGTCTGATGGACCGTTTCGAGCGGCGCGCCGGAAAGCTCAAACTGGCCACCGGGTTCAAGCGAGATCGAACCACCGGTGCGCGGGCATTTCAGCCCGATGATGTGCTCGCCTTCCATGAGCGGCTGCCAATCGAACTGATCGCGCATGCCTTCCAGCATCGCGCGAATACCGGATGGCCCATCATAGGGAAGTGGCGAACAATCAGCCGTGTGGAAGCCAAATTTCTCGTGTTCCGTGCCGATGCGCCACAACGTCCTATCGGGCTTTTCACCCTCTGCGATCCATTCGGCGAGCTGGCGCTCTGACGTTATAGGCGCACCGCCTGGAAAGCGTTCCGTCATTCAAATCTGCTCCTGCCGCTCGAACTGTGAGCGGTAAATTCAGAACGATTCCATAGACCTCGTTTCACGCGATAGCAATCGGCCGAAAAGGCCAACGGGAGAATGAACAGAGATTGTGATCGGCGATCAGCGCTTGGCGTTCTGTTTGAAAGTCACGCGCATGAGTTTCTGGAACTTCGGACATTCTAAATGCGAAGGCGCTGCGCATTCCGCGACATGGCGTAAAAGCGCGCTCAGTGTTTTTAGGTCGCGGATTTGCCTGTCTATCTCTTCCGCGCGTCGATGAAGCTCCTCCCTTGGGATGCTCGGCTTCCCGTCCTTGCCGAAAATCTGCCCAATCTCAGTCAGTGAAAAACCCGCAGCTCGCCCCATGGAAATCAAACCCACCAGAGTGATCACCGATGGTTCATATTGACGGCGGAGACCGTGTCGCCCCACGGCCTCAATGAGGCCAAGGTCCTCATAATAGCGTAGTGCAGACGCAGTTAAGCCGGTTTTCTCGGCAACCTCGGCGATGTCCAACATTTCGCGCTTGACCTCAAGTTGGCTTGAAGTTGTAGCGTGGCCGATATCAGAGATGAATTCAAGCTTGGAGAGGCACGATGACAGGTCATGCAACGACAGACTGGGCCGCAGAGCGCGGCGATAAATGGCGTGCAAAGGTTCAGTGGACAGATCCGATGCTGAAACCGGTTGATGAGCCGTTGATCGAAGCGCTGACACTCTCGGAACCACTGGCAATCGCCGATATTGGCTGCGGAAGCGGCGAGACGTCGATTGAGATCGCGAGCCAAGCGCCTGACGGGTCGGCGGTCCATGGCTATGACGTGTCACCATCGCTCATCGAACTCGCAAAAGAGAACGCCCACTCTTTCAGACTGGACATCGGCTTTAGCGTTGCGGATGCGGCGGCTCATCAGCCCCAAGAAGGTGGCTATGATCGGCTCGCTTCACGGTTTGGCGTCATGTTTTTCGAAGACCCCCAAGGCGCATTTAAGAACCTTACGACCTGGCTCAAGCCCGGCGGTCGCTTCGCGTTTGCCGTCTGGGGACCACCTGTGGATAACCTCTGGATATACAGTGTACGCGATGTGGTGGCCGAGTTCGTCGAAATTCCAAAAGTCGATCCAGACGCACCCGGACCGTTCCGCTACGCCGAGGTCGAAAGATTCATCGCGCTTCTGTCGAACGCTGGCTTTTCTGACGTTGCATCGACGCCCTGGAAAGGAACAGTCCCAATCGGTGATCAAAACACCCCGGCGGAGGCCGCTGAAATCGCACTCTCGACGTTTTCGACCTTCGATGAACTTTTGGGCGAAGCGGCAGAAGGCTCCCGAGCAAAGGCCGTTGAATTACTCGCCTCGCGTTTTTCGGAATATTACGAAACTGGCCAAGTTCGTTTGCCCGCCCACGTCTCAATCGTTACCGGCGGACGCGTCTGACAATGGGGAGAGAAATGCGCGTCACTCTATCCACACCTGTGCATAGCGGGTTTCAGGTCCGATCATGCCAGTCGCCGCGAACGGCTTGAATAAGCGTAAGAGCGGCCACACCCGCCGTATCGGCTCGTAAAATCCGCGGGCCAAGGGAAAGACGCACCAAACGCTCCCGCTTCAAGATCTGATCGCGTTCATCGACGGAGAAGCCACCTTCCGGACCAATGAGAAGAGCGATTGGTCCGATGCCCGCTTCGCTCAACGCTGCTACGGGATCGGCAATGGGCGCTGCTTCATCGCAAAAGACCAATATTGCCTCTGGGGACATCGCGTCCAACGCTTCGATCAGCCGCTTTGGCTCTTCAACATCTGGCACCCAAAGCGCGCCGCACTGCTCAGAGGCCTCAATGACATTTGCCATCATACGTTCAGTGTTCACCCGGCTCGCAATTGTGTGGCGGGTAATCACCGGAGCAATACGTCCAGCCCCGAGTTCGGTGGCCTTTTGAACCAGATAGTCCAGACGCGCATGCTTCAGTGGCGCGAAGAGAAAGGTGAGATCAGGTTTTTTCGCCTGTGCCTTTAAGAGCGTCGTTGCTGCAATCACACATTCGCGTCGTCCAGCGCGAGCAATATGGCCGGACCATTCTCCGTCTATGCCATTGAAGAGAATGACGGGGTCACCAGGCTCACGCCGCATCACTGCCAGGAGATAATGCGTCTGCTCGGGCGTCGCAGGGATCTCAGTGCCTGGGCTTAGCGGCTGACCGACAAACAGCCGTGGTGCAGAGCGGCTCCCCGGCGAGTGCCCCTTTGGCCTCGATTTCCCCATCGTTTGCACTGCCCTTCCGTTTGCGAGTGTCACATTGCACGATTCTGCCGCGCGCCCTATGACCAGCGGGAAACTGACCAATGCCGCTTCTGTGTTTCGCAAGCGGCCATGATTTGTGACGTACGACAGCAATGAGCGAACAGACGACGCAATCCATCACGCCGGACGCGCTCAGCGGTCATTGGACCAATACCCGGCTCCCGGAAGCGTGGCGACCCTATGCTCGGCTTGCTCGCTGGGACAGGCCGATTGGCTGGTGGCTACTCTTATGGCCGTGCTGGTTCTCCGCTGGTCTCGCGGCACTCGCTGCCGGTGAAAGCATGCCCAACTTCTGGCACATGTTTTTGTTCTTCGTCGGTGCCGTCGCCATGCGCGGTGCTGGCTGCACTTATAACGATATTGTCGATCGAAAGATTGATGCACAGGTGGAGCGCACGAAGAACCGTCCACTCCCCGCAGGCGAAGTCACGGTTCGCAATGCAAAGATTTTCATGGTGGCGCAGTCGCTGACAGGCTTCGTCGTCCTCATTCAGTTCAACTGGTTTTCGATCTGGCTCGGCATCTGTTCACTTGCAGTCGTCGCCATCTATCCGTTCATGAAGCGCATCACCTCCTGGCCGCAATTTGTTCTGGGGCTCGCCTTCAATTGGGGGGCGCTCATGGGGTGGGCTGCCGTGTTCGGCAGGATCGATACGCCCGCTATCCTCGTTTACCTCGGAGGTGTCGCCTGGACGATCGCCTACGACACGATATACGCGCACCAGGATCAGACCGACGATGCGATTATCGGTGTGAAGTCCACTGCGCGGCTCTTTGGACGTGCAACGAAGCCGTTGATTTCACTCTTTTTTGTAATCGCGCTTGGTTGTTTTGCAGTCGCTGGAGCGCTTGCGAGCCCAGACGGGTCGACACGCGTTCTCGTCTTGATCGCTATGCTTGCGCCAACCGCTCACGCTTTGTGGCAATTGTGGACGTTTGACCCCGATCAGAATGAGACGTGCCTGCGCGCGTTTCGTTCAAACAAATATTTCGGATTGTTGGTTTTCGGAGCGTTCGCCGGCCCAGCGCTAATCGCTTCGCTTTAGCTGCAGGCGCCTAGCATGCTTTCAACCCATTCCGGGTCGGAATTATACATCATGCTTCGCGACAGTTCGACGACGCCCTCGCCCTGAATTTGAGACCCCGTCACCGTGCCTTTCGGACCACTGAGATGGCTCGCGATGACAGTCTCGGCTGCCGTCGGGCGGATCGAACGTGACCATTGCACGTTGACGGTATCGATGACCTCTTGAAGCCATTGCTGACCTGGACTGACCTGCCCCGCCCTTTCCTTCCGCTCGCCGAACCAAGAGGCCAGAAGCGGCTGGCCCGGACGAACCCGCGGCACCGTATACCAGCTCATGCGCCCACGCTCGCCGCAGAGAAAAATGTATTCCGATGCGCGACCAAGGCTGTGGAACTGCAGGATCGCAAATGCGTTTTCTGACACGTCATCACCGAAGTCGATGAGCCCACCTGCCTTCACCGTGAGCGCATCATGGGTCTGGCTTGCAACAAGATAGGTCGAATTGGTGGAAAACGTCGTCGCGGGGCCGCCAAAGCAACCCGCAACGAAGAGGCTCAGTAAGCCGACGAAGAAAACGCGCATGAAGTTAGATGATCCGTTCAAGCCCGAGATTGCATCCAGGGTGAGGTCTAAAGACGCGCACGCCGACGCTCTGGGGACGTCGCGTACGATAGTGTCGGTTGTGCCGCCGCGGCTCGGCTTGCAAATCAAACGTGTCTGAGCGGCTCAGGTCCGGTGGCGGTGCGCAAAGCGATCCGTCCGGCATCTCGACAAAGCGAGGCAGGTCGAGGCGTTCGCCCCACATTTGCCAGGCGTAGAGAAGGTCGGCAATCTCCGCATCGTCCGAGATGCCATAAAGAATTGCCGATTTTGTCGGATCCGCATGGCGCACTTCAACAATCGCGACTTCCGCTGACGGCGCACTGACGGTTGAGATCACCACACCCTGATATTGGTTGAGGGCGACCATATGGGTTACCGCACCATCCTCGATACGGACACACCCCTCATCGATGAGCATCGCACCAACATTGGGTACACGCGGCTGACATTTTGCCGGTAGCGCACCCGGACACGGGCCGCCGATCGGCACTAGAGAGTCGTCACACTCATGTTTTTTCTGACGCATGGCCTGTTTGCCTTTTCGAGCCGGGCCACTTCCGCGGCCTCTTTTCCCTGACGTGCAAACAGCTTCCAACAATTGAGTTTTTTCGCGCTTAAGAAGTGAAGTTAAAAGGCCATGAAGGTGGACAGAAGACTGATTTGCCTTAATGACTCATCACCAAGGGCACCTTTCAGTGCCGCCAAGGACACTTCGTATGACGGAATTCTCCACGGACATTCTAGTGGATCGCGCATCAGCGCTTGTGGAAGCGGCAACGCGCGCTGGCGCAACAGCCGCGGACGCGATCGCGGTCCAGAGTGTTTCGAAATCGATCGAGATCAGGAATGCGGCGGTGGACGAAACCGAACAGGCCGAGCGCGCTGACTTGGGTCTACGGGTGTTTGTGGACGACAAGAGCGCAATCGTATCGTCCAATGACATGGCGACCAGTGGTTATGCCGCGCTTGCCGAGCGCGCCGTCGCCATGGCCAAGCTCGCGCCCGGTAATCCGCATCTCGGCCTTGCAGCGTCTAACGAGTATGCGACGGAGATGCCGGAACTCGATCTTCTTGACGACGATCTCTACGCAACTGACGACCTCATACGGATGGCAAAGGAAGCGGAGGCCGCGGCCCTGTCGGTCGAGGGTGTCACCAAAAGCGGCAGTGCCAATGCAGGCTCGAGGCTGGCCGGTTATGTCCTGGTCACCAGCAACGGCTTTTCAGGCGTTTCACAGAGAACGGGACACAGCGTTTCGGCCACTGCCATTGCAGGCGACGGCACGGCAATGGAGCGCGATTACGGCTTCCACATGTCCGTCTTTCGCTCTGATCTTGAGACACCTGAAGAGATCGGCATCCGCGCAGGCGAACGGGCGATTGCTCGGCAAAACCCGCGAAAGATTGAAACTCGGAAAGCGCCGGTGGTCTTCGACAAGCGTGTCGCGGCAAGCCTGGTTTCCAACCTTGCAGGCGCAATCAATGGATCGGCGATCGCGAGGGGGTCGAGTTTCCTGAAGACCCGTTTGGGTGATGCGATTTTTCCAAACACTGTAACAATCACTGACGATCCGTTGGTCCGCCGTGGGCTTGCCTCACGGGCATTTGACGGCGAAGGGCTTCCCAGCCATGCGCTCAGCGTCATTGACAAAGGCAAGCTGACAACCTGGATCCTCGACACTCAAACCGCGCGGCAATTGGGCCTCACATCCAATGGTCGAGCCTCGCGTGGGATCGGTGGCAACCCCTCCCCGTCGACGACGAACCTAAACATGGCAAATGGCACGCGTTCGCAAGCCGATATCCTGAGAGAATGCTGGACCGGGCTTCTGGTGACATCCATGTTTGGCCGCGGCGTTGATCTTGTAACCGGTGACTACTCGCGCGGGGTATCCGGATTTTGGTTTGAGAACGGCGAAATCACCTACCCCGTGAGCGAGATTACGATTGCCGGGAATTTAACGGAGATGTTTGCAACCCTTGAGCCCGCTGATGATCTTGAAATACGTGGCGCGACGAACGCGCCGAGCCTTTTCGTTGGAGAGATGACGATTGCCGGATCGTGACGATCTCTCACTCCTTGAGGAGACGGCGCGTGCCGCTGGCGCACTCGCGCTGGAATTCCAAACCCGTGACCTCAAACACTGGCGAAAGGATGACCGGTCGCCCGTGTCGGACGCAGATTTGGCCGTCGACAATCTCATTAATCGCGCTTTGACCTCGGCGCGGCCGGACTATGGCTGGTTGTCGGAAGAAAGTGAGCCCGACCGGACAAAGAAGGACCGCGTTTTTGTCATCGACCCGATCGACGGCACCCGCGCTTACATTGCCGGGCGCGACACGTGGACGGTTTCGCTCGCGATCATTGAGGATCATCGCCCGATCGCTGGCGTGGTTTACAATCCTACTCGCAACGAAATGTACGCAGCGAGCCTTGACGCAAAGACGACGCTAAACGGAACGCCAGTTGAGGTTTCCAACCATTCGGCGCTTGCAGGCGCGACACTGGCAGGCGGCGAAGGTGTCTACTCTCGGGCATCCTTCATCTCAAACTTGAAGCCGAAACCGGTCTTTATAGGCGCGACGTCCATGGCCTATCGCCTCTGTCTGGTTGCGAGTGGACATTGCGACGCCACGATTTCACTCTCAGGGAAATCTGACTGGGATATTGCTGCCGGTCTGCTTTTGGTGCACCAAGCAGGAGGCCATGTGACGGATATCGCCGGTCAAATGATGAAGATCGGTGAGAATAGTCGCCATGAGACGGTCATTGCTGCAAACCCAGTTTTGCATGCAGCGGCCCAAAACCACTTTGAGATCGAGAGCGCAGAAACGTGAGCGGCGGACAAAAAGAACAACTGCTTCACCTCGTCTTCGGGGGCGAATTGGACGATGTGAGCAATATCACCTTTCGTGATCTTGAGGCGCTCGATATCGTCGGCATCTATCCGAACTACGAAAAAGCGTATGATGCCTGGAAATCGGCGGCGCAACGGTCAGTCGACAATGCGCATATGCGCTACTTCGTCGTCCATATGCACCGGCTCCTTGAGCCTGAATAGACGGGGCGTCGCATCACGCTATGGCCGCTTCAGTTTTGCGTTCTCAGGCCACATATCGCGCACTCGGCGCCGGTCTCGCTGGCTACCTTAAGCTTGTCCGCGCGACCAGTAAGCTCACCATTGCGCCCGATGACATGTATGAGCGGGTCATGCCGCACTGGCCGTTTATCGTGGCGATGTGGCACGGCCAGCATTTCCTGACCCCCTTCCTCCGGCGAGGGGATGAAGATGTCCGCGTCTTGATATCGCGTCATGGCGATGGGGAAATCAACGCGATCGCCGCGCAAAAACTGGGGCTCGGCTTGATCCGCGGATCGGGCGCGACGCGCGCAAAGAAGATGCACAAAAAAGGCTCAGTTGCGGCCCTCCGCGAGATGGTCCGCGCGCTCGATGACAATGCGACCGTCGCGCTTACGGCAGACGTACCCAAGGGACCGGCCCGTATAGCAGGCGCGGGGATCGTAACGCTCGCGCGCCTCTCCGGGCGGCCAATCATCCCGTTCGCCGTCGCCACCTCTCGATACATCACTATGAATTCCTGGGATAAGGCTGCGCTAAACTTACCGTTCTCGCGGATGGCCATGACAGCGGGAGAAGTGATTGAGGTGCCCTCGGACCTCGGTTCTGACGAGTTGCCGGGTTACCAGGAGCGTGTAAAGGCCGGTCTCGACACGGCAACCGAGCATGCCTATGACATTGTCCATGGTCGACACCCCAAGCCTTAATCCGGGCCTTGATTCGGGCCTTGGCCGAGAACAACGTACGCCTTTTCTGTGGGCCACCTATGAGGTCGCGGCGCGCGCAGCCACACCATTCCTTCCCTTGTTTTTGAAACGCAGGCTCGCCCGAGGAAAAGAAGACCCGACGCGACTGAACGAAAAGCTCGGGCATGCGTCCCGCGAGCGGCCTGATGGCGATCTGATCTGGATGCACGGGGCGAGCATTGGCGAAACGCTTGCGCTTCTGCCGCTGGTTGCGCGCCTCCGCACTGAGACCGGCGCTTCGATTCTGCTGACAAGCGGAACCGTGACAAGCGCGTCTATCCTCGCGAATCGCTTGCAGGAAGGCACATTTCACCAATTCGCGCCCCTCGATGCGCCAGCGGCAATCGAGAGGTTTTTGAACCATTGGCGCCCGCGAATGGTTGTCTTTGCAGAATCGGAGATTTGGCCAAACACGATCCGAGCGGTCAAAGAGCGGGGCATTCCAATGGCGCTGGTGAACGCCCGCCTTTCCGATCGATCGGCGCGCCGATGGCAGCGCTTTAGCGAAGCCTCAAGCGCTCTTTTCAGCCAGTTCGACACCGTCGTCGCACAATCCGATCAAGACACAATGCGGCTTACCCGAGTGGGCGCCCAGAACGCCAAAGCTGCGGGCAATCTCAAATATGATGCCGCACGTTCAGGAGAGAGGCTCTCGCCTTCGGACGCAGAATACGAGGCGGCAAAGGACCGTAAGATCTTGCTCGGTATGAGCACGCACCCGGGTGAAGAAGCGGCGATCTTTCAGGCCTATCAGTCACTTAAAGATGAGTTTCCTGGCCTCTTATGTGTCTCAGTCCCGCGCCACCCGGAGCGAGGGCTGATGGTCAAAGAGGAAGCAGAAAAACTCGGACTGAACGTCTCAACGCGTTCGAAAGGCGAGCAGCCAACCCAAGAAAGCGACGTCTGGCTTTTTGACACGGTGGGCGAGATGCCGATTGCACTCGCGCTCGCGGACATTGCCATACTGGGAAAAAGCTTCAACGGCGGCGGTGCCCAAAACCCGATCGAAGCTGCTTTCGCGAAAGTGCCGCTTATTCACGGGCCTTCGACACACTATTTCGACGACGTCATCGGGCAACTCAAGGCGGCGAACGGTGTGATCACGATTGGCGGATCGAACGAGATCGCAGATGCCTGCGCCACGCTTTTGAGAGACCCGGAAGCCGCTGAGACACTAGCAGAAAGCGCATGGAACGCCGCCATGGCGCTGACTGGCGCAACGGAGCGCACGCTTACCGAACTCATGCCGCTCTATCACGGGGCTGATGCTTGAAGACGCCCGGCTTTTGGTACGTGTCTCGTCCGTCGATCGTTCAGCGCGCGTTGGGCTCTACCCTCTCGCCGTTCGGCTCCATCTACGGCGCCGCAACCGCGATGCGCATGCGAAAGCCGCCGATCGCCACAGCGCCGGTGCCTGTGATCTGCGTCGGCAATCTGACTGCTGGCGGGGCTGGCAAAACGCCGATCGCTCTCGCCATTGAAAAGCTGCTCAAAGCGCATGATCGGCGTGTTGTTTTCCTGTCGCGCGGGCATGGCGGACATGAAAAAGGGCCTGTTCTCGTCGACCATCAAGCTCACACAGCGGCGGATATCGGCGACGAACCGCTGCTTCTCGCGGCATCCGCACCAACGATTGTCGCACGCAAACGTGTGGACGCGTTGAGCCTCATAGCGTCACTTGAGGAAAAACCGGACGTCGTTATCATGGATGACGGCCTCCAATCGCCGGGCCTTGCCAAGACGATTGCGATTGCCGTCGTTGATTCGGATGTCGGTGTTGGGAATGGCAGGTGCGTTCCTGCGGGTCCTCTCCGTGCGCCCGTGTCAGATCAGATGGAAACGATCGACTGCATTGTGAGCTACGGTGCGATCAATGGCGATGGCAGTAAAGTCGGCAATGATGACACCCCTGCGTTCTATGCACGGCCGACGACAAAACTGCTTAAGTTCGATGGCCAAGACGGTGACGCTCGGACATTTCATGCCTTTTGTGGAATTGGCCGACCGGATAAATTTTTCGACCAACTCAGTCGCGACGGATATCGCGTCGCGAAAAAGACCGCGTTTCCAGATCACCATCGGTTCTCGCCAAACGACTTGAAAAAACTTGAGGCCAGCGCCGAAAAAGATGGCCTCGCGCTCATTACAACAGCGAAAGACGCCGTCCGTTTGGGTGGCATGCCGCTCCCAACCGGGTTCAGAGAGAAGCTTTACACACTCGAACTCGAGGCCGAGTTTGAACGCCCGCAAGCGGTGACGCGTTTCATCCTTGACCGGATTGTTACAAATGAGGCGCTTAAACGCGACCGAGTTCGTTGAGCCGTTTAACCACGGCGTCCGGGTTGACGTAAGCTTCTTGAAGCTCGACCGACCAATATTTCAGCTCATCAAGTGGGATCGGCACTCCGGTCACAGCGCAGCGCACATAGGAACCCGGCGACACGACGTGATAGTCGGCCGGGAGGTAGTCGAGCTTGGCTTCCTTGGCGGGTCGCAACCCAGACTGGAACCTGTTCATCGCATCACCATGAGAACGCGTTGGCTCCACCTATCGTGAAATCGACCGAAACGCTAGCCCCATCCGCTCGCTCCGGCCACCCGGACCATTGTCCCTTCGTTAAAAACCGGAGGTGGGAGCCCTTACGTCTCTTCGAACAGCGAACCCTGTTTGGTGGCTTTTTTTGCTCGCTTCGCCCGCGGCGCTTCCGCCTTACCGATAGCGGCATCAACCGTGCCGTCGGAGAACGTAAGCGACACGGTCTCAGCCGTTTTGGCCGCACCCACGGTTCGCACGAGCTTTCCGTCCCGGTCTCTGACAAGCGCGAAGCCGCGTTGCAAAACGCCTTGATGGGAGTAGGCATCGAGAAGCGCTGCGCGTGACTGCAACAGCTGCTCCTGCCGCTTCATGCGGTTGCTGATCGCCGGGTGGAGGCGGTCGGAGACAGCTTGAAGCGACGATCCAGAGAGACGCAGCTTCGAAGCCGGCGAGGCAAGTTTCAGACGGTTGCCCGATTCTAAGAGGCGATCTTTCGCCAGTCGTGCACGGCCCGAAAGACTGTTGCCGAGCCGTTCTATCGCCACACTCAGCGCAGATCTCCGGGTCTGGATCGGCATCCGAAGGACTTGCGGGCCAAGGCGGTCCCGCGACGCGTTAAACGTCATCCGACGCCGCGTGACGCCGGCTGAGAGGGCCCGTAAAAGGCTAGCGCTCGCGTAATCGAGCGCCTGACGCGGCAAGGCTACGAGGTCCTGAAGCCGTGGCAAACCTCGCTCAGCCGATCGAAGCGCTGCACGACGGGCCTCGATGAGGCGAAACGCGCTCGTTCTGAGGCGCGCGCCATTATCGTTGAGGGCAGCGATCAAATCCGCCCGCACCGGTACTGCCCGCTCAGCAGCCGCGGTTGGGGTCGGCGCGCGTTCATCCGCGACGAAATCCAAAAGCGTCCAATCGGTTTCGTGACCAATTGCAGAAATCAACGGAATATCGCTTTCTGCGGCGGCGCGCACCACACGCTCCTCATTGAAGGACCACAGATCTTCAAGGCTTCCGCCACCCCGCGCGACAATCAAAAGATCGGGCCTTGGAATGTCCCCGTCGGGATCGAGCGCATTGAACCCTCGGATCGCCGCAGTCACCTCATCTGCACTTTGATCCCCCTGCACCCGCACCGGCCAAACCAGAACATGCGTCGGAAAGCGGTCGTTTAGCCGGTGCATAATGTCCCGGATCACGGCCCCCGTCGGCGACGTCACAACGCCAATGACGCGCGGCAAATACGGAATCAGTTGTTTGCGGTCTGGGTCGAATAGACCCTCGGCGCCGAGCTTCTTCTTCCGCTCTTCAAGCAACGCCATGAGCGCGCCGAGACCGGCAGGCTCAAGCGTCTCTATAACGATCTGATATCGGGATTGGCCGGGAAACGTGGTCAGACGCCCTGTCGCGATGACCTCAAGCCCCTGCTCGGGCTCGATCTGCATGCGGGCGGCATTTCCTTTCCAGATCACCCCGGACAGGACCGCGCGATCATCCTTCAAATCAAGGTAGATATGCCCCGACCCGGGTCGCGATACCCGCCCCAGTTCGCCGCGAACGCGAACGAAAGAAAAAGTGTCCTCGATCGAGCGTTTAACCGCCTGCGAGACTTCTGAGACCGTGTATTCGGCAACGTTTGAAGTGTTTGTGATCATCCTGTGTTAATGGTACAGCGCTCTCAACATGGTCGTCGACCCTTGTCGGGCCGACACCCACAAGCAAGAACGAGTGAGATGAACCTCCTCCTAATCGGATCGGGCGGCCGAGAACACGCCCTCGCCTGGGCCATATCAAAATCTCCGCTGGTCGACACGCTCTACGTCGCGCCTGGAAACGCGGGTATGGCGTCCGTCGCGGAGAGGACGGATTTAAACATCAGCGACCACCGGGCCGTTTCCATGTTTTGTGCTCAAAAAGCCATCGACCTCGTTGTCGTTGGACCGGAGGCGCCATTGGCGGAGGGGATCGCCGATAGTCTTGAGGCATCAGGTATTCTTGTTTTTGGGCCGAGCAAGGCGGCGGCTCAATTGGAAACGTCTAAGGACTTTACGAAGGCGCTCTGCGCTCAGAAAAACATCCCGACCGCAGCTTATGCAACCTATGATGAAGCGGCCTTCGCGAAAGAACGCCTCGCGAGCGGCGATTTCCCTGTCGTTCTGAAGGCGGATGGCCTCGCGGCGGGGAAAGGCGTTGTAATCGCCGAGACGCTCGCCGAGGCAGAGGAAGCAATCGATGACCTTTTCAGCGGCCTCTATGATGGCGACGGCGCTAAAGTCGTTGCCGAGGATTTTTTGGTCGGCGAGGAAGTCTCAGTCTTCGTACTGACAGACGGAACAGAGACCGTCTATTTCGGCTCTGCTCAAGACCACAAGCGCGCCCATGATGGCGACAAAGGGCCTAACACGGGCGGCATGGGGGCCTATTCTCCAGCACCGATTTTGACGAACGCCCTCAAAACCCAGGTCATGGATGAAATCATTGCGCCAACACTGGATGCGATGCGCGAGCGCGACACACCCTTCAAGGGCGTGCTCTACGCTGGGCTCATGCTGACTGAGACCGGTCCGATGTTGATAGAATATAATGTCCGTTTCGGAGACCCCGAGTGCCAAGCCCTCATGATGCGTCTCGATCAAGATATCGTTCCGGTCTTGAAGTCGGTCGCTGAGGGCAAACTCCGAGCAGCCGACGTCCGGCTGCAAGAGCAATCCGCCCTGACCGTGGTTGTCGCGAGCAAGGGGTACCCCGGCAGCTACGAAAAGGGCGTGCCCCTGCCATCCACCGATCATCTCGATTCCAGCGCGGTAACAGTTTTTCACGCGGGCACCGAGGTGAAAGACGGTGCTTTGGTGAGCAGTGGCGGGCGTGTTTTGGGAGTCACGGCGCTTGGTCACACGATCGAGGATGCCCAGAGACGAGCCTACAAAGCGGTCGACCAGATCGCCTGGGACGGCGGCTTCTGTCGACGCGACATAGGTTGGCGCGCCGTCGATCGATCTGATTGATATGGCAAAGCTCGATCGCCAAGCGGCCTTCTCTGGAACACGCCCCGTCTCCGAAGGTGTCGCGTTCAGTGTCGAAAGGCTGACAACATACCTCAAAGAAGCCGTCGATGGCTTCCAAGGACCGTGCAGCGTTTCGCAGTTCAAAGGCGGGCAATCGAACCCGACATTTCTGATCGAAGCCGCATCCGGTCGCTACGTTCTCCGCCGCAAGCCACCCGGCGACCTTCTGCCGTCCGCGCATGCCGTCGACCGCGAATATCGCGTCATGCGCGCGCTTGCCGATACGCCATTTCCGGTGC
Organism: Pseudomonadota bacterium; assembly: GCA_039026395.1. Classification (GTDB taxonomy): domain Bacteria; phylum Pseudomonadota; class Alphaproteobacteria; order Rhizobiales; family JAKSCL01; genus JBCCMK01. The sequence goes on along the minus strand of JBCCMK010000003.1, from coordinate 26,488 downwards.
CGCGGGTCTACGCGCTCTGCGAGGATCTGACGGTGATTGGAAGCATGTTCTATGTCATGGAACATCTCGACGGTCGCGTCATTTGGGAGCCGCACTGCCCGGGCGAAACGGTTGAAAATCGAGCCGCGATCTATGACGCGATGAACGCCGCACTTGCGACACTTCACGGGCTCGATCCAAAGGCGCTTGGCCTTGAGGATTTCGGTCGCGCCGAAGGCTATGTCGCTCGGCAGATCGGACGATGGTCAAAGCAATACCGCGCGTCTGAAACCTCGGACATCAATGCCATGAACCGACTGATGGAGTGGCTGCCGACGGTCGCGCCTCAGAGCGATGGGATATCCATCGTTCACGGTGATTATCGATTGGACAATATGATCCTGCACCGCGACCGCCCCGAGATCCTTGCAGTCGTCGACTGGGAACTCTCCACGCTCGGCGATCCGCTCGCCGACTTCACCTATCATTGCATGCAATGGGTGATGCCGATCTCTGAAGACGGCTCTGGTGTTGGATCGCTGAAAGGTTGCGACCTTGATGCCCTTTCGATCCCGACGCTCGACACCTATGTGAGCGCGTATTGTGAACGAACGGGGCGGAGTGGCATTGCAAACCTGGATGTCTACATGGCCTACAATTTCTTCCGGCTTGCGGCGATCTTCCAAGGCATTGTTGGCCGTGTGCGCGACGGTACCGCAGCGAACGAGAACGCTGAGATGATCGAAAGCCAGGTCGCCCCCATTGCTGAGACAGCCTGGAGCTTTGCCGAGCGCGCTGGCGCCACGCGATGACCTCACCCAGGATCGGCATAGCGCTTGGCGGAGGCGGCGCTCGAGGCCTCGCGCACATCCCCATGATCGAAGTGCTCGACGAATTCGACATCATACCGTCGATCATTGCCGGCTGCTCGATTGGCGCGTTCATTGGTGCCGGCTACGCCGCTGGCATGACCGGCAAGGAGATGCGCGAATACGCGGCAACGCTTTTTTCTGACCGGACGACGGTCATCCAAAAGCTTTGGACCCTCCGCCCGAAGAAATTCACCGACCTTTTTCAGGGCGGCATCACGCTCACGCAGTTTGACGCGGAGCCGATCACCGAGCTTTTCCTACCCGATACAATCCCCGAGACATTTGACGGTCTAGGCATCCCGCTCACCATCGTTGCGTGCGATTATTACGGCTGGTCGGAGGCGGTCATCAAAACCGGCAATGTGCGCTCGGCAATCTCCGGCTCCATTGCGATCCCAGTTCTGTTCAAGCCTGTTCTGCGCGAAGACCGTGTGCTGATTGATGGCGGCGCGGTTAACCCGCTTCCCATTGATCAAGCACGGCCACACGCCGATATCGTGATCGCGGTGGACGTGGTCGGCGGGCCAAAGGGCGCGCCACCGACGATCCCCAACAACACCGAGTCGATCTTCGGCGCGACCCAGCTTTTGATGCAGTCGATCGCGTCGGAAAAACTCAAACAGGCGCCCGCCGACATACTGATCCGGCCCAATATCGACATTTTCCGCGTACTCGATTTCTTCAAGGTGATGGCGATTTTCAAAAGCGCGGACGCCTCAAAGGACGCGTTGCGGCGCGAATTGGACACCGCACTTTCGGCTTGGGCAAAGGGTCCGGCCGAGCTTCAAAAGGCAAGGCCAACAGCCACGTAGCGCGCGGTTTTGCCGATCGCGACCAGGACCAAGAACAAGGCAAAGCGGACATTTAAAACGCCTGCCGCAAACGTCAGCGGGTCACCAATAATCGGCACCCAGGACAAGAGAAGCGACCAGACGCCGAAGCGACGGAACCGGTCAGATGCTTTTTCGAGTTGATCAGGCGAGAACGGAAACCAGCGACGCTCCCGAAATCGAAGGAGAAAGCGGCCGAGAACCCAGTTTACGACAGCGCCCAAAATGTTTCCAACCGCCGCGACCGTAACCAGAAGCCAAACCGGTATTTCGCCCGCGCGAACGGCGGAGGCGAGCATGACCTCCGACGAAAACGGCAACACGGTCGCGGCCAGAAACGCGCCGAAGAAGAGACCAACGAGCACCAGCATAGTTTGAAGGCCTACCGGCGTGCCGCGAAGAATTCAGTGAGCAAGCGCGCGGCCTCGATCTCGCCGATCCCGCCATAGATTTCAGGCGAATGGTGGCACGTTGGCTGATGAAAAAACCGAGCGCCGTGTTCAACTGCCCCGCCTTTTGGATCAGCCGCTCCAAAATAGAGCCGCCTGATGCGCGCGAAAGAGATCGCTCCCGCGCACATGGCACAGGGTTCAAGCGTCACGTAGAGATCGCAACCCGGCAGGCGGTCCGTGCCGAGCGCTTTACAGGCCGCTCGGATCGCAACGATCTCCGCGTGCGCGGTCGGATCATGAGTGGCCACCGTCAGATTATGCCCGGTCGCCAAGACGGCGCCATCACGAACGACAACCGCGCCGACTGGTACCTCGTTCGCCGTAGCGGCCTTCCGGGCGAGGCCTAACGCCTGCTGCATGAATAGATTGTCCGTCATCGCGCAATCTTGTACGGCAGCGCACATGACCACGTCACAAAAAACCGCAGAGAAATCCGGCGAACGCATCGCCAAAGTGATGGCACGGGCCGGACTGTGCTCCAGGCGAGATGCGGAGCGATGGATCGCAGACGGTCGCGTGTCGGTGAATGGGCGCGTTTTGGAGACGCCAGCTCACACTGTGACTGCCGACGATGCGATCAAAGTCGATGGCCACCCCCTCCCCGCCAAAGAGCCGACGCGCCTTTGGCTCTATCATAAGCCGCGCGGGCTCGTGACGTCAGCGCGCGATGAGAAAGGTCGCGATACGGTCTTTCAGAAGCTGCCTGCCGAACTACCAAGGCTTGTGTCGGTCGGTCGCCTCGACATCAACACTGAGGGCCTCCTTCTCCTCACCAATGATGGCGGCCTCGCGCGTACGCTTGAACTTCCCGCCACCGGTTGGACCCGGCGTTATAAGGTGCGCGCCTTCGGGCGGATGCCGGGCGATGCGCTCGAACAATTAGCAAAGGGCATGACGGTCGAAGGCGTGCGTTACGGACCGGTTCAGGCGACCGTGGATCGGGGCGAAAGTGGTGGCGGGCCACAAAATCTCTGGATGACGCTTGCCCTTCAGGAGGGCAAAAACCGCGAAATCAAAGTCCTTTTGAATGCGCTCGGGCTGGAGGTTTCGCGGCTGATTCGGCTCTCCTATGGGCCGTTTCAGTTGGGCGATCTGCCATCCGGGACAGTCAAAGAAGTGAAGTCCCATGTTCTGAGAGAACAGCTTGGCAAATCACTGATTGAGCAATCTGCGGCGTTCTTTCCAAAGCGCAATCACGCGTCAGGAACAGCCGAGAAACCAAACGGCGCTCCCCGGCCGCCCCGTAAAAAACCAAAACATGCGCATCGTCGCCGGTCGCCATAAAGGCAAGGCGCTCGCGACGCCAAAATCGAACGCGATCCGCCCAACGAGCGACCGATCACGCGAAGCGATCTTCAACGTGCTGGAGCACGGCATAGGGTTAGAGCTCGATGGCGCTCGCGTCTTGGACCTCTTTGCAGGCTCAGGCGCACTTGGTCTCGAGGCGCTTTCGCGCGGCGCAGCGTTTGCGCTTTTCGTCGACAATGGCACCGAAGCGCGCGGCCTGCTCCGCCGGAACACTGAAGCGCTGGGCGAGACCGGGAAAACCCGTGTCTTTCGCCGCGATGCGACATCGCTCGGGATGCGGCCTTCGTTTCCGGCCTTCGACCTCGTCTTCTGCGATCCGCCCTATGGCAAGGGTCTCGGCGAACGGGCGCTCCGATCTGCAATTGATGGCGGCTGGTTGAATTCTGGCGCGATTTCGATGATTGAAGAAAGCACGCGTGCGGATATTGAACCGCTCGAATTTTTTGAAGAGTTGGATCGGCGCGTCTACGGCGATACACAGATCCTCTTTCTCAAACGGACCTGAACGATGCGGCTGAACGATTTTACTACGCTCACTTTTGATTGCTATGGGACGCTGATCGACTGGGAAACCGGTATTACCACGGGTCTCGAACCCCTCACGGCGCGCCTGAAAGATCCGCTTTCGCGAGACGCAATTCTAGAAGCGCATGCGCGCCACGAATCAGAACAGCAAGCGTGGACCCCGTCGAAGAGATATTCCGAGCTTTTGCCCATCGTTTACAAGCGCCTAGCGGAAGAGTGGGGGATCAATGTTTCGCCCGCCGAGTGCGAGGCATATGGTCATTCGGTGAAGAACTGGCCCGCCTTTCCCGACAGCGCCGAGGCACTCGCCAGACTTAAGGCACACTTCAAACTCGTGATCCTGTCCAATGTCGACAATCAGAGCTTTGCCGCCAGCAATGAGAAGCTCGGTGTCGAGTTCGATGCGGTCTTCACCGCCGAAGACGTCGGCTCCTACAAGCCGTCAGATCGAAACTTCGACTACATGATCGAGAAGCTCGCCCATCGCGGCATCGAAAAGGGACAAATCCTTCACACCGCAGAGAGCCTGTTTCACGACCACGTGCCAGCCACGCGGCACGGCCTTGCAAAATGCTGGGTCTACCGCCGGCACGCAGATCAGGGCTTCGGGGCGACGATGAACCCGGGCGAAACACCCGACGTCGATTTCCGCTTCAACTCCATGGCCGAGTTCGCGAACGCCGTAGAACGGGAGTAAGGTAGCGGTTGATCCGAGTCTGAAGCCTTGGACCCTGTCAACGCGTTGAAACGACACTCAAATGTTTGCACGACGTAAGCGCAAGATAACCTCGGTTTTTGAAGTCGACATCAATGAAGAAGGCGACTTGATACCCTGGTCTTACTGGATCGGGCCTGAGGAACTGAGACTGAACGTTCCCGTCAAACTGCTCGTTATGCAGGGTGGGTTTGACTACGGCGATGAGCACCCGTTCGTCGCCGCATTGTCGAAAGGTCGGCCTGCTCTGGAGGCCTTTTACAAATCTTATCAGCCGCAGACGATCGCCGAATATTACGGTTTTGTCGGTGACAAACGGCTCGGCCATGACCTGCCGCCGTGGGAACTACCGTGGTATGCGAGAAACAAACGCTTGCCACCGCCGGGCGAAAGCGGTCTCGGGCCCGAGCACGGCGTCTCCTTCTACGGGCCAGCAACCCCGCAGAAAATCGACCTTGAGATGACGCGGCTTCAACGTGCTGCAGCGTCAATTGAAAAGCGGGGATTTAAGCCCGATCAATATGACGACATCCGCGGATATGTTCTTGGGTCTGGGTCGAAAGCACGGTTCTTTGTTCGCGGGGGCAAGCATCGCACGGCAGTGATCTACCACCTTGGCTACACGCATATCCCAGTCGCATTCCGACAGAATTTTCCGCGTCTCGTCTCTCTTGATCAAGCAGGAGAGTGGCCGCTCGTGTCCTCGAAACAGATGGATGAGAGCTTCGCGCGAGACATTTTTGGTCGCTATTTATCGTCCTGAACGGCCTTGTCAGACGACCTCTGGCGGCCCCTTCAGTTCAATCAGATTGCCCCAAGGGTCCTTGAAGTAGAGCGCCAGGCCATATCCGCGGCTCCCGACTTGCCGGAGTTCTTTTGAGATCTCGACACCGTGCGCAGCAAGATGAGAACGGACATTGGCCTCGGTCGCGCCCTGCCAGGCGAGCGCGATGTGATGGACGTTCTCGCCCGTCCCGACAGCTGGAGCCGCATAGGCCGATTTCTCGTCACTCGCATCCCAAAGCCCCAGAAGGACGGGGCCATACCAAACATGGGTCATGGCAATTTCGGGGTATTCAAAGCCCGCGCGGCAGCCGAGCACGTCAGTGTACCAATGGCGCGCCTCCTCCAGATTGCCGACCCAGATCACGATGTGGTCGATTCCGGTCGGAACAAAAGGGGCTGACATAATCGTGCAGTCCACCGCTGCTTGAGTATCTTGCCCGTCGTACGCCCTACTTCCGCGAAAACACCATCTTTTGGTGCGCAAGTTTTTCAGGCGTTCCGATCCAGGCATACGCGAGAAGCGAAGGCTCACGGTCCGACACAGTGATGCGATGCGGCTGGTTTGGCGGGTTAAAGATCAAGGATCCCGGCGCATAGACACCCTGATGGTTCTCCGAAACGTTGCCGGACAAGCAAACGTAACTTTCGGTGATGCCGTCATGCGCGTGTTGCGGATAGGTACACTTCGGCGCGAAGAGAACGAGCCCGAGAATGACCTGATCAGTCACAACCGGACCGGACGGGCCGCAGAGTTCGGCGTAAGCGTATTTGTCCTTCAGCGCGCGCGGCACTTTTTCATAGCCGTACTGCCAATCAATCACGTCGCTGACGGCCTCAATAGCCCGCACGATGTTCGCGTGGCGTTCGAGTTTCCCTTCCGAAAATGCACGCCGCAAATGCGCAGTGACCGGCTTCGTTATCCCCGATCCAGGCACGATTTCGGCGTTGCACGCCATCACCCGGCTAATCGCCTCGCGGACGGCCTTTTGGTGCGAGCGAATCTTCGCGGACCCACCCGCTGAGAGATAGCGATAGATCTCGTAAAACTCGCGAAGCAGATACACCCAATCCGGTTGATCGTTCAGGCGTACCATTGATGCCGTATCCAACTCGGGTTCGACGTCTTTCATATCCACCGCCTCGTTCGCTCAAGATAGGCGACATAGGGCGCGCCGAACTTTTCCGCCAGATATGTTTCTTCGCGAAGAACGACGCCAAAATGAAGGATACCAAAAACAATTGGAGCAAGGATTAAGGCCCAGTCCAACGAGAAGATGAAGCCGAGCGCGATGAGAAATCCAGTGACGCCGATATACATGGGATTACGGGTAAACCGGAATGGGCCAGTCTCCACGATCACAAGGCTCGGCTGGGTGGGCAGAATGTTGGTTTTAGCGCGCAAAAAACTAAGAATTCCCCAGAGCGCGAGCCCGCCGCCCACCGCGAGGATGATCACACCAACCGCCACCGACCACGCCGTAAAGCGCTCAGGCAGGATGGGCAGCGGGATGAGCCATTCAAGCCCAACCGCCGCGGCGATCGCCAATGCGTCCAGCACGGGCGGCAAAATGACGATGTCTGGCGCGTCTTTGCCGGATTCTTTACGATCTTGGGGCTCAACCATCAGACTTGTATGATGGTTGACATGGACTGGCTCAAGCGAATTCCGGATTGGCTGCTCTACAAGGACGCCGGGTTAAAGTGGCCAATGTGGATATACTGGACCCGCAGCGGCCATCTTTTGACTGTAGGTTTTGCCGTCGCGATCCTCGGTTTTTTGGCCATCCTCGCGTCCGGCTCAACGGGCAATGAGAAGTCTGTATTGCTCGTCATTTGCGCGGCGTACTTTTCCGTCATCATGGCCTTAGTTCTCGTTGATCGACGCGTGACAGGCACCAAAAACGCTGTCGTATTCTTCGCATTGGTCGCGCCGATCATCTCAGGCATCGGCCTCGCCGCGATATCGCTTGGTTTGGGCATCGCGTCCAAGATGGTTCCCGACCATCGAGCGATTGCAAATATTCCTGAGCGAAATACGAGAGTGGAGGTCGAATTAAATGTCTCCAGTCCACTCGGCAAATCCGAATACGATCGCAGGCTTTTGGTTCGGGACGACGGCCGGTCTCTCGATATCGCTCTTCGTCAAGACTGGGGTGGAGCTGATCATATTGCTCTTTACTTCGACGGGACGCGTTGCCTTGCCGTGATTGAGGTTTCGGACTCTCACCGGGTCGATCTCGCAACTTTGGAAAGCCCCGGCGAATGCGACAGGTACGAATTGCCGGATGTGCTCAATACCGACCAGTTTTTGGGCATCTTCATGCTGTTCTCGACCTATCCGGACGGAAGACGCAGACAACATTTTGATTTCGTGCCGAGTGACCTCTACGCGGAATGCCTGGAGACGCGAATGAGCCGAATAACAGATGAAGAATCTGCCCCCTTAGGCCGCTACCAGAGGGCATGCCCTGCCTTCCAACCCGACACTTGGCCGCCCAAACCCCGTTGACGCGCGCGCCACGCCTGATAGCACCTGCCGGGTCGAAGATTTGAGAGTTTCATGTCCCATAATACGTTCGGTCATCTGTTTCGCTTCACAACCTGGGGTGAAAGTCACGGCCCCGCGATCGGCTGCGTGGTCGATGGTTGCCCGCCCCTCATCCCGCTGAGCGAAGCCGACATCCAAGGCTGGATGGAAAAGCGCAAACCGGGCCAATCGAAATTTACGACCCAGCGGCGTGAAGCGGACCTCGTGAAAATTCTCTCCGGCGTTATGGTCGATGAGGATGGCGTCCAGAAGACGACGGGCACGCCGATCTCACTAATGATCGAAAACACAGATCAACGGTCCAGGGACTACAGCGAGATCAAAGATACGTTCCGGCCCGGCCATGCGGACTACACCTACGATTTAAAATACGGCATCCGCGATTATCGCGGCGGCGGGCGCTCATCGGCACGGGAGACCGCCGCTCGGGTGGCGGCAGGCGCGATCGCTCGGAAAGTCGTGCCGGGGATGCACGTGCGCGGCGCGCTCGTCCAGATGGGCGAGCACCGCATCAATCGCGACGCCTGGGACTGGAACGAAGTCGACAACAATCCGTTCTTTTGCCCTGATAAGCCGACAGCTGAAAAGTGGGCGGATTATCTCGACGGGATTCGCAAAGCGGGCTCGTCCGTCGGGGCCGTTATCGAAATCGTCGCCGAGGGCGTTCCCGCCGGGCTCGGCGCGCCGATCTACGGCAAACTCGACCAGGAGATCGCCTCAGCCCTCATGTCCATCAATGCCGTCAAAGGCGTCGAGATCGGCAATGGTTTCGACGCGGCCGCGCTCACGGGCGAGGAAAACGCCGACGAAATGCGCATGGATGGCGACCAGGTGCAGTTCCTTTCAAACCACGCGGGCGGGGTTTTAGGCGGCATCTCGACGGGTGAGCCGGTGGTAGCGCGCTTTGCGGTTAAACCGACCTCCTCGATCCTGACGAATAGGCAGTCTGTCACCAAAACCGGCGAGGACATTGACGTGCGGACCAAAGGCCGACACGACCCCTGCGTTGGTATCCGAGCCGTGCCCGTCGGCGAGGCGATGGTCGCCTGCGTCATCGCCGATCATTATCTACGACATCGCGGCCAAAACGGATAAGTCGGCTAAGCGCTGGCCGCGAAAACTCTACCTACTTCGCCTTCGACCGAAGCGGCGGCATCAGCCCGATCGCGATGCCGCCGAGGATCATAACGGTGGCCAGAATGGCGGTTAGCGTAATGGTTTCGCCCAGAAAGAGCGCGCCCATACCGAGAGCCAATGCTGGCGCTGAAAGCTGAGCGAGTGCGCCATTCGTGGCGCCAAGTTTCGGTAGCAGCGAATACCAGAGCGCATAACCGAGAGCCGACGTCACCCCACCCGCGATCATGGCGATCAGTACGCCAGTTGCGGTCACAGTCGCCTCATCTGGAAAAACGAGCAGCGCGAGCACGATGATCGGCAGGCAGTAGATGAAATTCCAGCCGGTCGCAGCGATCGGATCCGTCGCGCCGCGGCCAAGGAGCGAATAGACGCCCCATCCGAAAGCGGCCAATCCCATGAGCGCCACCGCCCGCAATGAAATCTCAAACGCGCCAGTCGGGAGTGTGAGGATGGCGAGACCGACCATGGCAAGCGCCATGCCGCCCCACCGTTGGAGCGTGGGTCTTTGACCTTCGAGGATGGCACCGCCAAACATCGTCACCTGCACCCCGCCAAACAGGATCAACGCACCGATCCCCGCATCCATTGAGACATAGGCGTAAGAAAAACCGATCATATAAGCCGTGAGCGCCGCGACGCCTGCCCAATGAGGGCGCTGGATATGCGGCAGGGATCGGCTCCGCAGAACGAGGATCGCAGCCAGCACCGCTGCACCCGTTGCTACGCGAATGGTCGCAAATGCGCTCGGGCCGATCGCATCATCCAAAAGCGCGAGCCGGTTGAGAATAGAATTGGCCGCAAACGCCGTCATCGTGAGCGCGGTGAGGAGAAAAAGTCTGATGAAGGGCCTCATTTGCTTGCCCGCATCTCTGCCTTCGAGAGCGCGCTGCGGGTTCGTGCGCGTCAGTAGCCCTCATCCGACCGCCCATGCAACGGCACGCTCTTCATGAGGCGCGCAAGACTGCGTGATATCTCCTACGCCATGCGTAATAATCGGGCTTTCCGATCGACCTGAATTCGGCAAAATTAGTGCGCTCACACCTAGAAGCGACGCCCCGTTGACCCAAAAGCCCACCGTCACTGGCCACCATCCGAACACGCTTGCGCGGGAGAGCAAGCATACGCTGGTGGAGGACGTCTTCGCGATCACTATCGGTGTGATCCTCGTTTCGTTCGGCGTGCTCCTCTTCCAGATCTCTGGGATCGTGCTCGGCGGCGTCGCGGGCATTGCGCTCGTTGCGAGCTACTTCACCGGCTGGGAGTTCGGCCTCCTCTTCTTTCTGATCAACGTTCCCTTCTATTTTTTCGGGATCGGCAGCCTGGGCGTGAAATACATCATCAAAACCTTCGCTGCGGTCATCGGACTGTCAGTAATTGTGCCGCTCCTGCCGCGATATATCGAGATCACTTCGGTCCATCCGGCCGTTGCGAGCATTTGCGGCGGCACGATGATCGGGCTCGGACTTCTGGCCCTTTTTCGCCACGGTGCGGGGCTGGGCGGCTTCAACATTTTCGTCAATTGGCTTCAAACAACCAAGAACCTCCGTGCCGGATATATCCAGCTCGGCATGGACGCGGTGGTGCTCTTATCTTCGGTGTTCGTCGTTACGCCGTGGCAGCTTTTCTGGTCGGTCGTGGGCGCCGCTGTCTTCAATATGATCCTCGGCGTGAACCACAAGCCCGGGCGCTATATGGGCGCGAGCTGACCCGAGCTCAAAGTCAAAGAAATCAATCCGTTGACCACCTCGGCTGCCACAGCTACGAGATTTTACGGAGACGAAATTTCGGAGAAACAGGGGAGATCCAGAAAATGGGCATGTTCGACTTCATCAAAGACGCTGGTAAGAAGCTCTTCGGCGGCGAAGCAGAGGCAGCACCCGCAGCCGATGAGATCAAAAAAGAGATCGAATCGCACGGCCTGAGCGCCGAAGGACTGGAAGTCGCCGTCGAAGGCGATACCGTGAAGGTCAAAGGCAAAGCCAAGTCGCAAGATATCCGCGAAAAAATTATCCTCGCGGCAGGCAATGTCTTGGGGATCGGCAAGGTCGAGGAAGCGATAGAAACCGAGGCTGCCGAGCCCGAGAGCCAATTCCACACGGTCGAAAAGGGCGACAGTCTCTGGGCGATCGCGACGAAGTTCTACGGCAACGGCTCGAAATACAATGCGATTTTCGAGGCAAACAAGCCGATGCTTTCTGACCCGGATAAGATCTATCCCGGTCAAAAGCTCCGTATTCCACCGCTAGACTAATCTCATTCGGGGAACCGCCCATTGCTCATCATCGACGATCTTTCCAGGCCGCATCCTGAAAACGCCCTTGGGCGAAATTGGCAGTATGTGGCCGACACGGTGATGGGCGGTGTCTCCACCGGCACGATTTCCAGGAAATCATTCGCCGGTCGTGAAGCACTGTGGCTTTCGGGCTCGGTGAGCCTGGAGAACAATGGCGGCTTCATCCAAATGGCGACCGACCTCGCCGCACGGGGCGAGGTGCTGAACGCGAGCGCATTCACAGCGCTTGAACTGACCGTCATTGGCAATGATGAGAGCTACAATGTCCACCTCCGGACGCCGGATGTGAACCGCCCGTGGCAAAGCTACCGCCAGTCATTCCAGGCCGCATCGCGGTGGACGGTGGTAACCCTCCCCTTTGCTGATTTTGAGCCCTATCGGCTGGACGAAACCCTCGATACAGCGAGGCTCGTGCGCCTCGGCATCGTCGCGGTCGGCCGGGCAATGGACGCCGACGTCGCGATATCGGAGATCAAGCTCATCTAACCAGCGCACGCTCGCGTAACTTAGAAATGCGAGACACTTTACCAACCGAAATCGAAGTCTTTTATGACGGAGGCTGTCCCATCTGCGTGTGGGAAGTCGACCTTTATGGCCGTATGGACAAAAGCGGCGCTATCGGATGGGTCGATATCGAAGCGCTCGATGATGCGGGCCTTCCGACCGGCAAAACCCGTGAGGAGCTTCTCGGCAAATTCCATGTTCGCGAAACAGGCGGCGACGGAGCATGGCACATCGGTGTCGATGCGTTCTCCCGCATCTGGCGCGTGCTACCGGGCTTCAAATACGCCTGGTGGATTTTCCGCGTGCCCGTAATCCGACAGTTGGCCGAAGTGGGCTATCGCGGCTTCCTCGCCTGGCAACGGCGCGACCGTGCCAGGCGAAAGAAGATGCTTAGCGCGTAATCACGATGAAATCGGTGCCCTTCGGCGTCGTCCGATTGCTGATACCGAGATCAGAGACAATCATCGACGAACCGGGCGTGATCATCGCACTCATAATGCGCTGAATGTGCGGCGCGACTTCGATCGGATCGACACCAGACATCTCATGCGTGTTGACTGACAGCCACCGCGATGTGCCGGCAAATCGATTGAAATCGCTCGTAACGAACATGTGCGTGCCGAGCGGCTGGTCGGGATCGCGGATCACGATTGGCGCTTTTAGGACCGGTTTCATATTCTGGCGCACATGCATGTAGCCATTCGGCTCCTCGGGGCGCCCGGTTTCAACCGCAAGCGACCGAAACAGCGTTTCGGTGATTTCGCCGGTCTGCGGGTCCATTTTCGACGATTCGAAAGCCCGGATCGCTGCCCGTGTGCGGCGACCGACAATCCCATCCACTGCACCGGCATCGAAGCCGAGTTCATTCAGCATCGTCTGGATCGTCCGATAACGTTCGCGGTCGGACCGACCGGTGATGATGATGCGAAGAGGCTTGTCGGACCGCTTCTCTTCGGCGGCCAGGCGCGCGCGCTCAAATTCGTCATCTGCCAGATCAACGACGGAGCCGCGAACATCGATCAACCGCGCGGGCTGAACGAGGCTCGCAAGCTGAATGGTTGCCGCTTCATCGCCACTATCTGGGAACGCGCCGCGCATATCCGACATTAACATTTCTGACTGCCCTGGCGGTGGAAGCGGCTGGAACAACGCAGGATGCGAAATCTCGCTTGGCGCGCCCTGGAGCGCGTGATCGGTGACGACGACATGCGCGCCACGTGATGTCATCTTGAAGAGCTCAGACGCAAAGCCCCGGCGCAAACGAATGCAGCCATGGGACGCTGGATGTCCAGGCAGACGCCCTTCATGGAGCGCGATTCCCGACCAGGTCAGCCGCTGCATATAGGGCATTGGAGCGTTGTTATAGAGGTTCGAAAAGTGCCGCTTGCGCTTCTCAAGCACAGAGAAAATCCCCGCTGGGGTCGTGTGTCCGCGACGACCGGAGGAAATCGGCTCTGACGTGATCAGACTGGCGCCGCGGTAGACCTCGAGCCGCTGCTGCGACAAGGAAACGATCACCTTGATCGCGTCCGGCGCCGATTTCACGTCGACTGAAGCCGGGAGAGATGCCGTCTGCCCAGCAAACGCAGGACCGGCTGCCGCCATCGCCCCGAATGCCGTCGCGCCTCGCAAGAAAGAGCGCCGATCCAATTGAAATTTGTGTCCGGATACCCCCGGAAAATCTACTCTGTTCATAGCCAACCCCAACTCAAAACAAAACGGTCGCCGGGTGCCTAATCCCGCGACGTCGGTGGCCTCTCTCTTTCCGCAATGGAAGCCTGCCACCATCAGCATAATAAGTCACCGTGAAGATCGCGTTAGTGTCCGCCATCACAGGAACGTGCTTAATGGCGAAAGCAAACCTCATGGTTGCCAAATTGGAAACTTTATCCAATAAATCCGATATGACTGGTCCGGAACAGTTCCGCGCGCGCTTCCTCGAATGGCGTCAGCACGCGGGTCTAACGCAGGACGATCTGGCAAAAACGATCGGGACGACAAAAGGAACCGTCTCTCGGATCGAAACCAATAAACGCGGCTGGGGCGAAGACTATCTCAGCAAATTTGCTCGCGCGGTCGGCGTCGAGCCAGGGGCGCTTTTCAAGACGCCTTCCGAATATGAGGAACAGAAAATGGCAAACGGACCCCAAGACTGGACCAGCGTGCAGGATGCGATCCGGGCATTTGCAAATGGCGAGATCGTCGTCGTTACCGATGACAATGACCGCGAGAACGAGGGCGATCTGTTCGTCGCGGCCTCGAAATGCACGCCGGAAAAGATGGCCTTCGTCATTCGACACACGTCCGGGATCGTTTGCGCGCCAATGACTGCGGAAACTGCCGACCGGCTCAACCTCGCGCCCATGGTCTCGCAGAATAATGCGCCGCTTGCGACCGCGTTCACTGTGTCTGTGGACGTCAAACATGGCATGACCACGGGCATCAGCGCGGATGAGCGGAACAATACCGTCCGCACGCTCGCAAATGGCAATGCGGGACCGTCCGATTTCGTCAAACCAGGCCACGTTTTCCCGTTGATTGCGCGCGATGGCGGCGTTCTCATGCGCTCAGGCCATACAGAAGCCTGCGTTGATATGTGCCGCCTTGCGAACCTGCCCGAGGTCGGCGTCCTATCGGAACTCGTGAACGATGACGGGACCGTAAAGCGAGGCGACCAGGTCGCAGCCTTTGCCGCCGAGCACGATCTGAAGCTCGTCTCAATCGCGGACCTCATCGGCTATCGCCAGGCGCGCGAGCGGTTGGTTGAGCGGCTCGACAGTTTCGTGACCCACACCAATGCCGGTGAAGCGAACGCGATCGCTTATTCCACACCCTTTGATGACGCACAGCACCTCGCACTTGTCGTGGGTGACATCGGCGACGGGCACAATGTGCTGGTCCGGCTCCATCGCGAAGACGTTCTCTCCGACGTTTTTGCAGGCGGTGCATCGGTGAAAGCAGCGATGGACAAGATCGCGAGCGAAGGGCGCGGGGTACTCGTCTATCTGCGCGATGGTCGTGCAGGCGTCCCCGCCATGCCACTTCAACCCGAACTGACTGACGGCGGAGCGCCAGCCACCGAGGACACAGAATCCGCGCGGACGCGATCAGAAGAGTGGCGCGAGATCGGTCTCGGTGCGCAAATCTTGAAGGACCTTGGTGTCTCCTCGATCCGCCTCCTCGCCTCAAAGTCACGGCATTATGTAGGACTTTCGGGCTTTGGCATCGCGATCGCCGAGACCATTCCAGTCGATAGCTAAGTCCCTTCCCGTGAGTTAGAGGCCTCGAGGTCCTGGCGGCAACGCCCTGAGGCACGAAATTCAGGCAACGGGGCGGCTTCCCAAGCTGAAAGCGGTACGCTAGCGTTAACCAACGTTAACAGAGGAGACCTCGCCATGCGCCTCGCCGCCGCCTTCACTGCCGCTGTCTTGATCGCGGCCCCCGCCTTCGCACAGGACCGGCTGACGATTGTGCACGTCAACGATATCGACCGCATGGAAGGCACTGGCGACACCGGCGGCGTGGCCCGGCTTGCAACCGTGATATCCGAGGTCCGCGCGCGCGGCGGTACGGTGGTCGCAACCAGCGCTGGCGACAGCATCTCGCCGTCGCTCTTGTCAAATTTTGACGAGGGCGCGCACATGATCGATCTCCTCAACAAGGCCGGGCTCGACGTCATGGCGCTTGGAAATCACGAATTTGATTTCGGCCCGGACATCCTCCGCACGCGCATCTCTGAGGCGAATTTCACCATGCTTTCCAACAATGCGTTGGAGCCGGACGGCACGCTTGTCGATGGCGTAGCGGAAAGCATGATGGTCGATGTCGGCGACCATCAGGTGGGCATTTTCGGGCTAACCACAGCAACAACCGCGGTGAAGTCAACGCCGGGCGACGTGACCTTTTCTGACCCGGTCGAAGTGGCGGCTGAAATGTCGGAAAAACTCCGGGAGGCCGGCGCTGACCTCGTGATCGCACTCGCACACACCGATAACAATGAAGACGATGCGCTCTTTGATGCAGGCGATATCGACGTGCTTCTCTCCGGCGACGACCACGATCTCGTCATCAAATATGATGGCAATGTCGCCATGGTCGAAAGCCTCAGCCAAGCGAGCATGGTGACCGTCATGACGCTCGACATCGAGACCGTCGAGGGCCGCCGCGGACCGAAAGTCGAGTGGCAGCCTGCATTTGAGGTCATCAACACGGTCGACGTGGAGCCAAACGCCGAGATCGCAGCCGAGATGGCTGAATATGAAGCGTTCCTTTCCGCTGAATTGGACATTGAAATCGGCGCAACGCCGGTGATGCTCGACACGCGGCGCACCACGGTGCGCTCAACCGAGAGCGCATTTGGCAATTTGACTGCCGACGCGATGCGGATCGAAACCGACGCGCAAGTCGTGATCACCAATGGCGGCGGCATCCGAGGCGACACGACCTATGACGAAGGCACCGTGCTCACCCGGCGCGATATCCTGACCGAACTGCCATTTGGCAATAAAACCGTGGTCATTCGCGTCTCCGGGGCCGACATTCGGGCAGCACTCGAGCATGGCGTCTCAGGCGTTGAGGATGGTGAAGGCCGCTTCCCGCACATTTCAGGCATGACGTTTACGTTCGACGCAACGCTCCCCGTTGGCCAACGCGTCTCCGAAATCATGGTCGGCGGCGAAGCGCTGGACGAAGCCGCGACGTACCTCCTCGGCACTAATGACTTCATGGGCGATGGCGGCGATGGCTACTCGATGTTTGCGGGCAAGCCCAGCCTCATTGAGGAAAACGCGGCGGAGTTGATGGCAGCGCAAGTCATGCGCTCGTTCGAGACTGGGAGCGCCGTTCCCGTGGTCGATGGGCGTGTCACCCAGGTCGAGTAAGCTCGGCCTTTCATTCGCCCGCAACTCACACGGACTGTCACCGAAAGACACAGGCCTTCGCGGTGCCGTCACAGAAACGCGGTCGAACCGTCACACATGACTGATAGCGCATGCCGTAGCTGGCGTTGATTGCTGGCTTACGACAACACCACTCTATTCAAACAGGAGAGTGAAATGCGGACACTCATTCGCAGGTGCGCGATGGCCTGCCTCCTTCTTTCAGCCGTTTCTGGCACGGCGCACGCGCAAGACACCGGAAACGTCATCTTTCTTCATCCAGACGGAACAGGCGTGAACCACTGGCTCGCCGCGCGCATGCACACCGTCGGGCCAGATGGCGAACTCAATTGGGACAAGCTCCCAGCGCTCGGCGTGTATACCGGCCACATGGCCGACCGGGTGACTGGCACGTCCCATGGTGGCGCGACCGTGCATGCCTACGGCGTAAAGGTTTTGGCCGATAGCTTTGGGATGAATGGCAAGGAAAAGCTCACCGCGGCATCGGGAAAAGAGATGTCTATCGCTGAGGAAGCCATGGCCGCTGGGAAAGCAGTCGCGCTCGTTCAGACGGGACACATTGCTGAACCGGGTACCGCTGTTTTCGTGGCGTCAAACGAAAGCCGCAGTAACGCAGCGGACATCGCGCGGCAGGTGATCGAATCGGGCGCGCAGGTCATTATGGCTGGTGGCGAGCGCTTTCTGCTACCCGATGGCACGGACGGTCGCCACGGCCCCGGTCAGCGTGATGACGATCTCAACCTGATCGCGAAGGCTGAAGAACTCGGCTACACAATCGTCTACACCCGCGATGAATTGTTGGCGCTCGACGTCACTAACACAGAGAAGCTCCTCGGCGTCTTCGCGCATAGCCACACCTTCAACGACCAGGAGCGCGAGCGAAACCTCCTCGAAGGCAAGCCCACCTACTGGGAGTACGCCCCTACACTCGCCGAAATGACCGAGGTCGCGCTCCAGATCGTGAGCCGCGATGAGGATGGCTTCTTCGCCGTGATCGAGGAAGAAGGCACCGACAATATCGCCAACAATATGAACGCAGCCGGCACGCTCGAAGCGCTCAGCCGCGCGGATGCAGCGGTCGGGACCGTTCTCGACTTCATGGATGGTCGCGACGACACGCTCCTCATCATGACGGCTGATTCAGATGCGGCAGGCCTCCAGGTCTATCGCCAAGAAGAGGGCGCGGTTGACGCCACAACCCGCGGCGGCGGTATTCTCCACGGCGTCCAGGGTGCATTTGGCGATGCGTTCGAAACGGCGCCCGATAAGAATGGCAACACCCATTTTTATGGTATTGCCTGGACCGGCTATAGCGACGTGGCAGGCGGAATTCTGGTCCGTGGCGCCGGGCTTAACACCGACCTCATCGAGCCCTTGATGGACTCAACGGAAGTCTATTCCGTGATGTATCAGACGCTTTTCGGCGCTATCAACTAACCTGAATTGAAGGGCTGGCCGGTCTACCGGTCAGCTCTTTATAATTAAGCTGCCCTTTTCTTTCGATCCCGCTCGCCAAGCGTTTTAAAGACCTTGCTCAGCTTATCGAGAAGGTCAAGCGTCCCATCCGGCGGCAGGTGATAGGGATCAAAGCACTGCCTGACCTTATAGGGCAAAAACAGAGGGTGATCCTTGCTGTAGACCTGGTAGGTGGTCACGTCTTTGGTGGTGAATTGACGCGACACGATCGGATAAACTCGTAGGAGATGAATGTCATGGTGCCGCTCATCATTGATGATCCGATGGTACGTTTCGTTCAGCGGCCCGCGTGATCCCTCCATCACCTGAATAAAGTAATCATCCACATGGACGAGGACGCCGCACACTCCGGTTTCGCAATTGTGCGAACGAGAACTGGCTTCGATGTTCTTGAGATACTCCTTCCGGAGTTCGCCGCGAAGTTCCGGCGCACGGCTGATATAGGAGAGAGAATAGAGCGGCATGAACACAACCTTTCCGCGATTGATTAGCAACAATACACGGAAAGGTTTATCGACCGCTTAAGGTTCAACCCGGTTTTGTAAACACCATTGCCTTGGAGACAAAGACCGGCATGTCAAGCACGGTTTCGACGCCGGATTTCTCAGCAAACTTCGAGAACTTTTCGTCCAAATAGCCCATGTAATAGGGCTCGTGGAAATTCGCCGGGAAGGTCTCGAGGAGCCCGTCATAGGCCGGAATATCACCCCGTTGGAGTGAGTCCATGATCGCCATCACCCCGCCCGGCTTCACGACCCGCGCCATCTCGCTAAACACGATGGGCCGCACTTTTGGCGGTAGTTCGTGGAACATGTAGACCGATGAGACGACGTCGAAGCTGTTGTCTTCAAATGGCAATTGCTCGCCATTGGCGATGAAAAAATCGACCCAGGACCATTTTTTGAGGTGCTTCTGGGCGGCCTTCACATAGGGCTCAGACATGTCGACGCCCGTCACACGGAGCCGCGGCAGCGCTTGCTTCACCGCATGCAGGAACCGACCGGTCCCGCACGCCACATCCAAGAGTTTCATCGTCCGCTGGTTGCCAGCGCGGACATGTTCGATGATCGGCGGTAGAAGCTGACGCCGCATGATGTTTGCTGACCCGTTAAAAAGCACCTCGACCTGCGTGTCGTAGCGCGCCGCAGAGTCCTCAGTCATCCAGCCGCCTGACTGGTAGTGGAAATTCTGGAGATAATAGCGCGGCCGCTTACCCTTGTTTTCGTCGGTATAGACCTCGGAATTATCGTTTTCCTCGCGCCGTCGATTGACCTCGGGCAGGTCCTGAAAAAACAGCCGGGACCGCCGCAATACATCCAGAAATGAGCCGTCATTGTCGTCAGGCATCGGGTAGTAACCGCGCTCCACATTCTCGATATCGCGCTCAAGCAGCGCGCCGAGATCTTGGAAGAGACGGCGCTGATCGGGAATCGGCTGTTCCGACGACGCCATCGGCCGGTTCTGCAAGACCCGTTCGCGGGCACGGGCCGAAATTCGCCGCATCGCCAGGCCGTGACCGACATACCACGCGACACGCGGAAGCTGGCGTGATCCATAACGCGCGCGAGTCGCTAGCGTTTCGAGTGGATTGGCCATGGTCTCAACTCCTAGGAACCGGTGTTAATTTTTATATGGCCCCTCAAGCAACGCGGTCCAGAGGCGATTATGAAGCGGTTTTCCGGGCCCCGAGCAGGAACTCAGCATTGCCCGATCCACCCAAAATTGGCGATCGAATGATGCCCTCAATGGTCCACCCTCCCAGGTTCGCGACAAAACGGCGGACCGTGTCGATGGCCTCGATTTGACGTGCCTCATCCCGCACGATACCGCCCTTCCCGATCCCGTCTGGCCCCACTTCGAACTGCGGTTTGATCAGGACGACCGCCCAGGCCTGGGGCACGCATAGCTCGAGCGCGGGACCGAGCGCTTTCGTGACCGAAATGAAGGAGAGGTCGGCGACAACCGCCTCAATCGGGTCACCCATCACGTCCCTTTTGATGTCCCGAATGTCGGTGTTTTCGAGCGAGACAACTCTTGGATCAGACTTCACCCGAGCGTGCAGCTGCTCAGACCCCTTCTCGACGGCGATGACCTTCTCGGCCCCACGCTCAAGCAGCAAATCAGTAAAGCCACCGGTTGATGCGCCCGCGTCCAGCACGGCGAGACCCGCTGGAGCAAAGTCGAAATGATCGAGCGCCGCCGCAAGCTTTTCAGCCCCGCGAGACACGTAGCCTGGCGCCTCTTCGGAGACATCAACGTCAGCACCGTTTGGCACCGTCCGCGCAGGTTTCGTCTCAACAACCCCGTTTATGGTCACGAACCCGCGCCGGATAAGGTCGCGCGCGCGGGACCTGGATTGCGCCCTCCCCGCCTTTTCAAGCCATTGGTCAAGGCGCATGCGGGCCATGACGAGACGCCTTAAGCGGTCAGACCAGCCGACTGAACGTCCCGCCCCAGTACATCAAAAACCTTTCGGGTGATCGCGTCGGCATCAAGACCCGCCGACTTCACCATGACTTCGGGCTTATCCTGATCGATGTAGCGATCCGGCAGGATCATGGACCTAACTTTCAAGCCGGATTCTAAAAGCCCGGTCTCGGCCAGGTGGTGCATGACGTGCGCGCCAAAACCGCCGATTGAGGCTTCTTCAACTGTGATCAAAACCTCATGCTCGCGGGCAAGCCGCTCGACCAGTTCAGTGTCGATCGGTTTTGCAAATCGTGCGTCGGCGACTGTGCAGGACAAGCCCTGAAGCGCCAAATCTTCCGCTGCTTCCAGCGCCGCGTAGAGCCTGGTGCCGAGCGTCAGTAGAGCGACTGTCGAGCCCTCACGCATGACACGGCCCTTGCCGATCGGGAGCGGAACGCCGACCTCTGGCATGTCGACGCCGAACCCTTCGCCGCGCGGATAGCGAAAGGCGATCGGCCCCTCATCATGGCTCGCCGCCGTCGCCACCATGTGGACGAGTTCAGCTTCGTCCGCCGCCGCCATGACCGTCATGTTCGGCAAAGTCGCCAGATAAGTGACGTCGAACGCGCCGGCATGGGTTGGCCCGTCCGCGCCCACCAGCCCCGCACGATCAATCGCGAACCGCACGGGTAAGTTCTGGATCGCGATGTCATGCACGACCTGATCATAGGCCCGCTGGAGAAACGTCGAATAAATGGCCGCAAACGGCTTCATCCCCTCGGTCGCAAGGCCGCCCGCAAAAGTGACCGCGTGTTGCTCGGCGATCCCAACGTCGAACGTCCGGTCCGGATGGGCTTTTTCAAAAACGTCGAGGCCCGTGCCCGATGGCATAGCGGCGGTGATCGCGACGATGCGGTCGTCCTTGTCCGCTTCTTTCGCGAGGCTTTGTGCAAACACCTTGGTGTACGATGGCGCATTCGGCGTCGCCTTCGCCTGTTCGCCGGTGATCACGTCAAACTTCGAAACGCCGTGATATTTATCAGCGGAGTTCTCGGCGGGTGCATACCCCTTGCCCTTTTGCGTGATCACGTGGACGAGGATCGGCCCATCGCCCGCGTCGCGGACATTTCTCAGCACCGGCACCAGATGATCGAGATTGTGCCCATCCATCGGCCCGACATGATAAAAACCAAGCTCCTCGAAGAGCGTGCCGCCCGTTACGTAACCCCGGGCGTGCTCAACCGCGCGGGTTACGGCGCGCTCAACCTGTGTCCCGAACCGGCGGGTCAATTGCTTGCCCATATCGCGCAGCGTCATATAGGTCTGGCCGGACGCGAGCCGGGCGAGATAGCCGCTCATTGCGCCCACAGGCGGCGCGATCGACATTTCATTGTCATTGAGGATCACGATCAGGCGTTTGCCAAGCGCGCCCGCATTGTTCATCGCCTCATAGGCCATGCCCGCCGACATGGCACCGTCGCCGATCACGCAGACGACGTTCCGCTCATCACCCATGAGGTCGCGCGCCGCCGCCATTCCGAGACCGGCAGAGATCGAGGTCGAGGAGTGCGCAGCGCCGAACGGGTCGTAAGGGCTTTCATCGCGCTTTGTAAAACCTGATAGTCCGCCTCCCTGTCGGATCGTGCGAATGCGATCACGCCGACCCGTTAGCACTTTATGCGGGTAGCACTGATGCCCGACATCCCAGATCAGTCGATCGTCCGGCGTGTCGAAAACCGCGTGTATCGCGACCGTCAATTCAACGACACCAAGCCCCGCACCCAAATGCCCGCCGGTGACCGAGACTGCATCGATGATTTCGGCGCGCAACTCATCGGCGAGCTGCGGCAAGTCTTTGTCAGCAATCGACTTTATGTCGGCGGGCGATTGCACCTTATCGAGGAGTGGCGTTTCAGGTCGGGGCACTCAATTCTCGTCTTTGCTCGTCGTTAGCCTGTCGACCACGGTACGTAGCGGGCGCAGCAACGATTGGCCAGTGCGGCATTTCCTGAGATGTGCCGCAGCGGTGGATTTTCAGGCAGGCAGGCGTCAGACGCTGCGCGATTAAGCTGATTGAAAGGGCTTTGTTCCATTTCTGGTTGCAAAGGAATTGTATTTAATGGAACGCACTTCGATCCTGACAGGCTGCATCGCCATATTCGGCGTCGCAGCGATCGCCCTCACGCCGAAGCCTGGAGCGCCCGTTTTGGCGCTTTACAACCCGGCAATTGAGGAACGTCAGGCGATCGAAAAAATGGCAAACGCCGGCGGTTTCCTGATTGCATCGACGGGCGTCGATTGGGCCGTCGTGACGACATCGACAGACCAGAACTTCACGAAAAACCTGCGCCAGAACGGCGCGATCTTCACGTTTGACCCGCGCATTGCCGCGTGGTGCTTCCCTGGCTTGAGGCTGACATGACCAACATAGAAACCACCGCGCCCAAAGAGGTGAACGCCTCCAACCAGGCCCTCACGGAATTGCGTCAGAAGGCGCTCCGCTATCTCATCCCATTTTTGTGGATCAATGTCGCGATAGTCATCGGCGCGACCCTCTTCAATGGCACGACGAACCTCGTCCTCGTCTCCGCCGTCGCAATCGCGCTCGCCGCGATCCCGACCGCCAGCCACATGCTCGGCGCCAAGCCGGAACGCGTCGGGATGCCGCTCGCCATTGCGCTTGCGGGCCTTGTCGCCCTTCTCGTCTACGGCATGTCCTGGAGCGGCGAAGGCATGGCGCTCCAAATCGACATGCACATGTACTTCTTTGCGGCACTTGCAATCCTCGCCGTCCTCGTCGATTGGCGGCCGCTCGTGGGCTATTCCGCTGTCGTCGCGGTTCACCATCTGGGCCTCACCTTTGTCCTCCCGAGTGCCGTCTTCCCCGATGGCGCAAACATTGTCCGCGTCCTCATCCACGCCGTCATCCTGATCGTCCAATGCGGCGCACTCATTGCGCTGACCGCTATCCTCGCGCGCACGATCTCGAACGCGCAGAACGAGCGCGACGCGGCGATTGAAGCCAGCCAAACGGCTGAAAAAGCCGAAGCCGACAAGCACGCCGCGATGCACGCACAGACTGACCGGGCAGAGCAAGTAGCTACGATCATTGAAGAATTCGAGACGGAAATCCGTGGCCGCCTGACAGCGGTCGCCGAAGAGGCCGCGAAGATGACGGAGACCGCCAAAGGCCTCAACCACATCGCCCAGGGCTCGGGCGCCCAGGTCGACATGGCCGCTGGCGCCTCGACTGCGGCTGCCCAAAGCGTCCAAAGCGCGTCAGCAGCGTCCGAGCAGCTCTCCGTGACGATTGCTGAAATGACCGGCAAGATCGGCGAGACCACATCTGTGATCACGACCGCGTCGGACACCGCCAAGGCGACAAACGCGCAGGTCGCGACGCTCGCCGACGCCGCTGATCGGATCGGCGCCGTCGTGTCGCTCATCCAGGACATTGCCGAGCAGACCAACCTTCTGGCGCTTAACGCGACGATCGAGGCCGCGCGCGCGGGCGATGCGGGCAAAGGCTTTGCCGTCGTCGCGTCGGAGGTGAAGGAACTCGCCAACCAGACCGCAAAGGCGACCGAGGACATCTCTTCGCAGATCGACGCGATCCAGAATTCGACCGGCGACGCGGTCGAGGCGATCAACGGCATCGCCGAGACGGTCGAGAACGTTCAGCAGCGGATGGCCGAAATCTCGATTTCCATGGACGAGCAGAGCGTCGCCACGTCGGCGATCGGCCAAAGCATCGCGGAAGCCGATGCGGGCGCCGCCGTGATTGCGGAAAACATTGGCAGCGTCACGGACGCCGCGAAGGAGACGGTCACGTCTGCGCATTTGGTCAACGACGCGTCAGAAAACGTCCGCCGGGAGACCGAGCAGCTCGATCAGACGATCAGTGACTTCTTGAGAAAGGTGGCAGCGGCTTAGGAGTTTTTAAGGGCGGCCGCCTAACAATCCAAGCCGTCCCGGACGCGAAGCGATCCGGGACCTCGAGCAACAGAACACACCCTCGTGGGAGGCCCCGGATCACGTGACCAGCGGTTTGCGAAAGCAAAGCGCCGCGCCCGTCCCAGACAAGACCGCGAATGCGGTCGACGTCGTAGGCGCGATTTCATCGCTCTCCGCCCTCGGTCCGGTCGCGGCTAGACAGAGACTAACGATCGGGCCGATCTTCAGGCAATGGGACTGACCCGCCACCCGGTTCGCGGCTGTCCTCCGCTAGAAACTTGACCGCCTCGCGGACATTGTCCGGCGCATCGGCGAAAAGCCCAACGACATCGTCGACGCTTTCTCCGGCAAACTTGCCCATACCTGTCAGAACGTGGCTACTTCTCGCGGCTTCCGCGCCGACTTCGCCCAGAGTACCGCTAAATGTCGCGCCTCCCATGGAGGCAAGTGTCATATAAATGGCGAGCGTGAGCTTGCTGACGCCAGCCTTTCCAAAGCCAGCGCTCCTCCTACCATCATTCGTTTGAAATGCGCCGGATTTGATGGCTTCACGCAGGATATCTAGCGTTTCTCGATGGAGAATGTTGGCCTCATTCATCCGCTCAAGAAGAATGCCAGCAATCTGTAAGAGCTGCGCGGCCACGTCCTCGCGCGACAGCAATTGGTCAATCTGCGAACAGGACGGAAACTCCAGCACCAGCGCCGTGACCGAGAGGTTTGCATCCTTCAGAGCAGCGAAGACAGTCGCTGGAAGCGGGGAATCGTTCGTCCCCGGCCCCTCGTCTTTCAAATCCTCATTCAGAGTGATCATGGTCGCGAGGGTCACGGACCGCTCCCAACCAATCTCACATTGGGCGGCAAGAGACTGTGCGTCACTTGCCAACCAGACCTTGAGTTGCGACGTCGTGGACTTCAGCCTGTCCCAGGCGGGGGTCAGGTCACGCGACTCGGCGAGGGTCTGAAGGTGTTCGAGTTTTTCGAGCGTCGCCTGAACGCGGCCACGTTGCAACAACGACTGAGCAGCGGCCAGGTCGTCCTCTGAACCCTCAAACGCAAGTCCTAGGCGATCATCCTCAATGAACGGTTTTGACCGAGACGGGTTATCCTCATAGTGCTCATGAAGCGCTTTGGCGGTAGACACTCGAGCCCGACTCCTCTCCGCCTCGATGACACTCCTGATCGCGCCGTTGATCCTCGCCGGATTTTTCCAGTCCTTCTCCTCGAAGATCGTCTCTCCGTCATATTCGCCCGTCAGGCGGGCGAGTTCGATGCGTTGGTTGGCTACTGTCGAGAGTTTTGGGTGGGCCGGACCCCCATGCAGCCTGACGTCATACCAATGCGTCCAAACATGCCAGTCGTCACCGGCGTCCTTGAGGCTCGACCGCATTTGACCCCATATTTCCATCATCTCAGACGGGATTTCACCGTGCCACAGGGGCGCGAACGCCAGGTCCTGGACGGACATGCCGTCATTCAACAGCTTGATGTCTTCTGCAGCGGCGGCGAAGGCGGCGGCTCTGACGGCGGCGGCGTCGGCGGCGGCAGCGGCGGCTCTGGCGGCGGCGTCGGCGGCGGCCTAGGCGACTCTGGCGGCGGCGGCGTCGGCGGCTCTGGCGATGGCGTCGGCGGCGTCGGCGGCGTAGGCGGCGGCTCTGACGGCGGCGGCGGCGGCGGCGTCGGCGGCGGCATAGGCGGCTCGGGCGGCGGCGTCCGCGGCTCAGGCGGCCGCGGCGGCGGCGGCTCTGGCGGCGGCGTAGGCGGCGGCGTCGCCGGCGGCGGCACACCAGCCTGAGCCGAGCGGG
>JBCCMK010000002.1:0-172100 GCA_039026395.1 Pseudomonadota bacterium | reverse complement strand
TCAATCTGAAGGCAATTTGAGTTTGACCGGGGCAAGAAGCCCGCTCTGCACTCAAATTCCCCCCAGCTTTTTGCCGTTTCAGACGCCAAACACATCAGGAATATGAGTTCTCAACCAAGGCCGCTTGTTTCTGCTCGTCTCAAGCGTATAACGCAAAGAGATGTCCAAAGCGGGCTAACATGACCGTCATTGTCATTACTGGCGCCGCCGGTTTTATCGGCGCCGCCACAGCCACATCACTGCTCGCGCAAGCCGCGGGTGACGTCAGAATCATCGGGGTCGATGACCTTAACCCGTACTATCCAGTCGCGTTGAAGGAAGCCCGCCTTGCAAGGCTTCTACCGCACTCAAATTTTCGATTTGAGAGACTGGACATCTCAGACCACGACGCCTTCGCCGACCTTCTGAACGAATGCCAACCGGACGTGGTCATCCACTTGGCCGCGCAAGCCGGAGTGCGGTACTCGCTCAAAAGTCCATTTGCCTATGCGCGTTCGAACCTGGTCGGACATCTCTCGGTACTCGAAGCCTGCCGATCTCTCACGAAGAAGCCACGCTTGGTCTACGCCTCTTCGTCATCGGTCTACGGCGAGAAAACCGGAGGCGCCTTTTCAGAAGACGACCGCGTTGATGGCCCAGTTTCACTTTACGCCGCCACAAAGCGAGCCGACGAACTGATGAGCGCAACCTACGCCCACCTCTACGATCTAGAGCAAATTGGCTTGCGCTTCTTTACTGTCTACGGCCCTTGGGGCCGGCCTGACATGGCGTATTGGACCTTCACCGAAAAAATGCTCGCAGGCACGCCCATCCCCGTGTTTCACCACGGCAAAGCGCGACGCGATTTCACCTATGTGGACGACATTGTTGACGGCGTGATCGCATGTGCAACGAAGCCACCGGATTTCGACGGCGACCGACCGCACAAAATCTACAACATCGGCAACAATTCACCCGTTGAGTTGCTCGACTTCATCAAGACGCTCGAGGACGTCTTGGGCGTCACTGCGACGCTTGAAATGCAACCCGCACAGCCCGGCGACGTGACGGAGACCTTCGCCGACACAAGCGCGCTTGAAGCCGACTACGGCTATGCCCCGAACACGCCTCTGAGAGATGGGCTGACCCAGTTTGCGGCCTGGTTTAAAGACTATAAAGGCGGCACGCTCGCCGCTTGAGTTCTATCCGCCGAGCGCGGCGATCACCTCATCAACGGACGTGACCGCCGCCACGTTTTGCATCGCATAATTGATTGATGCGTTGTGCCAATCCGCGTTCATCGTCGAGCACGCATCTTCAGGAATGACCATCACATAGCCCTTATCAGCACCGGTCCGCGCGGTGTGTTCAATCGACATATTGGTCCAGGCGCCCGTCTCGATAATCACGTCGCGCCCGGTCGCCTTGAGGATTGTTTCAAGCCGTGTTCCTTCCCACGCGCTCATACGATCCTTGACTACCACATGATCGCCCTCTTGCGCCTCTAGACCCGTCACCGGCTCACACCCCCAGGTGCCTCGCACAAGCGCATTAGCCTCAAGAAGCCCTTCAAAAAGCGGTGCATTGAGTGTGACCCCCGGTGCGCCGGGCTCGACCTGAAACCAAACATGGATCACTGGCACGCCATGTCGGCGACAGGCTTCCGCCAGCCGCACCGCGTTGGGGATCGCGTTTTGCTCCTTGCAATGGATCGGAGAGCCAGACGATGCGAACGCGCCACCGCCCATCACGACGTCATTTTGCATGTCTTGGATGATCAACGCGCACCGGTCCTTGTCCAAGTTCAAACCTGTCGCAAGTTCTGGCGTGGCGGGAGCGGAGTATGATGTAACCGCTTCTGCGCGGCTTCCCCGGGCGGCCATGAACGGCTCGTTTCGCGGTCCGATTTTCGTCTCGACCGCGTAGAGAGATGTGGTGGCGGTCATGTAGAGCGTGCGCCAGTCCGGGCCGCCCCAATGGAGGTTTGCAACCAGTTCGGGAACGTCGATTTTGCCAATCAGCGCGCCCGCCTGATTGTAGACCCACACGCCACCCGGCGCTGTTACCCAAATATTCCCCTCTTGGTCGCACTTCATTCCGTCTGGCACGCCGGGCTTTATCGCGTCCTTGATGCCCGACGCAAAAACGCGCCCATCGCGGAGCGAACCGTCTGCGTTCACATAAAAAACGCGGATATTGGCTTGTTCCGTATCGTTGACATAAAGCCGCGAACCGTCCGGGCAAAAGCACAGCCCATTCGGCATTGAGAACATATATCGGTCGACGATCAATTGCGGCTCTCCGCCGACCTGCACCGGCGGGATACGATAGACGCCCTGAAAGCCTTGCTCTCGCGGTCGTTCGACGCCGAACCCCGGCATGCGGCCATACCAAGGGTCGGTAAAGTAGATCGAACCGTCGGCGCGCACGATCAAATCGTTCGGAGAGTTCAACTCGCGCCCCTCAAAGTGTGAGGCAATGACTTCCCTCGTCCCATCGGGCCGGAAACGCGCCACCGAAGACGTCGAATGCTCGCACACCAAGAGATTGAGGTCTGCGTCATAGGTCATGCCGTTGCCCTTATGGGTCGGGCTTAGAACTTCACGCACGCCGCTTTGATCATATCGGCGGCGGACATCTGAAGGCATATCGGAAAACAGAAGGTATTGATCCACCGGATGCCAAATCGGCCCCTCGGTGAACGTGAAGCCCGTTCCGACTTGGCGGACAGGCGCGTATTCGTCGATGAGCGAACTGAAAGACGGGTCGAGCGCGGTGTTCGCCATGGCGCTAGGCCGGGAACCAATTGCGAGGCGGAACGGACTGCGTGACCGGTCCCGGCACCTGCATGTCGAGGCGACCGATGATTGCCCCCTTTTCGACTTTTGCCGGCTTATCGTGAATTGGGAGGAGGAATTTCGAGCCAGTTAGAAGCTTCCGGATCTGGGCTTTTTCGTTGCGTTTCGGGCCGCCATGATTGCCCGTCACCTGGAACTCCTCGGGCCCGAAACTCCGCTGCGGATTGATGACCTGATCGTTGAAATCGTAAATCACATCGCCGCAGATCGTCGCCCGCCCCTCAGCCGTCTCGACATGCACGTTCATAGAACCTTCTGTGTGCGCCCCGGCTGCCTCCATCGTGACACCAGGAATGATCTCGACCGGACCGGCGATTTCAAGGTCCTCCAGGCGAAGCGCACCCGGCGTGTGAAGTCGCTCAACCAGATGGATGATATCGGGCTTTGGATATTGCGGGTGCATCAACCCGGAGACCGAGTATTCAAGCTCGCGGCGGTTGATCACCACCGTCGTGTTCATTGAAAAATGGTCGTCTTTTCCGGCGTGATCGATGTGCAGATGGGTGTGGAGCACGTAGCGCACATCGCCCATTTTCACGCCGTGCCGCGCGAGTTGGTTCTCGATCATGTTTTCGTGAAACTGAAGCCCGCGCATGCCGAGCGTTTCCATGATCGCATTATCGCGGTAGCCAGTGTCGACGACGATTGGGTAGTCGCCGCCAAGGATCAAAAACCCATAGACCGGCACCCGACGCGTGCGCCCGCAGTCACGACCAAGAACGAGAAAACTCGATTCCAGTTCAATATCGCCATAGTCGAGAATCTTGATTTCAAGGGCCATGGTCTGTCCTCCCGGGTACTCGTTCTTTTTCTAGTTCAGGCGGTAAACGCGCTTTGCCGTGTCATGGAAAATCGCCTTTCGACGACCGATTGAAAGATCATCGGTCGCCGTTTCAAAGGCACTCAGAAGTGTCTGGTAGGTCGTCCAAATCTTCTCGATTGGGAAATTCGACCCAAAGAGACAACGCGACGCTGGGAATATCTTCAGTGTCTCGTCGACCAACATGCGAATTTGGTTCGGGTCAACGCGGTGAACGAACGTGCCGAAGCCTGAGAGTTTGCA
The DNA here is from genome assembly GCA_039026395.1 of Pseudomonadota bacterium. Classification (GTDB taxonomy): domain Bacteria; phylum Pseudomonadota; class Alphaproteobacteria; order Rhizobiales; family JAKSCL01; genus JBCCMK01. The sequence goes on along the minus strand of JBCCMK010000002.1, from coordinate 168,200 downwards.
GACAACGTTCTTTTGCACTGAGAGCTGTTTCATGGCCCTTCGCCAGCGTCTTAGTCCATCGGCGGAGAGATCTTCCGGCATCCCGGCATGCTGCAGGATGAAAGTGGTTTCAGGGCACGCGGCAGCAAGCTCCGCTGCGCCCTCCATTTGATCCGCAAAGACCTGGAGATCAAAAGACCAGCCATAGTCTGCGAGATAGCCGATGTTTCGGCATACATTTGGATCACGACACACGTCTGGATCGCGCGCAAAGCGATATGCCGGGTTTTCATGCCAATGAAATTGCTGCCGGATGCCGCGAACGAGCGAGAAGGCCGCCAGGCGATCGAGATCACGCCGCGCATCCGCCTGCGTCATGTCGCAATAGGCAACGATCGCGTGGGGCCATCCGGTTTCGTCGGCGGTTTTTTGAACGAAGGCCGCCTCATCGACAAACCAGTTCGGCGCCCAATTCGCCTGGACATAAACCGCACGGGTAACCCCGCGACCTTCGATATCGCTCAGATATTCAGCAATCGGATAGTCCCGTTTGATCGGCGCGTAAGCGCCAAAGATGCGGGGAACTTCCGGCCCAATGAGCCAAGGCAAATCGGCTTGCCGCCAGAAATGGAAATGGCTATCGACGATCTCCATTATGCGGCCTTCGCGTTGAGGATTTCGTGGCAAATCGCCTGAAGTGAACCCGCTGACCCCAACCGATCTACGAAGGGCAAGACCCCGGCGAGCGCCGCAGTCTCAGCCCGAAACTCCGGGTCCGCCATGAGCGGGGTCAGCCACAGTGTCCGCCACCCCAACCTTGATAGCCTCTCAACACTTGCAATCAGTGTCGCTGGATCGCCCCGCTCAAGCCCGTCGGAGATGATGAAAGCGAGGGCACTTCTTGCAAAGCCAGCGAACCTGGGGACGGAAAGGAAGGCGTCGAGCGCATCACCCAGGCGCGTACCACCATCCCAATCGGCCACCAGGGTCGACGCTCGACCGAGCGCCATCTCTGGGTTGCGATGATGAAGCGCTTTCGTCACTCGTGTAAGACGGGTTCCGATGGTGAAGACTTCGGCATCCTCGGCTGTGCGCACAATCGAATGCGCCAGACGCAAATGCATGTCGGTCTGCGCCTTCATTGAACCCGACACGTCAATCAGGAGAAGAATGCGCCTCTGGCGGGTCCGGCGCGCGCGCTTTGGTAGCGTGAAAACCTCGCCATCAACACGGGCTGCATCGCGCAAAACGCGCCTCAGATCAAACCGATCACCGGTTTTTGCTGAGGTGCGCCTAAGTGATCTCCTACGCGGGAGAGCCGCGTTCAAATCACGTCGAAACAGTCGAAGCTGCTCGCTCTCGCGAAGCGGTTCAAACCCGCGCACTGATAGGCGTTCGTCCGAGGTTGCCTGACCGCCCGATTCTGTTTCTTCGTCGGGCTCTGGTGGCGTCGCGGCGCCATCTTGATAATCATAGGCCTCGACGGTGTCCTCATCTTCCTCGATCCCTTCAATATTGGGCGCAAGCATCTGCCCGAAGAACACCTGTCGAAAGATCGCCTCAAATTCGTCGATGCGCTCGGGCGGCGGAGCGAGTGTTGCAAGTCCCGCGCGCCGAACATCTTCAATCGAGCGCGGACCGAGAAGTCCAACAGCGGCAATGAAATTTTGAACTTGGTCAGGGGCAACTGCAAACTGCGCCGCGCGCAACCGCGCCGCGAAATCGAAAAACGGGTCAAGCGCGGCCGGGGTCACGCCGCCTGCCCCGAGATGATTTCATCAAGCCGAGGCTCTAGGAATGCAAGATCGTCTGCGTCCTTAACGGCAACACCGATTGCGCGCCGGAACGCTAGCGGCCACTCCGCCCCTTGACCATGGAGAAGGGTCGCCGCCTCCGCCCATTCCACCGTCTCTGCGACACCTGGCGGTTTCGCAAGCGGCTCGGCTCTCAGACGCCCGACCGCATCGACAACCCTGTTTGCGGTATCATGCGCAACGGACGAGGCCCGCAGCATAACGATTTGCGCCTCGCGCTCCGGCAGCGGATAGCTGATCCAATGGTACACGCATCGCCGCCTCAGCGCCTCATGGAGTTCGCGCGTGCGATTGGAGGTCAGCACGACGACAGGCGGTTCAGCAGCACGCACCGTCCCCGTTTCCGGGATCGAGATCGTGAAGTCGGACAGAAACTCGAGGAGGAAAGCCTCAAACTCATGGTCTGACCGATCAATCTCGTCGATCAGAAGAACCGTGTCCGACGGGTTTCGGAGTGCCTCCAGCATCGGCCTTTCGATGAGGAAGGTGTCCTCATAGATGTTCACATACTCGTCGCCGGCCTGACGGATCGCGAGCATCTGGCGAGGATAATTCCACTCGTAGAGTGCTGCCGCAGAATCGATCCCTTCATAACATTGGAGGCGAACGAGGGAGCGTCCAAGCACTGCCGCGAGGGCTTTTGCGCCTTCCGTTTTTCCAACGCCCGGCGCGCCCTCAAGGAGGAGCGGCTTGCCGAGCGCAAGTGCAAGATAGGCCGTCGTCGAGAGCGTGCCATCGGCAATGTATTGCGCGGACCGGAGCGCGTCCGCCAATGTGTCTGGCCCGTCGATCCCGACAATAGATGGCCGCACCGTCATCGTCTAACGCCGCGCCTGCGGTTGCGGTCCGCCCTGCGCCTTCAGTCCGCGCAACACCTTTTCCGGTGTAATGGGCAGCGTGTCCATGCGGACACCAATGGCATTGAAAACCGCGTTGGCGATTGCAGGAATGATCGGATTTGCGCACATTTCGCCCGGTCCCTTGCCTCCATAAGGGCCGTCGGGCGCGGGGCGCTCCAGGATAGCGATGTCATGGTCCGCGATATCGCCTGGCCCTGGCATCAAATATTCGTTGAAGTCGACTGGCCCGTGCGAGCGATCAGGATAATTGGGTTCCGTCGTTTCCCAGAGCGCGTGGCTCATCCCCATCCAGCCGCCGCCGACCAACTGCTGTTCAACGAGACGCGGGTTGAGCGCCCGACCAAGTTCATAACACGACGTCTTCTTGAGGACTTCGATCTCACCCGTCTCATCATCGATTTCGATGTCGACGATCATCGCGCCGTGGGCATAGCAAGAGACCGGTGACATCTCTCCCGTGTCGGGATCGACTTCCGACAACGGGATCAAGAAGATACCGCGCCCAGAGACGCTCTTCCCGTATTTGAACTGCGCGGCATTGGCTGCGCTTTGCGTCGTGATTGAACGGGAGGGCGCGCCCTTGACATGAATGTTGCCTTTGCCGTCGGTGACGAGGTCGTCGGCGTTGACTTCCAATTCCTCTGCCGCTGCTTCGAGCATGATCGCGCGCGCTTCTTTTGCGGCTTCAATGACGGCATTGCCGACCCTGTGCGTGCCACGCGACGCGAATGACCCCATGCAGTGGGGACCAGTGTCTGAGTCTGCGGTATCAACATAGACATCCTCGATGGGCACTCCGAGGGTCTCGGCCGCGATCTGCCGCGTGACCGATTTCATACCTTGGCCGAGATCGATGGACGACAACGCGACCATGAATTTGCCATCCGGGTTTGTGTGCTCGAGCGCTTGGGACGGATCACCGCCCAAATTCATTCCAATCGGATAGTTTATCGCCGCAAACCCGCGGCCCTTGTGCTTTGCCATCGTCAGCGTCTCCTCAAACCTGAAATCGAAGAGAACCGTGTCGCTGAGCGACGCTTTGGCACCTCGGGCTCAGTAGACACTGGTGGTGGAGACGCGTCGAGGGTAGCGGGTTGCGCCGGTTCCGGGCGCACAGTTGGAGATGCAGCCGGTGGTGGCGGGCTCGCGGCAGGCGGAGCTTGAGTGATTGAAGTTGGCTCCACTGGTATTCGAGTTGGCGTCGTGTAATTCGGCTGAAGGTAGGACGGCAAACTGCTGGGGCGCCGAGGCTCTCCAGGCGAAGCATAAGACGGTCGTTGAGGTGGAGGAGTGGATGGATGAGGTGACGATCCCTCAGGCGCTTCATCGAAAAGATCGGCAGCCGTCTTGCCCGAGAGATGGGAAAGCGGACGCGCCTGCGTTCTAGGCTCCCCGTTCGACGACCTCACCGAGCCATCCATATCTGTCGCCGTCACCGCGGGAATTTCGCCGCGCACGCCGCCCCCGTCGCGCAGCGATGAGGCTTGCATCGCGTTCGCCGAGAGGCGCCAACCCGCTTTCTCCGCCGCCACATGGCAACATTCAATGAGGGCCGCATTCTTCGTCTCACGTCGGTGAGCTTTCATATCGCCATCACGGTAGGCGTTCACGATCCGGAACTCGATCGGGTCCATCCCGATCGTGTGGGCGACCTTGTCCATGTGCGCTTCGATCGAGAAATCGACGCCAGTAATCCCGAACCCACGCATGGCTGTGGCCGGGGTCCGGTTTGTGAAGACGCAAAAGACATCGGACGACACGTTCGGGATCGTGTAGGGCCCAGGTAAATGGCCAGTACCCTTCACCACTGCGTAACTCGACAGCCGGGTGTATGCGCCAGCATCAAAGTAACCAACGAAGCGGCGGGCTGTGAGGCGCCCGTCATTCATCACGCCGTCCTTGATGACCCAACGCTCACCGCCGCGTGGGGCGCCGACCTGCATCTCCTCCTCGCGATTGTAGCCGTAGCGAACCGGGCGTCCGGTGAGCATGGCACCGAGGATCGCGAGCGGTTCGTGGAGCGAGTCGACTTTACCGCCGAAGCCGCCACCAACGGTTCCTCCAATGAAATGGAGACGGGACGACGAAACATCGAGCAGTTTTGCCGACACACCGAGCGAGAAAAAGAGCCCCTGCGTAGAGGTATAGCAGACCCAGCGGTCATTCGTTTCAGGCGCCGCGATCGCACCACAGGGCTCGGTCGGTGCCTGCTCAATGGGCGACATCTGGTAGACGCCCTCGACGACGTGATCGGCCTCGCGAAAGCCCTTCTCGACGTCACCGTAGCGCAGCTTCTGATGATCATATTTGTCGTGATAGACGAAGGCGTTCGCCGGATAGACCTCATTGACGATTGGTGCCCCCGGCTCGAGCGCCTCTTCGACGTCCAGGACGTGCGGCAGCGGTTGCCATTCGATGCGAACCTTCGCGACAGCATCGAGCGACTGGCGTTCGGTCTCCGCAATGACCGCGACGACCGGTTCTCCCTTGTAGCAAACCTTCTCAGTCGTGAGCACCGGCTCATCGTCGAGCCCAAATTCGAGAAGCGACAGGAGCGTGTTCAAATTGACCGGGACGTCCTTGCCGGTCAGCACACGCACCACGCCTGGCATCGCTTCGGCCTCACGCGTATCAATACTAGCAATGCGGGCATGATGATGCGGTGAGCGGGCGCACTTCAGATGAAGGAGCCCATCAAACAGATGATCGTCATAGAACGGCGAACGGCCCGTCACATGACCAAGCGCATCCTGGCGCTGCTCGCCTTTGCCGATGACGTTCAAATCATCGTCGCGCTCGTCTTTGAAGTAGTCTTTGCGGAAATCGAGCATCGCCTCATCCCGTCCTTCGTTGTGACAGGGTTCCAGCCGCATCAATGATCGCATCGATGATCGGCTGGTAGCCGGTGCAGCGGCAGATATTGCCGCCGATAGCCTCGACGATTTCATCGCGCGTCGGTCGCGGATTGCGGTCCAAAAGCGCCTTGGCTGCCATGATCATACCCGGTGTGCAGTATCCGCACTGAGCCGCAAAATGGTCCATAAAGGCGAGCTGCAGCGGATGAAGGTTTGGCCCATCAGAGATGCCAGCGGTCGTCTGCACCTCACGCCCTTCAACGCTTTCCGCAAGGGTGAGACAGGACAGTTGCGGCTCACCATCGACGAGCACAGTGCAGGTCCCGCAGGTCCCCTGCCCGCAGCCATACTTCGGTGTGAGATCGCCGACACCGCGCCGCAAAACGTCCAAAAGGTTTTGGCCCGCATCGACGAAGACCGCCTCTTCGCGTCCATTGTGTCGAAATTGGAGCGCGGTCTTCGCCATCAGCGCGCCTCCAGAAGCATGCGCTTAAAATGGACCGGTGCGACTTCGCGGCGGTACCAAGCGGAGGCAATTGGATCATCCGGCGGCGAAAGGCCGTCGATAGCGGCGTCGACCGCCTGGCCGATGCCCTGTTCAGAAAGCATCTGACCATTGAGCGCCGCCTCTACCGCGCGCACGCGAATGGGCGTCGGCGCCATTGCTCCATAGGCCACGCGCGAATTGGTGATACGACCGCCCTGCTGCGATAAATGCGCGGCCATCGACATGACCGAAATGCCCTTCGGCTTGACCCTCGACACTTTGTGCCAGCGGAACTCCGATGGTGAGCGCGGACGTTCAAAGGAAACCGACGAAACGATCCCAGCGCGATCGCGGTTTTGGAGAAACGCTTCGAGGTCCTGGGTCTGTCCGTCAGCGAGTGTGACCTCAGCGCCGAGCGCCAGGAGCGCAACAGTGAAATCACCATAGGGGTGATGCGCAAAGAGGTTACCGCCCACCGTCGCCGCCGTCCTGACAGCTGGTCCACCGACCGCCTTTGCAACAGGAGCTATGAACTCGAGCCCGCGCTCACGCGCTATTTGCGCCATGGTCACGCCGGACCCCAAGACAATGCGATCGCCTTCAGCCTTCATCTCGAATGCGTTCTGATCGGTCGAACGCACGACCGCATCGAACGATTGATCCGCTTCGTTCATCCAGCGCATCATGAGTGTTCCGCCGCCGAAGAACTTTGCGCGCGGCGTTTCCCGCAAAACCTGTTGGGCCTCGCTCAGCGTTGCGCATGTGGTGACGGTCATGGGCATTCTGTCCACCTCCTCATGCCGCGAGGCCCATGTGCTGCCGGATCGCATCGAAACCGGCATCATAAACGCCCTCGGCAACGAGCGTCTGCATTGCAGTCTCTTCGCCCTCGCGCGTGTCGAAGCGCGATTCCCACTGCCAGAATGTCTGGTCGCCATCGGTGACCGGAAAGAGCCGGACATGCGCAACGTAGTTGAAGAGGGGCACTTCTGTGTCGAGCAGGCAGTAGCTGTAGGCCATGTCGATATCGGAGAGAGTGAGAAGTTGCTCGCGGAGTTCCTTGCCATCGGTCAGATGAAACCGCCGAACGCACCCGACCTTATCGACCGGTTGACCACGCTCGATTTCAGAGTCCGCAATTGCCGGATGCCAACGATCATGTCCGTTGAAATCACGGACGATCTCCCAGACATCTTCGACGGGGGCATCAAGGACCGTGGAGCGCAACACCTTCACCATCAACGACCGCCCGAGAAATGCCGCTTGAGGGAGTCAAAGCCCGACTGGAACACGTCATTGCCAATCCCGTTGACGAGCCCGTCTTCCTCTTCTGGTGCGCACTCAAATTCGGCAGACCACTCCGCGAACGTCCGGTCGCCATCAGTGATCGGTGTCAGCCGCAGGGTTGCGACGTAATCCGTCAATGGCATCGGGCTCTCCAGGATCGAATAGGTACAGAACATGTCGAAATCGGAGAGGCCGAGGAGCTTCTCGCGAAGCCGGTCGCCGTTTTGAAGGTGGAAGTCCCGCACGCAGCCGATCTTGTCAGACGGCTCGGCATTCTCGATCCTGGAATCGCGCACCGCAGGAAGCCATCGGGGCAAGCCGTTGAAATCACGCACGCGGTCCCAAACGCGGTCCGCCGACGCATCAATCACAGAGGAGATGTAAACCCGCGCCATGGCGTTACGACTTCTGCCCGCCTGTGCTATCCGGACCGCCGCCGGGTCCGCTCGGCTCCGCTTTTGTCTCACCACCCGCTTTTTTCATTGTGTCGGAAATGCGCTGCATGTCGGAGGCCTCGCGGATTAAACCGCCCATTTTCGCGAGGTTCCCCCCTTCGATGCCGATGTCCGAGAGCAGGCCGTCAAGGAGCGGTGCCTGGACGCGGTAGCGCAGGGCGGAATTGATGACTTCATCGGTTGCTGATCGGCTCGATCCTCCACCGTCGCCTCCGCTTCCATTCAATCCATCAAGCTGCATGATGCGGATGTCGTTGATCTTTTCGAGCGGCTTGACGGATGCCGCCACGATGCCCTCGACCCGATCGAGCAGACGCCGTCGGAAGAGCCCGAAGCGAGCGCCATCCGTGAGCACGTTCTCGGCTTCGTAAATCAGTTTCTGAGCTTCCGCTTCTACGCCGCGCCGGATGCGCTCGGCCTCGGCGGCAATCTTTTCCTCGTCCGCCGCCTTGTTCGCCATAACGAGATCAACATCGGCCCGCCGCTTGGCGACCTCCGTCTCACGCACAGTCTCGACACGTTCTGCGGCTTCGGTCGCGCGGGCGCGTGCATTCTCAGCCTCGATAGCGGCGGCCGATTCTTCGAGCGACTTTTCATAGAGCGTAATCGCCTTTTCCATCGCCGCAGTCTCGACATCGCGTTCACGTTCGATTTCGAGGCGCCGACGTTCTCGCTCGAGTCCAATGCGGGCATCATCGAGCCCGCGTTCTGACGCGATCCGGGCGCGTTCTATATCCTCGCGCGACGCGATTTCTGCCTCACGAAGGGCCTGCATTCGAGCGATTTCCAGCTGCTCAGTCGCCCGTTGGCGTTCGAGCTTGGCAGCATCCAGAATGCGCTCGCGGGCAATTTCGGCTGACTCGATATCACGCGATGCCTCGACCTCAGCCTCACGCACCCTGGCATCGGCAGCGGCGCGCTCAGCTTTCTTCTCTGCGAGTTGAATGACCCTATCTTCGTCGGCCGTTTCAACCGTACGGCGTTGTTCGATCGCCTCGACTTCGCGTTCCTTCTGCGACGCGATCCGGTCTTTCTCGAGCGCTAGATCAGTCAGGATGCGCTTGCGCTCGACAGCCTCACGACGCGCCAAATCTTCCGCCTCGACGGTCTGTTCTTTTTCAATTTCGCGGGACCGCGTTTCTTGCTCAGCCGCGATGCGCTCAGCCTCAAGTTTCTTACGCTGCGCGATGCGGGCGACCTCCGTTGCTTCCTCGGCAGCGACATCTTTGAGGCTGATTTCTTCTCGCCGCGCGATCCGGTCGGCATCGACCTTCGCTTCTTGTTCAATCTTTGCGGTCTCCACGATTTGCCTCGCCGAAATATCTGCTTCTTCCACCGCACGGGTCCGAGCAATCTCGCGCTCTCGCATATCTTGCTCGTAGGCGATACGATCGGCAGCGATCTTCTTCTCGCGCGCGATGCGGGCGGCTTCGACGGCCTCTTCGGCTGCTATTTCAGCTTCGTTGACCGCACGCTGACGGGCGATTTCGCGTTGACGAACTTCTTCTTCCTGAGCGATGCGAGCGGCTTCGGTTGCTTCGCGGGCCGCAATCTCGGCCTCCTGAACAGAGCGCCGACGTTCGATCTCGCGAGCTTCGGTCTCTTGATCGCGGGCAATGCGCGCTTCGGTTACGGCTTTTTCCTGTTCGATACGCGCGCGTTCCGTAGCCTCACGTGCCGTGATTTCTGCCTCTTCAACAGCGCGTTGGCGCTCAATTTCCCTGGACTGGGTGTCTTGTTCGTTAGAAATGCGGGCTTCAGCGAGCGCGCGCTCCTGAATGATCCGCGCTTTCTCCACGTCTTCCTGGGCCGCGATTTCCGCCTGTTCGATCTCGCGCTGACGGTCGATTTCGCGTTGGCGCACCTCGCGCTCGGATACAATGCGCGTCTCCGAGATGGACTGCTCATTGGTGATGCGCGCCTTTTCGATCGCCTCCCGCGCACGGATCTGCGCGTTCTCAGCTTCGGTGTCGCGCTCTGCCCGTTCGCGCGCCAATTCGGCTCGTTGCTGCGCGCGGCGAAACTCAACATCACGTTCCTGCTCAAGCCGCGCTTCTTCGCTCTCTCGTTCAATGTCGAGCGCTTGCTTTTCAGCTTCCAGGTTCCGCGAGCGGATGCGGATCATCGAATCCTGTTCGATGTCATTGCGCAGTTTGCGCCTTTGCTCGATCGTTTCGATCAGAGCGGTCAAACCTTCCGCGTCAAACCGGTTCGATGGATTGAAGTATTCAAGGCTCGTTTGGTCCACGTCCTTGATCGCGACGGACTCAAGTTCGAGACCGTTTTTCGCAAGCCCCTCTTCTGCGACTTCCTTGACCCGCTGGACGTATTGCGCGCGGTGGCCGTGGATCTCGTCCATCGGCATCTCAGCAGCAACAGCACGGAGCGCGGATTCGAACTTCCCATCCAAGAGAGCGTGCATGTTCGACGGTTCAAGCGTCCGGCGGCCAAGTGTTGATGCCGCCGTCGACACGGTCTCTTTCGTCGGCTTCACACGGACATAAAAGGACGCCTCAACATCGACGCGCATACGGTCTTGCGTGATAATCGCGTCCGCGTTCGACCGGACAACATCGAGCGGAAGTGTATTCATATTGACGGGCGTTATGTCGTGAATGATCGGCCAGACGAACGCGCCGCCATCGATCACGACTTTCTCGCCCAAGAAACCGGTCCGCACGAAGGCCACTTCCTTGGTCGAGCGACGATAAAGCCAGTTCATCACGACGTAGATGATCGCGATGACGATGACCGCGAGGATGAGCCAGAGAATGAGCTGGCCGATAAGTTGTCCGGTCATGATCGAGTACCCTCCCTGCCCGTCTCGACGCCGCTCACCCGCGGCCTCGAATGGCTTTGAATTTTTTCGTTTGTTCAGTAAGCGCGACTTCCGTTGGCAAGCGCTCCATGGAGGAGGCGCCGTAGAAGCCGTGGCAATTCTCTGTGTTTTCCAAGACGAACTCAGCATCATCCGGCATCGCCACTGGCCCGCCATGGACGAGAACGATCGCATCCTTGTTCACCTTCAACGCGGCCTCGGCCCAGGCGTCGACAATGGCCGGGCATTTGTCGAGCGTGAGTGACGTCTCAGCCCCGATTGAGCCGCCAGTGGTTAGCCCCAGATGCGCGACGATAATATCGGCACCGGCTTCCGCCATGGCAGTCGCATCGTCTTCTGAGAAGACGTAAGGCGTCGTCAGCATGTCCTTTTCATGCGCAAGTCGTATCATGTCGACCTCGAGCGCATAGGACATGCCCGTCTCTTCAAGGTTTGCGCGGAAGGTCCCGTCGATTAGCCCAACCGTTGGGAAATTCTGGACACCAGAAAATCCAACCCGTTTCAAATCATCAAGGAAACTGTCGAACAGGCAGAACGGATCCGTACCGTTGACGCCTGCAAGGATCGGCGTATTCGGCGCGACCGGCAAAACCTCAGACGCCATCTCCATGACGATCTCATTTGCGTTGCCATACGCCATCAAACCAGCGAGCGAACCACGGCCCGCCATGCGGTAGCGGCCCGAATTGTAGATGACGATGAGGTCGATACCGCCCTTCTCTTCGCATTTTGCGGAAAGCCCCGTGCCCGCTCCACCACCGATGATCGGCTCACCCCGCGCCTTCATCGCCTGAAACTTTTCCAACAAAACCCTTCGTTCAAACCGCATGGCTTACCTCGTTCCTGTTTTCGTTGCCGTGCGGCGGGTTGAGTCACCATTCAACTCGCGGAACGCTGCAAGGATTTGCGCGACCGCATTCGGGTCGTTGATGTTTTCACGGATGCGAACCAGCCGGCGATTTGTCGTTTGCCGCACGGTCGCTTCGAGCGCGGAAAAAAGTGCAGCATCAGCTTCTGGATCGTGGAATGGCTGACCCGGTGCATCGAGCAGCGAAACGCCGCCTTCGGGCAGGAAGAACCGCACCGGTCCTTCCATGAGATTGAGCCGATCGCCAATCCATCGCCCCATGCGATCGTTTTCTTCCGGCGTCGTGCGCATAAGCGTGACTTGCGGATTGTGCTCGTAGAAGAGCCGCCCTTGATAGCGCTCCGGCACCGTGTCGGGCGCACCGAAATTCACCATATCGAGCGCACCGCACGCGCCGACATAGGGCATACGTCGACGGATGACGGCGCCAAACCGATCTTCCGTTGCGGCAAAGACGCCGCCCATCATCATGTCGCAAACTTCGGTCGTCGTGACATCGATGACCGCGTTGATCATGCCGGAATCGATCAAGCCCTCCATGGACTGGCCACCGATCCCGGTCGCGTGGAAAACGAGGCAATCATACCCGTTTTCGAGCGCCGCTGTGAGCTGTTGGACAGCCGGAGTCGTGACCCCGAACATGGTGAGGCCGATTGCGGGCTTCGTTTCGATGTCCTCGGTCGCTGTCCGCCGCGCAGACACCATTCCGGCAAGCCCATGTGCAGCATTTCCGAGCACTGATCGCGTGATGGCGTTCAGCCCCTGCACATCGGCGACCGAGTAAATCATCGTGATGTCTGATGCGCCGACATACTGCCGGATCTCACCAGATGCGACAGTCGAGACGATCAGTTTCGGCACGCCAACCGACAAAGCTCGCATTGCCGGTGAAACGATAGCGGTACCACCGGAACCGCCTGCAGAGATGATGCCAGCGACGCCTGTTTGTCGCCGCATCCACCGCTCAAAGGCGACCGCCATGCCAGCAACCGATTCTCCGCGGTCATTGGTAAAGACGCCAGCGGCCCCTCGGGGGTGGAACGCTGCAACCTGGTAGGCGGGAATGTCAGCGCCGGAATGCCCACCGGATGTGGAGAGATCAACGAGCCGCGTCGGGATACCGTGAGACGCGATGATGTCGCGCATGAAGCGGAGTTCTTCGCCCTTTGTGTCGAGCGTGCCCGCCACCAAAACCACCGGCAAGCCAACCGGCGCGAGCGGCCGAAGCTCTGTCGAGGCAGACGTCATTTCCGGCGTCGCGGTCAGAACGCGCGCGGTATTCTCAATGACTTTGACCGGTGTCGGCTTTGACCAACGCGTTGGCGCTTCGGCATTCGACAACCAGATGACACGCTGGCCATTGTCTTGCGTCTTCGAAGCGTCGACTTCGCCGGTCGCCGTCTCCAGCGCAATGTCCTCATCGTGCGCGTGACGCCCGACGCCCAAAAGGCTCTGCTGGAGGTCACGGTCGGCGGATAACTGCGCGGAATCGATGGTGCGATTGATCCGGCCATTGACCATAATTGCCGTCTCGCGGGAAACGGCTGTGGCAACGCCGATGTTTTGCTCGATGACGAGAACGTCGATGTCGCCTTCCTCGCCGAGCGTCAGGAGCATTTCCTCGACCTGATCGACGATCACAGGCGCCAACCCTTCGGTCGGCTCGTCCATGACAAGCAGTTTTGGGTTGGTCAGAAGTGCGCGACCAATCGCGAGCATTTGCTGCTCGCCACCTGAGAGCTGGGCGCCGCCATTTCCCCGACGCTCAGCAAGACGCGGGAAAGTCGCGTAAATCCGCTCGCGGGTCCACGAACCGCTGTGTCCAGCGGCGACCATGCGAAGGTGTTCGTCGACGGTGAGCGACCGCCACAGACGACGCCCCTGCGGCACGTAGCCGATCCCTAGTTGCGCAATGTCAGGCGGCGCCAGCCCCATCAGTTCGCGACCATGAAATCGGATCGAACCACTGGATGCCGGTTGAAGCCCCATGATCGCTTTGCAGAGCGTGGTCTTACCCATGCCGTTGCGGCCAACCACGGACAGGACGCCAGACGGGAGCGTGAGGTCGACACCCTGAAGCGCGTGCGACGCGCCGTAATAGAGGTTGAGGCCCGAGATTTCGAGGGCGTTCCCAGCGCGTGCGTCAGCCATGGCCGTGTCCCCCGCCGAGATAGAGTTCTTGGACCTCAGGATCCTCTTCGATCTCGGCTGGTTTTCCCTCTTTGAACACCCGACCATTGTGCATCATCGTGACATTTTCAGAGACGCGAAGCGCCACATCCATGTCGTGCTCGATGATGATGTAGCCCATGTGCGAAGGAAGGTTGGTCAAGATCTCGATCAACTCGCGGCGTTCTGTCGGAGAGAGACCTGCCGCTGGTTCATCGAACAAAATGAAGCGGGGTGCACCGGCGAGCGCGAGGGCAATTTCGAGCTGGCGTTGCTGGCCGTAAGAGAGATCGGAGACCGGTGTTTCGGCTGAGTCGGTGAGGTGCACCGCCTCGCAAAGGTCATAAGCCGACTGCATCAGCGCATCGCTACGGCGCGGGCGGACAAGGGCGAAGCGACCACGCGAGACACCGCGGCAAGCCAGATAAATATTGTCGATCACGCTCAATCCTCCGAAGAGCAGCGAGATCTGGTAGGTGCGACGCAGCCCGCGTCTGATCCGTTCGTGGGCCGGAAAGCTGGTCACGTCCTCACCGAAGAGGCGGATCGAACCAGCAGACGGTAAGAAATCACCCGTGATGCAATTGAAAAGCGTGGTTTTACCTGCACCATTGGATCCGAGCACCGCGCGGCGCTCGCCCGGGCGAACGGTCATGGTGACGTCTTCCAACGCCGCGAGCGCGCCAAAATAGCGGCTCACACCACGCAGTTCGAGCGCGTTTTCGGTGCCCGTTGCGGAGAGGCGGGAGGCGACGGTTTCAGCCATCATCCACCCTCCCCGCGCAGAGGATCACGCTTGGCGCGTTGCCGCCACTTGTCCCAAAGACCGAGCACACCGTCGGGCGAAAAGAAGACGATCAGCAAGAACCCAAGACCGATCAAGAGTTGGAACCGCTCGCCAGAAAGACCGACGGCCACCAATACGTCGAGCGAGAACGTGCGGAGCACGACATAGATGATGGCGCCGATGAACGGGCCGATCGGACGCGAGAGTCCGCCGACCACCGCGATCACCAAAATATCGATGATCGGGCCGATACCCACCGTACCTGGCGAAATCTGAGCGTTCTGCCAAACGAGCAAGACGCCGCCGATTGCCGCGATCAGGCTCGCGAATGCATACGCCGCGACACGGTGAGCAGTGACGTTGAAGCCGAGTGCCGCCATTCGCCGCGCGTTATCCCGTGTGCCCTGGAGCGCGAGGCCGAACGGTGAGCGCGTGACATAGACGACGACTAAAAAGGAGACCACGGCCCAAAACAGGCTGAAATAGTAAAACGGGACGGCAGCCCGCCAGTTCACGCCGAAAAGGTCTGGCGGCAACACGCCGTTAAAACCGGAGAAGCCATTAAACAATGTGTAGTTCTGGAGGGCGAAATATGAAAAAGCAGCGCCGATGGCGAGCGTTATCATTATTGTATAAATGCCCTCGGTCCGAACGGCGAGCGCGCCAGTTAGGGTGCCGAAAGCGACGGCAATTATGATCGCGATCGGAACTGCAATCCACCACGGCCAGCCGAGCGAGATCGTATCGATCGCGGAAACGCCAAAGATCGCCGTCATATAGCCAGCGACGCCCGCAACGGTCATTTGGGCCAGCGAGACCATGCCGCCGAGCCCACCTAGAAACATGAGTGACAGTGCGATCATGCCCAGAATGAACGCGTAGCCAAAAATCTGGAAAAGCACGAAATCAGACGCGATCACCGGCATAAAAAGGAGGATCAGTCCGACCACCCAGTACGCGCCTGGAATGCGGCCAAGCCCGAATGGCAGGATGCCATCATCAGAGGCGCTGCTGGGGCGAAGATCGCGACCGCTATCGACGAGCGCCATGGTCTAACGCCCCGACGATACAAGCCCTTGTGGCCGAAACGCCAAGACAAGGACCATGATGAGAAAGGTCAAGACGACCGCATATGTCGGGAAGTAGACCGACCCGAACTGCTCGGCGAGACCGATGACCAGGGCACCGATCGCAGCGCCCGGAATTGAGCCCATTCCTCCGACAATGACGACGACAAGAGACGCAAGAAGGAACTTCGTATCCTCACCCGGCGCCATCGATTGGAATGTCCCGCCGACGACACCCGCTAGACCGGCAAGCCCTGCACCAAAGGCAAAGACGAGGACGAACACTCTTTGAATGTGGATGCCGGACGCCGCCAGCATCTCCCGGTCGTCCACGCCTGCGCGGATCAACATACCGACGCGGGTCCGCGTAAGTGCGAGCCACATCAAGACGCCGATCGCAATCGCCGCTAGCAGGATCACGAGCCGCACAATGGGATATTTCATGTAGATGAATTCACCAGTGCGCCGACTGACGCTTTGGATGAGCGGCAATTCAACCGGTCCGGAGAGCCATGATGGGGTCAGGATCGAATAAAAATCGCCACCCCAGATCCACAACATGATGTCGGCGAGGACAATCGATATTCCGATCGTGACCAGCGTCTGCCGAAGGTCTTGGCCTTCCATCCGGCGGAAGACAACGACCTGTAGGACGACACCCACAAGCCCCACAAAGATAAAGGCGACCACGAAGGACAGCAGCCACCACCCTGTCGCGTCGGCGACCTCATAGCCGATATAGCCGCCCAGCATGTATAGCGATCCGTGGGCGAGATTAACGTTGCGCATCAGGCCGAAAATGAGCGTGAAGCCGGAGGCAACCAGGAAGTACAGCGCGCCGAGTGTGACACCGTTGAAGAGTGCATTCAGGAACACCTTTTTTCGGCCGAACACGTCGACGAAACCCGCTGGCCACGGTGCAAATATTGCCCAAACGAGCGCTGCCAGAAGGATGAAGATAACGAACGACCAAACGGGTCGGCGGGAGATAAAGTCTCGCATCAGTGCGAGCCACCAGCGCTTGGGAAACGCCAATGGATCATCTCACGCAAAAACTTGGAAGGCGCGCGGGCGGCGCTCATCCATTTTTCCTCCTTGTACATCGGGGTTCTGTGCCCCTTTTTCTGAAGAGTAATCCGGCACTTAGGACCGGAGCATACCTCTCAGTATTCTCTTTTCGTCATCGGTCCAGAAATGACCGAAGAAAAACGGACTAGACCTCCCGCATATGCGTGACGCGCCGATAATCCGTTGGCGGAATGCCGACATTGCTGGTGAAGAACCGCGTGAAGCTCGCCTGCGACGCGAAGCCGAGATCGAGGCCGATATCCGTTATCCGATCATCGGACAAGGTCAGGCGATCAATTGATGTCTCCATCTTCAGCGTGTTGAGGTAGAGGTTCGGCGTCAGGCCTACATGCTCGCGAAAGAGCTTATAAAAATGTGGTCGTGAGAGACCCGAATCCCTAGCGATATCATCCAACACGAACTCATCGCCCAATCGGTCCCGCATCAATTGGATCGAGTTTCGAATGCGGAAATCGCTCACACCAGTCCACCGACCGGTGAGCGCGTGAACTTCCTCAGGCGATGTCCACTGCCAGGACTGCTCAAAGCACTCGCGGGTCAACTCATATAAGTAGCCATCGAACAGGTCGGAACTGTCTTCGTCCAAAAGGAGCGATGCAACAAGTGCGACGAGGCGCCGAATTTGGCCATTCGTCGCGATCGCGGAGCGGCCAAAACGAAGTGCGGATTCGGCACTTCGACCGCATTCCAAGAACCAAATCGGCTTGATGTAGAGAACGAGAAAAAGCGAGCCATTTTCGTAATCACCCGGCTCAAAGCTGTGCGGTTGCCAGGGATTGACCGCTACTGTCTGCTCGAAATTCGCGCTGTTTGCATTTCCGGAGACGGTGATCTCACACGGCGCACCCTCGAGCAAGAATGCCAAGTGCGCTTCGCGGTGCGCATGCGTCGCCATGGCTTTGTTCAATTGGTAGAGGGTCGCACGACCAAACTGGCCATGCAGGACTGCAATCGCCCGGCTCATCGTTCCCTCCTGGCGCCAGAAACGCGCGGCGCACTCACTCTTTTCTGGCCGCTCCCTGTCGACCATTGTCATGATCACCGGAATTTGTCTCATTCGCAAGTCGGTGCGGCCTCATCACCCGATTGCCGCGTAACGACTAGAGAGCCGCCGCCATGATTGCGGCATAGTCGGAGGCCGTAGCCCGGCGCGGATTGGTCCCGTTTGTGTGGTCTGCCTCCGCGAGCGGCGCCGCATCATTCGTCGCGTCTCGATCGACACCCAGGGCTGAAAGTGTCGTTGGCAGGCCGATTTTCTGAGACAGCTGAAACATAGCATCAGAGACGTCCTTGCCTGCCGGAAGCCCCATGGCCGCAAGAAGATCGGGATATTTGTGCTCTGCTGCTGGCGCGTTGAAGGTCAGGATGTGCGGCAACAGAATCGCGTTCAGCGTGCCATGATGAAGGTTCCGGCCTTTCCCGCCGCCGAGCGCGTGGCTGATAGCGTGGACACCGCCGAGCCCTTTTTGAAAAGCCAACGCGCCGTTTAGAGCCGAGGCCATCATTTCGCGCCGGGCCGCGATATCGTGCCCATCATTGACGGCGCGTTCAATGTTAGTTGCCGCGCGACGCAACCCGTCGAGTGCGATCCCGTCTGCAGGCGGATTGTAGGCGGCTGAGATATAAGTCTCGACGCAGTGGGTAAGGGCGTCCATTCCCGTGCCAGCGGTCAGCTGTGGCGGCAGATCAAGCGTCAGAACTGGGTCGCATATCGCCGCCTTCGGGATCAGGTGCGGGCTCAATATCCCGCGCTTTACCCCATCATCAAAGACGATGAGCGCACCGCGGCCAACCTCAGAGCCGGTGCCCGCTGTGGTTGGGATCGCAATCAGAGGCGGCAATGTGTTCTGGATACGAGCAACACCCCCCTCGATTGCCGCGTACTGAGTGAGGGCTCCGTCATGGGTGGCAAGCAACGCAACCGCTTTTGCAAGATCGAGTGATGATCCACCACCCATCGCGAAAATACTATCGCACCCTTCACTTTGGAACAGAGTTACCGCCTCCCGTACCGAAGCTTCATCGGGGTTGGCTGGCGTTTGATCGTAAAGGGCGACCTTAACGGCAGCGAGCGCGTCGAGGAGACGCTCAACTAGACCCAATTTTACGAGTCCGGGGTCTGTCACAACCAATGGCCGTCTGACGCTAAACGCTTCGCATTCCGCTTTAACTGCCTCTTGGAGGATGTCGTCAGCAAAATGTATGCGCGTGAGGTAAGAGATCATGGCCATGATCGGAACCTTCAACGGTGGGAAAATTTGTCCAAAGACGAAAAAGCCGGAACCGCTTTCGCGGTCCCGGCCTTGATTGTCAGATCGTGCGGTCGATTATTCGCAATCGACGATATCGCGCGACGGGAGACCAAGCCCCTTGAAGTCGCCTTCGGACATACCGAGGGTCTGATTGACGTTGTCGATCTTGGCAACGAGCTGGTTGGCAAGCGTACCATCCGGCATCTCGACCACTTCAGTAACGAAGTTTGAGCCAATCGCCTGGCGATTGCCATCGAGCGTGATGGTGCCGTTTGGCGCGTTCAGTGTTGTCTCTGCGAGGCACGCGCGGAAGGCCGCATGTCCGTCCGAGAAGTCACCATTCACCTGGTCGACACATCCAAACGCCGCATTGGCCGCGTTATAATACCCCGTTGCCATCAGAGCAGGTGATGGGAACCGCTCTTCAGGTGGGAACGCGTCTTGATAGGCTTTGACGAATTTTTGCCAGTTTGGGTCGTCCCAAGTGTCCGCCTGCGGACCCGATGACGGCGTGCCGATCAACGCGCGTTTTGCGTCACCCTTTGCCGAAAGAACCGTACCGTCGACCATGATTGTGCCGCCGATCAGGTTCGCGTCGCCGCCAGCCTGCTGGTACTGGTTCAGGAAGTTGACGGCATCGCCCCCGCCAAGACCGAGATAGATGGCATCGACATCATCGGGAAGTGCCGCAATGATCGAGGCAAAATCCTTGGAGCCGAGTGGCACCCATTGGCGCTCAACGATCTTGCCGCCGGCCTGGCAGAACTCGAGCGCAAATCCTAGAAAGTTCGTGTAGCCAAAGGAGTAGTCTTCCGCGACCGCTGCGACCACTTCCCAGCCCTTATCGTTGAAGACATAGTTCCCAAGTCCGGCACCCCATTGCGCGCCATCCATATTAAAGCGGAAGAAATTGTCCGCTGAATCATAGAGTGTCGTCTCTTGTGCGCCGGAAATCCCGTTGATGATCGTCACGTCCGGGTACTGTTTTGCCAGATCACGAAGCGCGATGCCTTCGGAACCCGAAAGTGGCCCGATTATGAATTCAACCCCGTCCTGTTCGATCAGCTTACGCGCCGCCCGCACCGCAGAATCCGGCGACGCATCGGTGGCACCAACCACGATCTCAATATCCATGCCGCCCGCTTGATTGTTACGCTCCTTGAGCGCGACTTCGAGGCCCCGCTGACCGTCTTCGCCCAGCACAGTGTAGGTGCCCTCGAGCGTTGCCATGAATCCGACCTTCAAAGTGTCGGCTGAAGCGCTGGTCATGCCAGCGGCCATGGCGCCAACAGCGGCACCCGCTAAAAGCAGTTTTTTCATAATCTTCCTCCCTGATGTTTCATCCCTAAAGTGCGCTCATTGCGGCGCTTTATATCTGGATGGCTTTTCTCTGCTTCTTTTCGCCATCAAGCGTTCGAGGTTAACCGGACAATCCGTGACCACCAGCCCCGATGTCCGTCCAATATATCTGAGAGTCTCATTTTGATGGGTGCAGTGCACAATGGAACGGGGCTTATTCCTCGGCGATATCCTCGTTCCAAAGCGCTGGCTTTTCGGCGATGAAACGGTTCATCAAGGCAATGCAGTCCTCGTCATTGACGACGACGACATCGACCCCTCGTTCACGCAGAAAGTCCTCGTTGCCACCGAAGTTGACGTTCTCGCCGACAATTACCCGCGGGATACCAAACTGGACGATCGTCCCTGAGCACATCATGCAGGGGGAAAGGGATGTGTAGAGCGTCGTGTCTCGATAGGTTTTCTGGCGACCGGCTTTCCGGAGTGCGTCCATTTCACCGTGGGCGATCGGGTCGCCGCCCTGAACGCGCTGGTTGCGCCCTTGGGAAACGAGCGTGTCGCCACGGGCAAGTACCGATCCGATGGGGCATCCGCCCTCGTCGTAGCCTGATCTCGCCTCTTCATAGGCAATGCGCAAAAAACGAGCGTCAGTTTCTGTGAGCATCGAGAAGCCTATCGTTTCAAAACCGGGCCATCATAGTACGGCAATTCATCGACAATTGGCGACCACGTCCCTGCCGATTGAAGTGCGTCCAGATGGTCGCAGATGCCGCCGAGCGACGTGAACCAGACGCTTTTGTTTTTGAGCGTCTCCTCGATCCACTTTTCGACGAGCCTCCACCAGGCCAAGCGGCCAGTCAGGAATGGGTGAACGATGAGCATAAAGAAGCCGCCTGCCTCATATTGCGCTTCAAACTCCTCCCAGAAGCCCGATAACCCCGCCGACGGCGAGCGCACCGGCATCATGTAGCCGATCTCGTCATAGTGCGCGAAAGGCGGCCAATCGTCGGTGCCCCAGTGGACGGGCATCTCATAAAGAGCTCCGGCTCCTGTCTTGAGGCCATAGGGAATATCGTCACCCATGAGCGACGAGTCGTAGCGAAACTCGTGTTCGACGAGGAGATCGATCACAGTCTGGTTGATGTTGTAGACCGGCGCTCGGTACCCCCTCGGCGTGTTCCCAATCTTGGTTTTGTGGACATCAAGCGCGCGCTCGAACCAGTATCTCTGTTCGTCGTTGGTCACGATCGGGTCTTCGTGAATGTAGCCGTGATGACCGACTTCATGACCTTCCTTCAGCATCGCTTCAACTGCTGAAGGGTATGTCTCAATGCACCAGGCCGGAACGAAGAAGGACTGCCTTAGTCCATACCGGCGATAGGTATCGAGGATGCGAGGGATCGCTACATTCGGCCCGTACTGGCCCATAGAGATGGGGTAGAGGCGGTCGTGCGAATCCTCAGGTTTCGAGATATGGATCAGGGAGTCTGCATCCATATCAAAGGTGATCGCCACCGCGCATTTCGCACCATCCGGCCAGGGTATCGGATTGCGGATCATGCGCTTTGTCCTTTCAAAATGTGGGCATCGCTCGGCGAGAAGCTCAAATTGACCGTCGCACCGGAGCGGATGTCGATGCCTGCAAGTTCGCGTTCTGGCACTTGAACTTTAAACTCAACGCCGCTCTCTGTTTCCGTGAAAAGTGTTACGAACGATCCGACGAACTCCTCAGATAGGATCGTCGCGGTGATGGCGTTTACGCCCTCATTTTCCGTGTCACCAATTCGAACGAGATCCGCAGCGACCACGAACTCGATCGCGTCGCCGACACGCGTTTGATCGTCATCCTTTGCGATCTGAAAGCTACCGCTTGAACTATCGATGGTTAGCGCGTGTTTGTTTACGGCTGACACTGTTCCGGTAACGATATTGTTGCGTCCGACAAACTCCGCGACAAAACGATTGTCCGGTGCGCGATAGATATCCTTTGGCGTGCCGGCCTGCGCGATCTCGCCCTTTGACATAATGACGACGCGATCGGCCATCGCAAAGGCTTCAGACTGTGAATGGGTGACATAGACAAAGGTGATCCCAAGATCGCGTTGGAGCCGAGTGAGGACGGACTGCATACGGATGACGAGATGCGCGTCCAGCGCGGACAGAGGCTCATCCAAAAGCAGGATCTGAGGCTCAAGAACAAGCGACCGCGCGAGCGCAACCCGTTGTCGTTGACCGCCAGAGAGCGTTTCCACGTTGCGCTCGGCAAACTCAGCAATCTCCAAGCGGTCCAGCCAATCGAGCGCTCGCGTTCGACGATCTCCCTCGCCGACACCCCGCATTTTAAGGCCGAACTCGACATTCTCCCGCGCGTTCAGGAAGGGAAAGAGCGCTAGCGATTGCCACACAAGGGGCGTTTCGCGCGCATGTGCTGGCACGTCATTCATCACTTGGCCGTTCAACCGGATCTCGCCGGCTGTTGGCTGATCCAAGCCTGCAAGCATGCGGAGCGTCGTCGTTTTCCCGCACCCGGACGGCCCCATGATTGCCATGAATTCACCCGGCTGGATGTCCAGGTCGAGCCGATGAACGGCGACGAAATCACCAAAGCGCTTCTCAACCCGATCAAAGACAACGAGCGGATCACTCATGGCGTCGATGGCGTCCCGCGACGCACGGCAAAGAGAAGTTGAGCGATGATGACGAGCGTCATGGATATGGCAAAGACGAAGGTGCCGATGGCGTTCACTTGCGGATCAATATTCCCTTGAACGATTTCGAGGATGACGACCGGGATGGTCTTGTTGAGACCGGAAACGAACCACGCGATCGCGAATTCATCAAACGAAACCGCAGCTGTGAGGCACAGCGAGGAGATGATCGCGGGACGGCAAAACGGGAAGATCACGTGCCGCATGGCGTGCCACGGGCTCGCGCCGAGGTTCCATGCCGCCGCTTCGAGGCTTGCATCCATCTGGTTCAGGCGCAGTCGAATGATTGCCATGGCAAATGGCGCCGTGAGCACAGTGTGCGCCGCGATGATTGACCAAATCTGGCCGGACGCGCCGATCCTGGAAAACCAGGCGAGCATGGCGAGCGCCAGAATGATGAGGGGGATTGTTGGAGGTAAGAGGATGAGTGCGAGATACGCACTCTTGAAGCGGAAATTGTATCGAAAGTCCGAATACGCCGTGCAGAACCCAAGAAATGTGGCGAGCACGGCGGTGATAGACGAGACCATGAGAGAGTTTCGAGCGGCCTCCCAGACATCATCATCGGCAATGACGGTCTCATACCATTCGGTCGAGAATGAGCCCAAGGGGATGGTCGGAAACCGATCGGAGTTGAACGAAAACACAACGCTAAAACCGATCGGCATGAAAACAAACAGAAAGACGAGGCCGATATAGCCCCAGAGCGCGAATGTGAGAGCGCTGCCGCGGCTCATGTCCGTTTCCGATAGGCGTAGACGATCGCGGCAAACGCGACCGCAAAGAGGGTCACCATCATCATGATCGCGACGACCGCCGCACGCGGCCATTGCTGTCCAGACTTGGTCGTGTCGATGATCAGGATCGGGAGCGTCGGCGTATTCGAACCGCCAAGATAGTAGGGCGCGACGAAGTCCCCGAATGTGAGTATGAAACAGAAGGCAGCAGAAATGACGAGCCCGGTTTTAGCGAGCGGAACGATGACCTGAAAAACGGTCGTTAAAGGCGGCGCGCCGAGATTCCCAGCGGCCTCAACATAGCGCCGATCGATATTGGCGAGCGAGAAGGTCTGGAGAATGACAACGAGCGGAAGTGTCAGCGTGAGATAGCCGACAATCGTTCCAATCCGCGTGTTGAGCATGGTGTATGGCCCCAACCCAACCCAGCCAAAGACTGCGTTCACCACCCCCGATTCCGCAAGGATGACGTACCAGGAGAACGTCCGCACGAGATAGCTCGTGAAAAACGGGATAATGAGCAAAAAGATCGCCCACCGGCGCACACCGTCGGAGACTTTGAACGCCAGTCCATATGCTGCGGGGAACGCGAGAATAACGCAGATGATCGTCGCGAGCCCAGCCAACACCCACGTGTCGACATAGCTGTCCCAGAACGCATTTCGGGTGAGCATCCGCTCCCAGTTCCGGAACTCGAACGCCTCCTGCATGCGGTAGTTCCGCACAACGAAGAAAGACATCGCGATCAGGAAGATCAGCGGACCGACAAAGAAGACCGCTTGCCAAACGATGATCGGAAACCGCCAGAAGGCGGCGTAGGCGTCAAAGCGCTTTAGAATGGATTGTGATGACGATTGCAAAATAACGAGGGTATGCGCTCGGCTCGAAGCGTCAGGCCGAGCGCATTAATGTCAGGCGTTTTTGTAGTCAGACCAGAAGTCGTTCCAATCTTCGAGAGACTGGTTCTTCGGAATGTCGCGATAGTGGATGCGCCCCTCATTGATAAGAGTAATCGGGTTCATCACATCGCCTTCGACTTGGTGCGTCCGTTGCGCCTCAGCGGGGTCCATCTCATTGAGAAGAGCACGACCACCCTTGGTGATGCAGTTGCCAGGATAGGCTGCCATTTGCGCCGACTTCACCTGACCTTCCGGTGACATCATGTATTGAATGAACGTCTTCACAATGTCGGCCTTTTCGGAGCCCTTACCGATGCAATAGCTCTCGGTCCACTGGATACCGCCTTCAGTTGGGATCACAGATGCGACCGGTGCCCCGTCCTTTTCGAGCACGCCAGTAATCCAGTCGCCTATACCGCACATGGCGAGCATCTCACCATTTTTGAGCGAGTTGAACGTGCCACCATAGTCAAAGTAGCCGCCGACTTGTGGCTTCAGGGACATGGTCGTTTCTTGAACCTTATCCCACTTTGCATCGTCGAGATCCCACAGACCGGCGCCATTGCCTTCGTAGAGGCTAATCATGCCGAGGGATGGGAGGTGCCAATCGAAGTGCCCAACCTTCCCGGTCACGGCCTCATTCCAGAAGCATTTGTAGCTTGTCGCTTCCTCGGCCGAAATCGCGGTCGTGTTGTACGAGACGCCAAGGTGGCCGAAGCGGACCATCATGGAATAGAGCGTGTCACCATCCCAGTGACCTGGGAACTTTGTGAAATCCTCGTGCAACATATCATCAAACGGATAATCCGAAGCGTCGAGCGGTTCGATATAGCCCGCAGCGTTCAACTGCTGCACGAACTCCGCGTCTGAGAGGATGACGTCGTAGGTGCCCGGAGGCGATTGCGCGATGAGGCCGAGCATGTTGTCGCCGCCGGCATAGTACTTCGCGTTAAACTTGACGTTGTTTGCCTCTTCGAATGCACCGACAATGTCCGGTTCTCCGTGCCCATACCAGGCAAGCATGTTGATTTCAGTGGTCTGCGCCCAGGCCCGATTGACATACGGCATGGAGAGAACACTGGCGCCCGCAGCACCGTATTTTAGGATTTCGCGACGGCTTGGTTTGATCATTGAAGAGGCTCCCTTGCGTTATGCCATGCGTTCGGTGGCCAATGCGAATGGCCTACCGGGATGGGCTTGAGACTAATCCACAGTGTTTGGAATTTGAAACCCTGACTGCACAACACTTCATCGGCACGGATGGCGTTACGCCCGACTTTCTATCATCATGCACAGGCGAGAGGCAGTTTAGGAATGGAGACGTCGTCTTGGATCGATGGTCGTTTCGAAAACGGTTTGGCTCCGGTGGCCCGGTGGTGCTGCCCGTCATCCATGTGCTGACGTTCGAAAAGACCGAAAAGAATATGCGTGTCGCGTTTGGTGAGGGGGCGCCCGGCGTTTTTCTCATCAATCATGATTTCGACGTGGAAACATTTCTGCCGATCATCGAGCACGCCAGAAAGACACTTATCGACGCCTGGATCGGTGTGAATTTTCTGGCGGTTACAGGTGAATACGCATTCCCAAAGCTCGGAGCACTGTCTGCAGAAGGGATAGAGATCAACGCTTATTGGGCTGACGATGCGCGTATCGATGAGCGTGTTGAGAGCCAAACCGAGGCCGAAACCATCTCCAGAGTACGGGAAAAAAGCGGCTGGCCTGGCCTCTATTTCGGCGGGACGGCGTTCAAAAAACAACGCCATGTCGATCCAGGAGACTATGGCCGATCTGCTACGATCGCTGCGCGCTACATGGATATCGTCACCACGTCGGGTCCAGCGACCGGCAAAGCGGCGGACGCGACCAAAATCACGACGTTTCGGGACGCCCTTGGAGATCACCCGCTCGCCCTTGCATCCGGCGTAACGCCAGAAAACGCCGAAACCTACCACGAGGTGGACGCCTTCCTCGTCGCGACGGGCATCAATTTCGAAGGCGATTTCTATTCCATCGAAGCCAAACGATTGGCTAAATTGATGCGGGTCTGTGAGCGCATGAGCGGGGGATAGAAGACAGATGGATAAAGGCTCGCGTGACGATCGCTGGTATCTCCGGCTGATGGCACCGAATACCAAAGGCGGCCAGTTCGCATGGCTCGACCCGACATCGATCTACATCAATCAAGCAGCGTTTGCTGATCTGCTCGATGATTTGTGTGACGACCTGAAAGATGTCTCATTTGACGTGGTCGGCGGACTCGATGCCATGGGCTTTATCCTCGCCGCCGCCCTCGCAACACGCCGTGGTGTTGGCGTTCTACCGATCCGCAAAGCTGGCAAACTCTGCGTCGATACGGACATTGTAGAGTTCACGAACTACTCTGGCCGGACCCAAAACATGGAGATGCGGATACCCGCTTTCGCGCGTGGAACACGGGTTCTGTTAGTCGATCAATGGATCGAGACCGGCGGTACAATGGACGGCGCAATCCAATTGGTGGAGCGCCAAAACGGCATTGTTGGCGGTCTCGTCGCAATCGCCATCGAGACGAACGCGAAAACCGCCGATTATCGAACGCGGTTTCCGTGCGTTGCCGCGGTCGTCCCGGGTTCAACCTGGCAGGAAGAGTGTGACCGCCAAACGCTTTCTTCGTTTGAGAGCTATAATCCAGCGCACGTCTTCCCGGCTGTCGGTGGTGAGGCCTAATCCATGCAGAGGATCTTTGACGGGCACAACGACACGCTCCTTCGGCTCTGGCGTTCCGATGATCTGAACGGCGAAACATTTTTTGCCGGTAGCGATGACGGTCATATCGACCTGCCGCGCGCTCGTTCTGGCGGTTTTTGCGGCGGATTTTTCGCGGTCTATGTACCCGGAGAAATGAAGAGGATTGATATTCCCGACCGCGATACTGGCGAGGTGATCGACCTTGCCTATATCGGCCCTGTCGATGCGCTGGCGGCGAGACGGGCGACCCTTGAAATCGCATCGATCCTGTTTCGGATGGAGCGCGCTCGCCCAGACGCAATCCGCATCTGCCGGTCTGCCGCTGACATAGAAGCGGCGAAGTCTGCAGGTGCTATCGCCGCCGTCTTTCATATCGAGGGCGCTGAAGCGATAGGGCCAGATCTCGCCGAATTGGACGTGCTCCACGCGGCCGGCTTGAGGTCACTCGGTCCTGTCTGGTCGCGACCCAACATCTTTGGATATGGCGCACCGTTTCGCTTTCCAGGGTCCCCGGATGATGGGCCGGGACTGACGGCCGCTGGATTCGAACTCGTCAAAGCCTGCAACGCGCTTAATATCCTGGTGGATCTCTCTCATCTCAACGAGAAGGGGTTTTGGGATGTCGCGAAGACCACTGACTCACCACTTGTTGCCACTCATTCGAACATTCACGCGATCTCGCCGAGCGCCCGCAATCTAACCGACAAACAGTTGGACGCGATTGCCGAGAGTGGCGGCGTTGTCGGGCTTAACTACGCGACCGCGTTTCTGCGTGACGATGGCCGCAACATGTCAGACACGCCGCTGACCTTCGCGATCCGCCATCTTGAATGCCTGGTCGAAAAACTTGGTGAGGATGGCGTTGCGCTCGGCTCTGATTTCGATGGCGCACTCATGCCGAGAGATATCGGTGATGCGGCAGGGCTCCCAAATCTCGTTCAAGCGATGGCAGATGCGGGCTTTGGCGATGCACTCATCGACAAGGTTTGCTGGGGAAATTGGGTTTCGGTTCTTCGCCGCACAATTGGCTAATTCCGACGGCCATCTGCGCCAAATGCGCAAATGAATTCGTCCGGCGCTGACGCGTGGATCACCTCCCCCAGCCCGGGTATTGTCGAAGTGCCGGACAATCGGAGCGTAAGCTGTTCGCCTGACGGAACTTCAGCGTGGACCAATGTTTCAGCGCCCAGGGGCTCGACATGACGCACCGTGCCGGACACGAGAGCGGCCTCTTCGTTAGCGAGAGACAAGTGTTCGGGACGAACGCCAATCTTCGCAGCACCGTTCGCACGACTTGCACCGCTGAGTGCCGACGCAGGCAAAAAATTCATCGGCGGCGAACCAATGAATCCGCCCACGAATTCGCTCTTTGGATGTTCATAGACGTCGAGCGGCGCACCGATCTGCTCGGCAACCCCCGCGTTCATCACGATCATGCGGTCGGCAAGCGTCATGGCTTCCACTTGATCGTGGGTTACATAGAGCGACGTGATGCCGAGATCGCGCTGGAGCGCCTTAATCTCGAGCCGCATTTGCACGCGCAGTTTGGCGTCTAGGTTTGAGAGTGGCTCATCAAACAGGAACACAGACGGTTTCCTGACGATCGCGCGCCCCATCGCGACGCGCTGGCGCTGGCCACCTGAGAGCTGCCGGGGCCTCCTGTCCAGGTAATCAGAAAGCTGGAGCATAGACGCCGCTTTCTCGACGCGCTCCTGGATCTCAGCCTTCCCGACGCCCGCGATCTTCAGACCGTAGGCCATGTTGTTGAAGACCGTCATGTGCGGGTAGAGCGCGTAGTTCTGAAACACCATGGCGATATCGCGATCCATGGGCTCCATCTCGTTGACCACACGCCCGTCGATCGCGATGTCGCCTTGGGTAATCGTTTCAAGGCCAGCCACCATGCGCAGAAGGGTCGACTTTCCGCAGCCAGACGGGCCGACGATGACGATAAACTCACCATCCTCGATCTGCATATCGACACCATGGATAACCTCGGTTTTGCCGTAGGATTTCCGCACCGATTTGAGCGTCACTGTCGCCATTATTTCTCGCTCTCGACCAGGCCTTTGATAAAGAGGTTCTGCATAAAAACCACGACCGCAACAGGTGGGATCATGGCAAGGATCGCGGTTGCCATGATCACGGGCCAGTTCGCCGTGTCATCGCCGGACGGGAACATCTGTTTGATGCCCATGACGATCGTGTTCATCTCCGGATCTGTCGTGATCAGAAGCGGCCAGAGATATTGGTTCCAGCCGAAAATGAAGAGGATGACGAAGAGAGCGGCGATGTTGGTGCGCGACATCGGAACCAGAATATCAAAGAAGAAGCGCATAGGCCTCGCGCCATCCACGCGAGCCGCTTCAGCGAGTTCATCAGGCACCGTCAGGAAGAATTGGCGAAAAAGAAATGTCGCCGTCGCCGATGCAATGAGCGGCAATATGAGCCCGGTATAGGAGTTCAACATCCCAAAACCCGCAATGACCTCGTAGGTCGGCACGATCCGAACTTCCACAGGCAGCATCAACGTCAGGAAGATCAGCCAGAAAAATGCCATGCGGAACGGAAAGCGAAAATAGACAATCGCGAACGCCGACAAGAGCGAAATGATGATTTTCCCAATCGTGATCCCAAGCGCCATGACTGTGGAGTTCACGAGCATCTTCCAGACGGGCGCGTTGACCCCAGAGACAAGCGCTTCGGTGTAGTTTTCAACGAGCTTGTCGCCGGGCACGATCGGCATTGGCGGTCGGACGATCTCTTGCTGGTCAACGGTTGACGCAACGAACGCGAGGTAGATCGGGAAGCAAATGATTGCGATCCCGATGATGAGACCGAGATGCGTGAGCCACAAGCCGGCACCTCGCTTCTCGACCATGCCTGATGCCGGTGCGCTCATCAGTAATGCACCCGCCGTTCGATATATTTGAATTGAATGATCGTGAGGATACCGACCACCAGCAAAAGGACGACCGACTGAGCGGCTGAAGAACCCAGATCCTGACCGACAAAACCGTCGGCATAGACCTTGTAGACAAGGATTGTCGTTGCCTGCTGCGGACCGCCAGACGTGATCGTGTGAATGACGCCGAAGGTCTCAAAAAACGCGTAGACGACATTCACAACGAGCAAGAAGAATGTCGTGGGCGAAAGAAGCGGAAAGACAATCGTCCAGAACCGCCGCCAGAATCGCGCGCCGTCAATCGCAGCGGCTTCAATCACACTCCGCGGGATCGCCTGGAGGCCAGCCAGGAAAAACAGGAAATTGTAGCTGATGCGCCCCCAAGCTGAAGCAACGACGACGAGCCCCATCGCTTCGCCTTCGTCGAGTACGTGGTTCCAATTGTAGCCGACCTGATCGAGATACCAGGCGACGAGGCCAACGTTTGGGTTGAACATGAAGAGCCAAAGGACACCCGCGACCGCGGGGGCGACCGCATAAGGCCAAATCAGGAGCGTGCGATACGCCATTGCGCCCTTGATAAGACGGTCAGCCATGACCGCCAGCCAAAGAGCCACGCCCATCGAAACGATCGTCACGAGAGATGAAAATATCGCCGTCGTCTGGAATGAGGCGAGATAAAAGGGATCAGAAAAAAGAAACTCGAAGTTTCCGAAACCAACAAACTGGGATTTGAGGCCGAACGGGTCAGGGATGAACGCGGACTGATAAATCGCCTGCCCGGCAGGCCAAAAGAAGAAGATCGCCGTTACGAAGATTTGCGGCGCAATCAGGCACAGCGGCAGGAGCCGCCCCTGGAATGTGACCCGTTTTTCCACGGCCTAAGTCCGAAAGACGCAATAAAGGCGGGAGCGATTATGCCCCCGCCTCTCAGCCTATGGCTTAACCGTTTGCTTGCTCGAAGCGACGGAGCAATGCATTGCCCCGTTCAACAGCGCTGTTGAGCGCCTCTTCCGCGGACTTGTCGCCAGACCAAACTGCTTCAAGCTCTTCATCAATGATGCCACGGATCTGGTCAAACGAACCGAGCCGAAGTCCCTTGGAGTTGCCCGTCGGTGCCTTTGCCGTCATTTGAATGACGGCGATGTCCGTGCCCGGGTTCTCAGTATAGAAGCCCTGCTCTTTAGTCAGTTCGCCAGCTGCGGCCGTAATGGGCAGATAGCCCGTATCCTGGTGATACTTCGCCTGCACTTCCGTCGACGAGAGGTAGTTAAAGAACGCGGCGACGCCGTTATATTCTTCGCTCTCATGACCTTGCATTACCCAGAGCGAGGCCCCGCCGATGATGGTGTTCTGCGGCTCGCTTGCAACGGCCTCCCAATAAGGCAGCGGACGCACTTCAAAGTCGAATTCGGCTTCGGCCTTGATGCCCGCATAACCGGCAGACGATTCGGTGAAGAGCGCACACTCTCCGGCACGGAAGTTCGCGCCACCTTCATTGCGACGACCGGCGTAGAAGAACTTTCCTTCCTGTGCCCACTCGCCCATGGCCGAGACGTGCGCGACCTGTGCCGCACCGTTCAACGCGAGTTCGGTGTCGAGGCCATTGAAGCCGTTGTCCTGCGTCGCAAATGGGGTGTCATGATAAGCAGAGAAATTTTCCAGGTGGATCCAGCTCTGCCACGCCGTAGTCAGCGTGCAATCGACACCAGATTCTTTCAGTGAATCGAGAGCGCCATCGACTTTTTCCCATGTCGAGAGGTCCATATCGGGGTCGAGACCAGCTTCGGAGAACTTGTCGCGATTTACCCAAAGAACCGGCGTCGATGAGTTATATGGGAGTGACAGCATACGGCCATCGGACGTGGTGTAGTAGCCAGTCACGGACGGGATATAGGCGGACGCGTCAAACGGCAGTCCCGACTCGTCCATGACCTCATAAACAGGCTTGATCGCGCCCTCAGCAGCCATCATGGTCGCGGTTCCGACCTCGAAAACCTGAAGAATGTGCGGTTGCTCGCCCGCACGGAACGCGGCGATCCCTGCGTTCAGGGTTTCGGAGTAATTGCCTTTGTGCGTCGCAACGATCTTGTAGTCCGACTGGGACGCGTTGAATGCGTTTACTTGTTCGTTCAACAACTCACCGAGGCGGCCGGTAAACGCATGCCACCATTGGATTTCGGTCGCGGCCATGGCCGACGTGGTGAAAAGCGTCGTCGAAGCGACCGCTGTTGCGTAAACGAGAGAACGGATAGTCACGATTAAACCTCCAGAAAGTGCGCATAAAGCGCTGATTATTGGGGCCACGAAACACGGCACACACGGCCAAATTCTAGCTCGAGGCCCATGACGGTTTTTTGACAGGCGTCATCGTTAACGTGACAAGATCGGCTGAGATTTGCAACGTCTGATAAGAGGACCAAATGGCCCTGCACTTTTTTGCGCAGGTCGCCTATATCCCCGTACATGGACCAAGCACTCATTCCATTCGACAACAGCTATGCTCGGCTTCCGGAGCGATTTTTCACTCGGATGAACCCAGAGCCCGTGAAGGCGCCTTCACTCGTCAAACTCAACGCAGAGTTGGCAAGCGTTCTGGGTTTTCGTGCGCAAGAGCTCGGGTCCGAAGAGGCCGTCGAATGGCTTTCGGGTAACCGCGTACCAGCCGGCGCCGAACCAATTGCCGCCGTATATGCGGGCCATCAATTTGGAGGATGGTCGCCTCGGCTTGGTGATGGACGCGCAATCCTATTGGGCGAGGTTGTCGGCAAAGATGGTGTTCGTCGCGACATCCAACTTAAAGGGTCAGGCCAGACACCCTATTCCCGAAGTGGTGATGGACGCGCGGCGATCGGCCCGGTTCTAAGAGAGTATTTGATCTCTGAAGCCATGCATGCGCTGGGTGTTCCGACGACCCGCGCGCTCGCAGCCGTGACAACGGGGCAGCCTGTCATCCGGGACACGGTCATGCCTGGCGCGATCCTCACCCGCGTCGCTGAAAGCCACATCCGGGTGGGCACATTCCAGTATTTTGCCAGTCAGCAGGATTATGACGCGATACGCGCGCTCGCTGATTTTTCCATCGCACGACACGACCCAGAGGCTGCAGATGCGGAAAACCCATATCTCACGTTTTTCGCGGGCGTGGTTGAGCGGCAAGCGAATTTGATCGTGCAATGGCTCTCGATCGGCTTCATTCACGGTGTCATGAATACCGACAATATGACGATCTCCGGCGAGACAATTGATTATGGTCCCTGCGCGTTCATGGACCACTACAATCCGGAACAGGTTTATTCGTCTATTGATCACTATGGTCGGTATGCGTTTTCCAACCAGCCGACAATTGCGCAGTGGAACTTGGTGCAGCTTGCCCAGTGCCTGTTGCCGATCATTGACCAAGATCGGGATCACGCGGTCGAATTGGCGCAGGCCGTGGTCGATGAGTTTCCAACTCTTTTTCAGGCGGCTCTTGCAAGCAGAATGACGCGGAAACTCGGGATTGCCGCCCCAGAACCAGAGGACGCCCAACTCGTTCAAGAGCTTTTGGATGTGATGGCGAAGGAGAGAGCGGATTTTACGCTGACATTTCGGTTCCTGACCGACACCGCGACCGGCGATGCGGATCATGAGTCACCGGTTGGGGGGAGTAGCACGTTCAGAGAATGGATGACCCGTTGGCAGGCGCGCATCGATCAACAGGACACGGATCCCGCGGCGGTCATGTCAATGGTCAACCCGATCTACATCCCCCGGAACCACCGCGTCGAAGAGGCTTTGGACGCGGCAACTCGGGATGCCAATTACGAGCCGTTTGAGCGGTTGCTTAACGTGATCACGAACCCGTTTGAGCATCAAAACGATTGCGAAGATTTCGTGACGCCGCCCGAACCTGACGAGATTGTTCCCGCGACGTTTTGCGGGACGTGAGGCTACTCCGCCGCTGCAAGGAGCGAGGCGTTACCACCCGATGCGGTCGTGTCGACGCAAAGGTGCCGCTCGATCGTTCCGCCATAGGTGAAATCGCGGGATGTAGTCAATGGAATGAGTTTTCCAGGCCTCGCCGCTAACGCTGCACCATAAGGGCGAAGGGTTTCGTCATCCGCCCAAATGGCCACGGCGTCGAAGCCATTCAGAGTTTTTAGGTGCTCCGGGTCTACGGCGCCGTCGATACAACCATCTCCACTCGCCCCAGGCGCAACACCAATGGCTGAATTCCCAAGCGCTTTTGCAAGAGCGACCTGCTCCTTCGCGGCTTTGGCAGTTAGTCCAAGGCACAGAAACCTGCCTCTCGGGTAAGTGCTCAAACGATTGGACTCGCCAGTCGGCCCAGGCAGATCAATGGTTTCAAGCGGGTTCTGCGGCGGGATCGGTAAAGCCCGCAACGCCGCTTCAAGCACATTGAAATCCAAAAACGACGCCGTATCCGGCCCGGCCTCAATGACCCGATCCGCTGCCGCGAAACGACGAACATAGTGTGGTCCACCCGCTTTTGGCCCAGTGCCCGACAACCCCTCACCGCCAAAGGGTTGCGACGCCACGATCGCGCCGATCTGATTGCGGTTAATGTAGATGTTTCCAGCGCGCACTTTCGAGGCAATCATCTCAACGCGATCATCGATACGGGTGTGAAGCCCAAATGTTAGCCCGAACCCGCGAGCATTTATGTCGTCTACGATCTTTGGAAGTTTATCGGCCTTGAACCGTGAGACATGAAGCACCGGGCCAAAAATCTCGCGACTCATATCAGCAATGCCAGATACCTCAATCACGGTGGGCGCGACGAAGGTCCCCTCGTCTGGCGTCGTACCACTTTTCAGAACGCGACCTTCATTATTCGCTTTATCGATGTAGGCTTGAATATCCGCGCGTGCTTCGTGGTGAATGATAGGCCCAACATCGGTCGCAAGATGCCAGGGATCCCCAACTGTCAGTTCATCCATCGCACCATAGAGCATCTCCAAAAGCCCATCGGCGATATCGTCTTGAACATAGAGAATGCGCAGCGCCGAGCAGCGCTGACCCGCTGACTGGAAAGCCGAAGCGACGATGTCCCTTACGGCCTGCTCAGGGAGCGCGGTTGAATCGACGATCATCGCATTAAGCCCGCCGGTTTCGGCAATTAGAGGTGCTGCTGGCGACAAAGATTGCGCCATGGTGCGGTTGATTGCTTGAGCAGTTTCCGTCGACCCAGTGAAACACACGCCACCGATTTCAGGGCACCCGATAAGCGCTGCTCCCACCGCTCCGTCACCTTGCACGAGTTGAAGGGCTTGGGACGGGATGCCAGCGTGATGAAGAAGCGAAACTGCCAACTGAGCGATGAGCGGTGTTTCTTCTGCCGGTTTCGCGATTACCGCGTTCCCCGCGGCAAGTGCCGCCGCAATCTGCCCGGTGAAGATTGCGAGGGGGAAATTCCAGGGCGAAACGCAAGCAAACCGACCGATAGGCTTTGCATCCGCAAGCCGCTCCGCCTCGCCGGCGTAGTAATAAAGGAAATCAACCGCTTCTCTTAGTTCAGAGACGGCGTCCTTCGGGGTCTTCCCAGCTTCGCGAGCGAGAAGCGCGAAAATCTCTCCGGCGCGTTTTTCATAGAGCGCCGCAGCCGCGCGGAGCTTTAGAGCGCGCGCGGACGCGTCTTCCATCCAAGGTCGAGTGGCACCGACGATTTGCGGCACAGTCTCGGGATTAGACCATGTGACTGAGCCAACGCGATCTGCGGGTCGGGCGGGATTAATGACAGGCTGGTTTTCAGACGAGCCCTCGTCCCAGGCAGATTCTGCGAAGGGTGCCCGAGCCGCGTAGAACGCCTCAAGATCACGATCATCGTGCAGATCGAAACCCTTCGAATTCTCGCGGTGCGGTTCAAAAATCGAAGCCGTTTGCGCTACCCCAGGCGCGGGCTGATCGATACTCTCATGTAACGCTTCGAATGGATCAGCTGCGATTTCTGAAGCAGGCACCGCCTCATCGACGATCTGGTTCACAAAGGACGAGTTTGCACCGTTTTCGAGAAGGCGCCTTACGAGATATGCGAGCAGATCGCGATGCGCACCAACCGGCGCATAGATGCGACAGCGCGTGTTATCCTCCGCGCGAACGATCCGATGCAAATCCTCGCCCATGCCATGGAGCCGCTGAAACTCATACGCACTCGGATCCGGTTTTTCCGCTAGAATTGCGGCGACCGAATGGGCGTTGTGGGTCGCAAACTGCGGATAGATACGATCGGTGAGAGCGAGGAGCCGACGGGAGCAACAGATATAGGAGACGTCAGTCGATGCTTTCCGGGTGAATACCGGGAAATGGTCGATGCCCTCGACCTGGGAGCGTTTGATCTCGGTGTCCCAGTACGCGCCCTTGACCAGGCGGACCATGATCTTTCGATCGGCCTCAACGGCCCGGTCGTAAAGCCAATCGATCGTCGGGAGCGCGCGCTTTCCGTATGCCTGAACAACGACGCCGAATCCGTCCCATCCCTTGAAGTCGGGCTGTTTGATTAGCGTCTCGATGAGCGACAGTGAGAGGGACAGGCGATCTGCCTCCTCCGCATCGATATTGAGCCCCATGTTCGCGTCTTTTGCCATCTGGCAGAGCGCAATGACGCGTTCGATGAGTTCGGCTTCCACGCGTGCGGCCTGGGGAACTTCGTAGCGAGGATGGAGCGCAGAAAGCTTGATCGAAATGCCCGGATTTTCGCGGGCGTCTTCGGCTAAAGAGTGCTTTGCAAGCTGAGTGATCGCTTCCCTGTAGGCCGCAAAGTATGCGTCAGCGTCCGCCGCCGTCCGCGCCGCCTCGCCGAGCATATCATAGGAGTAGGTAAAGCCGTCTCGCTCTAGCGTTGACGCGCGTTCTATTGCTGCTTCGATCGTCTCGCCGAGCACAAATTGGTTGCCCATTTCACGCATGGCCCGCGTGACTGCGAGGCGAATGACGGGTTCGCCGAGCCGTTTGATGGCCGATCTCAAGGTCGATGCGATCCCAGGCTCGGGATCATCGGACAGCACTTTGCCAGTGAGCATCAAAGCCCATGTCGAAGCATTGACCAGCGACGAACTTGATTTGCCCAGATGCTCGCCCCAGGCTGACGGTGCGATCTTGTCTTCGATGAGATCGTCCATTGTCGCGGCGTCAGGCACTCGGAGAAGCGCTTCGGCCAGGCACATGAGTGCAACGCCTTCGTCGGTTGAGAGTCCGTATTCAGCGAGCATGACTTCCATCAAGCCCATGGTGTCCGACGACCGGATTTTATCGATTAGATCGATTGCCTTTTTGACCGCCACTGCTCGCGTTTCGGCATTTGGCAAATGTTCAGCCATCATGCTGCGAAGGAGCACGTTTTCATCGGCGTAAAGCGCGTCAAAAAGCGGTTGCTTATCGGTCAGGTTGATATCCATGATCGAGCTCCAAAGCAGATCGCTTATACGATCAGAAAGTACGTTGAAGCGAAACCGGCTGAATTGAAATCCACGCCTACGGTGTGCCGCAGCGATAACCCTCGCTTTCACCGAAACTTGACTTAGTAGCCGAGTTTGCAGATATTTTTAAATGTGTGGAGGTTCGCTCCACCGTCCGTGTCGACGTAAAACGAGCCTGGAGCTGCCGTGATTTGGCGCTAAACCGGGCGTTTTTAGTCGGAAAATGTGATTTTTTCGCCGCCTTGGCAAACGCTTGAGGGGACACACTTGGAAACGCTTCGCTCGCCAATTGGCCTTTACGACCCAAATTATGATCCATCGAATTGCGGTGTCGGGTTCATCACGCGAAAATCTGGCGAGCAGACCCATGACGTCTTCAAATTGGCGCACGAGGCTCTTTGCACGATCCCCCACCGAGGTGGAATGAGCGCGGAGGGCGTTGGCGATGGCGCAGGCGTCAATATTGATCTGTCGACTGCGTTTTTCTCCAAGATCACTGGCAAGCGGGACCTGAAAGTCGGCGACTTCGGCGTGGGCAATTTTTTCATGCCGCGTGACGAAACCGCGATCGAAGACGCAAAAGCGCTCATCATCGAGAAACTCGGTGACGTGTCCTGCGCTATCCTCGCGACAAGAGACGTGCCAGTCGACCAGACTGCCGTCCGACCGGCAGCGCTCAAATGGATGCTTCCGATTTGGCAAGTGGTCTTTGCTCGGCCGGAAGCTGTTGAGCCAGCAGCGTTTGAGGCAACGATTTACAAAGCGCAGCTTGAGATCGAAAAAACCGCGTATGCGACAGAGCGCCTTCTAGGCCTCTACCCACTCTCATTCTCCTGCAAGACACAGGTTTATAAGGGACGCCTCAACTCAAACGAGGTCATCCCATATTTCAAAGACTTGGTTGATCCAGACCATCAAGTCAGAAGCTTGTTCTTTCACACCAGGTTTTCAACGAATACGGAACCGCGCTCATCCATGGCGCAGCCGTTCCGGTATATGGCGCACAATGGTGAGCTCAACACGGATAAGAAGAACCGGCTTTCTGAGGCCGCGATCGCCCAGATGAAGGCGCGTGAAATCTACTCGCCGCCGGGGCAATCCGATTCTGCGCGTCTTGATCAGACGCTTCAACGGCGCATTGTCGAGGATGATCTCGACCTCATCACAGCCGTCGTCGCCATGATGCCGCCGGCCTGGGAGAATGATCCTCGGATCTCTAACCCCGTGCGTGCGATGCTCGAATATTTCTCTCTCTACGAAGAGAAGAATGACGGCCCGGCCGCGCTCATCTTTGGTGACGGCACTGTCGTCGGTGCCCGCCTTGATCGACTAGGTTTAAGGCCTCTCCGATCTGTAGAGACCCATGATTATCTATGCGCCATGTCCGAAGCGGGCCAAATCGACTTTGATCCCGAGAATGTGATTAGCCGCGGCCGGATCGAAGCCGGAGGCATGATCTATTTCGATCATCGCGAAGGCAAATCACTCACAAGCAGTGACGCCCTCGAGCGCATGGCGGCGAAGCGGGATTACGCGACACTGCTTGAAAAAGCTCGTACGCGTCTTTCCGATATCACGCCCGCGCAACGCTTGGAAAAATCTGATCGGGGTTTCAGCGACGCACAAAAATCGGTCGCCTACTCGCTGAACCAAGAGAGCTTCAAGTTTCTCATGGATCCGATGCTTAGTGGCGCGGAGAAAATCTCCGCCATGGGCTATGGCGTCGCCATCAATGCACTTGGAAACCAAGAAGGCGGGATGGCGAAGTTCTTTTCGCAACGTTTCGCGCAGGTCACCAACCCGCCGCTCGATAGTATCCGCGAGGCGGACGGCATGACATTGCGTGTCTCGCTTGGCGCAAAACCGATGTCCAAGAGAGACGAGACCCATCAGATTCTCGTTGAAACGCCTATTCTGTCCGCGCGCCAACTCGCAACAATTGAAGCGCAGGACCGGGTACCAACCACGCGGGTGGACGCGCTTTTCGAGCCAACGAAATCAAGCAAAACGAGCGACCGCGTCGTCGCCTTGATTGAGGCCATCGATCGTGTTTGCACTGAAATCGAAGAAATCGCGCGCCAGGATGGCGGCATTATCATCGTTTCGGACGACGCGGTTAGTGAGACACGCGCACCGATTCCGCTCGTCTTGATGATTTCTGCCGCAAACCAGCGGCTCATCGAACGCGGCCTTCGGTTCCGGGCTTCACTCATTGCTGAGAGCGGTCAGGTCGCGTCTTCTCATCAGATCGCAACGGCTCTCGGCTTTGGCGCATCTGCCGTGGTGCCAACGAGCGTCGAAGCGCGGGCTCTTTCGAAAGCGAAGGGCAAAAGCGATGACGCCGAGGCGATGGTCGCCAAATTCATCAAGGCGGCGAATAAGTCGCTCATGAAAACCATGGGCAAGGTCGGCCTTTGCACCGCTGAGAGCTATATCGGCGGGGAATTCTTCGAGCCGAACTTCCTGGACACCAACGATCCCGTTCTCAAACGTTACTTCCCAAACATGGTGACGCCGGTTGGCGGCGTTGGCTTTGATGCGATCGCCGATAGCGCTTGCGATTGGCACGCCCACGCGCTGCAAATTGAGGACGAAGCGCAAATCCCGCTTCTCGGCCTCTTTAAAGAACGCTCAGACGGTGCTGGTCACTCCTATGGGACGATTGCCGTTCGTGGCTTTGTCGCCATGACGGAAGAAGACGTGCAATCTGGGAAGGCGCCGAAGAAGAACACGCCCGCTGACGATGATGATCTGCGGTTGTTGCCATTAAACCGGCTGACGGACGCCTATGGCGCAGGCGCAGACGCCTATCGCACAACGAGTTTTGACCGGCGGTCGCCGTCGCAAATCGACAATTTCAAGATGACGAGGGCCTATAAGGACTTCTCACACGATCTCGAACTGGAGCGCGCTGCGCGCCCGGCAGCTCTTCGTGACGTTTTGGTCTTTCCAGCAAACATCAATTGGGCGCGTAAAGCCGACGAATTTTACGAAGAACTGTTCCGTCATGACGTTGTCGGGAACATCAGCATCCTCGTCCAGGGGCTCGAGTGTGAGGCGCTCGAAGGCGGTCGGTTCCAACTGACACTCAAGGACCGAAAGGCCCGGGGTCGGATCAAAGCGCTAGAAGCGGCTTTCAACCGTCGTTTCGGCGAGGAGATCATCTCCTTCGATCACGAGGGTCAAGTTATCACCGTTGAAGCCACCGGCGAAGCTGCGATCTTTTTCTCAAAGCTGCAGACGGCTCAGCCGAGTCTCTCGTTGAAGGATGTTCAGCCCGCACATGAAGTGACCGCGACGTTCGCGTCCGGCGCAATGAGCCATGGTGCACTGGTCGCAACGGCACATGAAGCGGTGGCCCACGGCACCAATATGGTCGGCGGCTTCTCAAACTCCGGTGAAGGCGGCGAACACTTTTCTCGCTACGGGACGATCCGCGCAAGCCGTATCAAACAGATCGCATCTGGACGCTTCGGCGTTTGGACGGGTTATCTCGCCGACCCGATGCTTGAAGAGCTAGAAATCAAGATCGCCCAGGGCGCGAAGCCAGGCGAAGGCGGACAGCTTCCAGCGCCTAAGGTCAATGTGGAGATCGCTGCAGCACGCGGCGGCACACCCGGCGTTGAATTGATCAGCCCCCCGCCGCACCATGACACCTATTCGATTGAGGACCTGGCGCAGCTCATACATGACTGCAAAGCGGCCCGCGTTCGCGTGATCGTCAAGCTCGTTTCGTCCGAAGGCATCGGCACGATCGCTGTTGGCGTCGCGAAGGCTGGCGCTGACGTTATCAACATCGCAGGCAATACCGGCGGCACCGGCGCCGCAGCCGTAACGAGCCTCAAGAATACCGGGCGCGCGGCCGAAATTGGTTTGGCCGAGGTTCACCAGGCACTTTGTGCAAACGGCCTCCGCGACAAGGTCATCTTACGGTGCTCTGGTGCTCACCAAACGGGCTC
Organism: Pseudomonadota bacterium; assembly: GCA_039026395.1. Lineage (GTDB taxonomy): Bacteria > Pseudomonadota > Alphaproteobacteria > Rhizobiales > JAKSCL01 > JBCCMK01. The sequence continues at coordinate 126,740 of JBCCMK010000002.1, read as the reverse complement.
AGATGTGGTGAAATCCGCGCTTCTCGGCGGTGATAGCTTTGAGTTCGGCACGACAGCACTCATGATGCTGAAATGCGTCATGGCGAAGAACTGCAACATCAAGTGCCCCGCCGGGATCACGACGAACGCGGAGGCGTTTGAGGGCGATCCAAGGGCGCTCGCACAATACCTCATGAACCTCGCCCATGAGGTTCGCCAGATTCTCGCCGAGCTCGGGTTCAAGTCCCTTCATGAAGCGCGCGGACGGGTCGACTATCTGCATCTACTCGCGCATCAGTCGATGATCGGCCAGCTCGACATGAGCCGCATGCTTCACCCCGTTGAAAACGTAAAGGTGGAAGAGCCGGTCTACCTGGAAGCCAATTTCGACGTTGATGACACGCTCCTTCGAAGCTTCAAAACGCAAGTCCTTAAGCGTCACTCAGAACACGTGACGCTGTCGAAAGGCATTAAACTGTCAAACCGCAATAAGACGGTCGGCGGGCAACTTGCGATCGATATTGAGCGCATCCTGCAATATGAGCTTTCCGAGAAACAGATCGCTTGCCTGCCAATGGTCTACCGCGATGACCGGGGCCGCTATGTCGTGAAGCCCGAGTCGCTGACGGTGAACACCACCGGGGCCGCAGGCCAAAGCTATGCCGCATTCTGCAATTCCGGAATGATCATGAACCATACCGGCACTTGCAATGATGGCGTCGGCAAAGGCGCGTCAGGCGGTGTTATCGCTGTCCGTTCGCCAGGTGGCGGTGAAGCAAAGAATGTACTGATCGGCAATTTTGCCCTCTTCGGCGCAACAGGTTCCGCACTCTTTGTTGAAGGCGGCGCGGGTGACCGGTTCGCAGTTCGAAACTCGGGCGCAAGTGCCGTCGTTGAAGGCGTTGGCGATTTCTGCTGCGAATACATGACCAATGGTGCCGTCTTGAACCTTGGTGAATTCGGCAAAGGTTTCTGCAACGGAATGTCCGGCGGTGTCGCCTATCAATACGACCCGTATGATCAGCTTCCAGCGCTCTTTTCAGAAGACTCGGTGAAACTGCATCGGCTCGATGCCGATTCGGAACGTGCCGAGATCCACCGGATCGCCGTACGCTCCCTCCTTGAGCGACATATTCGCTTCACAGGCTCGGAGAAAGCCCGCTTCATCCTGGAAAACTGGGAAACCGAAGTTGGCAATTTCCGCTTCTGCACACCGCTCGCGCTGGAGACCTACCAAAACTACGAAGCGATCCTGAAAGCGCGCGACCGTAAGGAACTAGTCGAGGAATTGAGCCAGGCTTTGGTGTCGCACCAAATCCGCAAATTCAAGCTCGCCTATCGCGATGGAAAACGGATCGCTGACGGTCTCGTTCCGAGCTATGGCGAGACGGACACGTCGTTGATGTACGAGATCATCAACAATTACGCGGTCCTTCACATGGCGCGTTCGGTGGTTGAGGCACGCCTCAAGAAGTCCGGCGATCTGAGTGAGGCTACGATCCAATCCGGAATCCGAAAACTTGTTTTAACGGAAGACTTTAGCTTGATGCAAAAGCTGTCGGCGACCGCTAAAAAGGCGCTTGAGAAGCACTCCGATATGGAGATCGCGGTGCTGGTATCCGACAAGCGGATGAAGGACTATAAGACCGCTCTTTCAAACCGAAATGTGCGGCTCATGGACTCCATCGGCACTTATGGCTGGATCATGCTTCAAGACCGCACAAATCGCGCGGCGATGGGTGAGATACCCGATTTCGAAACGCTGTTTGCCCAGGCAAGCAGCCTCGACATGGTCAACCAAATGACTTAACCGGTCGGCGGTATTGTCCGCCGATCTGGTCCACGAGTATTTGTCATGAAGATACCCTTTGTGCCTGAAGACGCTCCGTTTTCGGAAGACCAAAAGAGCTGGCTGTCTGGCTTTTTTGCAGGGCTTTACACCCAGATGAACATGCAGGGCGCGCCTGTCCCAGGTATGCCAGTGGCGGCAGGCCAAGCACAACAGTCCGCTGCCCCAGTCATGAATGTCTTTTACGGCACGCAAACCGGGAATGCCGAGACTGCCGCTGAAGAGCTTTGCGACACGATGCGGTCGAAGGGCTATGCGCCAGTGCTTGCTGCGCTCGACGATGTGGACGTCGCAGACTTGCCTGGAATGGAGCACATCTTTGTCGTCACCTCGACCTATGGCGAGGGTGAAATGCCCGACAATGCGGAGCTCTTTTGGGACGCCCTTAAAGCCGACGACGCGCCGCGGCTTGAGAACTCGCACTTTTCAGTGCTGGCGCTCGGGGACACGAGCTATGACGAGTTCTGCGAAGCCGGCCGTCAAATCGATGTGCGCCTGGAACAATTAGGCGCCCACCGCCTCTACAAACGCATTGACTGCGATGTGGATTACGAGGACCTCGCAGCCGAGTGGACGGAAGGCGTTCTCGACGTCTTGGCCGAGCGCGTTTCGCTCAATGGCGCAAATGGATCGGAAGCGGCGACGATTGAGCCCGCCGCAGCCGCACCTGCAAAGCCTGAAAAATCAAAGTGGACGCGGAAGAACCCGTACCCCGCGACAATCGCGATAGACCTCCTCTTGTCTGGCGAAGGCTCGGCCAAGGAAATCCGCCACTACGAGGTTGATCTCGGCGAAGATGGCCCGACCTATGAAGCCGGTGACTCGCTGGGTGTTATCCCGACAAATGATCCAGCCCTCGTCGATGGATGGTTGGCGCGCCTCGGTATGGATGCCGAGCAGGCCATTCCCGGTTTTGACGCGCCACTTGGAGAACTTCTCTTCAATCAGTGGGAGATTTCCACGCCCTCACCTACATTTTTGAAGGCGATTGAAGAGCGAGCCAATGACGAGAACCTGACCCATGTCGTGGGGCATGGCGACAAGGAAGCGATTGAGGCCTTTATCTGGTCGAAGGACTGCCTCGATCTCCTCAATCTTTTCCCACAAATCGAGCTCACGCCGGAAGATTTGGCGACGATCCTTAAACCGCTACAGCACCGCGCATATTCGATTTCATCCAGCGCCAAGGTGCATCCGCGCTCGGTTCACATGACAATTGCGACAGTGCGCTACAGCAGCCACGATCGCGAGCATGGTGGCGTCGCCTCGACTTTCCTCGCAGATCGTCTGGGTGAAACGCGCCACACCGATGTCTTCGTCGCTCCAAACAAGGCGTTCCGCGTTCCAACGGACGCATCTGTACCGATGATCATGGTTGGTCCAGGAACGGGTATCGCGCCGTTCCGTGCTTTCCTTCAAGAGCGCCAGGCGACCGGCGCCTCAGGCTTGAACTGGTTGTTCTTCGGCGACCAGCACGCATCCTGCGATTTCATCTACGAAGACGAGCTCACGCAGATGAAGGACGATGGCGTACTGTCTCGCCTCGATCTCGCATTCTCGCGTGATCAATCTGAGAAAATCTATGTCCAGCACCGCATGCTTGAGCAGTCGAAAGACCTTTACGCAGCTCTGGAGGAAGGCGGCCATTTCTTCGTCTGCGGTGATGCAACACGCATGGCGAAGGATGTCGACAAGGCACTCCATGACGTAATTGCCAAAGAGGCCGACGTCTCCAGCGACAAAGCTGATGACTACGTCAAGACGCTCAAAAAAGAGAAGCGCTACGTCCGCGATATCTATTGAGCCATCTGGCTAAGGTCAAAACTCAATCAGACCATGTGTTTTGACCCTAGAGATCTGGAAGCCAGGGGCTAAAAGAGCCCCTGGATCAGTCCGTCACCATCCAGATGAATTGCCTCCGCCGACGGCACACGCGGGAGCCCTGGCATCGTCATGATCTCACCGCAGATGACGACGATGAAGCCCGCGCCTGCCGACAAGCGGACCTCACGGATCGGTACACCATGGTCCGATGGCGCACCGCGCATATTGGGATCCGTCGTGAACGAATACTGCGTTTTCGCCATGCAGACTGGCAGGTGGCCGAATCCTTGGGCTTCCCATTGCCGTAACTGGTCGCGGATCTTTTTGTCCGCCAGAACCTCGTTCGCGCGATAGATGCGCTTTGCAACCGTCTCAATCTTCTCAAAGAGCGAGAGGTCATCACCATAAATCGGTGCGAATTGGCTGGCACCGCTATCGGCCAGTTGGACGACCTTCGTTGCCAGCTCTTCCGTCCCTTCCGATCCCTTCGCCCAGTGTTGGCAGAGCACCGCTTCAACGCCTTGGGTCTCTGCGTATTCCTGGATTGCGGCGACTTCCGCGTCCGTATCGGTGATGAAGTGATTGATTGCGACGATCACAGGCACACCGAATTCTTTAACGTTCTCGATGTGTCGTCCAAGGTTGGCGCAGCCCGCTTTCAGGGCCTCCACGTTTTCTGATCCCAACTCATCCTTTGAAAGGCCGCCATTCATTTTGAGGGCTCGGATGGTCGCCACGATCACCGCTGCATCAGGCTTTAAGCCTGCTTTCCGGCACTTGATGTTGAAGAATTTCTCAGCACCCAGGTCCGCACCGAAACCCGCCTCGGTGACCACATAGTCAGCAAGCTTTAGCGCCGCCTTCGTCGCCGACACGGAGTTGCAGCCATGGGCGATGTTTGCGAACGGCCCGCCGTGAATAAAGGCAGGATTATTCTCAAGGGTTTGCACCAGATTGGGCTGCATGGCCTGTTGGAGAAGGACAGTCATTGCGCCGTCCGCTTTAATCTCCCGACAGGTGACCGGCGTGCGATCGCGTTTGTAGGCGACGATGATATCGCCGAGCCGCTTCTGGAGGTCTTCCAGATCGTTAGCGAGACAGAGGATCGCCATGATCTCGGACGCGACCGTGATATCGAAACCTGCCTCGCGAGGAAAACCGTTCGCGACGCCGCCAAGAGACGTGACCACTTGCCGAAGCGCGCGATCATTCATGTCGAGAACGCGACGCCAAACGACGCGGCGCTGGTCGATCTCAAGCGTATTTCCCCAGTAAATGTGATTGTCGATCATCGCTGAAAGGAGATTGTGGGCAGCCGTGATCGCGTGAAAGTCGCCGGTGAAATGGAGATTGATATCCTCCATCGGAACGACTTGAGCATAACCGCCGCCAGCAGCACCGCCCTTCATGCCGAAGCACGGACCAAGCGACGGTTCGCGCAGGCAAATCGCCGCCTTCTTGCCGATACGGTTCAAGCCGTCGCCAAGGCCAACGGTGGTTGTGGTCTTGCCTTCACCAGCAGGTGTCGGGTTAATCGCCGTCACGAGAATCAGTTTTCCGTCCGGCTTGCCACCTAGCGACTTTAGGAAGTCAGCGGATATTTTTGCCTTGTCATGGCCAAAAGGCAGGAGGCTGTCGGAGGGAATATCAAGTCGCGCGCCAATATCAGCGATCGGCTTTTTTGAGGCCGCACGGGCAATTTCAATGTCACTTTTAACGGCCATGGCTTTCTCCCCATCCAGGCGCGATGTCTTTGCCGACCGGTAGGGTAGAAATCTCCAGAATTCCAGCCTGAAACCGCGCGTGGTTTGCGGAAATACGACGTCTGGCACCCAACATCGTCGCTTGGAATTTACAGTTGCATCTCGTCCGCAAATCCGGTTCCACGGTCGGCGACAACTACGCAACGGACGACCATGCGCGATTTTGAAAGACCCGGCCGGTCCACAGTCTTTGCCGCTAACGCTGCAGCCGCAACATCGCATTCGTTTGCGACACTGACAGCGATCGAGACCTTGAAGGCCGGCGGGAATGCGGTTGATGCCGCTCTTGCCGCCAGCGCCATGCTCGCAATTGTTGAGCCGCAAATGACGGGTATTGGCGGCGATTGCTTCGCGATTTTGGCTCATCCCGATGGTCGGGTCGAAGCGATCAATGGTTCGGGACGAGCGCCGTCTGCACTGACGATTGAGAAAGTTCGAGCGGACGGTTTCGATGAGATACCAGCAACGAGCGCACACGCCGTCACTATCCCAGGCGCACTCCGTGCATGGGAGATGCTCGCAAAGGAAAAAAGCAAACTCGGTCTTGCCCGAGCCCTGAAGCCCGCAATCGATGCCGCACGCAGAGGCGTCCCCGTCGCACCACGGGTGGCGTTCGACTGGGCAAAGGCCGCGCCAGAGCTCAGTCATCCAGGCGCCGTTAAACATCTGACGCTAGGTGGCCACGCACCTCAAACTGGCGACCGTGTGCCGTTTCCAGCGCTCGCTGACACGATGGAGATAATAGCCAACGATGGCGTTGACGCCTTCTACACCGGCGAAATCGCCGAGGATCTGGTGGCAACGCTTCGTGCCGCCGGAGGTATTCATACGCTTGGTGATTTCGCCACCGCAAAGGCCGATTGGGTCGACCTTTTGCGCTTTCCCTACCGTGGCCACGAAATCCTAGTCTTCCCGCCGAACACGCAAGCGATCGCGGCCCCGCTAATATTGGGGCAGATGGATGCAATCGGCGTGGACAATGGAACACTGCTGTCGCCCAATCGCGTGCACATTTATCTGGAAGCGGTTCGTCGCGGCTATGCACTCAGGAATGATAGAATCGGCGATCCTGAAGCAATGCCGGGCGATCCATCAGAATTATTGTCTACGCAAATGATCAACGGGCTCGCTGCTTCGATCGACCAGGAGCGGCACACGCCAATTGCAGCGACACCGGACCTTTCGGGTTCGCACACTGTCTATTTGACGGTCGTCGACCGGGACGGCCTCGCCGTCTCTTTTATCAATTCGCTTTTTAGCGAATTCGGGTCAAAGATCGTCACCGAGAAAACCGGCGTAACCTTTCACAATCGGGGGTCAGCGTTTCGTCTTGATCCGGACCATCCAAACGCGCTCGCGCCCAACAAACGGCCGCTTCACACTCTCATCCCGGGCATGGTGCTGAAAGACGCGCGGCCAACCCTGAGCTACGGCGTCATGGGCGGGGCCTATCAGGCCGCTGGACATGCTTGGTTTCTGTCCAATCACTTAGCCCACGGCCTTGATCCACAAACGGCTCTTGATGTGCCCCGTTGCTTCCTTGCCGACGATAAACAACCGAATGCAGGTGTGATCCTGGAGTCGGCCTTGATGAATGTGGTAGGCGAGGCGCTAGCCGCCCGCGGGCATCATGTGCACGCATCTGGCAAGCCGATTGGATGCGGGCAGGGCATCCGTATTGATCACAAACGTGGCGTTCTTATTGCCGGTTCAGACCATCGAAAAGATGGCTGCGCGCTCGGTTACTAGTAGACTGCGAGCGTTTTTCCGGGCCGAAGCGAAGGGTCAGCGGGGCGCATAAACGCTTCAGCGTAACGCATTGCAGACACCTCCGGCGTGGTCATTCGACGGGTACGGGTCTGTGGATCACCGTCCCTAGTCGCAATAAGGTGCGCAGTGAACGCTGGTTCTGCACCACGTGTCCGATCTCCACCGGCCGAGCGAGAAGTCTTGGCCTGAGGAGCGACAGGCACGAGGGCTTTCGAGGTGTCCGATGCCTGTGACGATTGCGCGATTGGCTCGACAGCATGGTGTGTTTCGATACCACCGCGGCTCATCGCATGACCAGCCGTCGAGAATGCATCGGAGCTCGGTGTTCCGTAGTGACGAAAAGGCTGCGTGCTGTGGAGCATGACGTGATGGCCGCAAGCGTTCCAAATTGAAACAGTTGCTAAGGACGTCGCAAAGCCTTTGCCAGATGCGTTTCTGAACGTCGCGTTACTAAAGTTGGAACGCACACGCCTTTATGATCGATCAAAGTTTTAAGGCCCGTGAGGTAATGTACCCGCGGATCTGACGCTCCAGAAACTCCAGATCTCCAAGGGAAACCAACACCTATGGCCTTAGAATTCGACAGTTTTGCTATGCAAGCGCGTGCGCTTCGTGGCGGTTCCCCAAGGCCTAACAAGACCGTCGATGCCGAGTTCGACGTCCAGTCAGTTATGGCGGATGTCGGCGAGAGTGTTTATTTTTGGGACATTTTAACCGACCAGATGACTTGGTCGGCGAATGCGGCGTCCCTTTTCGGAGTTTCAGACGACGCGCTTCTCAGTAGCCGTACCTTTTCGAAACACCTTGATGCGGACAATCTCGTCAATCGCTACGACACGGTGATGGGGTCAAACCAGATCGATTATGGCCACGGCGTACCCTACCAAATCGAATTCTCCATCCATGGTGACGACGGCCAGAAGAAATGGCTCGAAGACACAGGTCGTTGGTATGCTGGACCAAATGGTCGACCATCGCGATGTCATGGGCTCGTTCGAGTCATCACCGAACGCCACATGAACGAACAGCGCCTCGCTTACCTCTCTCGTTATGATCCGCTTACCGGGTTAGCGAATAAGATGAGGGTCGAAGATGTTTTAGCGGACGTTCTGAACTCTTGTCGGCGATATAAGACGTCTGGTAGTTTTCTGCTCTGCGCTATCGATAGGCTCGCAGACCTAAACACGACATTTGGATATGACGTAGCAGACCAGGTGCTCGTGGAACTGAGCAAGCGCTTGAGAAAAGAAGTTCGCGCCGGCGACTGCATTGGACGCCTCTCTGGCAATAAGTTTGCGGTCGTCCTCAGCAATTGCGGCCACGACCAGATGGAAATCGCCGCGCGCCGATTTCGACAAGCAGCAAACGATGCGGTGGTGGTGACCGCTGCTGGCCCCGTGTCCATCACGCTCTCAGTCGGAGGAGCGGTTTTCCCGAAAGCGTCGGAAACCGCGCAGTCTATTGTGATGTCCGCGCACGAAGCGCTCAATCAAGCACGCGAACAGGGAGCGAACTCCTTTGTCGCGTACCATCGTTCATCCGAGCGTGAAACGATGCGGCAAGCCAATCTGCGGACGGCTGAGCAGATCGTTCAAGCGCTCAGCAACAAGACGCTTTCGCTTGCTCTCCAGCCCATCGTTGACGCGGAAACCGGCGACATCGCGTTCCATGAAGCTTTGTTGCGCCTAACCTCGCCAACAGGATCACTGACTACCGCGAGCCACCTCATCGAGCCTGCAGAACGCTTCCGTCTCACACCACTCGTTGATCGGCATGTGCTGGAGCTTGCAGTCAAGCAACTCGCCATAAATCCCATGTTGAGCGTGTCAATCAACGTCTCCGCATCGACCGCCAAGGACATGGAATGGATCGTCGCTTTCATGGATGCAGCGAAATCCATTCCCGACTTCGCAAACCGCATGATCATTGAGATCACCGAAACGGCGGTGATCGACGATATGACCGCCACCCGCGGCTTCATCAACAAAATCCATGAAGTCGGCTGCAAAGTCGCGATCGATGATTTCGGTGCTGGCTACACGTCGTTCCGGAACCTGAGAGCGCTTGATGTCGATATCGTCAAAATCGATGGCTCGTTTATGAAAAACATCAGCGAGAGCAAAGACGACCAAGTGTTCGTGAAAGCGCTTGTTGGTATCGCGACCGCGCTCAACATCAAGACGGTTGCGGAATGGGTCGAAACCGATGCGGACGCTGCATTTCTCTCCTCGATCGGTATCGATTACATCCAAGGGTTTACATTCGGAGAGCCTGTTGCCGCGTCCGATAAATCCATGGACGAAGCGGCTACCGATGAGATCGTGACTGCTGCTTAGAGGATCGACACGACCCGGCGCGCACGAAGATCGACCTCTCGCTTCGTGGAGCCCTTATCCGCTTACAATGAAATTGCTCTAGGCGCCGTCCTTTGACAGCCGGTCGAGCTTTTTCTCCATGTCGGCCAGGCGGCGCTTCATAGCGTCAAGATCATCATTCCCGTTGCTCACGTCAGCTGTCTCGACAGAACCGTTTGCGCCGTGCTCACCCGTGGAGAATGGCATGAACATCCGAACGGCCTGTTCAAACATTTCGGTGTTTCGCTTCACTTGATCCTCAACGAGACCAAACGTGCCCGCGTTGAATGAGTTCGTCATTTGCTCTCGAAACTTGCCTTGGTCCCGAACAAAACTTGAGAGCGAATAGTCCAGATAGCTCGGGATCAGCGCTTGCATGGAATCGCCATAGAACCGAATGAGCTGGCGAAGGAAGGAAATTGGCAGAAGATTTTCGCCTTTGGCCTCTTGTTCAAAGATGATCTGGGTCAGCACAGATCGCGTGATATCCTCACTTGTCTTCGCGTCGACCACGACGAAATCATCGCCGATCTTGACCATCTCAGCGAGGTCTTCAAGCGTGACATACGAGCTCGTGTCGGTGTTATAGAGCCGACGGTTCGCGTATTTTTTGATTGTTATCGCGGGGTTTTTCGCGGCGTCAGACGTTGCCAAACCCGTCTCCTTCAGTCTCTGACCGGCAAGGAAGAAAATACCTTGCAGTCTGATCAGCATACGAGACAGTCGCCCGTGACGCTAGAATAATGTGCAGTGCAGTATATCCCGCCGGTTCAATCATATCAGCCATGCGTCGATCGCACTTTTTGATCCCGCGCAAAATCACTATTCGACGAGCGTGTAATTGACACGCTTCAAGTGTTCAATTCACGGTCACCGTTCATCCATCGAAAAGTCGACATTCAGTCGACAGAGCGATTTCCAGGGGAGAAACAAGCTCATGAGTGAAGCTACCGATATCGTCATTGCTGGAGCGGCACGTACGCCGGTCGGCGCATTTAGCGGAGCGTTTTCTTCCGTCCCCGCGCATGATCTGGGGACCGTCGCTATTAAAGGCGCGCTGGACCGCGCAGGCGTTGCGCCGGAAGACGTCGACGAAGTCATCATGGGTCAGATCCTCACCGCGGGTCAGGGCCAAAATACTGCCCGGCAAGCTGCGGTGAATGCTGGTATTCCGCACGAGAAAACCGCATGGGCCATGAACCAGCTCTGCGGATCAGGTCTTCGCGCTGTCGCTCTTGGCATGCAGCAGATCGCGTCCGGCGATGCAGACATCATCGTTGCGGGCGGTCAGGAAAATATGACCATGGCGCCACACTGCCAAGCGCTCCGAGCCGGACACAAAATGGGTGACCTAAAATTCATCGACACGATGATTAAGGACGGGCTCACGGACGCCTTTTACGGCTATCACATGGGCACGACCGCCGAGAACGTGGCGCAGCAATGGCAAATCACGCGCGATGAGCAGGATGCGTTCGCGGTTGCTTCACAAAACAAAGCCGAGGCTGCTCAAAAAGCCGGTAAATTTAAAGACGAGATCGTCCCCGTAACTGTGAAAAGTCGAAAGGGCGAAACCGTGGTTGAGGATGACGAGTACATCAAACACGGCGTCACGATCGATAGTGTCGGAAAGCTGCGCCCAGCCTTCGATAAAGAGGGCACAGTGACCGCGGCAAACGCGTCAGGCATCAATGATGGTGCCGCAGCGACTGTCCTCATGTCGGCAGCCGAAGCCGAAAAGCGTGGCATCAAGCCGATGGCGCGCATCGTTTCCTGGGCAACAGCAGGCGTCGATCCGGCGATCATGGGAACAGGACCGATCCCAGCCTCTCGCAAGGCGCTGGAAAAAGCCGGTTGGACGATCGATGACCTCGATCTTATCGAAGCGAACGAGGCGTTCGCAGCGCAAGCTTGCGCCGTGAACAAAGACATGGGCTGGGACATGGACAAGGTGAACGTCAATGGTGGCGCCATCGCTATTGGCCACCCGGTTGGTGCTTCAGGTGCCCGCGTCCTCAACACGCTTCTCTTTGAGATGCAGCGTCGTGACGCGAAAAAAGGCCTCGCCACGCTTTGCATTGGCGGCGGCATGGGCGTTGCGCTCTGCGTCCTGCGGGACTGACACGTTTCTCATCCGGCCGCTCGTTAAAGCCACGGGCGGCCGGTCTTTCACTCAAGAACAAAAAATAAAGGATACGCCATGGCACGGGTTGCACTGGTCACTGGGGGTTCGCGCGGTATCGGCGAAGCCATCTCAAAAGCACTTCAGGCGGATGGCTGCACAGTCGCCGCGACTTATGCAGGCAATGACGCAAAAGCTGCTGCATTCACCGAAGAAACCGGCATCAAGACCTACAAATGGAATGTCGGCGACTATGAATCCTCCAAGGAGGGAATTGCGAAGGTCGAAGCGGAAGTCGGACCAATCGATATCGTCGTCGCGAACGCCGGTATTACGCGCGACGCCCCATTTCACCGCATGACACCGGACCAGTGGAACGAAGTGATCGCCACAAACCTCACCGGCGTCTTCAACACGGTGCACCCGGTCTGGCCCGGCATGCGTGATCGTGGCTTTGGACGTGTCATCGTGATCTCTTCGATCAACGGCCAAAAGGGCCAGTTCGGTCAGGTGAATTATGCGGCCACGAAAGCTGGCGACCTTGGCATCATAAAATCGCTTGCCCAGGAAGGCGCCGCGAAGGGCATCACCGCAAACGCTGTCTGCCCCGGCTATATCGCAACCGAAATGGTCATGGCGATTGACGAAAGCATTCGTGAAAAGATCATCAAAGGCATCCCTGTTGGACGTCTCGGCGAACCATCTGAGATTGCACGTTGCGTGTCGTTCCTTGCATCCGATGATGCAGGCTTCATCAACGGTTCGACGATTTCAGCGAACGGCGCGCAGTTCTTCTCCTAAGGAACGCTCCGGACATTCTATCGAAGAGGGCGCCAAACGGCGCCCTTTTTGCTAATGGGCAGGCATGCCTCATCCCAAGCCACACCTTCTTTCTGAGTGGCGCGGATTTCTGAACGCGACTGCGCTTGCAATCGGCGGGATGGTGATCCTCGGACTCCTCGGGCGCTGGATCTTCTGGTTTGACCTCTTAAGCCACGTGCGCGTCTACCTCACGATCGCGCTTGTCGTCGTAAGTCTTCTGTTGTTGTTCGCACAAGCGCGCTTAAGGGCAATGCTCGCCTTTGCACTTTGCCTAATCTCCATCGGTTCGCTGGCTTGGTCGCTCTATGGCTCCCCCATAAAGCTTGAACAAAACGCCAGCGCTGAAATCTCGATACTTTCGTTCAACGTTCTCGCCTGGAACCGCACGCCAGACGCGGCCGCTAAACTGATTAGAGAAAGCGATGTCGATGTCGCTGTCATACTGGAAGCGCCGGGGATAGAGGATCAGCTCCCAAGCCTGCGCGACGTCTATCCGCATCAAAGCGGGTGCGAAGTCAGCGCAACGTGCGATTTGGTCATTATCTCAAAGCACCCTTTCGTTTCCATCGATCGTCCTGGCCTCGTTTCTGGAGCGGACCGGGTCGCGATTGCAGAACTTGAGATCGATGGGAAACCGGTCCATGTAGCGGGTATCCATCTCTCGAAGCCCTACTATGACGGCGTGCACGCCTGGGAAATGTCGGTCATCCGAAATGACCTGGCCGCGATCGACGGCCCGTTGATTTTGGTAGGTGATGTCAACCAAGCGCCTTGGTCGGCGATCTTGCAGCGGTTCATGCGCAATGCACGACTTTCAGCGATCGCCGGATATCGCCCGACTTGGCCCGATCAATTGGGATTACTAGGCGTGCCTATTGATACAATGTTGATACGTGGCGAGGTCGGCCCAGTGAGCCTTAAGGTATTGCCCAACCCTGCCGGATCAAACCACCGCGCGCTTCTCGGCGCGTTTAGCCTCAGCAATTAATTTTGATCCTGCGGAAGCGAGGGCAGAGGCAGTATCGCTATACCCTCATCAACCAATTCCGACACGTCTTCCGGTGTCGCCTCGCCGTAGATTTGGCGTTCCTCGGCTTCCTCGTAATGAATTTTTCGGGCTTCTTCTGCAAATTGCGGGCCGACATAATCGGCTTTTTCGACGATCTTATCACGGAGCGCGCGCAGCTTTTCGACCGCTTCGACAACCTCCTTCGGTGGTGTTGCCATCGGAACAGGTGGAGAGGGCGCGACGGGAACCGGAAGCGGCGCTTCTGCCTTTCCCTTACGCGTTGAAACTGCTGGCGCCATCAGCGTTTTCTTCACATCAGACGATCCGCAATGCGGACATTCAACAAGCCCAGACGCGAGTTGTTCATCACTGTCAGATGAGGACCGAAACCAACTCTCAAACTTGTGGCCTTGGCCGCACGCCAGTGAATAGCGGATCATGCTGAGCGCCTCATGCTCCGGCAGCAGACGCTTCTTGCGCAAGCACTGTGTCAAGTTTGCCGGATTTGTCGGCGGCGTAGAGATCATCGCAGCCGCCAATATGGGTCGAGCCGATGAAAATCTGTGGTGTTGACGTCCGCCCACCGGCCCGCTCTGACATGGACGCCCGAAGTGGGGCATTGCCCGTCACGTCGATCTCGTCGAACGCCAGGCCTTTCTTGTTCAACAACCGCTTTGCCATCGTGCAAAAGCCGCAAAGCGCTTGCGTATAAATCTCAATCTTCACGGTCTTCTTCCAATCCTAACGCTTAGACATCCTGCATATCAGCTGTGGTATGGCCAACATCCCCGAGCCCAGCAATTGCAAATACCAACACATCTACGCGATAAACGCCCGCTTGGAGCAGTGCCCGGGTGCATGCGTTCACCGTCGCACCAGTCGTGAAGACATCATCCACGAGCAGAATGCGTTTTCCCTTAACGGTATTCAGATGGTGATCAGGGACAGCAAATGCATCCTCAACATTTGTCCGACGCTCAGAGCCTCTCAAACTGACTTGCGGTTTGGTTGCCCTTTTTCGCTTCAAAAGACTGCTGTCTGAAGCGCATCGAGTTCTCTTTGAAATATGGCGCGATAAAAGTTCGGACTGGTTGTAGCGCCGCGCGAGCAGTCTCGAAAAATGCAAAGGAACAGGAATGATGACGTCGGCGCTATCGATCATGTCATGACCTGCACGTTCCATAAGCTGGGCCATTACCGGTGCACAATCATGTCGATCCCGGTATTTCAGAAGATGCACGAGTTCGCGTGCCGTTTCCCCAAAAACGGCCGCTGCCCTGGCTTTTCGGTATGGAGCTGGAGAATTGGTTCTTGCGAAATCAGCAAGTTCCGGCGCGATGTCGAAGGCCATTGGCCGTCCGGTCTGAGGATCTACTGGATCTGAAATCAACGGCAGTCTCGCATGGCATGCACCACAAAGCGCGATATCGCCGGCGACGGGCGCAATGCAAACTGGACAAACCGGCGGAAGAACGAGGTTCAAAGTTGAACGACAAACCCTCGAGAGGGAAAATGGGCTCGTCTGGTTGGGAAATTGGGCGTGCAACTGACGATCGGCGATCATCGCCGAAGTCTGCCAGACTTACAGACATTCCACGAGAAAAATCCTCAAAAGCGCTTCAACGTTTAGGGATTGGGGCTCACGAACGCATTCGGGACCAGTTCCCAGAGCTTGAGCACCGTGTCGCCGAGCGCATAGACGGTGATCGTGATCACACCACCGATTGCAAATGCCATGAGCACATACTCAATGGCCGTCGCACCGCTTTCACACGCGATAAACGCTTGAATTTTTGCCACTCTACTCGTCCTGCGCCAATACTCGGCCTTCTCACGATAGCAACAAGTAGCAGCTTTGGTTTTCCCAAGGATTAACCCAATGCTTCACCGGCAACCTGTTGGTCACAGCATGTCGATAAGGTGTGGAATAAGCGGGAGGTCCGCCTCAGGCATGGGGTAAGTGCGCAGCCGATTTGGCCGCACCCAGGCGAGTTCTGAATGCTCACGCGGGCTTATTTGCCCGTCCCATTTGCGACAAACATAGAGAGGCATAAGCAAGTGAAAGTGGTCATAGGCGTGACTTGCAAATGTCAGCGGCGCCAAACATGAGGCGGTAACGTCGATCTGAAGCTCTTCTTTTAGCTCGCGAATAAGCGCGACCTCTGGCGTTTCACCACTTTCAACCTTCCCACCGGGGAACTCCCACAGACCAGCCATGGCTTTGCCTTCGGGGCGCTGGGCGATCAAAACGCGCCCGTCGATGTCAACGAGCGCACAAGCGACAACCAAGACCATGCGGGTCATGCGGGCGCCCCAAGATAAGAGTAACCATAAATGCGGTTGAGGCCGAGCCCCCGATAGAGCGCGACCGCTGGCGTGTTCGCGCCAGCAACTGCGATCCACGTCTTGGTCACGCCGTGTTTGATCGCAAACCGAAAACCCGCTTGCATGAGCGCCGATCCGACACCTCGCCTCCGGTATTCAGCGTGAACCGCAACGCTGTGAAACGTCACCAGACTGTTGTGGAGGGCGGCAAGCGCAGCGCCAATTGGACGTTCCCCATCGAAGGCCAGGAGAAATCCGCAGCTGAGGTCACTTAACCCCTCAAGGACTGCTTTTAGCATCGCTCGGTTTGCGTCGGATCTCGGTGCCGCCGTTTCCACCGTTTCAATCCATTGCAAAGTTGGTTTTGAAACGTCCTCAATCCGATGAGTTTCCACCTCTCCAACAGGCACCTTGCCAAAAAGGATGTGAGTCGGATCAAACTCCACGTAGCCGCGTTCTTTGAGTAATTCACGGACTATCAGCGGCATCAACGGCGTGACGCGGAAACATGGGCGAATGTCTTCGCTTAGGAAAATGGTCTCAGCGTTAGACACACGTTCGTCTGCGTTCTGGTCGTCATGCGGGTCTAGGATCGTTACCGAATTCACGCGACCGGTAAAACCGTTTGCCCGGCGAATGTTCCAGCTTCCGTCCCGATGAACATAAGGCGCAGGCCAAGTGGCGAGCATCGATTGTTCAATACGCTCAACGCGGTCGAGATCAGCTTCGGTAGTCTGCATTGATTGAAATATATCCGTGCGTGAAATCGCAGGTGTAGGCTGTGAACGCGCCGTCGCCGAGGCCGATGTCGACACCAATCTCGATCTCTTCGCCAGTCATATAAGCGGAGACGACCTCCTCATCATAGGCCGGGTCACGCTCGCCCATATGGGCAACGCGAATGTCCCCGAACCAGATAGAGAGGCGATCGCGATCGGCAGGCTCCCCCGCTTTGCCGACCGCCATGACGATGCGACCCCAGTTTGCATCCTCACCGGCAATCGCTGTTTTGACGAGCGGCGAGTTTGCGATCGCCATCGCAATTGCTTTTGCCGACGCGCCTGTCTCAGCGCCTCTGACGTTGACGGTTACGAATTTCGACGCGCCTTCCCCGTCTTTGACGATTTGCTGCGCAAGATCGAGGCAAAGCGAGTTGAGCGCTCCCTGAAATCCAGAAAGGCGTAGGTCGGACTGGTCTTCCATTTCTGGTCTAATGGTGCCTTCCGAAGTCGAAAAGAAAAGGACCGTGTCGCTTGTCGAGGTGTCGCTGTCGACCGTAATCGCATTGAACGATTTCGCGACCGCGCTCTCAAGCATCGGCTGCATGACCGCGGCGGGGATAGGTGCATCCGTCACGATGAACGAGAGCATGGTCGCCATGTCCGGGGCAATCATGCCAGAGCCTTTCGCGATCCCGTTGATTGTGAAGGTTTCACCGCCAATTTCCGCAGATGCCGTTGCGAGCTTCGGGAATGTGTCGGTGGTCATGATCGCTTCGGCTGCGTCGTCCCAGCCGTCAGTGACTGCGCCTGCGATCGTTTGACCGAGGACTGCCTCAAATTTTGCGGGGTCCAAAGGCTCACCAATCACGCCAGTTGACGCCAGGAAAACGTCTTCTGTTTGGCAGTCCAAATGCTTCGCGGCTTCCTCAGCGGTGATTTCAACCGTCCGGTGGCCCTTCACTCCAGTGAAGGCGTTCGCGTTGCCCGCGTTGACAACAACGCCCGCCGCCGTGCCACGACCTACGTTTTTCTGACACCACTGAACCGCCGCTGAGCTCGTCTTTGACTTTGTAAAGACGCCAGCAACAGCGGCTGGCCGATCGAACGCCATGACCATCAGGTCTTTGCGGCCCGTCTGCTTGATCCCGGCTTGTGCCGTGCCGATCCTCACGCCCTCAAGAGGCGGTAGCGTCGCCACATTGAAAGGAGCAAGTGGAGACCGAGCGCTCATTTTGGAAGTGCCGCCTATTCGGAAGGGGTGCGCTCGATCGTGGCAGCGCCGCGTAACTCCTCAACGAGGCTAGCCTGCGCCTGCCGTTCCATGATCTCCCTTATCCGTGGCTCAAGCTCCTCAAATGGCGGCGGACTCACGGGGCGCCGCTCCTCCAATTTGATGATGTGCCAACCAAACTGCGTTTGAACAGGCTCGGAGATGCCGCCCGGTTCGAGAGCAAACGCGGCCTCTTCAAAGGGCGGGACCATTTGACCGCGCTGGAAAAAGCCCAGATCGCCGCCGGCTGGTCCGGATGGACCGGTCGAATGCTCCTGAGCCATTTCAGCAAAATCCGCTCCACCCTCGATCTCAGTCAAAAGCGTTTTCGCTTCGTCCTCACTTTCAACCAGGATGTGCCGCGCTCGAATTTCTTCCTGCGGATCGGCGCCACCGACCGCCTCTTCGTAGAAAGCACGCAGATCTTCTTCCGTCACCGAAGCACGCGCCTCATCGAGCACAGATTGCATTAGAATACGCTCGCGAAGAAGAGCGATGCGCGCTTCAAATTCGGGCCCCTCGCCGAATCCCCTCTGCTGCGCTTCCCCGGCCATAACCTTCATATCGATCAAGAAATTGAGGAGATATTCCCGGCGCTCCTCATCACCCATCTCGCTGACGGTGTCGCTCAACTCTGCTTCAGCCGCGCCAAGATCAGCTTCCGTGATCGCCTCACCATTCACTGTGGCGATTGTGTTGTCAGCCAAAGCCGTAAGCGGAGAAAACGCGAGCAACGGCGCAAGAAGCGCCGGAAGGAGGAGGGATTTCATTGGGATTTGTCCTGTGTTTCGACGATGCGACCAGACGCATTTTCCAAGGCGTGTCAAAGGATGGACTTGGTCGGTCGGATTGACATCAACTGGTCGCCCTCTTACATGCCCAACAACGTTTTGTCCCGCGACTTTTAACCAATTACAGAGCCGCTGGCGATAATCCGACCATCTGGCGCGGTACCATTGCCGCCGCCGCCAAACGCCGGGCTCGAGCCGGCTTCAAGTTAAGGGACAGCTGCCATGGGTCTTGGCGCTTTCGCGAGCAAGCTCTTCGGATCGTCCAACGATCGGCGGGTTAAGGGTTATCGCCCGCGGGTTCAACAAATAAACGCGCTCGAAAACGAGGTGCATGCTCTGAGCGATGATGCGCTTCGGGGCCGTACTGATGAATTTCGCCAGCAACTCGAAAATGGGGCGTCACTTGACGACATTTTGATCCCCGCTTTTGCGACCGTTCGCGAGGCCGGGAAGCGCGCCTTGGGTCAACGCCATTTTGATGTGCAGTTGATCGGCGGGATGGTGCTTCACGAAGGCTCAATCTCGGAAATGAAAACCGGCGAGGGTAAGACGCTTGTTGCGACACTCCCGGTTTACCTCAACGCACTCGCAGGTAAGGGCGTTCACGTCGTCACGGTCAACGACTATCTCGCCAAACGCGACTCCGAGTGGATGGGGCAGGTCTACGGCTTTTTGGGCCTCAGTACGGGCGTCATCGTTCACGGCATGGACGATGCAGAGCGCAAGGCCGCTTACGCGTGCGACGTAACCTACGCCACCAATAATGAACTCGGCTTCGACTACCTCCGCGACAACATGAAATACGATTTGGCCCAGATGGTCCAAAGACGGCACAATTTCGCGATCGTCGACGAAGTGGATTCAATTTTGATCGATGAGGCGAGAACGCCGCTCATTATATCCGGCCCTGTCGAAGATCGATCAGACCTTTACAACTCGATCGACACGTTCATCCCGAAACTTGACGTTGATGATTACGAAATCGACGAGAAGCAACGCTCATCCACCCTGACCGAAGAGGGTACCGAGAAGGTTGAGCAGCTGCTCGCTGAAGCCGGGATGCTAAAGGGCGATTCTCTCTATGACGTGGAGAACGTGACGGTCGTCCACCATGTCAATCAGGCGCTGAAAGCGCATAAACTCTTCCAGCGCGACAAGGACTACATCGTCCGAAGCAACGAAGTGGTGATCATCGACGAATTCACCGGTCGCATGATGCCTGGGCGTCGGTTCTCAGAGGGCCTTCACCAGGCGCTCGAAGCCAAAGAGCATGTGGCGATCCAACCGGAAAACGTGACGCTCGCCTCCATCACATTCCAAAACTACTTCCGGCTTTACGAAAAGCTGGCCGGCATGACGGGCACAGCGGCCACCGAAGCCGACGAGTTCGCCGACATTTATTCGCTCAACGTCGTTGAAATCCCAACAAACGTGACGATCGCTCGGCAAGACTACGACGATGAGGTCTACCGAACGGAAGACGAGAAATACCAGGCTATCATTGAATTGATCGAAGAGTGCAAGGATCGCGGGCAACCGGTGTTGGTCGGCACCACGTCGATCGAGAAGTCAGAGATTCTTGCTCAAAAGCTTAAAGATCACGGCTTCAAGCAAAAGGACTTCTCAGATCCAGACGCCTTTAACGTCCTTTATGATGGTGACCAAGGCACAAAAAAAGAGCGCGTCTTTGCCGTTCTAAACGCACGCTTCCATGAACAAGAAGCGCAAATCGTGGCGCAGGCTGGAGTGCCTGGCGCGGTTACAATCGCCACCAACATGGCCGGCCGCGGAACTGACATTCAGCTCGGAGGCAATGCCGATATGCGCCTTGCCGCAGAGCTTTCAGAGATTGAAGATGCGACGGTCCAAAACGAGAAAACGGAAGCGATCACACGGGAAGTCGCTGAGCTGAAAGAGAGGGCGCTTGCGGCAGGAGGACTCTACGTCGTCGCGACCGAGCGCCACGAGAGCCGCCGCATTGACAATCAGCTGCGTGGCCGATCGGGGCGTCAGGGTGACCCGGGTGCGTCGAAATTCTTCCTTTCGCTCCAAGACGATCTTATGCGGATTTTCGGATCCGATCGAATGGACGGAATGTTGCAAAAGCTTGGCCTCCAGGAAGGCGAAGCGATTGTTCATCCTTGGATCAACAAGGCGCTTGAAAAAGCGCAGCAAAAAGTCGAAGCGCGCAATTTTGATATCCGCAAGAACCTTCTGAAGTTCGACGATGTGATGAATGACCAGCGCAAGGTCATCTTTGAACAGCGGATCGAACTGATGGAAGGCGAAACGGTCGACGATACGATCGCCGATATGCGCGCTGACGTTGTTGACGGTTTGGTCGCTCAACACATCCCCGAAAAGGCTTATGCCGAGCAATGGGAAGCGGACGAGCTTCAAGAGAAGGTTCAGAAGATCTTCGCGCTCGAATTACCTGTCGTCGATTGGGCCAAGGAAGAGGGCATCGCTGACGTCGAGATTAAGGAACGCCTGTCTCAAGCCGCAAATGAGAAAGCAGCGGCGAAAGCCAGCCGCTTTGGTTCTGACGTCATGCGACAGATTGAAAAAGCTGTCGTCCTTCAAACCTTGGACGGTCTCTGGCGCGAACATCTCGTCACGCTGGAACATCTCCGCCAAGTGATTGGTTTTCGAGGATACGGACAGCGCGATCCGCTCAACGAGTACAAAACCGAAGCGTTCACGCTCTTTGAAGGACTTCTCAACCAGCTTCGTGAAGATGTCACCGGTCAGCTCATGCATGTCGAGCTCGTCCAAGAACCGCCAACGCTACCCGAGGCAGATCTCGACGCTTTGCAGTCAAGCCACATGTCATTGATGGACGATTTGCCGGCAGAGGATGGCGACACGGCTCTCTTGCAACGTCCAAAACCTGCAGCGGCTGGTCCCGTCGATCCGGCAAATCCAGCCAGTTGGGGGAAAGTACCGCGCAATGCGCCTTGCCCCTGCGGGTCCGGCAAGAAATACAAACACTGTCACGGGCGCCTCGCCTAGACGCGGTCTTTTCCTTTGGCGGCAAACTATCAAAGCAATCCGCTTGTCGATGAGATCGCCGAGTGGCTTGTCGACCAATCGCTGCAAAACCCAAATATCGTCGAGATGTTTGAGGGTTTGTGCAATCGCATCTTCGCGATCGGCATTCCGCTATCGCGCGCGATGCTGTCTTACGAAACGCTCCATCCTTTGTTCGATTCGGAGTCCGTCATTTGGAAACGCGGCGACAAAGTTCGCTTTGAACAATATACTTTCGATGAAGATACTGCCGCCTGGGAAAAGAGCCCGCTCTTTTACATGCTGGAATCGAAGACAGAGATTCTTCGCCGCCGTCTTTCAGGACCGAACGCCCTGCTTGATTTTGAGGTTCTTCACGAGTTCGCGGAAGCCGGCCTCACCGATTACCTCGCCATGACAACGGGTATCTCAATACCCTCAGGCGGCGCTTATTTGAATCAAACAAACGAAATCATCGTTTCGTGGTCCAGCGATCGTGACGCGGGATTTTCTGCAGAAGACATAGGGACCCTCACCCGCCTTCAACGTCGCTACGCGGTGGCCGCGAAGACCGTTATTCAGTCGTCCATCGCGACGAACCTGACGGAGGCCTATCTCGGCAAACGACCGGGAAAACTGGTTCTCAATGGCAACATTCGCCGTGGCGATGGAGAAACAATACGCGCAGTCGTTTGGTATTCCGACATAAGAGGTTCCACACTCCTCGCGGATCGTCTTCCAATGGCGGACTATCTTGATCTCCTCAACGACTACTTTGAGTGCGCGGCTGGGGCGGCACTCGCTGCGGGTGGCGAAGTGCTCGATTTTGTCGGCGATGGCGTTCTTGCGATTTTCCCAGTCGAAGACGAAAGCGACATTCATGCGTCGGCCCGGGCAGCAACCAAGGCCGTCAAAGACGCAATAGACCGGGCAGAGAAGATCAATTCGGAGCGGCGAAAGAAGAACGAAACAACTCTCGAATTTGGTATCGGCCTCAGCCTCGGCGACGTGATGTTTGGCAATATTGGTGTCCCCGAACGCCTTACCTTTTCTGTCATCGGTCCAACGGTGAACCAGGTTGCTCGGATCGAAAAACTCACGCGGAAACTGCAGGCCCGTGCGTTAGCGACACCTTCGGTAGCCCAAGCGTGCAGAGAATCCTGGGAAGCTGCGGGAACCCATGCCCTCGAAGGTGTTGTCGACCCAGTAGAATTATATTCTTGGGCGTCCTAGACTAGCGGTAACGCGTTTAACACGTCGGCCATGACCCAGGACCAAATCATCCTTTTTGCCATTTTGGCTGGCGTGCTCGGCCTCCTTTTGTGGGGTCGGATTCGCTATGATCTTGTGGCCTTTTCAGCGCTTTTGATCGCGGTCATGTCCGGGGTCGTGTCCGGAGACGACGCGTTTTCTGGCTTCGGGCACCCGGCAACGGTAATTATCGCAATCGTTCTCGTAGTGAGCCGCGGACTCTTCAATTCTGGGGCAATTGAGTACGCGACCGCGTTGATCGGCCAAGGCACGCGAAGCCTTTCAACCCATATCGCGATGGTTGGTGGAGTAGGTGCTGCCCTATCAGCCGTCATGAACAATGTGGCAGCACTCGCGCTTTTAATGCCGGTGGAAATCCAGCAGGCGCAGAAGCAAAACCGAAGCCCCTCGGCGACCCTTATGCCGCTTTCGTTCGCGACAATCCTTGGGGGCCTCATAACGCTCATCGGAACACCGCCGAACATCATCATTGCCCAATTCCGAGAAACGGAATTGGGCGAACCCTTCAAAATGCTAGATTTTGCACCGGTCGGGCTTGCATGCGCGATTGCAGGGCTTGCCTTTATTGCCTTAATCGGCTGGCGGCTAATCCCAGATAGTGTCGCGAATCGGACGGGCGCGCAGGAATTGTTTGAGTCCGAAGGCTACGTCTCTGAATTGCTCGTACCTGAAGGTTCAACTGCAATCGGCCAGCTCGTTCGAGAGTTGGAGCCGATCGCTGAAGAGCACGAGGTCATCATTGTCGGGCTCGTAAGAAACGGCCGACGGCGCCCAGGGCGCGCGCTTTCGACCGAAGTGAGGACTGGCGATCTCCTCGTTATCGAGGCCGCTCCCTCGGCAATGGATGCGTTCGTCGCGGCGCTGAAACTCTCCTACGCAAAAAAAGGCACAAAACTCGAGGCAAGTGACGACATGGTGCTTGCTGAAGCGGTGATTACCGAGAATTCGCGCTTCGAAAGCCGGTCCTCGGACGATGTCGGTCTTCGCAATCGATACAAAGTCATGCTGCTTGGCGTTGCACGCGAAGGAAAAAAAGTACGCGACCGTGTCCGTCGCCTGCCGCTTCGCGCCGGTGACGTTGTGTTACTTTATGGAGACCGTGACAGGGTCGACACGGTCATCCAGCGTTTTGGCTGCCTCCCGCTTGCCAATCGAGGTCTAAAAGTCGCCCAGAGGGACAAAGCCGGCCTTGCAATCGGGATTTTCGTGGCTGCGATTGTCCTTGCCTCCTTCGGCGTCGTCTACCTTCCAGTTGCATTGGCGGCAGCAGCGGCTCTGATGGTTTTTGCGCGCATTATTCCGCTCCGCGAGGTCTACGATTCCATTGAGTGGCCTGTGATCGTTCTCTTGGGGTCTCTCATTCCGATCGGTGCTGCATTTGATGAAACCGGAGGAACCGCACTGATCGCCGAAGGCATTGTTACGGCGACGGAAGGATTGCCGGGATGGGTCATCCTTACGGTCCTTTTGGTGGTGACGATGACGCTTTCAGACGTCTTGAATAATACGGCGACGACGATCATCGCAGCACCGATTGCGGTTCAGGTTGCAACCGCCATTGGCGCAAACCCGGATCCGTTCCTCATGGCCGTTGCTGTTGGTGCATCGTGCGCGTTCTTGACGCCGATCGGTCATAAGAACAACACGCTCGTGATGGGCCCCGGGGGCTACGCCTTCGGAGACTATTGGAGAATGGGACTACCGCTGGAGATCGTTGTCACGGCAGTTGCCGTTCCCGCAATTCTCATCTTCTGGCCGCTCTAAGCCACTCTTTTCACTTAGTTTTGCCGATTCCGAAATATCCCAAAATCGGCAATCCTGAAGACTGATCTTCCGTCACCTCACCCGTTACAGCTTCGATTGCTGCCTCGGCAGTCAGGGCGGGGCGACCCTCTGGGACCGGCGCATCGTCTTGATCGGCAACGGTTTCTGGTACTGGAGCAACCTGGATCGGAGCTCTAGCGCCGCCGCGAATGCGACTTAGAAGCCCACGGCGCTCTGACGAGACGGATGCAGTCGTGATCGGATCAGCATTGTCCGCTTCTGCAATCATGGTGTCTGAAGAAAACGGCACGTCACCTGGCAGTGTCGGCGCGTTTTCCTGCTGCTCAAGCTGCAGCCGAGCCAGTACAATTCGCTCCTCTTTAAGGTCAGCGAACTGTTTTTCTGCGACTGCAGACTGAATAACTTCAGGGACTTCATAGGCCGGGCAAGCACTGGTCGCGTCGAATTCATACCCGCCGCTCTCAGCATTGAAGACATAACGGCGGTCACAAACCTGGACGTTCGGCTTCTTCTTCGTCACCTCGAAATGGTCATGACCTTCTTTGAGCATCCGCCAAAACGGCATGTGCTCATGATCATGGTGTTTCGCCATGTTCTCTGGCGTCATCCGGAATGGAAACGCCTGCACTTGAAAGTATTTCTGCCCTGCGTCAAAAGACTCCCGCGCGATCGCGAAAATTTCCTCAATCTGATCATCTTCCATGGCGTAGCAACCAGCAGAGGAACACGCGCCATGCACCATTAAGTGCGAACCCGTGCGGCCGTGAGACTGATCAAACGCGTTAGGAAAACCAAGATTGAAAGACAGATGGAAGGATGAGTTGGGATTCATCAGTGCCGGGGTGACATGATAAAAACCTTCAGGCGCTTGCCGATCACCTTCTTGATATTTTGGACCGAGATTTCCTGACCAACGGCAGATCTCATAGGTCTTGACCTTGATGAAACGTCCAGTCTCCGAAGATTTTTTCCAAAGCTCAAGTTCAGACTCTTGCTTGAAGATGCGCATTAAGACTGGACCGCCCGGTTTTACTCCGAGTTGCTCCATCTTCGCGACGGTCGCATAGGGAACGGGTCGCAAATGCTTTGGAATATCTGTCGCACATGCTGCCAACGCGAGCGCGCTCGCGGCGATCGCAAGGCTCCTGAGGCGGTTGGTTGTGGCTCGCATGGTCATCCCCTACCCGATTACCCAACGCAGGGAAACCTGCGCGCGCGCCGTTAAAATCGTTTAAAGTTTTAACGTAAATGCCCGTTAAACGGCATCGGATTAACGCAAATCTTCATTCACATTTTCGCCAGCCAAGGCTGACATTTAACTTTCTGTCAGGTGTCGACCAATCGCTAAGAACCGGTCCTGCCGTTCACGTTTGAGTGTGTCGGGATCCATCTCAGCGAGTTCATCGAGCGCTTCGATCAGAATGGCGCCGGTCTTATCGATGATGTCTTCCGGACTGCGATGAGCGCCGCCGAGCGGCTCTTCGATGATGGCATCGATGATTTTCAGATCGATCAAGTCCTGCGCGGTGATTTTCATCGCGGTTGCCGCGTCCTGAGCCCGGTCGGCATTGCGCCAGAGTATAGACGCTGCGCCCTCCGGCGAAATCACGCTGTAGATTGCGTGCTCAAGCATGAAGACGCGATTGGCTGTTGCAAGTGCGATCGCTCCACCGGAGCCGCCCTCGCCAACAATGACAGCTATGTTCGGCACTGTCAGGGACAGACAGCAATCGGTGGACCGTGCAATCGCTTCCGCTTGGCCGCGCTCTTCTGCACCGATCCCAGGATAGGCGCCCGCGGTATCGACAAGCGCAATAATCGGAATAGAAAACCGCTCTGCCGTCTCCATCAGCCGGACGGCTTTTCGATACCCTTCGGGCCGCGCCATACCAAAATTATGTTTGATCCGCGCTTCAGTGGTCGAGCCTTTTTCATGGCCGATCATCAGAACCGGGCGCCCTTCCAGCCACCCAAAGCCGCCGATGATGGCAGAATCCTCGGCAAAGCTGCGATCGCCCGCAAGGGGCGTGAAACCTTCGACCAACCGATCGACATAATCGCTGAAATGCGGGCGTGCCGCATGCCGGGCGACTTGCGTCTTCTGCGAAGGCGTCAGCTTCTCGTAGATGTCGCGGAGGGCCGCGTCTGCCTTAGCCTGGAGCCGTCCGACATCCTCCTGGATCTCAACGCCCTCGCCGTCTTCAAAACTCATCGCTCGAAGTTCGGCGATCTTGCCTTCGAGATCAGCCACCGGCTTTTCAAAATCAAGGAATGAACGCATGCGAGTATCTCATTGCTTATCGCGTCAGCGGTTAGGACCGCTTTGCGGCCAAAGGATGATGCATTTCCACGAGATCGCGCAAATGATCATCGACGAGATGTGTGTATATCTCGGTCGTTGCAATATCGGCGTGACCGAGAAGCGTCTGGACAACGCGCAGATCAGCGCCGCGCTCCAGGAGATGGCTGGCGAACGCGTGCCGCAGCACATGGGGCGAGACCTTCGAAGCGTCGAGGCCAGCGTCGGCCGCAAGCGCCTTTAGATCGCGCAAGACGCTCTGACGGCTGTAGGTGGATTTGCCGCCAACGCTTGGGAAGAGAAACGCAGATTTGGTGGACCGGCCTGCTTCATCCTCGGCCGCGAGATAGGCTTTAGCCGCCGTTTTCGCGTTCGGAGTAAGCGGCAACATACGGTCCTTATTGCCCTTGCCGCGAACAATCAGAGTATCGCGCTTGGTGTTGATCGCATCGCGTTTCAACGTCACGAGTTCTGAGACACGCATGCCGGTCGCATAGGCGATTTCCAAAAGCGCCATCAACCGAGCGGACCGCAGTTTCTCAGCCTTCGATTTCGCGCTCGCAATCCTTTTCTGAGCGGCTTCAAAAAGCCGATCAATGTCGTCGATCGAGAGTGTTTTCGGGAGCGGTCGCCCGCGTTTTGGACCGCTGAGCGTGGCTGCTGGGTCGTCGCTACGGAGACCTTCGACGTAGAGAAACTGGAAAAACTGTTTGAGCGATGAGAGGCGCCTCGCGCGCGTTGACGCGGCAAAGCCATTTGCGCCCAGATGCGCGAGATAATCTCGAATATCGTCTTGGTTGGCGTCGGTCATTACACCGGAAAACCAGTCACCAAAGCCTTCAATGTCCGCTCTGTATGCATCGATCGTATGCTGTGAGGCGCCGCGTTCGGCGGCCAGCATATCGAGAAAGAGGTTTATGGCGCCAGCCATGGGTAGTGGAGGATATTGCCCGCTATTGCCGGAGTTTTGCCGGCGGAATGCGCTCTGACATATCACGCGGCGTCGGTTCAACCAATGTGTCGAGCGCAATCATCCCGCCGACAGTAAGCCCTGCAAGAACTCCAACCAGAGCTAAAAACCTAAAAAGGCTAGGCATGCCGCTTATGCCCTCATACACATTTATGCCGCATGCAGTGCGATGCGACGCGTGATACCCGTTTTTTGATCCTTCTGACATGGCCCAGTGACTGAGTGAGCGTCAATGGGGTGTTTGAAATTCTCCGGAGCATTTACCGATAACTCAGTAGGTGGATGCGGCGATCTGGACCCGCCTCGCGAGATCGACTACGACAGCAAAAGCATCTCAAGTCTTGCGCAAATTGCCATGAGCCGACACGAAACGCGTCGCCAAACTGGACGACAGACACGCCTTACGGACCGGCCTATCGTGCTGGTCGGCATGATGGGGGCGGGAAAGACGTCGATCGGGCGACGGCTTGCGACCCGGCTCGGCATCAAATTCCTCGATGCCGACCAAGAGATCGAGGCGGCGGCTGGGATGACCATCCCAGACATCTTCCAAGAGCACGGAGAAGCCGCATTTCGCGAGGGCGAGCGCAAGGTGATCGCGCGGCTTTTGAGCAATAGTGAGCCAATCGTGCTTGCGACCGGCGGCGGCGCATTTTTAGACGAGGACACACGCGTCCTCATCAAGGCAGAAGCGGTCTCGATTTGGCTCAATGCGGAATTCAATGTCCTTATGGAGCGTGTTCGACGGCGAAATAACCGCCCACTTCTAAAGACAGACGATCCAGAGGCAACGATGCGAAAGCTTTTGGCGGAGCGCACACCTGTCTATGCGCAGGCGGATATCGCAGTTGAGACCGGAGATGGGCCGCACCAAAGCGTTGTCACCAAGATCGAGTATGCACTTGCATCAAATTATGAGGCGTTGAGACGCCCGAACACCGTCAGCCCCATCAAACGCGAGGCTCAGAGTTAGGTGAGCGTCCCGTCAGCCGAGCGGACCGTCACCGTCGATCTTGGGGATCGATCTTACCCCATCCTGGTCGGTGGAGACTTGCTGGGGCAGTCAGGCGCCTTTATTGCGACGCACGCACCGACGCGGAAAGCAGCCATCATTACCGATGCGAACGTGGCGGACGCACATCTTGGATCGCTCAAAAAGAGCCTCTCAGAGAACGGCATCGAATGTGCGCCAATCGTCTTGTCCGCAGGTGAAGCAACAAAGCGGTTTGGCGAGCTCGAACGCGTTTTAGAGGACCTCCTCGCCGCTGGGATCGAGCGAAACGATCTGATTGTTGCGTTTGGCGGCGGCGTGATCGGTGACCTCGCCGGATGCGCAGCCGGTCTTTTGCGGCGGGGCGTCCGCTTTGTGCAGATACCAACCTCGCTTTTGGCGCAGGTCGATTCCTCCGTTGGAGGAAAGACCGGGATCAATAGCCGCCACGGCAAGAACCTAATCGGGCTTTTCAATCAGCCGGAACTGGTGATTGCCGACACGGATATCCTCAGGACGCTGCCGGAGCGCGAGTTTCGGGCAGGCTATGCCGAGGTCGCCAAATACGGGCTATTAGGAGACGCCAATTTCTTTGCATGGCTAGAGGCAAACCGCGAGAGCGTGTTCTCGTTCGGCCCAGCGCTTGCAGAAGCCATTATGCGAAGCTGCGAGGCGAAAGCGCGGATTGTGGCGGAGGACGAACGCGAGCATGGTCGCCGCGCGCTCCTCAATCTTGGCCATACCTTCGGTCACGCGCTGGAGGCTGCGACGGGTTATTCCGACCGCCTCATCCACGGTGAAGGCGTCGCGATCGGAATGGCGATGGCATTTCGGTTTTCCGAACGATTAGGCCTGGTCGGCTCCAACGTGGTTGGCCGGGCGGTCGCCCATATCCACGATGCGGGCCTTCCGACCAGCGTGAGCGAGATCCCCGGAGCCCCCCTTGAGGTGGACGCCCTTCTGCGCCACATCGGTCAGGATAAGAAAGTCGAGCGCGGCGCGCTGACTTTTATTCTAACGCGCGATATCGGCGAGGCCTTTGTCGAGCGCGGCGTCGACCCCGGCCAGGTCCGGGACTTCCTGAGTGAAGAGTTGAGAGCGGCATGACCACGACTTTGATCCTGACAGCCCTCGCAGTCCTGATCCTGCTTTGCCTGTCGGGCTTTTTTTCAGGCTCTGAGACTGCGCTCACGGCCGCGTCGCGCGCACGCATGCACCAGTTGGAGCGTTCAGGTGATGTTCGGGCCAAGCTTGTCAACAGCCTAATCGGAGACCCCGATCGGCTGATCGGCGGTATCCTGCTTGGCAACAACCTCATGAACATTTTGGCGTCTGTGCTCGCCACCAATCTCTTCCTCACACTCTTTGGCGACGCGGGCGTCTTTTTTACGACCTTCATCATGACAGGGCTCGTCGTCGTTTTCGCAGAGGTGCTCCCGAAGACCTACGCGATCTGGAATGCTGATCGCATGTCGCTCTTCGTAGCGCGGCCACTCAGTCTGATCGTGTCGGTCCTTGCGCCCATCACCGCCGCCGTTGTCGTCGTTGTGCGGCGAGTTTTGGAGCTCTTTGGCGCAAACAGCGGCGATCAATCCGGAGACATGGCGGCGCGCGACGAAATTCGCGGCGCGATCGACCTCCACCACAAAGAAGGTGCCGTGGTGAAGGATGACCGCGACATGCTGGGCGGCATTCTGGATCTGAAGGAGCTCGAGGTCTCCGACATTATGATCCACCGCACCAAGATGGAGACGATCAACGCGGACGACACGCCGGAAGAGATCGTCCGCCAGGTGATTGAGAGCCCTTACACGCGCATACCCTTGTGGCGGGATAATCCCGAAAACATCATCGGCATCCTTCACGCGAAGGATCTCGTGCGCGCCATGCAGCGGGTCGAGGGCAAGGTTGCTGACCTCGATTTGATGTCGGTGACGTCAAAGCCCTGGTACGTGCCGGATACGACGACGCTCCAGGATCAACTCAGAAACTTTCTTCGCCGCAAAGCGCACTTTGCGCTCGTGGTCGATGAATATGGTGTGGTGCAGGGTCTGGTCACGCTCGAAGACATCCTTGAAGAGATCGTCGGCGAGATCAACGATGAGCACGATGTATCTCTGACCGGCGTTTCGCGTGCCGCCGATGGTTCAATTACGGTGGATGGGAGTGTGCCGATCCGTGATCTCAACCGCGCAATGGATTGGTCCCTCCCAGATGATGAGGCGACGACGATTGCAGGCCTCGTCATCCATGAAGCCCAGCAGATCCCTGATTCCCGGCAGGTCTTCACGTTTTACGGCTTCCGCTTCGAGGTCGTTTCAAAGAACCGGAACCGCATTTCCAAACTAAAGGTCACGCCGCTCGCTAGCGCCGCGAGCGCAGTCGCGGCGTAAGGGCCGCCCCTCAGCTTTCAGGAGCGGCGGCGTCGATTGCAAGTGCGTGAACTGGGCCCGCTAATTCGTCGGCGAGCGCGTCATTGACCAACCGGTGCCTCTGCACTCTTGACGTGTTGGTAAAGGCAATTGCCCGAATGCGGATGCGAAAATGTGTCTCTCCCTCGGGCCGCGCTCCCATGTGCCCCGCATGGAGATGCGATTCATCGATCACCTCTAGACGCTCGGGTTGGAAAATTTCTGTTAGCTTCGTCTCAATCCGCGCCTTGACAGTCACACCTTATCCCCCGCATCGATTGCGACTTGCTTCGTGTGTCGGCGTGACACTTGCCGACCTCACCCTTGAACCCCATTATGGTCAGTCATGTCTACGAACTCGAAATATTTCGACTCGATTCGGATCAAGCCCGGCGGAAAGAAAGCCAAGGCCGAAAAACCGAAATGCGATTGGCCGGGCTGCGACCGCGATGCAGACCACAAAGCACCGAAAGGCCGCGGCCAAGAGGGCGACTTCTTCAATTACTGCATTGAGCATGTCCGCGAGTACAACAAGACCTACAATTATTTCTCCGGGATGGATGGCGGCGACGCCCGCAGCGCCGAGAAGGCCTCGTCCATGGGCGAACGCCCGACGTGGAAGTTTGGGGTCAATGCCTGGACACCCAATGGCCGCCGTCGGGTCTTTGCATCCGCGAACAAACCAAAGCCCGGCTACAAGGTCAAAGACCCGTTCGATGTGATGGACGGACAGCGGCTGGAAGGTGAGACACGCGACGTCCCCAGCCGCAACCGACCGGCGCGCTCGTTGGAAATCAAGTCGCTGCATACACTCAATCTGGACGAGACAGCGACCAAGGAGGACATCCGCACCCGCTACAAAGAACTGGTGAAAATGCACCACCCCGACGTAAATGACGGGGACCGCGCGTCAGAAGACAGACTGCGTGACGTTATTCTCGCCTATAGACACTTGAAGTCGGTCGGATTCTGCTGAATCTACCCGCAGACATTCGACATTGATTGGGCGCTCCAGCGGGGGTGCTTTTCGGAAAGGCTAGCCCGACATGACCGAGGCCATCGCGAACCTCAATATTACCGGCAACGCGGTCAGCGGCGTGCCCGATTGCAAGATCTCCGCGCGCGAAGCGTTCGGCCTTGAATCAAATTTGGAAGTGCCTGCATTTTCGTCGACCAATGAATATGTGCCGGAAGCCGACCCCGATTACCTCTTCGATGAGGCAACCACCCTCGCGATCTTGGCGGGTTTTACCTACAATCGCCGGGTCATCGTTCAGGGCTATCACGGCACCGGAAAGTCGACCCACATTGAGCAAGTGGCGGCGCGGTTGAATTGGCCGTGCGTGCGCGTCAACCTCGACAGTCACATTTCCCGGATCGACCTTGTTGGCAAGGATGCGATCGTCATCCGCGACGGCATGCAAATCACCGAGTTCCGAGACGGCATTTTGCCGTGGGCGTATCAAAACAATGTCGCGCTCGTCTTTGACGAATATGATGCAGGTCGCCCGGATGTGATGTTTGTCATCCAGCGTGTCTTGGAAGCCTCTGGCCGCCTGACGCTCCTGGATCAAAGCCGGGTGATCATGCCTCACCCGTCCTTCCGACTGTTTGCGACTGCAAACACCATCGGGCTCGGCGACACGTCGGGGCTCTATCACGGTACGCAACAGATCAACCAAGCGCAGATGGATCGCTGGTCGATCGTGACGACGCTCAATTACCTGCCCCACGATGATGAAGTGAACATCGTGCTCGCCAAAGCCAAGAGCTTCGCCGAGACGGCTGAAGGTCGCGAAACGGTGTCCCAGATGGTGCGGGTCGCGGATCTGACCCGTTCTGCCTTCATGAATGGCGACCTTTCGACCGTCATGAGCCCGCGGACAGTGATAACCTGGGCTGAGAACGCGGAAATCTTTGATGATATAGGGACCGCATTCAGGCTGACCTTCGTCAATAAATGCGACGAACTTGAACGCGCACTCGTCGCGGAATTTTATCAGCGCTCGTTCGGCGAAGAGTTGCCGGAGTCCGCTGTGAATGTCGCCCTCAGCTGACGATTGATGGCGGACAGTTCTAAGAAAAATCAGGGCGCAAAAAGCGGCAAAGCCGGGTCGAACGATCCCTTCAAAAAGGCGATTGCGTCGACCATGCGGGCAATCGCGCAGGAGCCGGATCTCGGCGTCACCTATGCGCCGGACCGCCCAGGGTTACAGCCAGGCAAAGCAAGACTGCCAGAACCCGCCCGCCAGATGACGATGGAGCAAGCGGCAATCGTGCGCGGCCACGCCGATGCTTTTGCTCTGCGGCTCGCCTGCCATGACAAAAACCTGCATGCCAAACTCACGCCACAAGGCCAAACCGCACGCGCCGTCTTTGATCTGGTCGAGCAAGCTCGCGTTGAGGCCATTGGCTGTAGTCGCATGTCCGGTATGCGGAACAATCTGAACGCGATGCATGGCGACCGGCACCAGAAACGGGGTTCGGCCAAGCTCTCCAGCAAAGAAGACGCACCGATCGAGGATGCCGTTGCCCTCATAGTCCGCGAGCAATTGACCGGTGACAAGCCGCCCAGCGAGGCTGCAGGCCTGGTCGACGCGTGGCGCGAATTCATCGAAGATCGCGGCCTCAGCGACATTGAACGGCTCTCCGATGTGCTTGAGGATCAGGAGGCGTTTTCCAAGGTCATTCGCGATCTCTTGGTCTCCCTTGAAATGGCAGAGGCGCTCGATGATGCGCCCGAGAATGACGACACCGATAATGACGAAGAGAACGACGAAGAAGATCGCGGGGAGCAGTCAGCCGAGGCCGATGATGATGATGCCTCGTCGGGCATGAGCCCGCAGGAGAGCGAAGAGGCGACGGCCGAGCAACAAGACGCGGATTTTGAAGAGACCGACTCGCCGGCGGACGACATGGCGGAAGAAGTCCAGACCGACGACGTCACCGATGCCGATGAACCGATGCGGCCTAATTTACCGGTCTCTAACGAGAAGCCCGTCTCGGACTATAAGATCTTCAGGACGACTTTCGATGAAATTGTCGGCGCGGAAGACCTCTGCGACGAGGCAGAGCTCGATCGCTTGCGTGGCTTCCTCGATCGGCAGATCCAGCATCTCCAACAGGTGGTCACCAAGCTCGCCAACCGCTTGCAACGCAGGCTCCTCGCCCAGCAAAATCGCGCGTGGGATTTCGATCTCGAAGAGGGGATGCTCGATCCTGCCCGCCTGCCGCGCATCATCATCGACCCGATGTCGCCGCTCTCGTTCAAGCATGAGCGCGACACAGATTTCCGCGACACGGTGGTGACGCTCCTTATCGACAATTCTGGCTCCATGCGGGGGCGTCCGATCTCGGTTGCCGCAACCTGTGCAGACGTTCTGGCGCGCACACTGGAGCGCTGCGGCGTGAAGACCGAAATTCTAGGTTTCACCACCCGCGCCTGGAAGGGCGGGCAGGCGCGCGAGGCATGGCTTGCCGCGAACAAGCCGGTTCAGCCGGGTCGGCTCAATGACCTTCGCCATATCATCTACAAATCAGCCGACGCCCCCTGGCGGCGGGCCAGGCGCAATCTCGGCCTGATGATGCGCGAAGGTCTCTTGAAAGAGAACATTGATGGTGAAGCGCTTCTCTGGGCGCACAGCCGCTTGATTGCCCGGCCCGAGCAGCGGCGCATCCTGATGATGATTTCCGACGGTGCGCCGGTGGATGATTCAACCCTGTCGGTGAACCCAGGTAATTATCTGGAGCGCCATTTGCGCGAAGTGATCGAGGATATCGAAACACGGTCCCCGGTCGAGTTGATCGCGATTGGGATCGGCCACGATGTGACGCGCTACTATCGCCGTGCGGTTACGATCACCGACGCGGAAGAACTGGGCGGCGCAATGGTCGACAAGCTCGCCGAACTCTTTGATGAAGAGATGGACCGTCGAGGCGGCGGCAGACGCGCGGCTTAGCGCATATCCCTGAAGGGCGTCGACGCTCTGAAGATAGGAATATGCGCCGGATAAGCGGCTTAACGTTCTTGGATTTTTATGAAGTTCAGCGAGAGCCTCATGAGCTCAGACCGGCTTCGGCGCGAGCGGCATCGCGGACCGGAGTGCGCCATACGGAACGAGCATGGCGAGCGCGACCAAAAGTTTCACGACCAAATCACCGGCGGCGAGTGACACCCAAAGCGGAACCTGAGGCCCAATGCCGAGAAACGGTACCAGAAAATCGAGCGATCCTGGCTCGGTCGCATTGAAATCGAGAACTGCGAAAAAGCCCGCAAACGCGATCGAGAAAAAGAGAAGCGTGTCGATCACTGATCCGATCACCGATGAGATCAGCGGTCCCTGCCACCAGGCGTTTTGACGAAGCCGATCGAAGACGGAGACGTCAATGAGCTGTGCGACCAGGAATGCGCTACCAGACGCAATCGCGATACGAGGTGAGGCGAGCCAGATCGAAAGTCCGACAGCGATCACGAACCCGGCAAGCACGACTTTACGTGCTGCCTTCGCACCGAGCGTGCGGTTCGTGAGGTCTGTGACCAGAAACGCGATCGGATACGTGAACGCGCCATAGGTCAGGAGATCAGCGAGCTTGACCCCACCGATCGAGCCATGGAGCGGGTACTGGACGAGCACGTTCGAGATGACAACAACGGCCGTCATCGCGGCAACGAGTGCCGCGCCCGTCAATGCGTTAGAGCGCATGATATCGATTAAGCGGCAGCGGCGACCGATTTCGCGATGCGGCGCTTGATCTCGAGCGCACGCGGCGAGAGTGCATCGGGGCGAGCCTTTGCGAGGAAGGCATCGAGCCCACCGCAATGTTCAACCGAGCGAAGCGCCTGAGCCGAAATGCGGAAGCGGAAGCTCTGACCCAGCGTTTCGCTCATTAGCGTCACCGCATTGAGGTTAGGCAGGAACCGCCGCCGCGATTTATTGTTCGCGTGGCTCACATTGTTACCGGTCAAAACGCCTTTGCCGGTCAATTCGCAGCGTCGGGACATAGCGCAGCACCATTCTAGAAAGAAAAAACGCGGCCCCATGGCCGCCAAAATCAGCCGGTTGTGTATGGAAATCGGGCGTGGACGTCAAGGCTCAGCTCGCGCGAAATAAAGTGGCCAGCTTTAGGTTGAGTTCTCAACCTAGCCATTCAGGAGCGGTTCAGAGCAAGCGCCCTAGATAGCGTGGTATCAAAGCGATGAGAGACGTGAAACGCGGATCGAAAGGAGGCTTCACCATGAGCCGTCGATTGACCCTAACTGTGCTCAGCCTTTTGCCCATGCTTGCCATGGCGCCCGCGGCAAACGCAGACCAGACGACCGTGAAAGCCAAATACCGCATCAACCTTCTTGGTTTGAATGTCGGCACGCTCCGCATGACCACCGCGATTGACGGCACCACGTACACAATCGACGGATCGGGCAATATTTCTGGCCTTCCGCAGCTCTTCATCGAGTTCAAAGGAAAGACTTCGAGCCGCGGCACGTTTCGCGACAACGCACCCCGACCGGCTCGTCATTCGATTGGCTACAACACGGTAAAGAAGGATTATTCGACTGAGATGAGCTGGAGAGGCGGCTCGGTCACGGGGCTCGATCTGGTCCCGCCTTACAAAGTGAAGCGATCCCGCGTGCCGATTGAAGCGGCGCACAAGGTTGGCGTCATTGACCCGGTGAGCGCGGTCCTTGCCCCTGTCACGAGCGGCGCGTTCGATGGTGCTGCCGCGTGCAACCGGTCCCTCCCAATCTTTGATGGGCGCGAACGGTTCAATGTCGATCTTTCGTTCAAGCGCATCGGCAAGGTGAAGGGCGAGACGGACAAGGATTATTCGGGCGCGGTCGTCGTCTGTGGTGCAAAGTACAGCCCAATCGCCGGACACCGCCGCGAGGGCGATGATTGGATCAAGGCATTGAAGCGCACTGAGAAAATTGAGATCTGGCTCGCGCCCCTCCACGACGCAAAGACATTTGTGCTCTATCGCGCCCGCATCCCGACGCCTTGGGGCCCAGCGGTGATCTATCCCCGCAGGTTCCGGATCGCGACACCCTCCTCTTCGAGCTAGGGTCAGGACTCATTAATTTCGCGGTCATGGTGAGGATGGAACTGTGCGCAGGCAAGGCGAAAAGCCGCCGGAAACCGTCTGGTTTTCAAGGCTTTTGAACGCAGATCTGCGTGCAAAGGCACCTCATCCTTCGGACGCTCGATCTGGCGGCGATATCCATCGAAAAAGCTCTCAACCGGGGGAACGGCCCCGCTTTTCGAGCTTTTTCTTGTATCTCTTGCAATATCGAGCGCCATGACTGTGAAATTAATGAGTCCTGACCCTAGTTTGGCCGTCAAGCACCAAATCTGTCTCGTTTTGCGCCACGGACGTTAACATCGCGCCGGTGTTTGGGCTGAGGTCGGAAAACCCTGCTTCAACATGCTGTGGGTCTGCTAATCAGGCCCACAAGATGCAGCCGTGAACATCCTTTGAACATTGCGGTGTCAGTGATTCGTTCAGGGTGAGTTCCGGTTTGTGCCGGTCTGTTAACGACTATGCCCGCCTTGCGTCTCAAGCCGGTCACACTCTATTAGGAACCAGAACAAATCCAGATTCTCCGCGAGTCAGCGATTCGGACCAGTTTTGTTCTCATTGCGTTCAAGCCATTCACCAGATTTTATGGAAATATGCCGGTTCGACGCGACAAATGCTCCACAATAGGACGCATTGAGGCTATCTGAGTAACCATAATGCCTCGCCCGTTCGATTGGGCGCCCAGCATGACACGCGATCAATAGCGACCCTCTTCCATGGCAAGCCCCTCTACGTTTTCGTCACCACGCGCCGGGCGCGGCGTATCCGCGATCCTGGGGCCGACCAACACCGGTAAGACCCACCTCGCGATCGAACGCATGGTGGCGCACGAAACCGGCATGATCGGCCTGCCTCTTCGGCTCCTGGCGCGGGAAGTTTATTCGCGCGTGGTCGAGAAAGTTGGCGCGGACAATGTCGCGTTGATCACCGGCGAAGAGAAAATCCTACCGTCAGAAGCCCGCTTTTCGGTTTGCACGGTTGAGGCGATGCCGACCGACCTTAAGCCGGACTTCCTGGCAGTCGATGAAATCCAATTGGCGAGCGATCTTGATCGCGGGCACGTTTTCACCGACCGGCTGTTGAACGCGCGGGGTTCGCTTGAAACACTCCTGCTTGGATCGCAGACGATCCGGCCCCTGGTCGAACATCTCTTGCCCGGCGTGAACATCATCACGCGTCCAAGGCTCTCGCAATTGAGTTACGCGGGCGACAAGAAGATCACGCGCCTGCCCCGCCGGAGCGCG
Source organism: Pseudomonadota bacterium (assembly GCA_039026395.1). Lineage (GTDB taxonomy): Bacteria > Pseudomonadota > Alphaproteobacteria > Rhizobiales > JAKSCL01 > JBCCMK01. The sequence continues at coordinate 88,084 of JBCCMK010000002.1, read as the reverse complement.
GTGGTGTCGTTTTCTGCGGGTGAAGTGTACACGATTGCCGAACTTATCCGCCGACATCGGGGCGGCGCGGCGGTGGTCATGGGCGCGCTCTCGCCACGCACAAGAAACGCGCAAGTCGCGCTCTATCAGGCCGGCGAAGTTGACTTCCTGGTCGCGACCGACGCCATCGGAATGGGTTTGAACCTGGACGTGGAGCATGTGGCATTTGCGAGCGACCGCAAATATGACGGTTTTCAGTATCGTCGCCTGACACCATCAGAATTCGGTCAGGTTGCTGGCCGTGCAGGCCGCTTCACCACGGACGGGACTTTTGGCGTGACCGCGCGGGTCGAACCCTTTGACGCTGAATTGGTCGACCGGGTTGAAAACCATGAGTTTCCGCGCATCGAAGTCCTGCAATGGCGGAACGCTGACCTTGAATTCTCTTCAGCTGAAGCCCTTCTGAATGCGCTCGATGAGGCACCATCAATCCCTGGCCTTGTCCGGGCACCGCTGCGCGAAGACCGCGTCGCGCTTGAAGCGGCGCTCCGCGCGGAGCATGTCAAGGGTCATGCGGGATCGGTCGAGGGGTTGAAGCGCCTTTGGGATGTCTGCGCGATACCGGACTACCGCAAGATCGCGCCTGCGAACCATGCCGAGCTCGTGATCGACATTTTCGATCGCATCATGACCCACGGTGCAATCCCTGACGATTGGATCGCCCAGCAGGTCGGATATGCCGACCGGGTCGACGGCGATATCGACACGCTTTCAAACCGCGTTGCCCATATTCGCACCTGGACCTTCGTCGCCAATCGGCCGGATTGGGTCCGCGATCCCGCCTATTGGCGCGAGACAACGAGGCAAGTGGAAGACCGGCTTTCCGATGCCTTGCACGAACGATTGTTGCAGCGATTTGTTGACCGGCGGACAAGTGTGCTTATGAAGCGCATGCAAGAAACCGAAACGCTCGCTGCCAAAGTCGACACTGACGGCCTCCTCCACGTGGAAGATCACCATGTTGGCCGCATTGAGGGGCTCACCTTTCACCCCGAGGCAACGACCGACTCGGCCCACGAAAAGGCGATCCGAAGCGCGGCCCAGCGGGTGTTGGCTGTGACGCTCAAGGAGCGCGCGCAGAACCTCGTACTTTCACCGGACCAAAGCTTTTCACTCGGCACCGACGGCAAAGTCCTCTGGGGCAAGGCACCGGTCGGCCGACTGGAGCGGAGCGACGATCTTTTAAAGCCGCGCGTCGTGCTGATCGCCGACGATCAACTCTCGGGCGCACCGCGCGAAAGCGCTGAAGCGCGGCTGCAAGGTTTCTTAGCAACGCATGCAAAGTCGCTCATCCAGCCGCTTCTTGATCTGCGCGAGGCTGAAAATCTCGACGGGGTCGCTCGCGGCATCGCCTTTCGGATGGCAGAAGGCCTCGGCGCGATCTCCCGGAATGACGTGGCCGACGAAGTCAACCAGATGGAGCAGCCGGTGCGCCAAACCTTGCGCGCACTCGGCGTTCGGTTTGGCGCATATCATCTCTTTATCCCGCTTCTTTTGAAGCCCGGTCCCCGAAGTCTCCTCGCGCAATATCACGCAATTGCCTCCGGTACGCCGCAGGAAAAGCTCGCAAATGTCCTGCATCTCTCGGCGAGCGGCAGAACGTCTGTCCCCCGTGACGCCGACTTGCCCGACGAGCTCTACCATGCTGTCGGCTATCGAGTATGCGGCGCGATGGCGGTCCGGATCGACATTCTGGAACGATTGGCAGACCTGATCAGACCGCTGATCGCTTGGAAACCGTCCGATGACGCCGATAAACCGGTGCCGGATGGCGCAGCTCCTGGAAATGCGTTCACGGCAACCGTGGAGATGACATCGCTCGTTGGCTGCGCCGGTGAGGACTTCGCGTCGATCCTCAAATCGCTCGGTTATAAATCCGAAACGGTGCCCGCCCCGACGCCCGAGCCCCAGCCAGTGCCCGAGCCTCAACCTCAGGCTGAAACCGCGTTGGAAACCGCACCGACACCAGAAGTGGGTGCGACCGCGTCATCTCCGGAAGAGCCGGTCGAACCAAACCAGGCGCCTGCGCCCGAAGCCTCGTCTGCGTTTGAAGGAGTTGATGAAAGCGAAGGCGAAACAGAGCCAGCAACCATCACGCTCTGGCGGCCAAAACCCTTTAAAAAGCAGAAGACCTGGCAGAAAAAGCCTCAGGGCGATCAGCGCCAGCATACGCGAGGCCCACGAAAAGGCGGCAAACCAAAGTCAGGCGGTGCGCCGCACGGCAACCCGAACAAAAAGGGCCAACGTCCACAAAAGCGGTCAACGCCACGACCTGAGCGCGGACCCGACCCCAATTCGCCTTTTGCAGCACTCGCAGCCCTCAAAGACAAAATGGGCGATACCCCGAAGGATTGATCGAGCGCGATGGACCACGGCGTTTCGCAGCGGATCGACCAATGGCTTTGGCACGCGCGCATCGTAAAATCGCGCACGCTCGCCGGAACCCTCGCCGCGAAAGGTCACATCCGCGTGAACCGGGAGAAGACCCGCAAGGCATCGCAGACGGTTCGTCGAGGTGACGTTCTCACTCTTGTTTGGGGCGGCCGAGTGCGGATCATCGAAATCGTTGAGTTTGCTGATCGACGGGGTCCAGCTGCCGAAGCGCAGACACTTTACATCGATAAATCGCCGCCGGTTCCGCCGAAGTCGAAAACTGTCTTGCCCGCTCCCGATGGCGAGCGTGACAAAGGCGCCGGGCGCCCGACAAAACGCGACCGGCGGCAAATCGACAGTTGGCGTTCTTCATCGGATGAGGCACAATAAAAGTGTCAAATCCATGTGACAGGTGGGTTGGGGCAAACGGCAATCTTGATCCGTTATAAAGAAGCACCTAAGTGCGTCTCGGATTATTTGTTGGAGCATCCATGACCTACGTCGTCACCGACAATTGCATTAAGTGCAAGTACACCGACTGTGTCGAAGTGTGCCCGGTTGACTGTTTCTACGAAGGCGAAAACATGCTCGTCATTCATCCTGACGAGTGCATTGATTGCGGCGTTTGCGAGCCGGAATGTCCGGCTGATGCAATCCGGCCCGATACCGAGCCAGGTCTCGAACAATGGCTTACAATCAACATGGAATATGCCGAAAAATGGCCAAACTTGACGATGAAGAAGGATCAACTCCCCGAAGCTGAAAAGTTTGATGGCGTCGAAAACAAGCTTCAATACCTCTCGCCGGAACCGGGCGAAGGGGATTGATCACAGGTGTTGAACTCTCGGTCAGCGGTTAACTATTTCTGACCCAGGCGCCCATATTGGCTCAAAAGCGGGGATTAATCCCTTCATTTTCCGTGAATTTTGTGGTACACAATCCCATCGGAGAAATTCCAGCATAGTGAAACGAGTGTGCTTAGGGAGCGCCCTCCCACTTTTTTATCCGGACATCAGGCAGTTGAGGCGTCGCAGTTTGGCAATTCGCACAAGTCGTTTTGTGTTCGGACACGATAGCGCGGAATTGAACCGCTAATTACCATATGCACGCAGGGTCATAATGTCGGCAACGACATGACGGTGTTTTGCGTGCTTAAAAGCAGGAGTGCGACAGCATATGAGCAAGAAATCAGCCACCCAGCAGGCATTCAAAGTCAACGAACACGTGGTCTACCCAGCCCATGGCGTCGGCCAGATCGTTGAAATCGAAGAGCAAGAAATTGCGGGGGCAAAGCTCGAACTCTATGTGATCAATTTCGAAAAGGATAAAATGACGCTGCGGGTCCCGACCGGCAAAGTTGAAAGCGTTGGCATGCGCAAGCTCGCAGCCATTGAGAGCGTCGATCGCGCGCTGAAAATCCTTACGGGGCGCGCCCGCATCAAGCGCACCATGTGGAGCCGTCGCGCGCAGGAATATGAAGGCAAGATCAATTCTGGCGACATCATTGCGATCGCCGAAGTGGTCCGCGACCTTTACCGGGCTGAAAACCAGCCGGAACAGTCCTACTCCGAGCGTCAACTCTACGAACAAGCGCTCGATCGGCTGTCGCGGGAGATCGGTGCGGTGAAGAAGCTCACCGAAACCGAAGCCATCCGTGAGATCGAGAAAAACCTTACCAAAAGTCCAAAAGGCCCGCGCGTCGCTGAAGATGAAGCGGACAACGACGCCGACGATGCGGAAGCTGCCGCCTAACGGTTTTAGCGACCATATGATTTGAGAGCCCGGTGCGTGTGCACCGGGCTTTTTTATTACCCGAATATGCCTAAACGTTCAGCAATGAGACAGATTTCGCGTTCCACGAGAAATATTTGTTCATTGCGTTAATCCGTCTCACGTACTTGCCCGTACCTAAACCAAGACTACGCCCACCAAAGGAGACGTGTCATGGCCAGGCAGGCGAGTGCGGGACGAAAGCTCATCAGCGCGGCTATGGCCGCACCCTACCTCGAGCGAGAAGAAGAACGGCTCCTCGCGGTGGCGTGGAAAGAAGAACAGGATCAAGAGGCGTTAAACCGCCTTTGCTCTGCCCATATGCGGCTCGTGATCGCGATCGCTGCTCGCTTCAAACATTTCGGCCTTCCGATGTCGGACCTGATCCAAGAAGGTCATGTGGGCCTCCTAGAAGCAGCGTCGCGGTTTGATCCTGGCCGAGAAGTTCGCTTCTCGACCTATGCGACCTGGTGGATCAGGGCGTCGATCCAAGATCACATCCTCCGCAATTGGTCGATCGTCCGCGGTGGCACGTCAAGCGCTCAAAAAGCGTTATTTTTCAATCTCCGCCGGCTTCGCGCCCGCCTCGGGCAGGGCCAAAACACCATGTCCGACCCTGAGATGTATAAGCAAATCGGTCAGGCAATCGGCGTTTCCAGTGATGATGTCGCCTTGATGGATTCACGACTTTCTGGGCCCGACACATCGCTCAATGCGCCGATATCCGAAGCAGATACGGGCGGCACTTCTGAACGTCAGGACTTCCTCGTCTGCGACAAGCCACTCCCTGAAGAGTTGGTGACCATCGACATCGATACGGAACGCCGCTCAGCCTGGCTTTACAGCGCGCTTTCTGTCCTCTCTGAGCGCGAGTTGCGGATCGTTCGCGAACGTCGCCTCAGTGAAGATGGCGCGACGCTCGAATCCTTGGGCCAAAAACTCGGCATCTCAAAAGAGCGGGTGCGTCAGATCGAAAATCGCGCGCTGGAAAAGTTAAAATCAGCGCTTCTGAATGCCCAACCGTCAGGCGAAGCATACGTTTAACGCTGTTTCTCGCCTAACGGACGATTTTCACCCAGGTCCCGGGCGATAACCGTGCGTTGTCGCCAAGCCCATTTAAGACGCGGAAACGCTGCTGTTGCTTGTCATCAAACGGCAGCGTCCGTGCAAGCGCCGCTATCGTATCTCCTGCACGCGTTTGATAAGCCCTTACACGCAAAGGTCTGATTTGAGCGGCCTCGTCGGCTGACAGGCGGCGCATCGTCTGAGCCGACTCCAAAAAGGCGTTATCGGCGCTCACTGAGTAATTTCGCGTCGCAAAGAGCATCCTAAACACCCGTTCGCGTGACCAACGCACCGCGACCAGGCGGAAATCCCACCCGCGTGCAGATGCGCGCGCGGTGATTGCAGGCATTCCGTCAATCTCAAACATACGCCGGTCTGACACCCGCACCCCATCGGACCAGACTTGGTTCAGATAATCGTCAAGGCTATCTCCAGCGGAGATCGTTTCACCATCGAAGCGAATGAGATTGCCATTCCGCGAGACCGCGTTGACGGCCTCTGGCTGATTGTCGATCCGGTACCCCGAAGGCGCTGTAAACGTGATCCGCAAGCCCGGGTGAACAAAGGTCCGGCCCCGCACAAACCCTTCTCGCGCGTCATCATCGTAAAGAAGCCCGTCAATTGCCCGAATATAGCTTTCTCGGTCGGCCCCACGGGCGAATTCACCCTCTTCGGCGGCTAGCCCCTGCGATTCGCGAATGATTGCTGCGATCCGATCCGGCGGTGCCGGGTGACTGGACAGAAAGTCTGCTTGATCAGACGCTGAACCCGCGAAAAACCGCTCCGCCTGGATCGCATTTTGCGCCGCCATCGACGAAATAACGGCGACCGATGCCATGGGGTCATAGTCTGCACTGGCTGCGAGTTTTAGCCCAATCCCGTCCGCTTCGAATTCCTGCTGACGAGAAAAGCGGGCGAGATAGCCTTGGGCATTTGCAAGCACCGCTTCGGACGCCTCAGCACTCCGGACAAGTCCGGCGAGCGTTCTACTTTGCGCGAGCGTCAGACGCGTCGCGCGCTCGCGCTCGATGGCGTGGCGCGCGAGCACATGCGCCATCTCGTGGGCCAATACCGCCGCCAACTCGGCCTCAGTATTGGCGATCGCGAGAAGCCCTCGCGTCACGTAAATATATCCACCCGGGAGCGCGAACGCGTTCACCGAAGGCGAATTCAATATCGTCACACGGTACCGAAACCCAGGCGCATCGGTTTGGCTTTCAAGCCGGTTTACGATGCTTTGAATGAGGCCAGAAACGCGACTATCGCGATATTCGCCGCCATATGCCGAAACGAGGAAGGGGTGCGCACGTCGACCGATCGCGCGTTCCTGCGCGACACTGACGGTCGAGTCCCGCGCGGTGATCGCACCGGATTCAACGACATTTGGCGGCTGTCCGCCGCGCTGCAGCACACCGGATGCGCAGCCTGCCAAGGTCAGGGCGCAAAAGAGTACCGCAACAGGAATCCGTATATGCCGGATCATGACGAGAAGGTCCGTTGACGTCCGTACGCGGTTAGTCGGGAATCACAAGAAGCTGAAACTGATTACCAACTTCTATCGACGGGCCGCTCCGTTCAGTCAACCATCCGCGTACCTGCACACGAACTCCTGATAGTGCCAAAGGATTCACACCGCGCCGCCTGAGCGCGGTTTCGGCGCGCTTCCTTACTGTGACTGTAAAGTCTTCGCGCCAAATTTGGCCGAAATTGAGGAAAATTCGCGGCCCCACCCTTTCCGAGGCCAAGACCCGCCCCTCGACAATCACAAATTGGTCAGCTTTGGCCAGCATTTCATCTGGATTTGATGCATCAAGCACACGGTTTGCTGGGCTCGCCCAATATCCACGACCATTTTCTCGCGCCCGTGCTTCGGCATCGTGGAGCGCAGGGAAGCACTCAGTGTGCTGCAGGCGATCATCGACCAATCCAAAACCGTGTTCAATCAGGTGTTCCTGAAGCCAGAGGCCCTCGCCAGCGACCATGACCCGAATTTGGCTCGGGCTGCGGTTAAACCGATCCGGCTTTTTTGCCGCTGCGACACGAAGAGGACCCGTGACGTATCGCTTAATCTCGGTAGCAACGGCCGAGAAATCTCGGACAATGACTCCATCAATCGAATATCGCTCACCATCTGGCGAGACGATGGCTTGCCATTTTGAGCTAAGCGAGAGGTTTGTATAGAGGTCGCCTTGAAAGCAGGCCAATGCAGGCAAAGCAAATAAGTGAAAGGTAAGACTTAGAGAAAAAGCGCGCAGCACGCGGCGACCATAGCAAAGTCTTCCGCGACGTTCCTCGGTACTACTTCTTACTGGATGGTGGCCCAGGTCGGAAATGCTCGAACATCACACGGTGTCTGAGCCGTGAAATCATCTTCGGCGACGTCAGGGACCAACATGCTCTCACTATCGACACTGATCGCATCCACCCGTTCTGCTTGAAGTGCGAGCGCTGCAAGAATTCGATTTGATGGGTTCGCCTGCATTGTCTTTTCCCTCTTAATGCAGTCTTAACCTATTGAGCCGTGACACCCCTTGCTGTGACAACCATCACGGAAAACACTTGGACCATGGCCCGTTACAGATTGCGCAATCGTTGACCATTCAACGTTTCGCCCGTTGCACTCGGTGAAATGAGGCGCTACTCACCGCGCAATTCCACGACAAAGGATTAAAGGACACGATGTCCCACAAACGCGTTCGTAAGGCCGTCTTCCCCGTTGCTGGGCTCGGCACACGCTTTTTACCGGCGACAAAAGCTGTGCCGAAAGAAATGCTCACTGTCGTTGATAAGCCGGTCATTCAATACGCCGTCGATGAGGCCCGCGAAGCCGGTATCGAGCATTTCATCTTCGTAACCGGACGCAATAAGGGCGTGATTGAGGACCATTTCGACATCCAGTTCGAGCTTGAAGACACGCTGAAGTCGCGCGGGAAAACCGCAGAACTAGAAATCTTGAGTGCCGCTCTACCCGAAGCTGGCAACGCATCGTTTACACGCCAACAGTCGCCCTTAGGACTTGGCCACGCGGTCTGGTGTGCGCGTGACATCATTGGCGATGAGCCCTTTGCACTTCTTCTTCCAGACATGATCATGAAGGCGGAGCCGGGCTGTCTCTCTCAGATGATGAAGGCTTATGACAGGCTTGGCGGGAACATCATCGCGCTCGAAGAATGCGATCCTGAACTGACCCATCGGTACGGCATTGTCGGCGTTGGCGAAGATCACGGCGTCGGTTTTGAGATCGACGGCATGATCGAAAAACCGGCTCCAGGCACTGCGCCCTCGAACCTCTACATCAATGGACGTTATATTCTTCAGCCCGAAATCATGAACCTCCTAGGCCGACACCAACGCGGCGCAGGAAATGAAATCCAACTGACCGACTCCATGATTGACCTTGCCGAAGCGCAGAAATTCTATGGTGTTCGGTTCGAAGGGCGGACCTTTGATTGTGGGTCAAAAATCGGGTTTTTGAGCGCCAATGTCGCCTTTGCGCTCGACAGGCCGGACCTTTCAGACGACTTTAAAGCCGAGCTCAAAACGATCCTCTAGCCAGATAACCGCTCAAACGACGCAGCGGGGAGATTATAAAATGAAACTCGTAATGATCGGATCAGGATATGTCGGTCTCGTGTCCGGCGTCTGCTTTTCTGAATTCGGCTTCACCGTAACCTGCGTTGACGTGGATGCAGACAAGATCGCCATGTTGAATGGCGGCGATGTGCCAATCTACGAACCCGGCCTGACCGACATGATGAACCGCAACGTCAAAGCGGGTCAGCTGTCGTTCTCGACCGATCTTGCGACCGCGGCGAAAGATGCCGACGTCATCTTCATCGCGGTGGGGACGCCATCCCGGCGCGGCGATGGCGAAGCTGATCTTTCATACGTCTTTTCTGCCGCGCGCGAAGTGGCCAAACACTTGAAACACGGCGCCGTGGTCGTGACGAAATCAACCGTGGTCGTCGGCACGAACCGCAAGGTACAGGGCATCATCCGCAATGAGCGGCCAGATCTCGATTTTTCGGTCGTCTCGAACCCTGAATTTCTGCGCGAAGGATCAGCGATCGAGGACTTTATGCGGCCGGACCGCGTCGTTGTCGGCGTTCATGATGAGCGCGGCGAAGACGTGATGCGCCAGCTTTATCGGCCTTTGAACATCCGCGAGACGCCGCTGGTCGTCTCAACCCTTGAGAACGCCGAACTGATCAAATACGCCGCCAACGCCTTCCTCGCGATGAAGATCACCTTCATCAACGAGGTCTCAAATCTGTGCGAAAAAACCGGCGGCAATGTCCAAGAAGTCGCAAAGGCCATCGGGCTCGATGGCCGGATCGGCGGTAAATTCCTCCATGCCGGGCCGGGCTTTGGTGGCTCGTGCTTTCCAAAAGACACCCGCGCGTTTGCCGCGACCGGCGAGCGCTTCGGCGCACCACAACGACTGATCGAGCAAGTCATTGAGGTCAATGAGACCCGCAAGCACGAAATGGCGGAAAAAGTCCTGGACGCCCTTGGCGCGACGGACGGGAAAACGGTCGCTATCCTCGGTATCGCGTTCAAACCCAATACCGACGATGTCCGCGAAGCGCCGAGCCTCACCATTATCCCGCATCTGCAAAAGGCTGGCGTGACGGTTCGTGCCTTTGATCCAGAAGCGATGGAGCCTGCCAAGCACCACCTCACGGGCGTAACCTGGTGCAAGTCAGCCTATGAAGCGGCGGAAGGCGCCGACGCGGTCGTCATTCTCACCGAGTGGAACATGTTCCGCGCGCTCGATTTCGCAGCGCTCAAAGAGATCATGACCGATCAGATCCTTGTCGATCTCCGCAATGTCTACCGCCCCGATGAAGTGGCCGACAAAGGCTTCCACTATGTCTCTATTGGGCGCGGCGGAGAGGAGCGGATGCTCGAGCAGGTCGTGAATGGCTAATCCCCCGCTGGGTCAGCTTTACAGGCACTACAAAGGCGGCCTCTATCGTTTTCTGTTCGAGGTCACCCACACAGAAAACCATGAGCCGATGGTCGTCTATGTCGCCGTCGAGCCGCCGCATCCGCGTTGGGTCCGACCGCGGTCCATGTTCTTTGAGAATGTCGATGTTCCGGGCTACGGCGTCGTTCCACGCTTCACGCCGATCGAAGAATAGATCGCTTCCGTTAGACTGGGGGCCACTGCAAAATGGCCCTGCGCGAGGTCAGCCGGCAAAGCCCCGCAGGGCGTCCAACGCTGGTGATGTGAGGACCGGCGCGATCGCCGCAAGCAGCACCCCGACCCGTTCGCGGAACGCAAACTCGATACCCATCTTCTTTCGCCATTCCTGACGTGCGGCGAAGTCGGCGTCCGGCAGCCGATCTGCGGCGACAAGTTTGGCGTCACGCGTGACTGAGAGCACGGCTGGGAACGCCACGACGATAATGATGATCGTGTAGACCGCGCCCCAATATTGCGTGCCAGTGGAGGCGAGCGAATTGTAGGCGGTCGCATCCGGCTCGGCCATCATGGCAGCAGCCAAATGGTGAAAGCCGTGGGTGGTGGAGACGGAAAAGACGAGGACGGGCGCAAGCACCAAAAGGAGCCCTTCAAGCCCTGCGCGCCTCGCCTTCATCTCAGCGATTAAAACCGTCGCGGGGTCGACGCTGCGCGAAAGGACGAGGACGCAGGCGCCAATCAGGCAAAGAGCGGCAACGCTGACCACGGAATTCAGCGAAACCAGCCATTGGATGTGATCCAGATCCTCGGCGCGCAGGAGCGGCGGCGAGCCTCCCATGGCAACGGCCTGATCAAGCGGGCAGATCGGCGCTGATCCGGGCCTGCAGTCGGCAACGAGGTGCCGGATCGGGTTTGCATATTGCTCCACAAAGCCGATGAGGCCGCCGACCGGGATCGCGGCCACGCCTAGAAGCTGCGCACCGCGACCATAGGGTTTTAAGACGATCGAGAACGCGACAACCGCGAGCGCGAGCGCTGACAGAGCCATCAGGATCGTCGGGATCGCGAGCGCATAGAGCGCGGTCATGCGCTTGGCCGCGACTTCGGTCACCGGCGCGCCAGCCCCGACGACAAAGGCGGGCGCGGAGCGCGCGAGCATGTCGGTCGATGGGTGGAACGGCGCAACGACGATTTGAAAAAGCAAGAAATACACTCCAACCCCGACGACGAGGGTGAGCGCCGGGATGGTGTACACATTGAGCGATTTTGCGCGGGCAAACTGACCGTCCATATTCTGGACGGTAGCAAAATTCTCGGGCGTTGAAAGCAGCTAGGATCAGGACCCTAGACTACTTCACCTGATCGAGAAGACGTCTTGCGATGACTTGCGCCTGGATTTCGGCGGCGCCCTCAAAGATGTTGAGGATGCGGGCGTCGCAAAGAACGCGGCTTATGGCATACTCGAGCGCAAAGCCATTTCCACCGTGGATCTGAAGCGCGTTATCCGCCGCTGACCATGCGACCCGCGCGCCCAGAAGCTTCGCCATTCCGGCTTCCACGTCACAGCGCCGGTCCTGATCCTTCTCGCGCGCGGAGAAGTAGGTGAGTTGGCGCACGATCATGATCTCAGCCGCCATGAGGGCGAGCTTGTCGGCGATGCGCGGGAACGCGATCAGCGGCTTGCCGAACTGGACCCGCTCGTTCGCGTAGCGATAGCCGAGATCGAGCGCGGATTGCGCGACGCCAACCGCCCGCGCGGCGGTCTGGATGCGCGCGCTCTCAAAGGTCTGCATGAGCTGCTTAAAGCCCTGGCCTTCCGCTTCGCCCAGAAGGTTCTTGGCCGGAACCTCAAACCCGTCAAAGGCGATCTCGTACTCTTTCATGCCGCGATAGCCGAGCACCTCGATTTCGCCGCCGGACATCGCCGGATGGGGGAACGGCTCCTCATCAGAGCCGCGCGGCTTTTCGGCGATGAACATGGAAAGCCCGCGATAGCCCGCCTCATCCGGGTTCGTGCGGGCAAGCACTGTCATGATGTCGGCGCGGACCGGGTGGGTGATCCAGGTCTTGTTGCCCGAGATCGTGTAGGTCTCGCCGTCCTTCACCGCGCGCGTTTTGAGAGAGGCGAGGTCTGAACCGGTGTTCGGCTCCGTGAAGACCGCGGTCGGCAGCGTTTCGCCGGAGGCAAGCTTTGGCAGCCATTCGGATTTCTGCTCGTCCGTGCCGCCGCACAGGATCAGTTCGGCCGCGATCTCGGAGCGCGTACCGAGCGATCCCACCCCGATATACCCGCGTGAGAGCTCTTCTGAAACGACGCACATGGATTCCTTGCCGAGGCCCATGCCACCAAAGTCTTCCGGGATCGTGAGGCCAAAAACGCCGAGTTCCGACATTTTCTCAATCACATCCATCGGGATGTAGTCGTTTTGGAGGTGCCATTCGTGGGCGTGGGGTAGGACTTCAGCTTCATTGAAGCGGCGCATTTCCTCGCGAATCTGCTCGAGCATGTCGTCCAGACCGCAATCTTCAAGCGTCGAGGACGCTTCGCGCGACGGCATGAGCTCGACGAGGCGCGCGCGGTTTTCCGGCGTTGAGCCCTCGCGGATCAAGCGGTGGATGACTGAGCCGTCAAGCGGTGCGGTGTCGGAATCGTCGAGGCCGAGCTCATGGAGGCGAACATACTCACCCTGGCTCATCGGGATGCCGCCGACGATATGGGCCAGGTATTCACCGACGCCAATTTTGACGAGGAGTGTCTCGATTTCACCGAGGCGGCCAGCCTCCTGGAGGCGCGCGGCATAGTCTGCCGTTTCACGGATCGCTTCGCCATAGGTTGAGAGCCAGGCGAGACCGTGCACGGCGTGCTGATCGCGTTCAAGCGATGCGGCTGAGAGCTTTTCGTCGTCGAGATTGCGCTGCCGAACCCCGGCTTTTGCCACTTCAACCACGGTCGATACAGCTTCAGACGCCACACGCAGGTCGGCGATCAAGTCGCTTTCTGACGGTTGAAATGCAAATTCGTGGACGGCACTCATACTATGATCTCCCAATGATCTAAGGGCGACAATCTCTTCAGGTTGCAGCGCAACATAGAGAGGTCTTGTCGAAAATCTATCCCTGATTTGCGGTTCGGCCACGGGCTGCGACCAAAGCAACACCTGCAGCCGAGACCACAAAGCCAAAGATTTGCACCGGCGACAGCGTCTCATTGAAGGCAAAAAACGCGATGATCGCGGTCACGGCGGGCACCAAATACATGGTGGAAATCGTTTTTACGAGCGCGCCACTCGCGATCAGATGCATGAGTAAGGAGACAGCCCCGAGCGAGAGGACGAAAACCATCCAAAAGATCGCGAACACGAATTCAGGCGTCCACTGGATTGCGTTCGTCTCAAACCAGAGCGCGAATGGCACGACGACCGCGAAACCACCCAGATATTGAAGAACGCCCCCCGTGCGTGGGTCAACGCTTGCACCGATGCGCTTTTGCCAGGGGCTCGCAAGCGTGATCCCAATCAGCGCGCCCACATTGAATAGGATCCCGATCAGCGGCCAAGTGTCTGGGCCAGAGAGCTTTGGTAGCAGCACCAGGAGAACGCCGAAAAACCCAGCAATGATGCCGATCCACTGGGTGATCGTTAGTCGCTCACTGGCAAAGGGGACTGCGAAAAGGGCCGTCAGGATTGGCTGGATTGAGACAATCATGGCCGATGGGCCAGAGGGCAAGCCCATATCGATCGCGACGAAAACCCCTCCCAGATAGATACCATGGAGGAGCGCGCCGATCGCGAAACATTGCAGGGCAACCCGCCTGTTCGGCCATGGCGCACGCGCGGCAATGACCCAAGCGGCAAAGACCAAAACCGCAAGCATAAAACGCAGTGTGAGGGTGGTGAGCGGCTCCGCATACGGGTCTGCGAAGGTAGCCCCGATAAAACCGGTCGACCACAGAAACACGAAGAGGCCGGGAAGGAGAAAAGTGGCGACCAAGAAAGGCTCCAAGATGGCTCCCCCGCCCAGTGAACTGGCAGGGGCTCGCCTCCGCTACAGGAACTTAACCGCGATAGCGAGAACGACGAAAGGCCATAGACGACCAGCGCCAATCGAGCCAATTCGAATGTCTGGATTAGCCGCGATTTAACCGGCGGCGCATATGCTCGACCTAGGATTTGCAAGCTGGGGAGCTCACGCACATGACGAAACCATTTGGACGCCGCGTCTCGACCTTTACCGCCGCATCAGCGGTGCCTGAGATCCCAATCGTGCGACATGAGCGAGAGCCAAGTCTCTCCGATGACATTGAGTTCGAGATCAAGGGATCTGAGATGCAGTTCGTCGAGATCGAACTCGATCCCGGCGAGTCGGCGGTCGCAGAAGCCGGTGCCATGATGTTCAAACCATCATCCGTCTCGATGGAAACAGTTTTCGGCGACGGCTCGCATGCGCAGGAAAACGCAGGGCTCTTCGACAAAATGGTGGGCGCAGGAAAGCGCCTCATCACTGGTGAAAGTCTCTTCACAACAGTCTTCACCCATGACGGACACGGTAAGGCCCGCGTCGCGTTTGCTTCACCCTATCCCGGACACATCATCCCGCTCCGCCTCGACGAACACGACAACAAGATCGTTTGCCAGAAGGACGCGTTCCTGTGCGCCGCGAAGGGCGTTTCGATCGGCGTTGAATTTCAACGCAACATCATGACCGGGCTCTTCGGCGGTGAAGGCTTCATCATGCAGAAGCTCGAAGGCGATGGCTGGGTTTTCGTGCACGCGGGTGGCACGGTGATTGAGAAAACCCTCGACCATGGCGACGTCTTGGACGTGGATACGGGCTGTATCGTTGCGCTCTCTCAGAGCATTCAGTACGACATCGTCCGCGCTGGTTCCGTGAAATCCATGGTCTTCGGCGGCGAGGGCTTTTTCTTCGCTCAGCTGCGGGGTCCAGGGAAAGTCTGGCTTCAAAGCCTGCCCTTTGGTCGACTGGCTGGACGCGTCGCCGCGACACTGCAACCTGGGAGCTTGCAAACCGGAGGCGAAAGTTCTGTGTTTAGCCTCGTGAGCAATCTCAGCCGCTAGCGAAGTGGGGGTGATGAGCATAACATGCAGTGCGTAGAGACTGGCCAATATTTCGCGCGCTTCACCATGGGCGATATCGAGATCGTCGCGCTCTCGGACGGCCATCTCGACGGCCCGACAACGCGGCTTCGAAAACCAGGTAATGCCGTTTTTGCCGACGATCTGCCGCCGGAGATCCCCCTTTTCGACGGCAAACTTCGTCTCTCCGTCAACGCGTTTCTGGTGAGGGTTGGTGACGATTTCACCTTGATCGACACGGGCGCCTCCAATGCGTGGTTACCGACCATGGGACGCCTGTTTGATGCACTGGATGAAGCCGGTATCGCACGGGGTTCCATCACCACCGTGGCGCTCACGCACACCCATGAGGATCACGTCTTCGGCTTAGTTGCGCCCGATGGGAATGACGGGTTTCCAAACCTGAAAAGGCTTCTCGTCCCCGCCAAAGAGATCGATCTTTTCCGACAATTCCCGTCCCTGAAGCGGTTCCACGATCGGTGCACCCCGCTGGAGGACGGTTTTCGTCTTAGCGATTGTATCGTCGCCGTTGCTACTCCGGGGGGGCACGAGGTGGGGCATACGGCCTTTGAGGTGAAGGACGCGGGATCGACGCTCCTCATCTGGGGCGACATCGTTCATGTCCCGTCCGTTCAGTTTGCTAAACCGCACCTCACCTGGGAGTTCGACGCGGACCAAGATGTTGCCCGCGCGACGCGAATTGACATGCTTCGGCGTGTATCCAAGCCGAAGACCTATATCGCAGGCTCACATCTCGATTTTCCGGGCGTCGGATCGGTTATCTCCAGCGGCGAGACCTATCACTTCGTGCCCATCGATCTTGGCTCCGAGTGAGCAGCGAGTTCGCAACTCACGTCGCAGGTTGTTCGGCCTCAACAGCACGCGACGCGGCGGCGCTTACGGCTTCGCGGCGTTCCGCGTTCGTTGCGTCCTCATTGACCCGTACAGTGACCTCGCGGTTCGCAAACCGAATACCGGCCTCTTCAAATGCCGCTCGGATACGGTGAAGCAGTTCACGCCGGATTGTGAACTGCTTTCCGGGGATCGCTTTGAATTTTACCCGGAGGATCATCGCTGAATCCTCCATTTGAACGACCCCTTGGGATTTGGGTGGTTCCAAAAGACCGCCACCGACCAGTTCATCGGTCATCAATTCCGCGCCGATGCGTTTGACGATCCGTTTCACCATCTTTGGATCGGTATCAAACGTCAGGCGCAGCGGTAGCTTCATAATCACCCAGTCGCGCGAGTAATTGGTGAGTGCCGCGATATCGCCGAACGGGATCGTGTGAACCGCGCCCAAATGGTGGCGCAATTGAAGGCTCCTCACCGAAATCCGCTCAACGGTGCCCTTCACCGAGCCAAGGTCGATGTACTCGCCGCGCCGGAAGGCGTCATCGATCAGGAAGAACACACCCGACACGATGTCCTTCACAAGCGTTTGCGCACCGAAGCCGATTGCGAGGCCCACGACGCCGGCACCCGCGATCAGAGGCGCGACATTGACGCCCATGCTGGAGAGCCCCGCGAAAACGCAGGTGAGACCGATCGCAGCGAGCGCAAATGAGCGGAGCAGCGGGAGAAGCGTCGCCGCTCGGCTCGCGCCAAGGCCGCCCTCCCCGTCTGAGCCTTCATCTTCATGCTCTTCTGGTTGTTCAGCGGCGATGCGAATGTCGATGAAGGTCTTGAGAAAGTCCCAAACGGCCCAGCCGATCAGAGCGGTCAGACCGATATTGACGACGGTCTGGATCCATTGCTGAGCGGGGCCACCTTCCCTCAGCGTCGCCGGATCGAGCCCCCAGATTGACAAGGCGATCACCACGCCCAACGCAACGAGGACCGCGCGCGCTGTCCTTTTGATGACTTCTCGCACCGCGTCTTCGAGTTCCTGGGCGCGCAGATAGTGGGCGAGGATCCGATAGCCCAACCAAAAGCCCATCACCACAAGGAGCAGTTTGAGGTTCATCGATGCGATGCGGTCGACGTCACCGCTCACGAGGCTTCCGCCAGTGAAAAATGCCCAAAACAAGATCGCGCCAATGCTGAGCAGCAGCGCCCACATGCGCGTGAAGGCGTTGGTAAATCCGGGTTCTGAGCGGGCGGGCAAAAGGTTTGCCGTCTCCGCGTGCAGCGCACGAATGCCAATCAGCGCGCTGATGATCCACACGATACCGATTAAAAGACCGAAGAGTTCCGGCGTACCGTCAGGTGCGCCGAAGCGATCCATGAGATGCGAGGTGTAGGTTTCAAACGTCCAAAGACCCGCAAGCCCCAAGATCAACCATCGCAAGATGCGGTTTGCGCGGTCGCCGATCGCGACCAACCGGTAGACCGGATAGCCCTGGGGAAACGTCAACTGGATGAACGACCAGACGATCATGATCACGCTTGCAAACGCGACATAGGCTGAGACGAAGGCGCGGATATCCGCGTTCGGAAAGAAAATGTAGAGCGCCGCCATCGCGGAAAATGCAAACGCGACCACACTTGAAAGATCGATTATTAGAAAAAGGCCCGCATCCCCGATAACGCCGAGTGTGCCGTAGGCGCCTTTGCCGACGTTGCGCTCTGCAAGCACGATCTGTCGTTCCGCAGCCTTTCGCCGCCAAAAGAAGCGCACCGCGAAACCAACGAAAAAGCTCAACGCGAGCGCAAAAAGAGACAAGCCCACGCCGCCTGCAGCGTCGAGGCGAGACCAGACCGCACCAAAGGCGTCGCCGAGTTCAGGCCACTTCGCGAGCAGGTTTTTAGTATTCGTGCTGAGCGCATCACCAGTGTTCTGCGCGCTGACAAGCAAGCTGCCGGTCGTTTCGGGTGCTTCAGCCCGCTTAGCCGCGAACTCAGCAATCAAAAGGTCGCGCACCTGCTCATCGCTCAGACGGCCGAGCATTTCTTGAAACTGCTGATCGGTGAGGTCTGCGGTGAGTTTTGGTGTTTCAGTTTGAACTTGCGCGATGGCCGGCGAAAAGACCGCAAACACGAAAAGCAAAATCAGCCGCCATTTCACCATGACATCTCACCCCAAAAATCGCAGGGCGCAGTTCTAATCGCCCGCGCGAAGACCCTAACTCAAGTTCGCTTTCAGCGTGATAGCAGCGGAAATCAAGGTCGTCGATTCGCAAGGATCAGAAGGGCAAATGTGCTCGCGCCAAAACTTAACTCTCGTCACTCTTTGGCTGGAATTTCCACTGCCGATGATCCAATTGGGTGGGATCAATCAATTGGCTCCAAACGAGGAACTCCATGAAGGCCCATACCGCCAGTCTGATCAACGCGATCACACTCATTGTCTGCTCGGCCTGGGCCTACCTCGCCGTCTCCGGCGGTCACTGGACACCCCTCATTCCAGGCATCGTCGGGGTTGCCTTGATCGCGTGCTACAGCGGGGTCAAAGCCGAAAACAAAGTCATCGCGCATATCGCCGTCCTTCTGACGGCCATGATCCTGATTGCCCTTTTCATGCCGCTCCGGAGCGCCTTTCAGTCCGGCGATGTTCTCGCAATGGTTCGCGCTGTCCTAATGATAGCGACGACCGCCTTTGCGCTTTTCGCCTTCATTCAAAGCTTTCGCGCGGCGCGAAAGGCTCGAGCGTGATCGGCAACCAAATTCAACCACGATAAACGCATTGATATTCACCTGCCCAACCCGGGCATGGCCTGCGGTATCTTTCCCATCGCTTGGACTTTTTTGATCGTTTAGAACTCTCTGAGAGTTCTGGATCGGGCGCAGGTCGGGTGATCACAAAGGCGAAACCGCACACAACGAAGCACTTCCGTGGACGCCATGCCTGAGACAACGCGGCTTACGTTAGAGGCACAGGGCATCACCTGTCGTCGCGGTTATCGAACGCTCTTTGAAAACCTCACCTTTTCGGTGTCGGCGGGCGAGTGTCTGGCGCTTGTCGGCCCGAATGGGTCGGGCAAGACCTCCCTTTTGCGCATCCTCGCAGGGCTCGCAAAGCCTGATGCGGGTACTGTAACGATGAAGAGCGAGGGACCGCCCTATAGCGGCAACGTTCACTATCTTGCCCACAGCGACGGGTTGAAAGGCGCGCTCACGGCGCTCGAGAATCTCACGTTTTGGAAGAACTATTACGGCGGTCAAAGCGACCCCGTTGATGCACTCGAAACGCTCGACATTCTTGAACTCGCACATTTGCCCGCGTCTGTCCTGTCGGCGGGCCAGAGACGACGCGTCGCGCTCTGTCGATTGCTCGTCGCCCGGCGCGCGCTTTGGCTGATGGATGAGCCGACATCCGCGCTTGATGCCGCGAGCGAGGCCGTGCTTGGCCAGATCATGAAAGATCATCTGGCGGGGGGCGGTTTAATCGTCGCCGCAACCCACGGCCCCCTCCCTGTAGAGACCAATTCTAAACTCGACGTCTCGCGTGCCCAGATCACTGAGCCACTATGAGTGAGTTCCGCGCCCTTCTCTGGCGAGAAATCCAACTCGCGACGCGCGGCGGCGCGGGCACGCTCTTGGGTCTCGCCTTCTTTTTGATCCTCATCGTCGCCCTCCCCCTTGGGATCGGTCCGGACCTCAACCAGCTTTCGCGGCTCGGACCCGCCTTCATCTGGATTGGCGCGCTGCTTTCGACGCTTCTCGGCCTCGATCGCATGTTCCAGTCCGACTATGAGGATGGCGCGCTGGACCTCATGTCCCTCACCGACTTCCCCCTCGAAGTCCTGGTGCTGGCGAAATGCCTTGGCCACTGGCTCACTAACGTCTTGCCACTTGTTCTTGCAGCGCCGCTTTTCGCGCTCTTTTTGAATATGCCGCCAATTGGCATCGGCGCGACCCTGTTGACGCTTCTCGTCGGTACGCCTGCGATCACGTTAATTGGAGCGATTGGCGCTGGGCTGACGGTCTCACTTCGCCGGGCAGGCATGCTGCTCGCGATCCTGAGTATCCCTCTCATGACGCCGATCATCATTTTCGGGGTCGGAGCAGCCAATGCGACACTGATTGGCGGAGCACCGTTCCGCTTCCCATTCCTGATGCTGTGCGCGATTTCGCTTGCGGCATTAGCGCTCTCACCGTTCGCAACTGCCGCCGCTTTGCGCGCATCGCGCGGATAAACTGATCCGATGTGGTATACGTAGGATTGCCGGTAGGATGGTCAGAGCTTAAATTCGGTCAAATGTGGACGTTCGCAAACCCCTCCGTTTTCCTGCGCTGGTCCGGCGTCATGCTCCCATGGCTCTGGGGTTTGACTGCAGCGGTCTTCGCGTTTGGGCTTTACAAGAGCTTCTTCGTCGCGCCCGCCGACTATCAGCAGGGCAACACCGTCCGCATTATGTTCATCCATGTGCCTGCCGCTTGGCTCGCCATGATGTGCTACGCGATCATGGCTGTTTCGGCGTTGGGCTCGCTCGTTTGGCGACACCCGATGGCTGACGTTTCGATCCGGGCCGCAGCGCCGATCGGCGCGGTTTTCACGGCGATCGCGCTCATTACAGGCGCGCTCTGGGGTCAGCCCATGTGGGGCACGTGGTGGGTCTGGGATGCACGTCTGACGTCAGTGCTCGTCCTGTTTCTCATGTATCTCGGCCTAATCGCGCTCGGTAGCGCGCTTGAGGACCACGCAAAGTCAGGGCGACTTGTGGCCGTCCTGGTGCTGGTTGGGTTCATCAATATCCCGATCATCAAATTTTCCGTCGACTGGTGGAACACGCTCCATCAGCCAGCGAGCGTTGCCCGCTTTGACGGCCCGACCATCCACCCTGACATCCTCGTTCCCTTGCTCGTGATGGCCGTCGCGCACATTCTCCTTTTCTTCGCGCTCCACATGACGGGCATGCGCACGCTCGTATACCGACGAAAAGCCGAAACGCTGATGATGCGTGCGGCTCATGCTGCCGATCGGCGGACGATGGCATCACCCGCACCGGAGGCAGCGGAATAGCCATGCTCGGTGAACATGGCGGGTTTATTCTCGCGTCCTACCTCGCATCAGCGGGATTGATCATCGGGCTCATCGTTTGGACGTTTGTGAGCTATCAGAGCCAAAAGAGACGTCTTCAGCAGCTGGAAGCGACCCATGATCGAAGGTCGGAATCGCCGATTGCGGCCGGAGATCGCTAGAAATGTCTGACGAAACGGTCGAGACCGGCAGCCGTTCACGCTTTCAATTCGTCTTGGCGGCCCTGCCTGTTCTCGTTTTCGGAGCGCTCGCGGTTCTCTTTTACTTCAGGCTCTTTTCTGGCGACCCTTCGACGATCCCATCTGCCCTCATCGGAAAACAGGTTCCGGAGTTCACTCTCCCTGCGATTGAAGATCTCGCAGAAGGCGCAACATCGATCCCCGGTTTGGGAACGCGTGATTTGGTTGGCGCCGGCGACGTCACGGTCGTGAATGTCTGGGCGTCCTGGTGCGTGCCGTGCCGCGATGAAAACCCCATGCTTCTCGAACTTGAAGCACGGGGCTACTCAGTCGTTGGCATTAATTACAAAGATTCTCCCGCCAACGCTCGACGCTTCCTTGGCGAGTTCGGAAACCCGTTTGAGCGCGTGGGCGCGGACAGGAACGGACGTGTTTCCATCGATTGGGGCGTCTATGGCGTGCCAGAAACATTCATTGTCGATAAAACCGGCGCGATCGTGCATAAGCACATCGGCCCGTTTGACCGGGCCGACCTTGTTGAAACGCTGATACCGGCTATCGAAGACGCCCGCGCCACGCCTTAGGCCACTGTCCTAGTCCGCGGCAGCGAGTGAGACAGAAATGCTCCAACCCGCCGATACCTACGACGCCCTCTACCGCGATTTCGTCTGGCAGATCCCCGACCGGTACAATATCGGCGTCGATGTCTGCACGCGGTGGGCCGCGACACATCCCGGTCGTGTCGCACTTCTGATGCGCAATGAGGATGGATCAGTCATCGAGTGGACATTTGCCGCACTTGAAGACCGCTCCAACCGCCTCGCAAACGTGCTCGCCGCCCATGGCGTTAGCGCCGGCGACCGGGTCGCAATCCTCCTGCCCCAGCATGTGGACGTGCTCACCGCCCACATCGCCATCTACAAGCTCGGCGCAATCGCCGTGCCGATGGCCGCGATGTTCGGTGTCGATGCGCTGGCTTACAGGCTCGGAGATTCCGGCGCCGCTGCAATCATAACAAACGCCGATGGCGCGGAAAAAATTGTCGATATTCGTGGCGATTTGCCGGGCTTAAAGTCCGTGCTGATCAGCGGCCACAGCGGCGCGAACGGCATCGACGCGCTCATTGAGCGCGCGTCCCCAGACTTCACACCCGTCGACACAACACCCGATACTCCGGCACTTATGATCTACACGTCCGGCACAACGGGTCCGCCAAAGGGCGCCCTTCATGGCCACCGCGTACTTTTGGGTCATCTTCCTTGCGTGCAAATGCCGCATGAGTTCCTGCCGCAACCGGGTGACCTCATGTGGACGCCCGCAGACTGGGCCTGGGCTGGCGGCCTGTTGAATGTGCTTTTGCCATCGCTATCGCTCGGCGTTCCAGTGCTTGGCTACGCGTTCACAAAGTTCGACCCGGAAAAAGCCTACGCGATGATGGCCGACCACGCGGTCCGAAACGCGTTCATTCCACCGACCGCGCTCAAGATGGTCATGGCGTCAGGCGCCGCGCCTTCCTCGGTCAACCTTCGAACAATCGGATCAGGCGGCGAGGCACTCGGGCGCAAGACCTATGAGTGGGCAAAGGAAACCTTAGGGATCGGCATCAACGAGTTTTACGGCCAGACCGAGTGTAACCTCGTCTTATCATCCTGCGGCGCAATCGATGCGGTGAAACCGGGCGCAATCGGGAAACCAGTACCGGGCCATACGGTCGCGATCATCGACGGTGACGGCAATCCATGCGAGCCCGAGGAACTCGGCCAAATCGCGGTACGCGCGCCGGATCCGGTCATGTTTCTGCGCTACTGGAACAATGATGCAGCCACCACGGCAAAATTCGTCGGCGACTGGATGATCACCGGCGATGAAGGCGTCATGGACGCGGACGGGTTCGTCTCATTCGTCGGGCGCGATGATGACATCATCACGAGCGCTGGCTACCGGATCGGCCCCGGAGAAATCGAGGACTGCCTAATCTCCCACCCCGCCGTGCGTCTCGCAGCAGCGGTCGGCAGGCCAGACCCCATCAGGACCGAAATCGTGAAAGCGTTTGTCGTGCTCCAGGACGGCATCGCCGCCGATGACGAAACAAAATCGGCGATCCAGGCACATGTGCGAACGCGCCTCTCGCCCCACGAAATGCCGCGCGAGATCGATTTTCGCGATGACCTACCGTTGACGACGACGGGGAAGATTATCCGCAGACTTCTGCGGGAGGAGGTTTAAACTGAGATATCGAGGTTGGCGCCCACGCCCGGCGGGGTCGCAGCAACGGCCTGCTCCAAGGATGCAGCGGACCGCTCGATCAAACTGGCCACGGCTTTTTCGGTATTGGCGTTCAGTTTCGCCAGTTTAGCGGCGAGTGCCATTTGCGTTTCAGCCTGGGTAAGCGCCACCGATGCTGGAATTGCCGACATAGCTTTGCCCTCCGCTCTTCACTTTATCGCGACCGGCTTAATTCGAGGTTTCGAGGATCGATACATTTTGAAGGGATTTCCGCTTCAGCTTGCCTGATGCTGTTCGCGGCAAGCTTTTGACCCGCAGATAGATGTGCGGGCGCTTATAGCGGGCAAGGACGGCTTCAGCCCGCGCATGAAGAGCAGCAACAGCCTCAGAGAATGCGGCTTCGGTCACAATAAAGGCCGCGATCAATTGCTTGTCGTTGACCGCGCGTGCCGCAACCGCGAACTCCGAAACACAATCAACACCCGTAAGGGCTGCCTCCACTTCCTGCGGAGCGACACGGTAACCAAGGACGGTCATGACATCGTCAGCGCGACCGTGAAACCAAACGTAGCCGTCCCGGTCGATTGAGGCACGGTCGCCGGTGAGGAACCAATCAGCACGAAATGCGCCAGTGTTGGCGTACTCGTTCCAATATTTGAGGAAAAGCCCTGGGTCAGAGCGATGGACGGCGAGGACACCGACGTCACCGGTGGCCACGGGCTCGTCGCCGCCATCTTCCGGGAGCACGGCAATGCGCCGCCCAGGCTGCGGGCGCCCGGGACTTCCGGGCTTTTGCTCCATTCCCGGCCCTGTCGAAATGTAGGTGGAGATTTCGCTCATCCCCAGCGATTCAAGCAAAGGCACGCTGGTTCGTTCCTGCCATTCGTGGAGAAGATCAGCGCTCAACGCTTCACCCGCTGAGAGCGCTCGTTTCAAGGTCGCAAAGCGCAGCGCGCCTGGATCTGTGTATTTCAAGATTTGACGATAGTGGCTTGGCACTGCGGCAAAGACGGTCGCTTCCGTCTGTTCGATGATCCTTGGCCAGTCGCGAGGTTCCGGTCGCTTCCCAACCCAGCGCACCGCGGTCGCGCCGCTCGCCCAAACGTCCATCAAGCCGACACCGAGCGTGTACGTCCAGTTGAACGCGCCGACATGGAGGAGACGGTCACCGGGCTCGATACCCGTCCAGCCGTCCACCATGGGAACCCGGCCCAGAATTGAGCGCTGCGCATGGACCACGCCTTTGGGCTTGCCCGATGTGCCGGAGGTATAGACCATAAAGGCCGGGTCTTCCGCGCCGGTTGGGGCAAAACCCGCGTCTTCCGATTGGGTTAGAGCCTCCGTACCAAGCGCGGTGACACCGTCAAAGCCTTTGAACCGTGTCGAGATGATCGCTCTGATGTCAGCGTCCTCGGCGACGCGCCGCACTTCCGATTCGGTCAACTGATCCGAAAGCGGGATCGCGACCAGCCCCGCACCAATGGCACCGAAAAAGGCGAGCGGCATCTCGCGCGCATTGCCGAGGTCGAGCGCGACCCGGTCGCCTGGGTGGAGGAGGCCGGCTGCCTGGAACCCTCCAGCGAAACGTCGAATTTCTGCTTCAAGCGCTTCGTAGCTCAGGGTTTCAACGCAACCCGCTTCATCGAAAAACGCGATTGCCGGATGGCCGAGATTGCGCGCCTTGCCGCGCGCCAGCATCCATTCGGCGAGGTTCACCCGCGTCGGAGCAGGGTTTTATCGCGTCGGAATCGGCTCATCGCCGCGATAGTCATAGAAGCCGCGATGGGTCTTCCGACCGAGCCAGCCCGCTTCGACATATTTCACAAGCAGCGGACAGGGCCGGTATTTTGAGTCGGCAAGACCCTCATAGAGCACGTGCATCACCGCGAGACAGGTGTCGAGGCCGATGAAATCCGCCAATTGTAACGGCCCCATCGGATGGTTGGCTCCGAGCCGCATCGCCGTATCGATCGCCTCGACCGAACCCACGCCCTCATAGAGCGTGTAGATCGCCTCATTGATCATGGGCAGAAGGATGCGGTTGACAATGAAGGCCGGGAAATCCTCCGACACCGCCACTTTCTTTTCAAGCGATTCGACGAACGCCTTTGACGATTCAAACGTCTCGTCGTCGGTTGCGATACCCCTGATGAGTTCCACCAATTCCATGATCGGAACCGGGTTCATGAAATGGATACCGATGAACTTTTCTGGGCGGTCCGTGACCGACGCAAGTCGCGTGATCGAGATCGATGAGGTGTTCGACGCAACAATGGTGCGGTCGCCCAGAAGCGGGCAAAGCTTGGTGAAGATATCCCGTTTGGTCGATTCGTTTTCCGTCGCCGCCTCAATCACCAGATCCGCAGTCGCAACATCCTCAAACGTCGGCGCGGCCGTAATACGGCCAACAGCCTTTGCCCGCTCGCCATCCGTGATCCGATCGGCGCTGACTTGGCGCGCCAGATTGCCATTGATCGTCGCGAGGCCCGCTTCGATTTTCTCCTCAGAAATATCGTTGATTTTGACGTTCAGGCCCGCAAGTGCGCACACATGGGCAATCCCGGACCCCATTTGCCCGGCCCCGATGATGCCAATTGATTGGAATGTCATGCGATGTCGTCCCTCAGGGTGCGCTGAAATTTGGTGCTCTTAATCGGCTATCATGCAGTGCACACAAGGGGAAGGTCGACACAAGGCGTAGGTACGCGGCGCCGCAGGTGTCTCCACACGTAGCGGCGCCGTATTCGTGACTAATCGAGTGCCGATTCGAGTTCCGGCATGACGTCAAAGAGGTCGCCGACGAGGCCGTAATCCGCGACCTGAAAAATCGGCGCTTCATCGTCCTTATTGATGGCGACGATGATTTTTGAGTCCTTCATGCCCGCCAAATGCTGGATCGCGCCGGAAATGCCGACGGCGATGTACAAGTCTGGCGCGACGACCTTGCCGGTCTGTCCGACCTGATAGTCGTTTGGCATGTAACCCGCATCGACGGCTGCCCGCGAAGCGCCGACCGCAGCACCAAGCTTGTCGGCAATTGGTTCTATGTATTTCTCAAAATTGTCATGGCTTGCGAGCGCCCGACCGCCGGAGACGACGATCTTGGCCGACGTGAGTTCTGGACGATCGGAAACCGTGAGGTCCTCTCCCACGAAGGACGAGAGACCGGGGTCAGCAGGCACATCGACCGTTTCAATCGGCGCTGAGCCCCCTTCAGCAGCAGCGGCGAAACCAGCTGTCCGAACCGTAATTACTTTGATCGCATCCGTAGATTTCACCGTCTGGATGGCGTTCCCGGCGTAGATCGGGCGTTCGAACGTATCTGGTCCTTTGACCGCGATGATGTCTGAGATTTGCATGACGTCGAGAAGAGCGGCGACGCGTGGCATCACGTTCTTGCCGGTTGTCGAAGCCGGTGACACGAGCGCGTCATAGCCGCTTGCCATACCCTGGAGAAGGGCTGCCATCGGCTCTGCGAGCTGGTTCTCAAGCGCTGGACTATCAGCGACCAAGACCTTTGCCACGCCTGAGAGCTTTGATGCGGCGTCAGCCGCCGGTTGGCAGTTTGAGCCCGCAACGAGCACGTGAACGTCGCCGCCGATTTCAAGCGCTGCCGTCAGCGCCTTGTGCGTGCCGTCGTTCAGTCCGTCATTGCTGTGATCTGCGATTAAAAGCGTTGTCATTTGTCTCACTCCCAACGCGCGTCAGATGACGCCCGCTTCCTCTTTGAGTTTCGAGATGAGTTCATCCACCGAGTTGACCTTAATACCGGCCTCGCGTTTTGCGGGTTCGGTTGTATTGATCACTTCGAGGCGCGGCGCGGTATCGACGCCGTAGTCCGCGGGTGATTTCTCATCGAGCGGCTTTTTCTTGGCCTTCATGATGTTTGGCAGCGACGCGTAACGTGGCTCATTGAGGCGCAGGTCGGTTGTCACGATTGCAGGCATTGCAACAGTGATCGTCTGCAGCCCACCATCAACTTCGCGCGTCACGGAGAGCTTATCGTCACCGATCTCGATTTTTGAGGCGAACGTTGCTTGCGACCAGCCGAGAAGCGCTGAAAGCATCTGACCCGTTTGGTTGCAGTCATCGTCAATCGCCTGCTTGCCCAGAATAACGATCTGCGGCTCCTCTTCGGCGACAACACCTTTTAGGATTTTCGCGACCGCGAGCGGCTCAACCAGGTCGTCGGTCTTCACGAGGATGCCGCGATCCGCGCCCATCGCAAGTGCTGTGCGGATCGTTTCTTGCGCCTGCTGAGGACCGATCGACACAGCAACGACTTCTGTCGCCTTGCCCGCCTCACGCATCCGAAGGGCTTCTTCGACAGCGATCTCGTCGAACGGGTTCATGGACATTTTGACGTTAGCGAGTTCGACCCCGGAGCCGTCCGGCTTGACGCGGACTTTTACGTTGTAGTCGACCACTCGCTTTACGGGTACGAGCACCTTCATCTCTTGATCTCCCCAAGGCGCTCAGGTGGCGAGCGCGTGACTTTGGAAATCCACGTAGACGAAGGTGTTTCAGCGTGTCAATTCCGCGAAACGTCTTCAGACGGATTCTAATCTGACACCGTCAGGACACGTCGCGATCGAACAAGGGAACGCCGGGGCGTCGCATGATGACGATGAGCACGGCACCGGCGACCAGGCCGCCGATATGCGCCCACCATGCGACCACGTCGTCGATCGCAACGAGAACGTTATAAAATTGGAACACGATCCAGCCGCCGAGCACCCAGAATGCTGAGAGCTTCAACGGTAATCGACCGAGGAGTAGGATCCAGATGCGGACATTTGGGTGGAGCATCAAATAGGCCGCGACGATGCCAGCGACGGCGCCCGATGCACCAACCAGCGGGATGTTGCTCGTCGGACTGATCCAAGCATGGGCGAGGCCAGCGAAGATCCCGCAGGCGAGATAGAAGATAAGGAACCGCCAATGCCCGAGCGCATCCTCGACATTGTCCCCGAAGACCCAGAGGAACAACATGTTGCCGATAAGGTGCATCCAGCCACCATGGAGAAACATGTAGCTGACGAGTGTCGCGCTCTCGGGGATGCCGACCGGACCGCGCGCGGGAAGATTATCAAGAAGTTCACCAGGAACGACGCCAAGACCGGTTGCGATCGCGAAATGTACCGCTTCCGGAAAGAGGATCCCGCTCTGAAACACCGCGAAAATAAGGACGTTCGCCGCAATCAGCCCGAGTGTAACGTAGTGGACATCAATGTGTTTGAGGCTGTTTTGATCACTAAGCGGAATGAACATGTCAGTCAGCCAGCCGCATGAAAGCTATCGGTTTGCACCTGGCACCCAAAGAACGTCACCGGTCGACTTGGCGTTGGCATACCGGCTCGCGACAAACAGGAAGTCTGATAGCCGATTGACGTAGGTCATCGCAGGTTTGGAAACCGGCTCAGTCTCATCAGTTGCAAGTTCGACCATCAGCCGCTCCGCGCGTCGGGCCACCGTCCTTGCCACGTGGAGATGCGCGGCGACCGCCGTGCCGCCGGGCAAGACGAACGAGCGAAGCGTTTCGAGGTCCGCGTTGAGCGTGTCGATCTCGCTTTCGATGCGCTTGACTTGAGCCTCCACGATCCGCAACGGCTCGTAACCAAGGTCTTGCCCTGTGTCGGGCGTGCAGAGGTCTGCGCCGAGATCAAAAAGATCGTTTTGAATGCGCCCGAGCATTTCGTTGAGGTCAGCAAGGTCCGGGTCAGTCGCATAAAGGCGCGCGACCCCAATGTGCGAATTGGTTTCGTCAACGGTGCCGTAAGCGGTCACTCTCACACTCGACTTTGCGACCCGCTCACCGGTGCCAAGCGCTGTTGTGCCGTCGTCGCCAGTCTTTGTGTAGATCTTGTTGAGAACAACCATGGTGCCGCCTTAACGCGTGGAGAAGTAAAGCGCCGCCATGACGATGACGACCGCGAGGAATTGGAGACCGACGCGCCACCGCATGAGCTTTTGCGAGGTGTTGGACGATCCGCCGCGCATCATGTTCCAAAGGCCGAGAAGCAAGACGATTGCGACCGCGATCACAGCGATGGGTGCAATAAACTCAAGTACGGATCCCATCACTGCCTCGGTACGCTGATCGTTAGCGAGCGCTTACGCGTTCATGAACCAGATCGTTACTGTGAGGAGCGTGGCAAAGGCAACCCAAAGCGCATAGGGAACAAACAAAACGCCAGCCAGCGGTCGAATACGGGCAAAAAGAAGCGCGACCCAAGTGACCGCGCCAAAAAGGACCGCCGCCACGACAGAACCAAGCGCGGGCGACGTGAGCCAGAAAAATGCAGCAGACCAGCCGACATTCACGATGAAGTGCGCCCAATAGGCCCTGAGCGCAAAGGTCTTCTCCGGCCCAGTGAACGGCGCCCGCCAGACAAGCCAGGCAGCGATGCCCATCGTCACGAATAGATATGTCCACGCGATCGGAAACACCCAATCCGGCGGCGTAAAGGCCGGTTTTGCAATTTCGCGATACCAACCATCGAGCTCAGCGCCCGTAAAAAGCGACCCGACGGATCCCGCGGTGAGCGCGCCAACCACGAAAACGCAAAGCATGAGCCACGACTTCGTGCCGGATTTGGCTCTCGGCGCGGTCGCGTACTCAGAAATAAAAGTGTCGGATGTGTCTGTGTTGGTCATGACTGCGTTACGGTTTGGCGTTGGTTGCGGATCAAGACACGCTGTCGAGTAGCCGGTCTAAAATGCGCGGCGGGAGGGTACGACGTGCGACATCCATCAAATAGGTCGGCGTTGTCACAAAGTAATGCGGTTTCGGGTTTGAGCTCTCCACCGCGTGGATGAGCTTTTTGAAGACAGCGTCCGGCCCAAGTCGCCAACGATCATTCGGTCCAGGGGCATCGGGTCCATTTTCAAGTGATCGCTTGTATCGACCGGAAAACCGAGAGTTTTCAATGTCGATCGTTTCTTTGAAGATTCGATCTGCATTGTGCCCGAACCGCGACGTGATAGGCCCGGGCTCAATCGACGAAACAGCAACGCCCGTGTCAGCCAGCTCCAGGCGCATCGTGTTGGTGAGCCCCTCAAGCGCAAACTTCGAGGCGTTATAGGCCCCGCGAAACTTGAGCGCAACCAAGCCCAGCACTGAAGAGTTTTGAACAATGCGTCCGGACCGGCGCTCGATCATGTGCGGCAGGAGCCTGGTCGTCAGATCGTGCCAACCGAAGAAATTCGCCTCAAACTGCTGCCTTAGGACGTCGGTTGGCAAATCTTCGACCGCCCCACCCTGCCCATAGGCGCCATTGTTGAAGAGAGCAAAGAGATCGCGGTCGGTCTTTTCCAAGACGGCATTTGCGCACGCCTCAATGGATTGAGCGTCCGCGTAGTCGAGATGGAGAGCTTCGAGGCTTTCGCCTTCGAGCTTCGAAATATCTTCGGGCGTTCGTGCAGTCGCGAACACGCGCCAGCCTCGGTCGCGCATCCCGAGCGCGCAGTGATGGCCGATGCCCGTGGAACATCCGGTGATGAGGATCGTCTTTTGGCTCATGGGCTCCCTCGTTTTCAGATCGGTCAGATAGGTCAGCGGTCGAAAAACCAAACCCTTGATAACAGGGTTAAGCGGGCAGTAAGCGCCAGCGTTTACAACCTTTCCAACAATTGGACTGCCGGGTCGACCCAATGGCCATGCTATTTCGCGTCTTTATTTCGCGCATCACGCTTTCCGTGGCGTTGGTGATGACGCTTGCCTGCGCGATAGTCGGTATCGCCATGACGAGTGCTGGGCATTTCGATGTGCGCGGCGCTCACATCGAACGGCTTGAGAACAATACGATTGTCTCAATTCGAGCGGCAATCGATGAACGCAAATACCCCACATTTGAGCAATTGGTCGACCTATCGGACCATCTCATCCGGGTCTCTCCGATTGAAGGGCTCACTTTCGTAAATTCAGTGGGAGATCCGGAAGTCTTCTCAGGAGAGCGGACCACTCTGACCTGGCGAGATGTCCGGCTCGACCAAATTGAACGACAGTTCGTGAAGGACAATGCGAGCCTTGAGTTCTTCATTGATCCCGACGAGGTTGAGTTGCCATTCGGCGTGGTCGTGCGCGTCGCGGTTGACGATATGTGGCGGTCTATCAACGAGGATACGCGCAGAACAGCAGCCGTTATCGCCGCATTTTCCGTCTCAACGACGATTTTAACCACGGTCATGATCGCGATTTCGCTGGTGATGCCGCTGAGGCATCTGCACACCTCCACAATGGCTGCCCGCCACAGTCCACACGAGGCGATCAACCACGTCGTAAAGTTTAAACGTGACGACGAAATCGGTGATCTCGGTCGCGCCATCGACCGCATATTTTACTTGCTAACGAGCACATTCGAGGAAGACCTCTCAAACGCGATCGCGCTCCAGGAAGAAATGCCCATGGGCTTGATTGTCTTCAGTGCATCCGACCGCGTGCTGGCGGCAAACGACGCAGCGCTCTCGTTCTTCGGGTTTTCAAGCCCATCAGATATTGAGAGCTACGAAACTGAGATCATCCGAAAATCAGACGGGATCGCTTCGGTACGAAAGATCGTCGACGCGGAAACATTCAGCGGCGTCGCTGAACTAAAGAGAGGCGATGACTGGGTGCGTTGCGTGGTTGGTGCGCACGCGATCCGGGACATTGAAGGAAATGTTCGTCGGTACTTCCTGATCTTCAACACCCTGCAGCAGATCGAGGAAGAGATCTCAGATCTTAGAATGGAGCGCGACACACTTCAGGCAGACGTAACACGCCATCAGCAACGCGAAGCCGAACTGAAGACCCTTCTCGATGCGTGCCTCACCATCATCGACACCGATGGCAGCCGCAAATCTGTGCCGGATTCCACGCGCACCTTCCCGGATCAGATCGTCGCTCGTTGGTATCGGGTGTCCATCGATCAAAACCTCATGACCGAGCGGTCTCTTCGCCACGGCGTATTGCCAGCGCTCAAAGTTGACGCAACAGTGGCGGACTCGCTCTTCTCACATGCTTTGTCGATGGTCAGAATGCGCAGCAAAAGCGACGCAACGCGCATCCAGATCACCTCCCGACCGCAAACGACGACGCAATTGCTCCTCATCATCTCAGAGCGGACGATCGATCCGCCCGAGGACAATGAGATCGCGCCGGTGCCAGAGGCGCATATCCTGCTGGCCGCGCTCACCAAGCTCATTCGATCCGCCGGCGGTCAGATCGTTGCGACATCGGGGAAAAAATCCTCAAACCGTGTCGCCTTCACACTTCCCATCGCTGACGACGTTGAAGAGGTTCTTCCTGAATATCCAGAGGAACTGGAAGCCCTCAACAATGTCGCGTGATCAGCTAAACGGATCTCGGTTTGGTGATTGAAGGTCGATCGCGAATAGCGTAGCGACACCGCATGTTTGGGTCGTTGAAATTCGCCGTCGTACTCACTGCTGCGATTGTTTTTGCAAGTTCGTACTTTTCCGACGCGCGGGCAGGCGCGCGGCTGCTTTTTGATGTGAAAACCGGCGAGATCCTCAAAGCAGAAAACGCAGATGATCTCTGGTATCCAGCATCTCTCACCAAGATGATGACGGCCTATGTGGCGCTCAAAGCCGTCAACAATGGACGGCTCACTCTCGACACACTCCTGGAAGCGTCGGCGAACGCCGCGCGGCAACCGCCAAGCCGGATCGGGATTAGAGCGGGACAAGCGATTGCATTGCGCGATGCACTCCGGCTTCTCTTCGTCAAATCGGCGAATGACATTGCTGTCGTCGTCGCTGAAGGGCTTTCAGGCAGCGTCGAAGCGTTCGCACGCGACATGAATATCGCAGCATTCCAGCTCGGCATGACGCGGTCGAACTTTACAAATCCAAGCGGCTTACCCGATCCAGAACAGGTAACGACGGCGCGGGATTTAGCGCGGCTTTCGACCGCTCTTTTGACTGAGTTTCCGGGTGCTCGGACTATTTATCGACTGCCTTTCGTGCGTGTCGGCGACGGGCTCGTGCGATCCTACAATCCACTTCTTGGTCGCTATCCCGGAGCGAATGGCATGAAGACCGGATTTGTGTGTGCGTCGGGCTTTAATTTTGTCGGGTCCGCCGAACGGGACGGACGGCAGGTCGGTGTGGTTCTTCTTGGCGAATTGTCCGCCGCCGAACGACGGGACGCAGCCGTGAACCTGCTTGATCAGGCGTTTGCAGCAAGCGGAATTTCAGGATTGACGCAAAACACGCTCTCCGACGCAATTTCCGAAGGCGCAAACAATACGCCCACCAACCTGAGGCCGAAGGTCTGCGCAAATGGCGTCTTACCCGTATCGTCTATTCCGGGAGGAAGGGCGACGGGCGATGTCAATGCCGCTGAACGCGTGCGGTATGGGGCAGCGTCACAGCTCGCCGCGTTTGGCTATTCGTTTCCCGTCCAAGAGCCGCTTCCACGGCCCTCAGATATCCCGGTGCGCGAAGCGGAGACCGTTTCAACAAACGACGCCGTTATAGTCGCGACCAATGAAGTCGGAACCGGCGCAGAAACACCCACTAGCCAGTCGACGATCCCAGTACCGCGTCGCAGACCCTCGCTCTAGCCACCCTTTTTAATCCGATAGACAAGGACCTCACCCTCTTTGCCGCTCGACAAGAGAGCGTGTCCCGCTTCGGAACAAAAATGCGGGATATCAATTGCCGATGCGGGGTCGGTCGCTCGAACTTCTAGAATGGCGCCATCTTCAAGGCTGCTGAGTGCTTTCCTCGCTTTGAGGACCGGGAGCGGGCAGAGAAGGCCAATCGCGTCCAGCGTCACGTCAGTCAAATGGACAAACTCCAAAAGGGGGCTCTGCGCGGACGACACTCTGCGACCACAGTGATCACGAAAATATGTGGCTCTCGACAGATTTAAACACGGGCGCCGTGTAAAAAAGCGCAATCATCAAAACGCTCGCCTTTAGAGCGCAGCCGACCGTAAATAGTTCCAACGCTTTCAATAGCTTGATTGCTTACATGCGTCCTGTGAAAGTCGCTCAGTTGAGATGTAAAGGCTGACTTCCAGCACATCAACCACCGACCGCCCGCAAAGTATGAACTGAAAATTAAGCGGAGATTGGTACGCAAAGTCGCGCGGAATTAAGGAGTCCTCCACGTGGCAGATGTGTTCCCCGGACCCGACGATACGGGTCGGCATATGCCGAGCTTTGGAAAAGGGCTCATCGGCCGGGGTGCCGCCGCGCTTCGCACACTCCTAACAAGCCAGCATGACGACCAGAAAACCCAGCGCGCGGCGGGCTTTGCCTTTGGAATTCGCGTGGCGAGCGCTGGGCTCATCTACCTGTCGCAAATCCTGATCGCCCGATGGCTCGGCACATTTGAGTACGGCATTTTCGTTTTCGTTTGGGCCTTAGTGCTCGTCGTCGGCGGCATCGCGTCCCTTGGCTTTACGCTCTCGATACAACGCTTTGTTCCGGAGTACCGCGAACGGGGCGAAAACAATCTTTTGAGAGGCATCCTATTCGCGGGCCGGTTCATACCACTGGCATCGAGCACAGCGTTGGCGGCGATTGGTGCGGGGCTCGTTTGGTTGCTCGGCGATGTCATCCCGGTCTACTACCTGGTCCCGCTCATACTCGCCTGCACTTGCCTGCCTCTTTACACCGTCATGGAAGTCCATGACGGCATCTGCCGCGCCCATAATTGGATGGGCCTCGCGCTGATACCCGCCTACATAGTGCGTCCTGCGCTCCTTTTGGTCATCATGGTCGCTGCGTCCCAGTCCGGCTTTGAAGCGACCGCCGTAAACGCACTCTACATCTCAATCGTAACGCTTTGGGCGGCAGCGGTCGTTCAGGTCGTCTTGACCGCACGACGGCTCCGAAAAGTCGTCGATCGCGGGCCAAAGGAGGTCCGATCGGTCTACTGGACGAAGCAATCCCTGCCGATCACGCTGGTCGACGCGTTCGCACTTTTCATGTTCAACGCCGACGTCTTGCTGATCAGCATTCTGGGGACACCCGAACAAACTGGTGTCTACTTTGCGGCCGCAAAGACGCTCGCACTCGTAAGCTTCGTCACCTTCGCCGTGGCAGCCGCGAGTGCTGCAAGATATTCTGAGTACCATGCCCGTGGCGATCACGTGCGGTTGCAGCAATTTGTGCGACGATCCATTGCTTGGACGTTTTGGCCGTCTCTCTTTGGCACAATCGTCATTCTGCTTGCCGGTCAGTTCCTTCTGTCGTTCTTCGGCGAAGAGTTCGTCTATGGTTATCCAATTATGTTCATATTGGCGGTAGGGCATCTCGCCCGCGCGTCGGTCGGCCCGATGGAACGCCTTTTGAACGTGACGGGCCATCAAAACGCCTGCGCTCGCATCTATATGTTCGCGTTTTGTACAAATATCACGCTGAATTTACTGCTGATCCCGACCTATGGGGTCTATGGCGCCGCGATCGCGACCACTTTGGCCTACGTTCTGGAATCAATATTGCTCGCCCTTGCTGCAAAGCGCGATCTCGGCCTGAATGTCATGGTTTGGCATCGGCAAAGCGCGGAAGAGCAATGAGGCTTAAGGTTTGTCGAGCGAAAGCCAAGACACGGGGCATACCGCGACCGGCAAGATGAAAACGGCCGCTGATTTAGGCGGTGTCGGATTCCTCAACGAGACTGGCCTCACCTATGAGCGCCTCGACCCGAGTGACATACCGGCGCCCGATTGGCGGCAGCTCATCGGCAAAGCAATCACTCCCTCTATCTTTTGCGACCCGCTCTTCGTTTGGGGGCTTCAGGATCTCATTCCGGATCTCAACATAGAAGCGCTCGTGATCCGCGACCCGATGGACAATGACTGCATTGTCGGCCTCTGGCTTTTGACCCGCGGCGGACCGTTAAAGATCGCGAAGTTGGAAGCGCTCAAGTCTCTTGCGACGCCCTTCAGCCCACTCGGCGTACCATTGATCTCCGCCGATGCGCCATGGCGAACGGTCGAGACGGCGCTCACAGTTTTGGGCGAAGACTGCCCAGCAATCACGCTCGACACGATGCCGCTCGACGATGATCTGGCAACGATCATCCAGGAGGTTGCTGCACGGCTCGATCTCCAAACGCGGGAGACGGGGCGCACCACGCGGGCAACCTTGAGAGGTGGCCGCCTCTTCGACACCTACGCACAAGACGCATGGTCGGCGAAACGGCGCAGTAAGCTCAGGCGCATGCGCAAAAAGCTCGACCAGATGGGCGAGGTTACGTTCACCGTTGCGACGGGCCCCAACTCAACCACCCCCGGGATCGACGCATTTCTCGGACTCGAAGCCTCCGGATGGAAGGGCGAGAAAAAAACGGCAATGGCGTCCAATCCCCGCTCGGAACGCTTTTTCCGCGAGGTTATTGGCAGTCTCATCGAAGCTGGTGGCTGTGAAATCCACAGCCTGTGCCTCAACCATGATCCGATCGCGATGTTTGTGATGTTGCGCCAGCGCGAACACAGTTGGACTTGGAAGATAGCTTACGACGAAGCGTTTAGCGCGCTCATGCCGGGGCATCTCTTGATCGAAGACGTTACGCTTCGCGCGCTGTCTCGCGGTGACAAACTGGTCGATTCGTGCGCCACCGACGACAACTCGCTTGCTGACCCCTACTGGATAGACCGAATGGCGGTCGGGCAATTGCACATCGCTTTGAAACCCGGCATTGGCCATTTAGCCATGCTGGCAGCAGCTGCATCTGACGCCGCCCATGACAGCGCTCGCCATGCGTTTCGCCGCTTGCGTCGCGGATAGGTTGTTTCTAGCGTCCCGAAAACTGGGGCGCCTGAATGCGGAACCGGATTACCTGCAAAGCCGATATCGCGGACGCGCTTGAATGTCTCTCCGCCAAAGACCCGCGTCTCATCCCCATAGTCGAAGCCGTTAACCACGTCCCACTTCGGCTGAGACCCGGCGGGTTTGAGGGCCTGTGCGAAATTGTCGTCTCGCAACAGGTTTCAAAAGCAGCTGCCGAAGCGATCTGGGGACGATTCGTCGAACGGTTCGATCCGATCACGCCGGATCGCATATTAAATGCTAACCTGAACCATCTGGGCGAAGCAGGACTATCGCGGCCGAAGCAGAAAACGATCATCTCAGCAGCAGCGGCCTTCGCTGACGGGTTCTCGGTCGAGGCGGTTGAAAAAATGCCTTCAGATACCGCTGTGGAAGCACTAACAGCGCTCCACGGCATCGGGCGATGGACCGCCGAGGTTTACCTCCTTTTTTGCGCCGGCCACCCTGACCTTTTCCCAGCGCGAGACGTGGCGCTTCAAAGCGCCGTGGCGGAAGGCTTGGGGCTCGAAATGCGCCCAAACGAGAAGGATCTGATTGAAATCGCTGAGCTTTGGAGCCCCTGGCGCGGTACCGCGGCGCGCCTCTGGTGGGCGTATTATAGCACGATGCGCGATGGTCGGAGCGCTCTACCCGTCTAGCGTGCAATCAACGTGAAGTCGTGGCGACGCGGCATAGAGGCGCTTCACACGCCTGACACACTGGCTATATAGTCGAGGCATGAACGGATACCGAGACGACCCTTTCCGGAGCCGATCTTGAACGCGCACGTTTCGCCGGACGCTTGCCCCGCGCTCGTTCTGAATGCTGACTACCAGCCTTTATCCTATTATCCGCTGTCTCTTTGGTCCTGGCAGGATTCCATCAAGGCGGTGTTTCTGGAACGCGTGAACATTGTCTCGCACTACGACACCCACGTCCGCAGTCCGAGCTTTGAGATGCGGTTACCGAGCGTCGTTTCGCTCAAAAACTACGTTAAACCGAATCGCCATCCGGCATTTACGCGCTTTAATGTGTTCTTGAGGGACAGGTTCAGCTGCCAGTATTGCGGATCACAGGATGATTTGACCTTCGATCACGTGATCCCGCGATCACGGGGCGGCCAAACGACGTGGGAGAACGTTGTAACAGCCTGCGCGCCCTGCAACCTCAGAAAAGGCGGAAAGATGCCACGCCATGCGGGCATGGTGCCGGATCAAACGCCCTATAGGCCGACCGTGTTCGATCTTCACAATAATGGTCGAATGTTTCCACCCAACTATCTCCACGAGAGTTGGATGGATTTCCTCTACTGGGATACCGAACTCGAACCGTAATAGGCCTTCGCAGCGGCCCAAAGCGAAAGAAGGGCAATCGCGAGCGATGTCAGCACATTGTAGTTCGCAAAGCTCAAGCCCAAAAAGCGACCTTGCACTTCATCACAGCGGATAATTTCAACCGTTTCGAGTTGGGTGAGGAGGTCATTGATCGATGCTGGCTGTTCAGCTGCTGCCCCGCAGGCTGATGGGCCCGGCCAGAAACTCCACTCGACGCCAGAATGATAGACGCCATAGCCAGCGCCAATCACAAAAACCGCTGATGCGATCGCCGCAAGAGCAGCAAACACAGCCCGACGACTTGCAAAACTGGCTGCAACCAACGCCGCTCCTAAAATGGGTATACCCACATAGTACGGAATGCGCTGCGTGAGGCAGAGCGCGCAGGGTTTAAAGCCACCGATGAGCTCAAATGCCCATGCCGCGACGATCGCAAAAAGAGCAAGACCGGACGCGATAAGGGCGAGCCCCCGCGGCTTTGTTGTTCTCACCTTTTCCCAGGTCGTTGACATCTCAGCCTATCCCCCGAGCCATCCTGTCAGCAGCGAAATTGCTGCACCACCGCCGATCACGAGTGCTGCCACCCACATAATGCCGATGGCGATCCCTGCAACAATCAAAAGGCCATCACGTTCCACAAGGCCGAACGCAGCGACGACGACGCCGAAACCGGGAACTGTGTTCGTCAATGGGAGTGGAAGAAGAATGGACGCGCAGGGGATTGCGAGAAGTGCGCCGACGATACGCTGACCGATGCCGCTCGAAAGCGATCTGAACCGCGCGTGAGCAACGATCTCAACCCACCCGAACCATCGGCTCGCGCGATTGACAACATTTGAAAGTGCTGTCGGATCGAAAGTCCGCGTCGCGAGCCGATCGGGTAACCAGGGTTGTTGACGACCGAGTGCCATTTGTCCGCAGAGAAAGAGCATCGGAAAAGCGACGATCTGCGGGAGAATGTAAACAAAAGGCAGGCAACACGGGAGCGCGAGCGCAAGAAAGACAAGGCCAAAGGCACGCCCTTCCATCGCCTTCACCAGTTCATCCATCGACATGGGGGCATCAGTCCCGCGCGTCGTCGGGTCTAAAATGCGCGCGATGTAATGGAGAGCGCCCTCATTCATTCCGGACTGCGACGGGTCGGTCTTCACAACATATTCCATGATTTCAGATGTTCGAGCGCTCTCGGCCCGGTTTCGAACGGTAGTGCCGCGCTGGATAACAATTGGTTAGGGAAATCGCGCGGGACAAAGGTGACGGTGGTTTTCCCGGCTTCACGCAGCCGTGAACACGCCGGTATTGGTTCCTTTAAGGTGTGTGGTTACGTCTAATCTCATGTTTCGCGTGATCGCACTTATTGCCGTTCTGGTTTTATCTCCACTGCAGGGCGTTTTCGCTGCCGGTTTTGGCGCACCCACGCCTGTACCTGAGGCAGCGGTTGAAATCGTCGACGCGGTTGAAAAAATCGACATCTCAAGCGATGCTGCAAAATGCGTGAAATTAAAGGCCGTCGATACTGAACGAACGGCCTGTAAAGGCGATTGCGTCGGCCTTGCCGCGATTAATGCTGCCGGACTGAGCGAACGGACCGAACAGATTTCGGCCCTGAAGACGCTCGATATTGTCCCTGAGCCAGCCGGTCTCGACCCTCCCCCACCCATCGTCTGATCGATTTGAAGCCCGGCGACAAACGCCGGTGCGCGTGTCGTCTGTGCGGCATGTGCTCTCCCATGCTTGAGACAGTTTTGGTCTGCGCGCGTCTCCAAATCGAAGGCTGAGACGGATCGCAGCCGCGAATCGAAAAGACAGAGTTATGAGCGTTATGATTTCACGTCGGCGTTTTGCCGCCGGTGGTGCCAGTTTCGCAGGCCTCGCGCTCGCTGGCTGCGCCCACACCACGTCCACAGCCCTTGCACCGGGCGGCCTCTCGCCCGAGGACGCGCAACAGTTTGCGCTGAATTATGGGCCAAGGCCGCAGGAAGAATTCCCCCTCCCCGGGCTCAAACCTTCAGTGCTCGCTCCAGAGTTCAGAAGGCGTCGCGTACCGTATGAAACGCGCGAGCCGGTTGGATCCGTCGTGGTCGACACCAAGACCTTCTACCTTTACCTGGTTGAGCCGAGCGGGACCGCCATGCGCTACGGCGTCGGCCTTGGTCGTGCGGGCTTTTCCTGGGCGGGTCGCGCGCGCATTGCCTGGAAGCGACCATGGCCGAAATGGACACCGCCCGATTCCATGATCGCCCGCGAACCGGAACTCGAGCAGTGGAGCGTGAGGAATGGCGGTATGCCGCCGGGCCTTGAAAACCCGCTTGGCGCCCGCGCCCTCTATATCTTTGAGGGCAATCGCGACACGCTTTATCGGCTCCACGGCACCAACCAACCATGGTCGATCGGAAAAGCCGTTTCGAGTGGCTGTGTTCGCCTGATCAACCAAGACGTGATCGACCTCTACGACCGGGCGAAAACCGGCGCGTCGATCCTGGTCGTCTAGACGGCCACGAGGGAGAGAAAAATGAAAAAGACAAGCAATAAGAAGCGGCAACCATCGTCAAAGGCGAAACGGAAGGCTGAATCGACATCGAATGACGCCACTCCGGTAGAAATGTCGCCCGACGTCACACGGCGCAACGTACTAGCCAAAGCGAGGAACATTGCTCTGGGTGTTGCGGCAGTCGGCGGCGTCGGCGCATTTGTCGGCCATTCGGTGACAAGCGCGATTGCGGAACATGATCTGACGCGCGTGACGAATGGCACGCCGACGGTCGTACAGGTTCATGATCCGAATTGTCCGCTTTGCCGTTCGCTCCAGCGGGCGACCAAGAAGGCGCTCAAGACGTTTGATCGCGGCCAGATCGACTATGTGATTGCCAACATCAAGGGTGAGGAAGGCCAGGCATTTGCGGCGCGTTATCGCGTCCCGCACGTCACCCTCCTTCTGTTTGATGGCAGCGGCGAACTCGTCGAGATCCTCCAAGGGCAAAGGACAGCCGAGGAACTCCAGTTCGTCTTCCAGGACCTCTTAGTCGACGCATCGACGGGATAACGCTTCGACATCCGCCCGTCTTTTTTGAGCTCGGTCGAATATTCGAAAGACACCGCAAAGCGAGTGGCGTAAACAAACGCCACGGGCAGCGGGTGTCTTCCGGACCCGCCCGGCGCATGGGGCACTGCCCTCATGCGTTTGAAATCCCGCATATCAGAACCGGCGGCTTTCGACCGTAGGCGAACTTTTTGGGATTTTGGGAGGAACCATCATGCGTGCTGGTGTCATTGGGCTCGGCGATATGGGGTCGGGGCTTGCGCTCAACCTCATCAAGGCAGGATTTGAAACGACGGGGTTTGACCTTTCCGCTGACCGGATGGCGGCGTTCGACAATATGGGCGGGACACCTGCGCTGAGCGTTTCGGAGGTCGGCGAAGCGGCGGATGCAGTCTTCGTCATGGTGATGAATGGCGATCAGGCGAAAGCCGTGATTGGCGGTGAAGAGGGCCTCCTCAAGGTGATGAAACCTGGCGGCGTCATCATTCTGACCGCTACCATCAAACCGAAGGAAGCGCGCGAGATCGGCCCGCTTTTTGAGGGTACGGGCGTCGATATGATCGATAGCCCGGTCTCAGGCGGCTTTCCGGGCGCACAGGGCGGGACACTCACGATGATGGCCGCCGCACCCGATGCCGTGCTCGACCAATGGGCACCCGTTATGGAGGCGGTCTCAGCCAACATTCACCGCGTCGGCACAGAACCGGGCGATGGCCAGACCGTGAAGGCTTGCCTTCAATCCCTCATCGGCGCGCAGTTCGCCGCGACCTTTGAGGCCGCAGCGCTCGCGGCAAAGGCAGGCGTTCCCGGACAAGTCATTCTCGACGTTTTTTCAACGTCGTCTGCTGGATGCGGGATCGTCAACAACGCCCTTCAAAAGATTATCGACCGGCAGTTCGAAGGCACCGGCAGCCACATCAATACGATGCATAAGGACCTGACGATCTCCATGAGCCTGGGCGAAGAAATGGGCGTCCCGCTCCACACCGCTGCCTCGGCGATGCAGATCTTTCATGCCGGCCGCACCAAATATCCGAACGGCGACAATTGGGTCTGCACGCGCGTGATTGAAGACATCGTCGGCGCGGAACTTCACCGGGAGGCGGCGAAAAAGCTATGAAGCTCGGTGTTATCTGTGATGGCATTAGCCGCGATCTTAAACACGCGGTCGATGTCATGGACGAGTTCGGCTTGGAGTACGCCGAATTGCAATTTGTCGGTGAGAAAGAAGTCGGCGACCACTCCGCTAGCGAGATCAAGGAGATTGACGCTCTCCTAAGGGACCGGGGAAAGCCAGTCTCGTGCGTGTCGCGCCACGTCTTTGCCGGGATGACGGTTGCGAACCGGCCAGGTGACGACCTCCACGCCAAGCACATGGACGCGCTCAAACGGGTCATTGAGATGGCGCACATTGTCGGTTCGCCGCTGGTGCGGATCATGACCC
This sequence comes from Pseudomonadota bacterium, assembly GCA_039026395.1. Lineage (GTDB taxonomy): Bacteria > Pseudomonadota > Alphaproteobacteria > Rhizobiales > JAKSCL01 > JBCCMK01. The sequence goes on along the minus strand of JBCCMK010000002.1, from coordinate 44,905 downwards.
AGAAAAAAGAGCAGATCCTCTGGGGCCATAATGGCGCAGAGAAGTGGAACGTCGCGAAGGGCGCCTGGGATACCACGGCGCCGCTGATCGCACCAGCGGTTGAGCTTGCAAAACGCGAGGGCGTGACACTTGTCGTCGAGACCGGCAACGGAACGATGGTGAACTCAAATTACACCGCGCGCACGCTCATTGACGAATTGAACGCAAAGGACACGCTCAAGGTTCTATGGGATCCAGCCAACAATTGCTGGTGTCACGAGCGGGCCTTCCCTGACGGCTATGACGAGGTGCGCGGCGGCTATCTCGGTCACGTGCACATCAAGGATGTCTACGTCGACACGCCGCGCGCAACGCTTGAAGTCCGGGAGATGGGTCAGGGCCAATTGGCGGACCAGTTCCAGCCGATCGCCGACGCCTTACGGGCTGATGGCTATGATGGTGTGATCTCGTTTGAGAGCGTCTACCATCCAGGCAATGGCGATTTCGAAGCCGGGTTTCGGGCGTCGATTGGGACGTTCAAATCGATCTTCGGCTAGTTCAACTCTCGCCCATGTTCGTAAGGGTCCTGGCTCTAATTCGGCACGCCACCTGGAAAGTTCGGGCGATCGACATTGTAGTGAGTTGAGAGATAATCGAGGATCACAACGCGATCTTCCGTGGCGGGCTCGCCCATCCCCTGTTCGTCGATCATCCAATCGAGGAGTTCGTCCCATTCGTCCCGGGTTAGCCCCTGCTGCGCGACGATGCGTTCTGAATGACAACCCGCGCACGTGTAATAGGTGATGAGCACGCCCTCTGCATCCTTGAGGACGCCAAACTCATACTCTTCTTCTTCGGTCGCGCTGCTAACTCCTGTAGCGATAGAGCGGTCCGATACGAGTGCGGGGAAAGCGAGCATACCGAGCGCCAGTACGCCTGAGATGATCCGTTTCATGATGATAGTGTCTCCCGCGCGGGGCGGAAGCGGCGCCTGAGCGCCGCGTCCGTTGCTCTTACGCGACCCGCACTGCGATGCGGTGCATGGTATTGTTCAAATAGCCCTTCGGGTTCCAGTCGATCGCAAAGGGTTGCATGACGCCCTCGCTGTCCGTCGCACGCGACCAAACTTCGTAATAACCGGCCTGTGGGAAGGTGACGTTGGCGCGCCAATTCTGCCATGCGCCAGAGTTTGCCGGCGCATCCAGCGTTGCCCGCTGCCACGTTGCGCCGAAATCGATGGAGATATCGACGGCATCGATTGTGCGGTCACCGGACCAAGCATGGCCGCGAACTTCCACCGTATTGCCAGCGCTTGCAGCATTCGCTGGGCTCGTGATCAAAGACTTCACCGGCATCCGTTCAATGATGTCGAAATCGGCCTTGTCCACGTCTTCGCCGGGTTCAACTGGACGGTTGGGCACGCGATAGGATGTGCCGGTCATTTTCGGACCGTCATGGACAATGTCGCGGAGATAGATGCGTGTCAGCCATTTCTGCGAGCATGAACCCGGCCATCCCGGCACGACCAACCGAAGCGGCGCGCCGTTCATGGGGTGTATGTCCGTTCCGTTCATGCCCCAGGCGATGAGGATATTGTCCGTCAGCGCCTTATCGATCGGCAGCCCGCGCGAGATCGGGAGTTTGTCGGGATCACCCGACAAATGCTCATCTGCACCGACGTGAGCGGTATAAACAACACCGTCTTGAACGCCTGCTTTCTCAAGCACATCCTTCAGCCGAACGCCGGTCCACTCAGAGCAAGCGACCGCGCCGACCGTCCATTGGTTCCCGCGCGCTGGCGGATCGAAGAACGAACGCCCATTGCCACCGCACTCAATGAGAAGCGCCATGGTGACCACTTCAAATTGCTCCTTCATATCCGCGATCGTGAGCGTCATCGGATTGTCGACCATGCCATCGATGGTCAGTTCCCAGGTCGCTGGATCAACGTCCTCTGGCGGATTGCCATTATTGCGGATGAAGTGGCGCGCGGTCGGCGTGATTGCGTCGTCGAGGAGATGGGCCGGTGTTTCGGCGTTGAGCGGACGATCGTTAAGAAGTGTCAAACCATCCTTGCCGGAGAGGAGGTCATCGGACGCCATCGCGGCAGGCACGAAGCCCTGCGGGAGGTTGCCACCGAAGGGGACGTTCATGCCAACCATTGCCGTGACCGTGGCGAGACCCGCACCCCGCAGGAAGCCGCGCCGATCAGCGCTTGTTCCACGCTGAATGCCTTCCCCGTTCGAGATTTCTAGATCGGCAGCTGAAATCGCGTTCTCTGATCGGTTCCGCTTGTCGTGCGTGTCCATCTTCTATCCTCCCTCGTTACTTTGATTTTGCGATCGCAAATCAAATTCTCTTTATCCAAGGAGGCTAGAATACGTCTCAGGCGAATACAACGCCGCAAAACTGTCAAATCAGCGCGGGCAGGAACAGCAATGAAACGCGTAGAAGTTGCAGCTTTTGAGGACGACTACAGGCGCTTCGCCATGCACTCTCGAAGGGCTGCGCGATCGTCCTCGCCGTGGCGTTTCACGCAACTCTGCCGAACGGCCAAAAACTGTTCGGTTGGATCGCCTGTGCGAACGGGACGCCCGGTTATCGTCCCGAATTCATGCAACAGATAGGCAAGATTGCCATTGCTATCGGGCTTAGCGGTCTGAATGCCGAAGAGCGCGCGCCCAGCGCCAATGATTGTTCCCTCAAGAACGACCGTTGCCGCCTCGTTCGCGGCCAGGCTTGGGATTTGAAGCGGATAGATTTCTTCCCCACCGTCTCGAAACGGCCTTCTGGGTAGAACGTTGCGATTATCCACGGAGCGATCAAAGTCCACGCGACTGCCATAGGGGAAGAGTAGCAGCCGGTTCGGACCGATCGCTTGATCGCTGATGTTATGAGCGGTCACAGTGACGGTCAGAGGCCGACCGACTTCAAATTTTCCGTCTTGGTCGACGGAGAGAGAAAGGCAAAGGCTTTCGTGGAAATTGCCCGGCGTATCGCAGCTCGTAACTTCTGCTCCGCCTCGCTGGAGAAACGCGAGCATCACTAAGATAAGCGCGCACCCGCCAAGAGCGGAAAATGTCCACAATCGCATCACGCCTGAACCTCAAAAAATCGGTCAGGCAAGCACATCAAACGAGGACTAAGTCCGCGTTAAGTCACGACCAGCCCATTGATTGATGACTGAATTTCCATTTCCCCAATAAAAAAGGCGCTCTACCCACGACCAGAATTTCGTTCGTCGGGGAGCGCCCTTTTCACCCCATCCCCAGATGGGAGACTGTGCCTGTCTTTAATGCGGTTTCGTGTGCGACAGGCTTTCTATCTGCTCTTTGATACGCAATTTTCGTCGCTTCAACTCACTGATTTCAAAATCGCTAGAGCCTGGATGCGCGAGTTCCTGTTCGATTTGAGTGTCGAGCATCCGATGCTTTCGCGTCAACTCTTCCAAGTGAGCTTGGGCTGCCATATGCGCACCTCCTTTTTTCGGTTCACGCAGAAAGTGTGGCAGATTTTGTCGCACGTGAAAAGGAAGCGGCGCACAAAATGCATCCCGCACTGCGGGATAGCACCGCTCTGTCCACCTCCAGTCCCGCCTCGTGCCTTGTCAGGCTGAATGCCACCCGGCATAACAAGTTTCACGCTTAGACGGGCCAGAAGCGAAATCTCATGTCAGTCGATCGGCAGGCGTACCAGGCGCTCCTTCACGATTTGCGCGAACAGCACCGCGACCTTGACGCCGCGATTGAGGCGCTGGAGACCGCGACCCCGCGCAACGACCTCCAGATCCGACGCTTGAAAAAGCAGAAGCTGACGTTGAAAGACCGGATAACCCATGTCGAACTCAAGCTCATGCCGGATATCATCGCGTGACCGTGGAAAAAGTCGCCATCATCATGGGCAGCCAGTCCGACTGGGAGACGCTCCGGCACGCTTCTGAAACGCTCGAAGCGCTCAAGGTCGCCCATGACTGCCGGATCGTCTCGGCCCACAGGACGCCAAAGCGCATGGTTGAGTTTGCCGAGAGCGCGGCTGACAACGGATTTGAGGTGATCATCGCCGGCGCGGGCGGGGCGGCGCATTTGCCGGGCATGGTCGCATCACTGACCCATCTACCCGTGTTGGGCGTGCCGGTCGAATCGCGAACCATGAAAGGCGTCGATAGCCTTTATTCGATCGTCCAAATGCCGGGCGGGGTGCCTGTAGGAACGCTCGCGATTGGAAAAGCCGGAGCGATAAACGCAGCGCTTTTGGCGGCCTCCATCCTTGCATTGAACGATGATGAGTTAGCGGCTCGCTATCAAGCCTGGCGTGCCAGCCAAACCGACAAAATCGCGGAAAGACCCTCGTCCAATGGATCAGCCTGATCCTTTAAAGCCGGGCGCTACCATCGGCATTCTGGGCGGAGGACAACTCGGACGGATGCTCGCAATTGCCGCGGCACGGCTTGGATACCGCGCTCATGTTTTCTCGCCCGATCCAAAGTCGCCTGCTTTTGATCTTGCCGCCGCGCACACCGTCGCTGAATTTGAAGACACAGAAGCGCTCAGCGCCTTTGCCGAAACCGTCGACGTTATCACTTTTGAGTTTGAGAACGTGGATGTGGGTGCTCTGGACCGGATCGCGGCTCAGACCCCGGTGCATCCACCACCGAGCGCAGTGGCGATTGCCCAGGATCGGCTCGTAGAGAAGACGTTTATCCGTGACGCAGGTGCGCAAACCGCGCCGTTTACTGGCGTCGGCAGCGCTGAAGACATCGCGCAGAGCCTGGATGAAGTTGGCGGCACGGGGATCCTCAAAACCCGCCGGTTTGGGTATGATGGAAAGGGCCAGTCGCGTGTTCACACTGCTGACGATAGAGAAGCGGCATGGAACGAGATCGGCGGCCAACCTGCGATCCTAGAGGGCATAGTCCCCTTTGATTTTGAGATTTCTGTCGTGATTGCACGCGGCCAGACTGGGACTGTAAAAGCCTATACGCCGGTCAAAAACGAACACCGCGACTCTATCTTACATAAGACGATTGCTCCGGCCGATCTCAGCCAAAGCCTTAGAGACAAAGCGCAGAGTGTCGCGACCAAATTAGTCGAAGACCTCAAATATGTGGGTGTCCTTGGCGCAGAGATGTTCGTTGTCGGCGATGAGATCCTCGTCAATGAAATTGCGCCGCGTGTGCATAATTCGGGGCACTGGACTCTTGATGGCGCCGCGACCGACCAGTTCGAGCAGCATATTCGTGCAATCACGGGCCTGTCGCTCGGCGATCCATCCATGATTGTCGCCCGCGCCGAGATGACCAATTTGATCGGGGCCGATGTCGATAACGTGTCGCGATGGCTGAGCCATATGGCATCGCGGATCTATCTATACGGCAAAACCGAAGCGCGCCCCGGTCGCAAAATGGGTCACGTGACGACCGTCAATCGTTTGGCGCTACCGCTAGACAGACTCGCGCAAATCCACGGCGAATGACTGGACAAAAACGGCGCGCTTTGCTATGCGCCCATCCATCGTGAGTGCCGCGAGCTGTTCTGAAGCAATTTGGAACGCAAGCGGTGCTTTCTTTTGAGCTGATAGGATTTGGGTGTGCAGGTTCTCGTACGCGATAACAATGTTGATCAGGCGCTGAAGGCGCTTAAGAAGAAAATGCAGCGCGAGGGCATCTTTCGCGAAATGAAACTCCGTGGCTTCTATGAAAAGCCGTCCGAGAAAAAAGCGCGTGAAAAGGCTGAAGCCCTCCGTCGCGCCCGCAAGCTTGCTCGCAAGCGCGCCCAGCGCGAAGGCCTCATCCCAGGTAAGGCCCGTCGCCGCTAAGGCTTGTGCACTGTGGCAAAAAGGCGGGCCTGGCCCGCTTTTTTTATGCCAGAGTTTACCCTTAACGCGTAACCGCCACACTTAGTCGGGTGATGAGAGACACGTGAAGGTTTGGATGCGGTATGCCAAACATGAATGACGCGGCCGGACGCCATGCTTTCAGAGGGCTCGCTCTCGGTTTGGCAGCACTAACGCTTGCAGGATGCGCGGCAGGTGGGCTTGCAACCGCGCCGCCCGCAGTTTCCGCCAATATCTCCTCACTCACACAAGTCGTCGAAGCAAACCCTAATGATCCAGGTCCCTTGAATGTGCGCGGGACAGCCTATGGTGAAGCCGGTGCGTATGAGGCGGCGCTTCGCGATTTCAGCCAAGCGATCGCGCTCGACCCGAACTTTCATCAAGCGTACGCGAATCGCGCGCTTGTCCTTCGTCGATTGGATCGCCCCGCTGAAGCGATCGCCGACTATGACCGCGCGCTTTCGATCGCGCCAACCTATGATCCAGCCTTTGTTGGACGGGGAAATGTTTATCGCCAGCAGGGGCAAACGACGCTCGCACTCGCTGATTTTCAACGCGCGATACAAATCTCAGCCGATAACCCCCGTGCCTTTCATAATCGGGGCCTGATCTACCAATCTCAGAACAATCATGTGCTTGCGATTGAGGATTTCGCAGCGGCGATCGCACTCAATCCGGTCGCACCTGAGCCTTACGTGGCGCGCGGAAACAGCTACCTCGCGCAGAATGACCCGAAATCTGCACTGGATGATTTCAACGCCGCGACCAGGCTCCGCCAGAACTATGCCGAAGCATGGGAAGGCACGGGGCGCGCCCAGGAAGCGCTAGGACAGACCGCCAATGCGAAGTCGTCTTACTCCCGCGCGCTCGGCTACGATCGCAACCTTCAAGCCGCACGCGACGGTCTGCGCCGTATCCGCTGACCTCTACAGAGAACTCAAAAAGCTCTCCACCTGTTCCCACATCCCGTGATCCCAAACATCATTGTGTCCGGATTCCGGGAGGACGGCGTAGGTTTTGGGATCGGACGCCATATCATAGAGCCGCTTTGACTGCTCAACGGGGATGACACGATCTTGGCCTGCACCAACGATCAGGAGCGGTTCTCCCACGTCGGCGATTACATCGCGAGACCGCCACTGATCCTTCATCAAAAGCCCGACCGGAAAATACCAATACTGCTCGGAGGCCACATCGACCGTTGCGGTGAATGGCACCTCCAGGATGAGGGCCTCGGCGTCGCGCTGCGCCGCCAATTGTGACGCAACACCCGATCCGAGTGATTGGCCGTGAATGATGATCTCATGGTCACGCTCATCCAGCCAATCAAAAGCTGTTAAAGCGTCAGTGGTTAGCCCTTCTTGGGTGGCACTGCCCGTGGAGCCTTGAAAACCGCGATATGAAATTGCCAGCAACCCGTAGCCGCCATTGACCATTGAGCCGAGTGCGTCAGTCCGGTCCGATAGGGTTTTCGAATTGCCCTGAAGATAGAGAAAGGTTTTCTCACCATCTTCGGGCGCGTGATACCAGGTGAGGAGCCGCTCGCCGTCAGGCGTCTCGAGCTCAAAAACTTCGACGCCTTCTAGGCCTACGCTTTCAGGCGGCTCATAGTCTCCACCTGCCGGGTAAACCATGCTGCGCTCGGCCACATAGAGAAACCCGAGTGCCGCAACGTATACGATTGCCACCCCGACAAGGGCACGCTGAAAGAACTTGAACATGATCTGGCCGCAACCCTCGCGTGCTGCCCCACCGCTCAAACCCTATTTAGGACGGTGCCCGTGATGCGCAATCCGCACGGCGCGCCAGACCGAGAAAGGCCTAATCCAGCGCCTTGACGATATTCTCGACCATCTTCTTCGCATCGGAGAAGAGCATCATCGTGTTGTCACGGAAGAAGAGCTCGTTCTCGACACCAGCGTAGCCAGAACCCATCCCGCGCTTGATGAAGAGCACGGTGCCCGAATTTTCAACATCAAGGATCGGCATACCGTAGATCGCCGAAGACGGATCCGTTTTCGCCGCTGGGTTCGTCACGTCGTTCGCGCCAATAACGAAGGCGACATCCGTCTGGGCAAATTCCGAGTTAATGTCTTCCAACTCATAGACTTCGTCATAGGGGACGTTCGCTTCGGCAAGAAGCACGTTCATGTGCCCTGGCATCCGCCCCGCGACGGGGTGGATCGCGTATTTCACTTCTACGCCTTCCGCCTTCAGCTTATCGGACATTTCGCGAAGCGCGTGCTGAGCCTGCGCAACCGCCATGCCGTAACCGGGTACGATGATAACTTTTGAAGCGTTCTTCATGATGAAGGCCGCATCGTCGCCTGAGCCCTGCTTGACCGGGCGCTGCTCCACCGCGCCGCCAGCCGCTGCCGCCGCAGAATCACCGCCGAAGCCGCCCAAAATGACGGAGATGAACGAGCGGTTCATGCCCTTACACATGATGTAAGAGAGGATTGCGCCAGAGGAGCCGACGAGCGCCCCTGTGATGATCAGCGCTGTGTTCTCGAGCGTGAAACCAATGCCCGCTGCTGCCCAACCGGAATAAGAGTTGAGCATCGACACGACGACCGGCATGTCGGCGCCGCCAATCGGGATGATGATCAAGACACCCAGAACGAGTGCGACCAGTACGAGCAGCCAAAACGCTGCGTGACTTTCACTTGCAACCAACCAGACAATGAGGAGCACAACTGCGGCTGCAAGGCCGATATTGATGAGATGCCGGTTTGGCAACATGATCGGCGCGCCAGACATGCGCCCGTCAAGCTTGGCAAACGCGATGATCGAGCCGGAGAAGGTAATGATGCCGATTGCGGCACCGAGCGCCATTTCGACCAGGCTTGCCGTCGAAATCGACCCAGGTGCGCCGATACCGAACGCTTGCGGCGTGTAGAGCGCTGCGGCTGCGACGAAGACGGCAGCGAGGCCGACGAGTGAGTGAAACGCGGCCACAAGCTGCGGCATCGCAGTCATGGGCACTTGGCGCGCAATGTAAGCACCAAGGCCGCCACCAATGCCGATACCGGCGACGATCAACACCATAGAAAGGCCGGTGTTTGGCGCCGCTACCAACAGCGTGGTGACAACGGCGATCCCCATTCCGACCATGCCGAAAAGGTTGCCTTGGCGCGACGTCTCAGGGCTCGAGAGCCCACGCAGCGCGAGAATGAAGAGAACACCTGATACGAGATACAGGATCGCGGCAAGGTTGGCCGACATCGGGAAGAACTCCTACCGCTCTTTCTTTTTGTACATTGCGAGCATGCGCTGCGTGACGAGGAACCCGCCAAAGATGTTCACGCTCGCCATGACGAGCGCGAGGAAACCGAACAGCTGCGACCAGCCTGCGCCCTCGATGCCCGTCAGTGCAGACGATCCCACGGCCAGAAGCGCACCGACAACGATAACCGAGGAGATCGCGTTGGTGACCGACATCAGCGGCGTGTGGAGCGCTGGGGTCACTGACCAGACGACGTAATAGCCCACGAAGATCGCAAGCACGAAAATCGCGATCCGGAAGATAAAGGGATCAACGCCGGCGGCAGCAGCAATTGCCTCTGTGCCGGAGGACGCGGCAGCGAGCGCCGCATCAGCAAACCCTTGCGCCTGTGTCGCGGCTTCTTGAGCGGTAGCGGCGGCTTCGGCTGCCTTCTCCGCGGCTTCGGTTGCGGTCATGTCACTCATGATCGAACGTCCTTGACTTTAAGAGGCTTTCTCAGCCGGGGCGAACGCGGGGTGCACGACCGCGCCGCCACGGGTGAGGTTTGTGGCCGAGACCAGTTCATCGTCCCAGTCGACCTTCAAGGCTTTTGCGTCTTTGTCGACCATGGTTTCGACAAAGGCATAAAGATTGCGAGAGTAGAGGTTCGATGCCGTGGCGGCCAACTGGCCAGGCAGATTGAGCGTACCGATGATCTTGACGCCGTTCACGTCGATCGTTTTGCCAGGCTCGGTGAGCGCACAATTGCCTCCCCGCTCGGCTGCGAGGTCGACGATGACACTACCGGCTGACATGGATTTGACCATGTCGGCTGAAACGAGTTCAGGGGCTGGGCGACCCGGAATGAGGGCCGTCGTGACGACAATGTTCTGCTTCGCGATGTGACCCGCGACGAGTTCGCTCTGCGCTTTTTTCTCGTCATCGGTGAGTTCGCGCGCATAGCCGCCATCGCCCGATGCATCCTTTAGCGCTTCCGTCATGATGAACTTGCCGCCGAGAGATTCGACTTGTTCTCCCGCTGCTGCGCGAACGTCCGTTGCGGTGACGACCGCGCCAAGGCGGCGCGCGGTTGCGATCGCTTGAAGACCGGCCACACCTGCGCCCATGACAAAGACTTTCGCCGCGGGCACGGTTCCGGCCGCGGTCATCATCATTGGGATCGCCATACCGTAGTTTGCTGCACCGACAATGACGGCCTGATAACCAGCAATGTTTGCTTGCGACGACAGGACGTCCATGACCTGCGCGCGGGTAATGCGCGGCATGAATTCCATGGTGAAGGCATCAATGCCCGCTTTGCCGATTGCCTCAACATCCTTTTCAGCGCCGTAGGGGTCAAGCATGCCAATCAGGGCCGAACCCTTGTCGATCGCTTTGATGGTTTTGGCATCGGGACGCCGCACGGAAAGCACCACGTCAGCGCCCTTGCAAGCCGCCGATGCAGACGCTGCAACGGACGCACCTGCGTCTTTGAACGCGTCGTCAGCCATATGCGATTTCGCGCCCGCGCCCTTCACCACGGCGACATCGGCGCCAAGACCAATATACTTCTTTACCGTCTCCGGCGTCGCCGCAACGCGCGGCTCATTATCGTCTGTTTCTGCAAGAACTGCGATCTTCATAGTCAAGACCCGAAAGGCGGGAGGAACCGGCTCGTTTTAACCGGACTGTTGATAATTTAAACTTCGTGGAAAAGCCTACAGGAGGAAAATCGCCATCAGGATGAGGACGACTACGACCGCAATGGTGCCCCACTTCGCGCCAAACAAAAACATAGCATATGTCTTGTTGTGCTCATCATAGTCCATTTCAGGGGGCTTTTCGTCGGCCATTTCCATCTCGGCAACTCTACTTTTCTTTCAAGCTGCGCACTAACACAGCGTTTTCAGCCCGACAACCGGGGTAAAATGCTGCGACGTTTTGAGACTTATGCGGCGGCCATCTCTGGCGGTGTCAGGCCGACCGATTGAAACGCTGCAGATTGGACGGATGTGACGGTTTTTTCGTCAAATCGTTCAATCGTTTCATTGAAAAGTGCGTAAAAGTTCAGTTCGGCCTGCATATGCAAGAATACGCCACCAAGTCCGATTGCCGCTCTGTCCATGAAAACAAATTCGCGCGGTATGGTGACGGGGCCCTTCTCCTTCAATTGCTGATGCACATGGAAGGCTTGTTTGCGGCCATATTCTCCAGGCGAAATCCCATCCGCCACTGTGCGCACGCGATTGTCGAGAAGCGGACCATAGATGAACGCGGCCCAGCTGTTCAAAACGTCCATGAGGTCACGGGAGAGATTTCGGAAACCCCACCGTTCATAGGCTGACGCAATAAGGTCGTTATCGCCGCGATCGAGCCCGTGATAGAGGTCGATCACGCCTTTAACGAAGCCAGGCGGGAAAATGCGGATGCAACCGTAATCGAGGAGGTTGATGCCACCCGGTTCGCCATCTTCTTCAAACACGGTGTAGTTTCCAAGGTGCGGATCGCCGTGGATTACGCCGTAATTGGAAAATGGATACCACCACGCCTTGAACAAAGCCTCGGTCAGACGATTGCGGATCTCAAGCGACGAATCCTTGTAATCGAGCAGGCGCGTGCCCTGGAGCCACGTCATGGTGAGAAGGCGCTTGGTGGAATGGTCTTCAACGATTTCAGGCACTCGAATGAGCGGGTGGTCTTCAAAAATCTGCCCGTAAAGCGCCATGTGGCTCGCTTCCCGGGTGTAATCCAATTCTTCTCGCACTCGCGCGCCGATCTCTTTTAGGATTTCGGTCGTGTCGACTGCGGCGTCCATCTGGCGATGGATCGCGAACAACACCTTGAGCTGATTGAGGTCCGCTTCGACCGCTGACTCCATGTCCGGGTATTGCAGTTTGCAGGCAATTTTTTCCCCGTCGTGAAGCGTTGCGCGGTGGACCTGACCGAGCGAGGCCGACGCCGTTGCGTCTTGCTCAAATGTCGCAAATTGCGAGCGCCAACCCGCCCCAAGCTCTGCTGCCATGCGGCGGCGCACGAAAGCCCGCCCCATGGGCGGGGCGTCAGCCTGGAGCTGCGAGAGTTCGGCCGCGTATTCGGGCGGCAGCGCTTCCGGAATTGTCGAGAGCAACTGCGCCACTTTCATCAGCGGCCCCTTTAGTCCGCCGAGCGCTTGAGCAAGATCTTGGGCATTTCGCTGATTGTTGACGTCCATGCCAAAGAGACGGCTTGCGGCGAGCTTAGCGGCAGCACCGCCAACATTCGTGCCGACGCTTGCATAGCGCTGCACGCGCCTTGAAAACCGATTACTCTCGTCACTCATGTCGATCGCTGCTCCGCGTGGTCCAGACCCTCAGAAATAGAAGACCCTGGCGCCTTGCCAACCGGTGCGGCCAAAAGCAACCTCAGAAGTTTATCCCGGTGATCAGCGATGCTTTTGTATTCGAGCTGTGGCTCGGTCATGCCCTCGATCTGGTCGGCAAGCCCGGCAAAGGCGTCACGCCACAATTGAGAGCGGGAAGCCAAATCTGCCTGTGACGCAGCACTAATCTTGATGGTGAAGAGGATGTCGCCGCTCTCTGGCATCTTCGCCAATGTCTGACGCTCGGTTCGAATAAAAACGCGCTCCGGCTCGAGCGATGTGCCGAACCGGAATGAGCGATTTTCATGCGGTTCTGGTCGATGAAGATCGATCGTGTCGTAGATCGACCAGTTGTAGCGATAGACGGGAAGGTCCGGCTTTAGATTGTCGAAGACGCGATTGATGAGAGCGTCCATCCGCCCCTCATAATCGGGGACGGGCTCGTGGATCGCTTCCATCGGTCGATCAAATTTCTCCGCCAGACTCCAGCTCGACGGGAAGCACAGGGAAGCTGCCACCAACCGCCAACCATCGTCGCATTTGCGCATGAGAACGAGATCGTCAGCCACCAGTCGTGACGCGAAAAGAAGCGGTGGCTCAGTCCCGAAATGGAGGTCTTCAAAACCAAGCCTGACGCCGTTTTTTATTGGTGCATAGGTTTCAGAGTGGCGGTCTGTCAGATGCGAGATCAGAAGATCAAGGCACTCAGCTTGGGCGGCTTCTGTGTCACCTCTGGCCATCCAGACCTTAGGCAAATCGCTTGAGAACAGCACCTCTTTCTCCGCGAGGTAGTACCCAAGCGATGGCTCCGGCTCGATCCAAGGGTCACCTCCGAGCGGCCTTAATCCAATGGCAAACGGTTTGTGCCCCGGTTTGAATGCGCCCGCGTGCGGTATCACTCCGGCGAGAGCGACGCGTCAATCGCTTCCAATTCGTCAATCAGCGCTTCGATGACCCCGAGGCCTTTCGACCAGAAGCCAGCATCGGACGCATCCAGACCGAACGGCGCTAAAAGCTCCGAATGGTGCTTGGTGCCACCGGCTGAAAGCATGTCGAAATATTTCTGCTGGAAGCCGTCATCGGCGTTCTCATAGACCGCATATAGCGAATTCACGAGGCAATCGCCAAAGGCGTAGGCGTAGACATAAAACGGCGAATGAATGAAGTGCGGGATATACGCCCAAAACGTCCGATAATCATCGTCGAGGCGGATCGCGGGGCCCAAGCTCTCGCCCTGCACTTTCATCCAGATATCGCCAAGCGTATCGGCGGTTAGCTCGCTTTCGCGGCGCGCGGTGTGGACATCCCGCTCAAAGGTGTAGAACGCGATCTGACGGATGACCGTGTTGATCATGTCCTCGACCTTGGACGCAAGCAGCGCTTTGCGGCGGACGGGATCCGTTGTCGCTTTCAAGATCGCCTTGAACGTTAGCATCTCACCAAAGACGCTGGCGGTCTCTGCAAGCGTGAGCGGTGTCGGCGCCATCAACGGCCCCTGTTCGCTCGCCAAGACCTGGTGAACCCCGTGGCCAAGTTCATGAGCGAGTGTCATGACATCGCGCGGCTTACCCTGATAGTTCAAGAGCACGTAAGGGTGGGCCGACGGTACGGTTGGATGCGAGAACGCTCCCGGCGATTTGCCTGGCCGCACGGGAGCGTCGATCCAGTTCTTGTCGAAAAACACTTCCGCGATTTCGCGCATTTTTGGCGAAAAGCCGCCATAGGCATCGAGCACAGTCGATTGCGCCTCTGACCAGGGGTAGTTTTTTTGCTCGACTGACGGGAGCGGCGCGTTCCGATCCCAATAATCCATCGCGTCCGCGCCGAACCACCGCGCTTTCATCTGATAATATCGATGGGAGAGTTTTGGATAAGCGTTTCGAACGCTCGACACCAAGGCGTCGACAACCTCCGGTTCGACGCGGTTCGCCAGGTGCCTGGAGCTCGCGATATCCTCAAAGCCGCGCCAGCGGTCGGATATTTCCTTGTCCTTCGCGAGCGTGTTGGTGATCAGGGTGAAGGTGCGAATGTTTTTGGAAAAGGTTTGCCCCAACGCGCGCGCCGCCGCCTCACGCTTTTTGCCATCCTGATCTTGGAGAAAATTGAGCGTCGGCTCAATCGCGAGCGTTTCGCCGTCAACGTCAAAGCTCAAACTGGTTACGGTCTCATCAAAGAGCCGGTTCCAGGCACCACGACCGGTCACTGATTTTTCGTGGAAAAGGCGCTCGACGTCCTCCGAGAGCTGATAGGGCTTTTCCTTGCGAATATCCGTCAGCCACGGCTCATAATGCGCAATGCGATCATCCCGACAAAGCGCTTCGATGTCTGCATCGCTCAACTGGTTGAGCTCGAGCTCGAAAAAGAGGAGATGGGACGACGCAGCCGTGATGCGTTCCTGCACGTCGCCGTAAAATTTTCCGCGCGCTGGATCGGATGTATCGCCCGCGTAAGTAAGACCGGCGAAAGAGATGAGGCGACCAAGCGTGTCCTGCAGCGCTTCGTAGTCTGCAACCGCCTTTGAGATGAGATCCGCATCGGCAGACAGCTTTCCTCGGAATGCCTCTTCAAATGCTTTCGACCTCGTCAGGACCGAGTCCATATCATCACGCACATCGTGCGATTCGGGCGACGTATAGAGATCGGTTAGGTTCCACTCAGGCAAGACCTCAGTTTTCGCCGCCGAAGCGCCGGATAACGCAGGAAGAGTGGTGCGCGCGAACGCTCTCATGTCAGACCTCATTGATGATACCCGCCGCGACGACATCCGGCGTTGACCGAAATATTGACCGGAGCCGCAGGAAGTTCAACCCGCGCGACGTCAAATGCTTGGACACACAGGCAAAAACGCTCTTGCGGCGGAACATCGCAAACCACAACGAAAAATGATCCTTAAGGCCCCTTTTACATTTCACAGCCATTGTCTGGGTCGAATTCCCTCCAGGCTGCGCCAAAGAGCGTACGCCAAGACGTCTTGGATCGCCCATGTCAGGTAAAGTTCTTGTTGTCGATGACGATCCGGTTCAGCGCCGGCTCTTGGAAGAAGCGATCAAGCGATTTGGCTATGACGTTGTATCGTCGGAAAGCGGTGAAAACGCGCTGGAACGCCTGTCTGGACCCGAGGCAGGCTCGATTGACTTAGTCATTCTCGACCTTGTGATGCCCGACCTAGATGGCATGGGCGTCATGGAAGGCATGAAAAAGCAAGGGATCGTGAAACCGGTCATCGTGCAGACGGCGCATGGCGGCATTGAAACAGTGGTTTCGGCAATGCGGGCGGGGGCGTTTGATTTCGTCGTTAAGCCCGTCTCGCCCGAACGGCTTCAAGTTTCGATGTCGAACGCGTTGAAGGTGAACGCGCTCGAAGGCGAGATCAAACGCATCAAACGTGCTGCATCGGGCACGATGACGTTCGACAATCTCGTAACGCGCTCTGAATCAATGCACCGGGTGATCCATCTTGGCACCCGTGGCGCAACGTCAAATATCCCAATCTTGATTGAGGGCGAATCCGGCGTCGGTAAAGAAGTGATTGCTCGCGCGATCCAAGGATGCTCCGACCGCAAAGCAAAACCCTTCGTCACGGTCAATTGCGGCGCGATCCCCGAGAACCTCGTAGAGTCGATCCTTTTCGGTCACGAGAAAGGCGCGTTCACGGGCGCCACGGAAAAACACGTCGGCAAGTTTGTTGAAGCCAATGGCGGCACGCTCTTCCTCGACGAGGTCGGCGAACTTCCACCAAACGCTCAGGTGAAACTGCTGCGCGCCCTTCAAGAGGGCGAAGTCGATCCCGTCGGCGCTCGTAAATCGGTAAAAGTCGATTTCCGTCTGATCTCGGCGACCAACCGAAACATGATCGAACAGGTCAAGGACGGCGAGTTCCGCGAAGACCTTTACTATCGTTTGAATGTCTTCCCGATTTTTGTGCCGCCTCTGCGAGACCGTCGCGACGACATTCCAGATCTCGTTCGGCACTTCATCGCGCGGTTTGCCGTCGAGGAAGGCAAGAAGATCAATGGCATTTCGGCTGAAGCCACTGCACTTCTTCAGGCCTATGATTGGCCAGGGAATGTCCGCCAGCTTGAGAATGCGGTCTTCCGCGCTGTCGTCCTTTGCGACGGGTCTGAGCTAACAATCGGCGAGTTCCCGCAAATCGCAGCACAGGTCGACGGTTACGCAATACCAGCGCTTACGCCGCTGCCGCCGGTCCGTCCGGCACCCATGGCACCGTCCGTGATGGCTGAAGATCGTATCACTCCGGTGCAACCCTCCGCTCCGACCATGCCGGCCACATCATACGGTCAAGTCTCGCTCCTGCGTGACGACGGTCATGTGATGACGCTGGAATCCCTCGAGGAAGAGGCAATCCGGATGGCTCTCGATCGGTATAACGGTCGAATGAGCGAGGTTGCACGGCGCCTGGGCATTGGCCGATCGACCCTTTATCGGAAAATTGCCGACTACGGCCTTCAAGAAAGCGCATAGCCGGCACCGCGCCGACTGTGAACCGCATTGACGCGGCATTCAACGGACTGGCTCAGAATTGGACAGTCGATAGGTGACCTGGGTTCCCCGGGACACACCCAGCGAATGAAATGCGGCACTTTTGTCGGAAATGAAAAATATCCTTAATCTTTACCAAAAGATCTGAGGCGGGCGCTAAGAAGCTGCCGCGATCGCCCGGTCGCTGAGCGGCTCACACCCTGCAAAACGGCAGAAATCCTCGGCCTACGGCGTGATCACTTGCAAATGCAGCGCGCTCAACGCCCAAAGGATATCCACGGTTTTCAGTCGCAGTATCGCCACTTTTCAACTCTACGCCGTGGCTCTCGCTAAACTTGCGTTTACATTTAGCCCTTAATTTGCAATTCGCAGTTTACGCCTCTTTTACGCTCGGTTTGAGCGCTTTTCGAGTACTGGGGGATCCGTGCGCGGCGCGTATCAAAACCAAAAATCGGCCGTAGCCTCCCATTGTTGGCGCCTCCTGCCGAAGCGTTTTACCGGATTAGCCATCGCTGCTTTGACAGCAATGGCAACGCTTGGAACGCCTGGCGAAGCGACCGCGCAAACCCGCACGCTCGAGCTTTATAATACCCATACAAAAGAGCGCGCCTCGATTACGTTTCGCCGCAACGGTCGGTACGACTCAAAAGGCGTGGCAAAGCTCAACCACTTCCTCCGAGACTGGCGCCGAAATGAGTCCACTAAGATGGACCCCAAACTCTTCGACCTTCTCTGGGAAGTACATCGCGAAACCGGATCTAAAAGCCCGATCCATGTTGTTTCCGGTTTTCGTTCGCCCGTGACAAATGCCGCGCTTCGGCGTCGGTCACGCGGTGTGGCGCGAAACAGTCAGCACACTCAAGGCCGCGCGACAGATTTTTTCATCCCGGGCGTTTCATCGTCGAAAATCCGCAAGATCGCGCTGAAGAAGCAGGTTGGCGGTGTCGGCTTTTATCCGTCGGCGAATACGCCGTTTGTGCACCTCGACACAGCTGGTGTTCGGGCTTGGCCGCGGATGACACGCAAACAGCTTCTCGCCCTCTTCCCTGACGGCAAAACGCTTCACCTACCGTCGGACGGCAAACCGCTTAAAGGCTACGCTGAGGCCGCTCGTCTTGAGAAAGCCGGGAGACTTGAGCAGCTGAATTCCCGCGCTGGCGATAGACGCAGACCGCGCAATTCTGAAACCCGCGTCGCGCGCGTCGAAGGCGAAGGCAATAGGGGCCTTCTCGGCAATCTCCTACGCGGTGGACAGAATTCCGGTCAGCAGGATGCGGCGCCCAATCGGACCTCGAACCGCTCGCAGGAAGCTCGCACCAGCAACGCATCGGCCGCCGCCCGTCGCGCCGCAACAACGACAAATGCTCGGCCAGCAGGACCGACACCGGTCCCGGCTGCACGACCGGCAGTCAGTCGCGCCCTCCCCGCACCTGCCGCACCTGAACAACCGGTAGAAGAGGCACCGGCCGCTGCACCAGAACCGACACCAACCGCGCCCGCCGCGCCAGAAATTCCGGAAGCACCTGCGCCTGATCTCCTGATTGCAGACGCTCCGCTCCCAGAAATTCGGCCAGCGGCCATCATCGCGGAGGCAACCGGCGTTTCTGGAGAACAAACACTTGCAGAGGCGGCCGCAGAGGAAAACGAGACAGTTGTAGCCTCAGCCGAGACAGATCTCGTGATCACGCAGCCCGCACCGCGACCCTCGCGTCCGGCAACAAGTCCAGGCACGGGCGAGATCATTGTCGCCAATCTTCCGGACCAAGTTGGGAATGCGAGTGGCGCGCCCGGGGAAAACGAAGCAGCAATCGCGGCAGCTTACGCCAGGGCTGGTATTGAACGCGGCGGTAACATCCTAGCAGACCCAATCGCAGGCATTATCCGCGGCGGCCTACCGCTTTCTGAACTCGGTACACCGGACGAACCTCGCGCAACCACGCAGCGCCCCCGTCAACAACCAAATCGCACGATTCCAGGCAAACCACGTCGGCTTTTCCCGACCGAAATGGTTGGATCTCTCGTTCGCGCAGAGCCTAAACCGATGACTGCATCTTTTGCGTCACGCACCGGCGACACTCGCCATTTCGTGCATCCAACTGCACAGGGTGACGGTTTCCTAAGCGTCACGAGCGACATGATCGTGGTGAGCTATTTTGGCAAAACTGCACCAACGCCTGCGATCGGGGCATTCGAAGGGCCATCGATCAAACCGCTTGCCGTCAAGCGCATTAAGGCCCCTGCAAAGCGCCAAGCTGGTTTGGTCAACCGGCTTTTCTCCAGCAACTGATCTCAAATACGATCGCTGTGAAGGCTACTCGTTGGGCCCAGGCTCGATACCCCCAGGGATCATGCCCAGCGCTTGAAGATAAAGATCGAGCATCGCCTCTTCCTCCTGGCGTTCCTCGACGTCCTTTTTCCTCAAACGTATGACCTGGCGAAGCGTCTTTGTGTCAAAGCCCATGGCTTTTGCTTCGCCATAGACTTGTTTGAGGTCTTCGGCGATCGCTTGCTTGTCCTCTTCCAGTCGCTCAATTCGCGAGACAAATGCTTTGAGTTGGTCGCGCGCGGCGCCGGTCGGATCAACCATTCCTAATCCTCAGTCGTTCGGAGTCTCAGTGGGTGTTGTTGGCGTCGAACGCAGCCTTCTGGTCCGGTGTCGCCTCGGTTTGAAACTTCTCTTTCCATTCGCCGTACGGCATGCCGTAGACGTGCTCGCGGACTGTCTCTTTCGCGAGATCAAGTCCCACTTCTTTCGCGGCGTCGACATACCAGTTCGACAAACAATTTCGACAGAAACCAGCCAAGTTCATCAAATCGATGTTTTGGACATCTGTCCGGTTTTGAAGATGCGACACCAATCTCCGGAAAACTGCAGCTTCGAGTTTTTCGGCTGTGTCATCGGTCGGTATGGTCATGATGGTTGCTCCGCTTCAGCGATAACGCCTGAGGAGCCGTAATATCTGATCTGTCCGAGGCCCTCCAGCCCCGAAAGACCGGTGATCACATCACTGAGCCGGTTTGCCCATCGCGCCTGGCCTTCGTGGGATTCGACTTGGTCTTGGCGGAGCTCGATCAAGGCGTGCGGTAGGCCCCGCATGGTGCCCTGACGATGCATCATGTCTCCGGCAAGTTGACCGGAATAGGGCTCATTGTCTCCGACAATGAGATCACCCCCGGCCTGAAGAGCCGCGATCAGCGGGACGGCAAAGCGCGGATCTTTGTCCCACAAGATGCCGATATCCCAAGGTCTTTGAGCGGATTTCCAAAGCGGCGTGAATGAATGGATCGAAACGAGGGTCGGCGGATAACCAGCCGCGATTGCGGTGTCGATAGCCTGACCGACCGCATCGTCATACGGCCGATAGTAAGCGTTCAGTCGTCGCTCCCGCTCCTCAGCATCGTGATCCGCATTTCCCGGAATAATCGCGCCATCAGAGATCCGCATCACGAGGGTCGGATCGTCCTCTCCGCGATTGGGATCGATCACAAGACGAGAGAATGTCGAAAGCACCGCAGGGCATCCAAGCATTTCAGCAAGCAGCAGGGACACGGACCGCGCGCCAATATCATACGCGATATGCCGTTCCATTTGCGCGCGCGGGAGACCGAGATCGCCCAATTCGGGCGGTATACGGTTCGAGGCATGGTCGCAAAGGATAAGGAAGCCCGTGGCAGCGTCCCCGGGCACGAGTTCAAATGAGGCGTTTGTCATCGGGGCTTTCAGTGCAGATGCTTCTGTTTAGGAGTCCGACGCGGGCGTTGCAATAGACGGCGCGAATTCGCATGGTGCCGCGTGCCGTTTCTTCTGCTCGAGCCGTTACCGAATGACTGCAGCTACTGACCAGACCGCAGAGCGACGCGACGATCTCGCCGTCCTCGCCGTCGTGGTAGGGGCAATTGCGATGGGCGCATCACCGATTTTCGTGCGGTTGGCGGACGTTGGTCCCTTTGCGAGTGCGTTCTGGCGTGCAGCGCTCGCCTTGCCGTTTCTGTGGGCATGGATGCGCTGGGAGCGGAGCTCACCCTTGGTGGGCGACACCAATGACCGACTGCCATGGCGCGGCATCTTATTGATGGGCTTCTTTTTCGCCGGGGACCTCTTCTTTTGGCATCTCTCGATCGTCAATACGACTGTCGCGAACGCGACATTTTTCGCGACCCTCTCACCCGTATTCGTCCTTCTAGCTGGTTGGCTGATCTTCAAGGAAAAAATCAGCCGCAACCAGACACTCGGTCTGGTGATTTGCCTTTCCGGCGGCACGCTTCTTTTGGGCACGAGCATCGCTTTCGCGCCGGAGCGAATTTCGGGCGACGCCTACGGCATGCTGACCGGAATGTTCTTCGCCGCCTACATCATCACCATGGGCAAGACGCGGCTTCGCGGGATACCGGCTGGAACCGTAATGTTCTGGTCGACGGCGGTGACAGCCGCCTTTCTCCTTCCGCCCGCACTCTTATTTGAGGCACATCTCTTTCCACAAAGTTGGGCCGGCTTTTGGTGGCTCCTCATTTTGGCAGTGATAGCGCAGGTCGGCGGCCAGGGCTTATTGTCGGTTGCGCTTGGCAAGCTTGCTGCAAGTTTCTCGTCGCTGGTGATTTTCCTGGAGGGCGTGGCCGCCGCCTTTCTTGGCTGGGTGGTGCTTGCTGAAGCGCTGACACCGCTTCAGGTTGCAGGGGCCATGCTTATCATTTTTGGCGTCGTCGTGGCCCGCGGTCGGCCTTCGAAATCGATAGACGGATAGATATGCGCGAGTTTCTTGAAAGCCTCTATGAGCTCGGCGTTCGAGCAGCCCATCCAGACCATTGTTTCGAGGGGCATTGGCCGCCCCTACCCGACCGCGGACGTCTTATCATCCTGTCGGCTGGAAAAGCCGGTGCCGCGATGGCGCGCGCGGCGGAGGCGCATTACGGCGACGATGCGTTTTCGTCCGGGCGGATTGAAGCCATCGCGGTCACCCGGCACGGCTATACGCAGCCGCTCAAGCATTTCCGCTTAATCGAAGCAGGGCACCCGGTTCCAGATGAAGGCAGCGTTTTGGGCTCCAAAGCACTCCTTCAGGCGGCGAAGAACGCAGGCGAAAATGATCTTGTGCTCGTTCTCCTGTCGGGCGGCGGCTCGGCGCTCCTTTCGGCGCCAGTCGACGGGCTGACACTTGCGGACAAGCAGAACGTAACAAGCCTTCTTCTCAGGTCCGGGGCAGCAATCGACGAGATCAACACCGTTCGAAAGCACCTCTCTCAGATCAAGGGTGGCCGCCTGGCCGCGGCGGCTCATCCGGCAACGGTGATAACCCTAGCGATCTCAGATGTCGCCGGCGATGATCCATCAGCAATTGCGTCTGGCCCAACGGTCGCCGACCCAACAACGCTTGTTGATGCACGCGCGATCCATAAACGCGCAAGGGGTGATCCTGCTTCAAAAGTGGGGTTAGCGCTCTCTAATCCGGCAAACGAGACGATCAAACCTGGCGACGCGGCCCTTTCCAAGACGAGCTACACGCTTGTTGCAACACCGGCGATTTCACTTGATGCCGTTGCAAAGCGCTGCAGCGAAGCAGGCTACACCGCCATCAATCTCGGCGACCAGATTACTGGCGAAGCAAGAGATATCGCTCGCACCCACGCGGCTGAGGCACGCAAAGCAAACGCCAGTGGCGAAAAGGTTGCGCTGATCTCAGGTGGTGAACTCTCCGTCACCATAAAGGGCGATGGAACCGGCGGTCCAAACCAAGAATATGCGCTTGCCCTCGCGATCGCTCTGGATGGTGCTTCCGGTATCTGGGCACTTGCTGCAGATACGGACGGCGCCGATGGTGGTCGCGGTCTCGTCGACGATCCAGCGGGGGCAATCGTCGATCCCGATATAGTTAACCGTTCCCTAAGCCGTAGCCTTGACGCCGCCATGCTTTTGTCGAACAACGATTCCACGAGCTTTTTTCGCAAGGCTGGCGGTCTGTTTTCGCCGGGCCCAACACAAACAAACGTCAATGACCTGCGTATCATCCTCATTGAAGGTTCGGATTGAAAAAGCGAAGTCCTTCGGCGCAACCAAACGCCTGAGGGTGAGAGCGATCATGCCAATCGCCTTAGGAGCAGCGGTAATGGCGGGGTTAGCCTCCCCTGCTGAGGCTGACCTCCGCATATGCAACAAGACTGAAAACCGCATTGGAATCTCGGTCGGCTACAAAGACGATCGTGGCTGGGCCACCGAAGGTTGGTGGAATATCGGTGGGAATGCCTGCGAAACACTGCTACGCGGGCCGCTGATTGCGCGGTACTATTACATCTACGGCATCGACTACGATGCGGGCGGCGAATGGAATGGGCGCGCCTTCATGTGCACTCACGACAAGATGTTCACAATCCGCGGCATCGAAGACTGCGATGACCGAGGATATGCACGCACGGGCTTCCTGGAGATTGACACCGGTCAGGAACGGGAATGGACTGTGCAGCTCGTAGAACCCGGGCAAGCCGGACAAGGCGGGGCCGGTGAAACAACCGATGCAGCAAGTCAGAGCGGGGCCAACTAGAGACGCGAATGAGACGACAACGGAAAGTCAAAATCCTCGCAACGCTAGGTCCCGCCTCCTCTTCAAAAGACGCAATCGAAAGCCTGTTCCTTTCCGGAGCCGACGTGTTTCGGATCAATATGAGCCATACCAAACACGACGCGGCCGCAAAGCTCTACGAGACCATCCGCTCGATCGAAGTGAAACATGAGCGACCGATAGGCATCCTTGCTGATCTTCAAGGGCCAAAACTTCGCGTTGGCGAGTTTGCCAAAGGTCCCGTCCAGCTCGAAAATGGCGCAACGTTCACGCTTGATGCGAACACAAAACCCGGTGATGTAAAGCGCATTCACCTGCCCCACCCTGAAATTCTCGAAGCCGTCGAAAAGGGCCATGTGCTCCTCTTGGACGATGGCAAGATCAGATTGCGCGCGACCCGTGTTACGAAGAAGTCCATTACCTGCACAGTCGAAGTAGGCGGAGCTTTGTCGGACCGAAAAGGCGTGAGCCTGCCCGATACGCTTTTGCCCATTGCGGCGATGACCGAAAAAGACCGTTCTGACCTTCAGTTTATGGCCTCGCTCGGCGTCGATTGGATCGCTCTTTCCTTCGTCCAACGACCCGAAGATATGGCAGAGGCGCGAAAACTCGCGGGCGGTCGGGCTGCGGTTCTAGCTAAGGTCGAGAAACCTCAAGCAATCGAAAAACTTGAAGAGATCATCGACATATCAGATGCGGTCATGGTTGCACGCGGCGATCTCGGCGTTGAGATGCCGCTCGAATCGGTGCCTGGTCTCCAAAAGCGCGTGACCCGTGCTTGCCGTCGAGCCGGTAAACCGGTCGTCGTAGCGACGCAGATGCTGGAGTCGATGATCACCGCGCCGGTTCCGACCCGCGCCGAAGTCTCTGACGTAGCAACCGCGGTCTATGAGGGCGCCGATGCGATCATGCTGTCGGCGGAATCCGCTGTTGGTAAGTACGCTCCGGACGCTGTCGCAACAATGGATCGGATCGCGCGAAACGTTGAAGCAGATTCTAACTATCGCAACATCATCTATGCCCAGCGCACAGAGCCAGAAGCAACAGCGCCTGACGCAATTTCGGCAGCCGCCCACGCGATTGCAGACACGCTCAGAATATCGGCGATCGTCAACTATACCTCATCGGGGTCGACTGGCCTCCGCATGGCAAGGGAACGCCCCTTCCAACCCCTCATCGCTCTCACACCGAAACGTGAGACGGCTCGTCGGCTCGCGCTCGTTTGGGGGCTTCATTGCGTGCTCACAGATGACGCAAAAGACGAAGACGACATGGTCGACCGCGCTTGCCGGATCGCGTTTCAGGAAGGGTTTGCAAAACCTGGCGAACGGATCATCGTGACCGCTGGGGTTCCGTTTGGCACACCGGGGGCAACCAACCTTCTCCGCATCGCTTTCATCGGAGCGAAAGCAAACCTTTCAGATTAACGGTCAGGCCGCTCTTTGATCTTCACGACCAGCGTTACTCTCGCTGAAGAATGCCTCCAAAAGCGCATGCGTAGCCGCATGATGGTGGCTCATGTGGCCCGTGTTTTCCAAGACATGAAGCCCGGCGCGTGGAAGTGAAGTCGCCAATGCGCTTGCATGGATTGACGGCCAAACCACCGTGTCAGCATCGCCCGTTACAATCAGCGTTTCGTTCTCAATAGAATAATACGCGGGCGCGTCGCGCGTGACTTCGGCGAACAGGCCAACAATGTCGCGCGCGTTCGCCTGGAAGCGTTTCGGGGTGAGCACCAATTCGGCGCCTGACCGCATGGCATAGGACTCAGGAACGTCAGAGGGCGAGAAAACCGAATTCGAAGCACAAGGGACACGCCTCAATCCGATCGGCATGACAAGCGTTCGGGCAAAGAGAGCACCAACGACCGGAAGTGCCGCTACCTGGTAGTACCAGAGGACGCCTCCGGGCCAGGGATGGGACACGGGCGAGAGAAGCGCTAAGCGTTCGACACGGCTTGGCGCTTCGAGGGCCATAGCAAGAGCCACCGCTACACCGAAGCTATGACCGATGACATGGGCGGATGTCACGTCCAAACTATCCAGTAGCTGAAGCACGGCTTTTGCTTGCGCGCGCGGCGTTGCGGCATGCCTTCCCGTAGCCCGCTCACTCCAACCGAGACCTGGCCTATCGATGAAAATCACCGGGCGATCAAAAGCCAGGCCTTCAAATGCCATGACCGTATCACTCAGGTTTCCACTTGCGCCGTGAATGACCACGATCGGTGAAACATTTTCGCGAAGGTCGCCGCGTATGACGTAGTGGAAGGCGTGGCCGTCGACGGACGCGAGTGATCCAATCGGGGGGTGGTCTTTCTCAATTCGTCGGGCGTGGTAGCTTGTAAAAAGCGCAAAGAAACAAAGAAGAGCGGCTAAAACCGCAAGATCGAAAACCGCGATCATGTCGAACTGGGAGGCTTAAATCCCTCGGCCTTCCACGTCGTCCGCGAGATCCTCCACCGCTTTCTCAGCGTCGCCCATGAACGGATGAATCGACAGAACCCGGCGATAGGCTTCAAGTGCAGCCTCGTCATCCCCAATCCGTTGGAAGATCATGGCCATTCCGCTGATCGCACCAAAGTGGCGAGGCTCTAGCGCGATTGTACGCTGAATATCACCAAGCGACTCGCCAAAGTTCTCCATCAGAAAATGCACCGTCGCGCGGCGATTCCAACCTTCAGCATATTCTGGGTCGAGTTCGATGACGGAGTCGAGGATCTGGAGTGCGCGCGAGTATGATTTTTTGTTCATCGCAGACCGAGCACGCTGCATCAAAAGGTCAACCGTAACGCTGCCCGACTCATTCCACATGCGCCAGATCTGCGCTTCTGCAGCTTTTGCGGATGGCTCGTCTGGTGCGGCCGAAAGGACAGCAAAAAAATCGTCGAGGGTTTGCGGCGCGTAGCCGGACTTTTCGACCACCGGAGGATCCGCTTGATCATCGGTCGACGACAGAACCTTATCGTCTGAAGCAGCGGGCGCGCTTACGGCCACTATTGAGAGTAAGACGAAACCATAAAAAATTTTGTGCGCGCTCATACAGTCAGTATGGCGCGGCTGCTCCACGGGTCAACGTCGGTCACGCGACGTTGAGCACTAAACGATTGAATTCCGCTAATATGACGCTCTTGGAAGCGTCAGCCTTGACGCGCCTTGAAACGACGAACCGTCTTATTGATGACGTAGACGCGGCCTTTGCGGCGGACAATACGGTTGTCTTTGTGCCTGGAACGGAGCGATTTGAGCGAATTCTTCACTTTCATGGCAATCGAAAAGGAACGCGGTTCCTCACCTTTCTAGCGAGCCACAATGAGTGCGGCAAATTATCTAGGAATGATTGCAAGACCCGCGATTGCCGGTCTTTGCACGTTGGATGTGTCAGTACACGGCGTTGCCGGAATGGTCAATTCCAACAGAGAAAAACTGCCATACCGAGGATGAGTGCGGCTAGGACCCAGCCGAGTTCGCGACAGTTCCGCCAAGACCATTTGATCTCATCTGCCTAACGCATTGTCGCGCCTCAAACAGGATCTTATGCTCAGGGGGTTTCTCGCCGGAAATCAAAAATTTGATCGTTCTGAAGACGATTTCAACATCGAGCGCAAACGACATGTTATTGACGTACCAGGCGTCGAGTGCAGCTTTATCTTCCTTTGGCAGGTCGCGACCACCATTAATCTGCGCCCAACCACTCAAACCCGGGCGAACGCTCAGACGAAGATCCATGAATGTCGGCTGGTCGACTGGAAGAAGGGGACGCGGCCCGATAAAAGACATGTCGCCCTTGAGGATGTTGAAAAGCTGAGGCAACTCATCAAGCCGATAATTCCTGAACGCCTCCCCGACAGGACTTGTCCGGTCCGCATCCGGAATTCGGTTGCCCTGGACGTCGTGGGCACCGCGCATGGTGCGAAACTTGAGCACTCGGAATGGGCGGCCGCTGCGACCCGGGCGGACTTGCCAAAAATATGCAGGCGAGCCGAAATCAACCAGCGTCATAATCCAAACCATCGCAATCAATGGCGATAGGATTGCGATAAGTGCCGCGGAGCCGACAATGTCGATTATACGCTTCACCTTGGGATAAATGACACGCGTGGGCGCCTCGAAAGTCCGATAAGGCGCCGCTTGCGCCTGGGCCGCAACGGGTTCAAAGTTAAAGCCTAGTCGCTCCTCGAAAAACTCGAGTGACTGTCCGCTTCGTTTCTCAAATGCGCGCAAGGCTTCCCTGCTTGCTTCAGTCAACTCGGTAAAGCGTGTCGCAACGATAATGCGATCAATCTCGACGCCATGTACGGCCTGTGCATTGACAATGTCCGAAATGCCAACCGGCTGGCCAAGGACGCTCACCCCGGAAAGAACGCGCCCCTGCATGGTCGTGTTTTCATCGAGGATGCCAGCCACATGGACTCGACCAGCGCCGAGCCGTCGCACGCACCGGAGATACAATTCTGCTAAGTCCTCGGTTCCAACAACCAGAACACTTCTCGCGTCCGAACCTTGCATTGGAAACGCTTTAGATCGCTCTGGCGCAAAAACCAGACGGGCAAACGCTCGTGCTCCGCACAAAAGGCCAGAGGCTATCACCCAGTGAAGGATGGGCACCGCACGAGGGATCATATCTGAGCGATTTATGAGGAATGTCAGTGACCACGCGAGGAGCACGACCAACCCAACCACTGAAACAACACGAAAAATGTCGAGGAACGAGAAGTACCGCCACACACGCTGGCTAAGGCGCGATGCTGAGAAAACGATGACCGCCAAGGCCAGCGAGACGATTAAGTAGAGACCCAAACCAGGCCGCATGATCGTATCGATGGTCGAGAGATGCCGGAAGGCAAATGCCAAAAT
Organism: Pseudomonadota bacterium; assembly: GCA_039026395.1. GTDB lineage: Bacteria > Pseudomonadota > Alphaproteobacteria > Rhizobiales > JAKSCL01 > JBCCMK01. The sequence continues at coordinate 16,627 of JBCCMK010000002.1, read as the reverse complement.
AGCGGCGATGCCGACAAGCGCGCAGTCGATCGACAGATGAGCGTGACGTTTCAATGTAGGTTCTCCGAGCGCAAATCCCCCGCTCTGCGAAAACGCTAAAGCTAACGAAACGTTATTTCAACTAGAAGAACAGCCCGTCAAAGAATTACCTTAATTCAACCATTTTCCTGAAGGTCGAGTTGCGATTTCTTTGAGCAACCGTGACGGGTATTTAGTCATGGGTTGGTAGTTAGACCGGATTGCGCGCGTCGAGCATTGGCCGCGATCGCGACACTGATCACATAGCCGACTTGGAACGCGCCGACCGCGAGAAACGCCATTGCGAGCGTTGGAAGGACCGCAAAGCCAGACAGAAGCCCAACGATCACCGCAATGACCATCATTGCGCAGGCGGCCAACGCTGCTAAGGGCGCGCTAAGTCTGACGGCTGTCGCGCCGAGTGCTGCAAACACCATATACATTGCAACCATAGATAGGTCTCCCGAGTAATGTTTCTATCACTTTCGGGATTGAGGATTATTTAACAGTGGAAATCTGGCTGAAGGCGCTGTCAGCGCCAATCCACTTTTGTCCCTAGCTCGGGTCGAGGCTCGATAAAAAATTGGGTTTTTCGCCTGAATACGTTCACGGGGTATCGATGGAAAACCTATCGGTGAACCGTGGTCCGCTAAACTCTTCGAACGTGAAAATCAGGTTGTAGCGGTTTTCCGATAGACGTTCTTGAAGGAAGTCCACCTCAACACCGCGACGACTCATCCTAAAACTGCGACCTCGGTCGAGAAAGGAGACAACGTCATCGTCGAGTTCGAAGCCAATAGTTTCAGCGATCATCAAAATTTTCTTGATCGCTAGATCGTAACCAATTCGCGCTGTCTCTCGTTCAAAAAGATTAATCTTAAGTCTTAGCGTTCTGCCGCCGCGAAGCACGTCACCTTGGTATTGAAGAAATAATGACCCGATTGGCATTGGAGGGTGAATGTCTCGTTCACTCGATTTGAGGAGGCCAATGGTGAGAAGGCAACGGTCTTGTCTCGTGTCAAGGACTTCGACCATCTCGAAAGAGGAACGCGTGAGAGTGCTGCAAGCCTGCGGTATTGGCCATATCGGGCGCGCGATGACCCCTTTTGAGATATCGGCTTGGCCCTGGAACGCAAGGTCAGTAAAGACTTGGGAGAGCGGTGCAAAGACTGCCTGCTTATCGCCTTTTTTTGCAGGTGAGATCTCGTAAGGTGTAGACTGGCGGTCTAAAGCGCGAAGGCCAAACCAGGTGGCACTCGCAACCACAGCGGCCATGGCAAGCATGCCCGATAATCGGAACACCCAACTCACAAGTCTGTATCGTCCGCGCCGGGGTTGAATCGCGGGAACGTCAATAACAAGTGGCACAGAATCGTCTCATGATTGAAGCCGCCCAGCCAGTGATGGTAACTATACGCCCTCTCTTCGAGTTACCGGTCAAAGCGCACGCAAAACGGGAATTATTTTCCCCATTAATCAATAACTTGAGCGACATCGCAGCGCAGCAATTTTAATCTAGACATTTGTTTCGCGATGATATCCCCTCCGCCCGTATCGTCATTGAACGGACAAGAACTTTTGGTGCCATGAGCGGTATGGATCAAGTAACGGCGCAAGAATTCGATGACCGCTGGTTCGTCGTTCGCTCCTTACCGCATAAAGAAATACCCGCGCGAGATCGCCTCGACGCACAGGACTTTCACACATTTCTCCCGATGATGGATCGCACAATCCGACATGCCCGACGCATCTTGAATGTGAAACGGGCTGTCTTTCCACGGTACCTTTTTGTGCGTTTCAATCAACGGACCACGCAGTGGCGTTCGATAAACGGTACGATCGGGGTTGAGCGCCTCGTCATGCGTAATGGACGACCATCACCGGTGAAACGCGGTGTTGTCGAAACCCTGATTGAATCGGTGGGCGACGACAGTACGCTCCAATTCAAAGACCCTTTGAAAGCAGGCGATCGCGTCCGTCTTTTATATGGGCCTTTCGCAGACCAACTTGGCATCTTACAGTCAATGCGCGCCGACGATCGCGTTCGTGTGCTTTTGTCTTTTCTTGGGGGTCCGATCCCCGTTGAAGTCGATCGAAAGAGCCTGGCGCCCGCAGACGACTAAGACATCACCGGGCGGTTTCTTTTGGGATTGCCCGCGAAAATCTTCTCATTCTGGTGGACATGCGTTCACCCGAAGTGCGGCAGCGTGGAAGACTATTTTTCGCAATTACACATCTTAAAATATCGAAACTCAACCGACCGATTTAGATGACAAAAATCACACCTATTATCCTAGCTGGCGGCACCGGAACACGCCTTTGGCCCGTATCCAGGCAATCCATGCCGAAACAGTTTTTGCCCCTGTATGGAGACAAGTCGACATATGAGGCAACGCTTGCTCGCGTCACCGGTGAACGACTGCTCGCCAAGCCCATAGTCATCACAAATGACGATTATCGCTTTCATGCCGAAGCACAGGCAAAATCCCTCGGAATAGAGGTCGATATCTTGCTTGAACCCGTCATGCGTGATTCAGGGCCCGCTATCGCTGCAGCTGCGGCTTTTGCGGCATCTCGAGATGGCGATACATCAATCATCCTCGTTTTGGCGGCAGATCATGTTGTTTTGGATGACGATCTCTTCCTTGAAGCGGTTTCGACCGCCAAAGAGCCTGCAGACGATGGGCGCATCGTTGTTTTTGGTATAAACCCGACCGCGCCAAAACCCGATTTCGGATACATAAAACCCGAAAACGCAGCGGAGGTTTCACGCGTCACAGGTTTTATCGAGAAGCCAGCCCCAGCGGATGCGGCAAATCTCATCGCCAACGGCGCCTACTGGAACGCCGGGTATTTTATGATGCGAACGGATGTCTTGGCAGAAGAACTCTCGCGCAGCGCCGTCGAACTGGGAGAAGCAGCATCGGCGGCCGCAGCTAAAGCGACATCTGACCTCAACTTCATTCGATTGGATGCCGAAGCATTTGCAAACGCACCGAAAATCTCATTCGACTACGCGGTAATGGAAAAAACAGACAGGGCGACCGTAGTGCCCGCGCATTTCCGATGGTCAGATATCGGAAGTTGGGACGCGCTCTGGCAGATCGGTGAAAAAGACGATCGAGGCAATGTGGCAACCGGTGAAGCAACACTGATCGACACACAGAACTGCGTTGTACACGCAGGTGATAGTGCTGTCGGCCTCGTTGGAGCTCAAGATTTGGTTGTGTCCGTTACAGACGACGCTGTCCTCGTTGCTAATCGGTCGCGATCGAAGGACGTGAAGCTTCTCGTCGACACATTAAAGTCTAAAAATTGCACGCAAGCTCAAGAACATCGGCTCGTTCGTCGACCATGGGGAAGCTACGATTCCATCGACGAAGGCGATCGCTTCAAGGTTAAAAGGATCACTGTTAACCCAGGCGCGCAGCTTTCGCTTCAGCGTCATGTTCATCGGGCGGAACACTGGGTGGTGGTTCGTGGCGTCGCCGAGGTCACGATTGAAGATAAGGTGACGAGGCTTTCTGAAAACCAGTCGACATATATCCCTCAAGGAGCGATTCACCGGCTCGCAAACCCTGGTCACATCCCGCTGGAACTCATCGAAGTTCAATCGGGCTCCTACCTTGCCGAGGACGACATTGAGCGCCTCGAAGATGCGTTCGGACGCGCTTGAGGATATCTTAATGACAGCGAAAACAGCACTATGAGATCGTGGCGGACGCGACGAATCTCGTCCGACTGGCGCAGTGATTTTAGCCGACTGAGTTCGATCTCCTACTTCGCGACCCGATGAAGGCCAATTGAGATGCCATTGCCACCGAAATTAGTCGTAAAAATCGATGCGAATCACAGACGCAGCTGATTTAGATGAGCGCCATCTCGTACCCTCTTGAAGGAAAACAGATTTTCAATGCGGAACGAAGGGGCATGGTCGATACTGACGCTGTGCGCCACTTTCCCATGGTCGACTGTGCCGACGCCCTCGTCCATCTCCTGTAGTATTGTAGCGAAGAAGAGCATATCAACGTTGGAACCGGCGAGGACCTGTCGATACGAGAGCTCGTTGCGTTAATCGCCGACGAAGTGGGCTTTTCTGGCACGATTAGCACCGATACATCGAAGCCTGATGGGCCCCCTCGAAAACTGTTGTCGATCGATCGACTTCGCGCAACCGGATGGGAACCGAGTATCTCTTTGTCGGACGGGATTGCTGACACTTATGCATGGTTCTTGGAGAACGCGGCGTGATCATTCGGCTCCTTGCTGCCATGCTAGTCGGGGCAATTTGTGCGGCAATTGCGATCTTTGCGTTTTTTGAGCGCGTGCCCACGCCGCGGATCGTTTGGCAGGGGCAACGTATCGACGACCTTCTCCTCCACGTCCTTGCATTTGCAGGTCTTGCTGCGACGCTGTCACTTTGGCGTCCCTATGCTTTGCGTGGCGTCCTCGGTTTGGCGGGATGCGCGGGCGCTGTTGAGGCGGCGCAACTGGCGATCCCTGATCGCACGGCAAGCATCTTGGATTTTGGTGCGAGCCTTGCAGGTGTTGGGGTGGGCGCGATTATCGGCAGCATCTTTGCAAGGCTGATGGGGATCAGGCAACCTTGACCACGGGCATCGATATGACAGGCCAGCGCGTTATCGCAATCAATCGGTTCTATTGGCCTGATCACTCCGCGACAAGCCAGCTCCTCACTGACCTTGCTGAGCAGTTAGCAACGCTCGAAGCCGAAGTGATCGTGATCACAAGTCGTCTGCGATACGATGGCCCCTCTCAAACACTCGATCCTGTCGAAGCACACAGGGGCGTAAGGGTTAAGCGCATTTGGACAACGCGTTTCGGTCGAGGAAATGTGCTGGGTCGAGCGATTGATTACATCACCTTCTATGTTTCAGCTCTCTTTTGCCTCATCGCCACCGTCAAGAAAAACGATGTCGTCATCGCAAAAACCGACCCCCCGATGATATCCGTCGTCGCGGCATTCGCAGTGAAACTGCGAAAGGCCACACTCATTAATTGGTGCCAGGACATATTTCCCGAGATTGCCGGCGCGCTCGGGATTACCTGGTCCAAGGGGCCGATCGGCAAGGTCCTCATTGCTGTCCGAAACTGGTCTCTCCGTTCAGCGAAAGTCAATGTGGTGCTCGATCCTGATATGGCTTTGCGCGTGAGGGGCTTCGGTGTTCGAGACGATCAGATTGAGATCATCGAGAACTGGTGTGACCGAAACATCAGACCTATCCCTCGATCCGAAAACACGCTGGCAAAGGAGTGGGGTATAGGTGACGAGATCATTATCGGCTACTCAGGCAATCTCGGGCGCGCTCACGCAGTCGATACCATCATTGAGTTGGTCAGCGAGACTCGTTCTATCAATGACCTTAGATTTATTTTCATAGGCGGCGGCGCGGGCTTGGCCAAATTGAAAGCCGCGTTGGGAGAAGACATTGCGAACGGTCGCGTTCTTTTGCGCCCTTATCAGGATCGCTCAAGGCTTTCGGAAAGCCTCTCAATCCCTGATTTTCACATCGTGTCGCTCGATCCAGCGTGTGACGGTTTGATTTTTCCATCGAAAGTGTACGGCATTTTAGCCGCTCAAAGAGAGGTCGTGGCGCTTAGCAGTGAAAGCGGCGCTTTGGCGGAGCTCGTGCGCAAACAGGCTTGTGGCTTTTGTCTACCAATCGGCGCGGGACACTCAGAGGCGCGCGACAAAGTTATGTCTAAGCTGCTTAGTCGTGACTTCGTACACATCCGAAAGCGAGGGTCAGACAAGCGTGAGACAGAAAACTCTGACTTCGCAGGACATCCAATTTCGCAATGGTGCGAAGTTATCGCTGCCACCGGAGGCTTAGTTCTTTCTTCGACTTCCTCGGGTGTGTGCAACGAACCGCAAGCCAAGCGTACCGCGGCTGTCATTTAGCGCCCCCGACAATCGGCATTATCGGGCGAGGTTGCCTACGAATTTAATATGCGAATAGCGCGCAGTATATACGGCACTATTTGACGTTAACACATATTTTCTGCTCGACACATTCGCTACATTTAAGGATTGTCGCGCAGCGCAAAGGCGGTGGCTTTAAGTTCATCTTATCGGACTATCAACCAATAAAAGAGCAGTGCATTTATACCGTTGAATTGAATAGTTCTAAACACCGTCAAATCGAAATGCAAAAATAATACAGCCGTCTTTGACGAAGCAATGCTCCAAACCTCGAAGTTTGTAACTCAGCATCTACTCACCTAGATTTTCGAAGTTATATGCCTTGGCCCAAACTTCCAATATTAAAAATATGACTACTCCACATACTCTAAGGAAAGCCTGGGCTTTATTTGATAGCCGCGAGCGCCGAAACGCGCTGCTTGTCCTAGTTATCATGATTTTCGCGGCGGCATCTGCGGCGGCGATGGTGTTTTCTGTTGTCCCCTTTCTTACCGTGCTTGGTGAGCCGGAACGCATCGAAACGTCTATGTTGTTGAGTTGGCTTTATGAATTGGGCGGGTTTCAATCTGACTATGATTTTCTGGCGGCTCTAGGGATAGCTTCTTTCATGGTCGTACTTGGCGCTTCAGCGCTACAAATTTTGCGCGTTTGGGCTATGAGCCGTTTTATTCAAATGCGCATTCACAGCATCAGCTACAAACTGCTCGAAGCGTATTTGCGACAGCCCTATACCTTTTTCTTGAAACGACACTCCGGCGATATGGGCACCAAGATCCTATCGGAAGCGCAGTTGGTTGCTCAGTCTTTCTTAGGACCCTTTGCGCAGATAGTTTCGGGGTCACTGACAACATTCGCAGTCATTGCGCTCCTAATATGGCTCAACCCGTTGATGGCGCTATTCGTGTTTGTCGTATTGGGCGGAGCATACGGATTAATATTGTTTGCATCGCGACGAGCTGTCACTCGTCTGGGGCGAGCACGCGCGGACAGCAACGCAAAGCGCTTCACAGTAGCCGGCGAGGCTTTGACTAGCATCAAACATGTAAAGGTTGCGGGCGCCGAGCGCGTCTATCTTCATCGTTACAGTGCACCTTCCCGCCTAATGGCACGGACGGTTTCCAAGTCGGCTGTGCTTAGTCAAGCACCATCCTTCGCTATCCAGGCAATTGCCTTTGGCGGGATGTTTTCTATCATATTTATGGTGCTTGATGAGACAGCTTTTGCGGAGGGGCAGGCCTTAGGTGGACTGCTGCCAATCCTTGGCGCGTTTGCGTTTGCAGGTCAGCGTCTAATGCCAGAAATGCAGAAGATATACTCTGGACTTACTCAGTTTAGATTTGCAGAAGCTGCTATCGAAGATGTGTACGCTGATCTAAATATCAAGCGTAGTGGCGCTTCACTACCAGACCAACAACCGGCAAATTTACGGTTAAATCAGGATTTGAGACTGAATGATCTTTTTTACCAGTACCCGAATGCAGACAAGACAAGTCTTAGCGGTATTACGCTCAAGATTAGTGTTGGTGAAAAAATCGGTATAGTCGGCGGGACCGGCGCAGGCAAAACGACCCTAGCAGATGTGATCCTCGGCTTGCTTAACCCGCTGAGTGGAACAATCACCGTAGACGGAGTAACGATCAGTGACGCGAACATACGGGCATGGCAGCGGTCTCTAGGTTATGTTCCTCAAGATATAGTCCTGACTGACGCGACTATTACTGAGAACATTGCGTTTGGAATACCCACTAATCGTATTGACCACGATAAGGTCAGGCAGGCGGCTGCTATCGCGCAACTCTCCAGTTTTATCGATAACGACACACCAAGTGGGTACCAGACCCGAATTGGAGAGCGCGGTGTGCGGTTATCGGGCGGCCAGCGCCAGAGGATTGGAATCGCCCGCGCGCTTTACCACGATCCAGATCTAATCTTGTTCGATGAGGCTACGAGTGCACTCGATAACCTAACGGAACAGGAGGTGATGAGCGCGATTGAAAGGCTTCCCGAAGATAAAACTGTTATTATGATTGCGCACCGGCTAAGCACAATAAGGCGATGCGATAGAATTGTGATAATTGATGATGGCCGCGTTGCGGGTATCGGTACTTGGGATGAATTAGCTCTTGATAATGCCAAATTCCGTAAACTTGCCGATGCTGCCTAGGTTGAGGACTCATTCAAGTCCAGGCGATTACGACTGAAACGATGCCCAATGCCGCGAGATAGTTGCGGGCCAATTGATCATATGGCGTTGCAATGCGGCGCCAGTTTTTCAGACAGTCGAGAGCTTCAATGCCCGGCTCAGGGATGAGCTGCTCAATGGCGAGGTCTTCTACTCACTGCGTGAAGCACAGATCATCATCGAAAACTGGCGGCGCCATTACAACACCAAACGGCCTCACAGCGCCCTTGGGTATCGACCGCCAGCACCCGAAGCCATATCATCCCATTGCACCCGACGACAGCCATGTACTAACATTCAACGCGGACCAATCAGATCGCGCTGGTCAACGTTCCCCTGTCAGCCTTTTTCGATGAAACCATCAGTGTGTTGGATCGTCTTATAGACCAGGGAGTGATAATTGCTATTGGAATGATCCAGATCGACAAAAGGAATACCATAATCTTGCACCGGCTAAGCTCCATACGTCGGTGCCGGATTTGTGACAATCGATAATTGCGGCGCTGCAATTCTTGGCACTTGGAAAAATTCAGGAAATACTCCTATCTTATTATATACAACATCGTATTTTCATCCAATTATTTAATATGGCATCAAATTTTACGCACTGGTCACCTTCTGATAATCGAGCAAAGTTTCTGATAAAGGAGTGTTTATGGATATTATGGCCCACGTTTATGGAAGCAAGATATAGCATCGATATTTACGACAAGATAAAAGAAAAACGTATCCTTTTTATACATATTCCAAAGACTGCAGGCATATCTTTATCTGAGGCTATTTACGGTGAGCAAATCGGCCATGCAAAATGGGATGTATTTTACCGATGCAACCCAAGAAACTATGCTAGTTTGACTAAATTTGCTGTATGCAGAGACCCGATTGAAAGATTCATTTCAGCTTTCAATTTTCTAAAAGTTGGCGGGATCAACAATTCAGATCGGAAATTCTCTTCCGAAGTTTTGGAACGATTCGACTCTGCTGACGAATTCGCACGATCACTGAGCAGTGACAGCATGAGAGCTCGAGCACTTAACAAAGTTCATTTCTTTCCACAGACTGATTTTATTTGCAATGTGGATGGGATTTTTATGGTCGACTACATCCTAAATCTTCACAATTTACAGACTGACTTACCGCGAATCTTAGGCGAAAGAACCCCTGAGTATATACCGTATAAAAATGCTGGGCCGAATAGCCGTCTAAAAACAAAACAGCTTACCAGAAAAGCCAGTGAGATTCTCGAAGAAATTTATGCCTTGGACTTCAAATTACTTCGGCATACTCTAGAGCTGCATCACATATTCGGTACACACATTCTAAGCAATCCAAGGAGCGGGCTATAAGACCGCACTACGTGATAGGCACAGGATGGTGGTGTTCTAACGATGGCGAACATCTTACCAACCCGGAGCGTAAGCTTCTTGGAGACGAACAAATAAGGGGAGCTAAATTTTTCGATCTATGGCTACAAAGTGTCATTCGATACACTAACCCAGCATCTGTTGTTGTAATCGATAGTCGGTCTCCGATAAAACCAGACCCGAAATTGATGGCTAACGTCCACTGGGTGGAGTTACCTTTCAACGCTAGACACTCAACTAATCATGTGGGCCAGTGGAGCGGATGGATGCGTTCAGTTCTAATGGCTGGTCAATATGCGTTGAATTCAGACGCAGAGTACTTTGTTTACATAGAGCAAGATTGCCTTGTCGAAGGCTTCGATATCATTGAATATTGTATAATGAAAATGAAAACAGATTTCCTATTTGGCTCCGGCGTGGGAACTCCACAGCCAATACAGCAGTCGTTCTTCATTGTGCGGCGCCGAGGCCTTTCTAGGTTTATTCATAATTTGACGTCCCTACATTCTACCGACCGCAAACTTTCGCCAGAATGGAAGTTCGTTTATTCGACTTGGCGTCCTTTTGTTTTGGCCTCAAATCTTGGCTTGCTTAGATTTAACTGGATTCGTCGCCTAGTTTTGTTACTTGCTACCAAACTCTTTTACGATCATTTGCCGGTAGGAAGTGGTCGAGCGCGGCCGTTACCGCTGAATTCGAAGTTCCTATATTTTCAACATGGAACTTCAGAGGAACTATCAGCCTATATCGAACGTAACGGCTTCAAAAGTTTCGGCGGGAGCGTTTTTTAAAATGCTTGCAATTGCCGCCGACGCTTTCGATCGCCCGTCAGAAACATTCATACGAGCACATGTAAAAGACATCGCTCCAAGTCACACTGTACTATTAAGTCGCGAGCCAGCACCATCAGTCTATCTTGGTTGTCAAGTTCTTTCAGGTTTAAACACAATCACACCATCGAAAAAGCCGATTACGCGGTTAAAGAACGGCCTCCGGTTCCGTTGGCGGCGTTATGTAGACCCGGCATTGCGGGGTTCTGACGAGATACAGGTACTGTCATTCTTACAAAAACAACGAGTTCGTGTGGTTTTAGCCGAATTTGGCCCTACCGGTAACTGGTTACGGGTCATTTGTAATCGCGCGAACATTCCACTTTATGTATTCTTTCATGGATATGACGTGACTACGCGTCCAAAACAAGCACCATTCCGTCGTTTCTACAGGCGGTTGTTTCGTGACATCGCGGGAGCAATAGTACCATCCAAATTCCTGAGCGAGCGCCTTATCTCACTTGGATGTTCGAAAGAGAAAATCCATATTTGCCCAAATGGTGTGGAACTGTCGGCTTTCTCCGAAAGCAAGCGGAAAAAGGGAACAATTTTAGCAGTTGGGCGATTGGTCGAGAAGAAAGCACCGCATTTAACCATTCGCGCTTTCGCTAAAGCTCATCGGTACCACCCTGACAGTGTTCTACATATAATAGGCGATGGTCCCCTTTGGGACAGATGTATTAAAGAGATAGACCGGCTCGTGCTCAATGGTCGTGTGCATTTACATGGGGCTCAAAACCCTGATTTTGTACGCCAAAAGCTCAGGGAAGCAGAGATATTTGTCCAACATTCCATTACTGCCAAAGATGGCGATATGGAGTCTTTTGGTGTATCGCTTATAGAAGCGATGGCGAGCTTCGTGCCGGTAGTGGCGACAAACCATAACGGTTTTTCGGATACGGTGTCCAATGGGAATACCGGCATCTTGGTTGATGAGCATGATATCGATAGCATGGCTGATGCTATATCCGCCTTGCTAAGCGATCCAATTCGTGCGGCGAAAATGGGACGTAGCGGGCGACGCCGGGTCGAGACTGAGTTTACCAATCAACGTGTAGCTGCTCGAATGCGCGAAATCATGGGAATTTAATGTTTCGACTAGTTCGCGGTCTCGATCTTCACGAAGCTTATGCTAAACGTCCAGTGGGCCGCTTAATTGTGTCCGGCTTACGGAATGAACTGAAGATGGCTTGCCATGGATTGCGGTCAACCCCGGGAATTAGATTCCTCATTTTTGCCCAAGGGCGGACCGGCTCGACCTTGCTAACGAGTACACTCGACACGCACCCAGAAATCACCTGTCATGATGAGATCCTTGGTGTCCCCAGAGCATTCCCTATGGCTTATGTAGAGAATACAGCTCGTGCACATGGAGTTAAGTGTTTCGGATTCCATGTAAAAATCTACCAGCTGACGACATGGCAGCGTATAACTAATGTATCTATATGGCTCGAAAAAATGTCTACCCGTGGATGGAAAATTTTATATTTGCGGCGGCAGAACATATTAAAGCAAATTGTCTCTAATGCATTTGCTGAAGCAGCTGGTATTTATCACCACCGTCAGGGACAAAATACAAAAAGACCAAACCAAATCGACATACCCGTCGATAAATTGTACAGAAGTATTTCTTGGCGTCTCACGCAGCTGGACGCAGAACGTAAGGCACTTAATGGGCTTGATTATCTGGAGCTTCTGTACGATCGTGATCTTGAAACACCAGACAGTCAAAGGCAAACATTTGAACGCATTCAATCATTCCTTGATGTCGATGTAATTAATTTAAAAGCGCGCCTTCAGAAAGCTGTTAACAGACCAATGTCTCAACTAATTAGTAATTATGACGAGGTCCATTCAGCATTATTGGGAACCGAGTACGAGATATTTCTCAATTGAAATTTGACCATTAAAATAGTATTTTTCCGAAATAATTGAAAACTGTTTCAATAATCATTCCATGCTTTAACAAAGCTGCCTATATAGCTCAAGCTATAGACAGCGCTCTCAATCAATCACATCCATGCGAAGTAATCGTAATAGACGATGGCTCTACAGATGATAGTTTAAACACGATAAAGGCCTATGATGATCGCTTGCATTGGGTAACTGGCCCTAATAGGGGCGCTTGCGCGGCCCGCAACATGGGTATCGAGCTAGCTAGTGGCGATATGCTTCAATTCTTGGACGCCGACGACGCAATTCCGCCAAACAAGATCGAGGCGCAATTGGGATCGCTCGAAGGAGCGCCGCCGGGTTCAGTATCATATTGCCCTTGGTCATTTCTTGACGAGGAGAATACTCTGTCTCCAAGACGAGAGCTAATCGATAATGTTTATTCAGGAAGCGACCTACTCAGGACTATGTGGTACTATGGCGGATTTCTGCCGACCGTAGTTTGGCTGACACCTAAAGAACTAGTAGCGTCGGCGGGCGCATGGGATGAATCCTTGCATGCCGACCAAGATGGCGAGTTTTTTGGTCGGATGCTACTCTCTGCGTCTAAGGTGCGCTCCGCAATGAATACATTGGCCTATTACAGGCGACCACCACAGGGTTCGATCTCTCTGAGCAAAACAGAGAACGCCGCCGCAAGCCGACTTGCCGCCTACGAGATCATAAGCACCAAGCTCCTAGGTTATGACGACAGCGTTAAAACCAGAAAGGCGTGCCTTGCGCGACTAAGAACCCTTGCGTATCACCTGCAGGATAACACTAAGGTTTTTGAAAAAGCGCTAGATCTTGAGCTTGAGCTGAGAACGCGCGATTTTAGCCCGACGCTACCTTGGCCAACTCGCTTTTTGGTTGGATTGTTTGGACTTCGGCTAGGGCTGTTAACAAGAAAAGTATTGTTTTCAGTAGGGTTAGGCCTCATAATAAATAGTAAATGATAGCTGCGATACAAATTGCGGCAAGGAAGTTGACAGCGCTGAGGTCGTGAAGGGTTGCGATCGGACGAATGTCTCTCAAGCAATACTGTCGAGCGCCCTAGAGGCACAATCACTTGTCATGCAAGCATTGGATTGCGCACGATAGATGGCTGAAGTGGTCCTGGAAAATTGGACGACGAGCTAAGGTGTATCCCAAACCTTCGAAGGGATGCGAGAATGACGACACGCCGGAGGTTTACAGGCCAGTTTAAGGCCAAAGTCGCGCTTGAGGCGTTGCGTGGTGAAAAGACGATCCAGGAGATCGCGGCGAAACATCAGGTCCATCCAGACCAGGTGAGCACGTGGAAGCGGCTTGCGGTCGAAGGGATGGCCGACGTTTTTGCACGTGGCGGCACGCCGGAGGGTCCAACGCAAGCCGAGATAAAAGTGCTTCATGCCAAGATCGGGAGGCTGGCGGTCGAGAATGATTTTTTGTCCGAAGGGCTGAAGCGATGAGCCCCGACAAGAAACGTGCGATGATCAAGCGGGATGACCCTGATTTGAGCATCAGCCAGCAATGCACACTGGTGCGGTTGAGCCGCTCGGCCTTTTACTAAAACCCCGGTCGGGGTAGATGCCGCGACACCGGCGGTGATGAAAGAGATCGACCGCGTGTTCACGAAATACCCATTCTTTGGATCACGCCAAATCGCGGCGTATGTGCGCCGGGAAGGCACGATCATTGGTCGTCACCGCGTCAGGCGGCTGATGGCCAAGATGGGGCTAGAGGCGATCTACAAGCGTCCCAGAACCAGCCAACCTCATCCCCAGCACCCGATCTTGCCGTACTTGCTGAGGAAGATGAAGATCGAGCGGTCCAACCAGGTCCTCTTCTCAGCAATGCTCCGCATCGCTTGTCGGGCGATAGGTGCGCCGACATCACCTTCGTGCCGGTGCGGAATGGCTTCCTATACCTGGTTGCAATCATGGACTGGGCTTCCCGCAAGATTTTGAGCTGGCGGCTTAGCAACACGATGCATGCTGACTTCTGCGTCGAAGCTTGGAATGAGGCAATCGCCGAACATGGCGCGGCAGAGATCATGAACACAGACCAAGGGTCGCAGTTCACCGGATCAGCTTGGATCACCGCGCTGACCGAGGCCAGCATGCGTATATCGATGGATGGTGGTGGGCGAAACCTGGACAACATCTTCATCGAGCGTCTCTGGCGATCGCTAAAGCAGGAGGCAATCTATCTCGAGGAGATCAACGATGGCTTCCAGGCTCAGCGGGTAATCCGAGGTTGGATGGGATGCTACAACACCAAACGGCCACACTTCGCGCTTGATCGGCTCACGCCCGACCACGCATATTGGGTAGGCTCAAAACACGCAAAAGCAGCATGACACCTAAACCTGATGCTCCTTAGGAAAGCTGCGGAGTTGTCCGAAAACCTGGGACCACTTCAGTGAATGGGCTAGACATGTTTATAAATAGTAAGTTTTCTTTACAATTATTCTTCGAACGGCTCCGATTTAAGATGGAGAGGCATAGTGTTGTGCGAGACCCTGAAACCTGGAGAAGCCGCCACCCGATCGCTCCAACATCTGAAAACGTGATCGTAACTTTCTTAATTCCAATTTTTGAAAGAGCCCGCGCACCAGATTGGAGCCGCGTGAGCGTCAATTTAATCCGCACATTAGGGTCATTGCGGAAGCAAACAGATACGAGATGGCGGGCCATAATTTGTTCACAAGACTTACCCGATAACTTACATCTACAGGCTAATGAAGTTTTCTTGCATTATCCAGTCTCACACGCAGGTTCTACCGATAAACTTCATAAGCTGCGATTTATGGCGCGATGGCTCGTTGCAAATAAGCGAGATGATGGCTACGCGTTTTTTTTAGATGGCGATGATATTGTGCATCCAGAGCTCGTTGGCTACATGCTCGATGATAATAACGGGCACGGCTATTACTTGCCTCACGGATATTGTTTTGACTCGAAATCTGGCGATATGTACCGCTCGACTGACGAAATTGGGGGCGGCGTGGCTTTCACCGATATTTGTGGTTCTTGTCATGCAGTAAGGTTCGACGCCAGATGCAAGACTGGGGCGACACTTCATGTCTCGTTACGTGGTGACCATATGGTTGCCACCCAAAATTTGAAGCAGCGTCTTGGATTGAACCTATCACCAGTGCCTTTCCCCGCAATGATCTACGTTATTAATCACGGCTCGAGCGACCAGGACGTTCTTAAGGGTAGAGATCGGATGGCCAATGATTGGACTTTGGCGGCACTAACAAGAGATCAAAAGTATGTCGCCCTTTCAAAATTTGATCTGATTCCCACCGTACTCATGAATGAATATAATTCTATTTGACTTTCGATCCAAGTAAAAATTATCTAAAATATACGAATATCAGGTGATAGCTGCATTATTTGGTTCGAATTTGAATTTCATAGTTTCTACATTTTTCTCGTGCTTAGATGCTTTTATTTTCGCATTTCGGTCACAGATAAATTTACTTTTGAGCTTTTTTTCTGGATTGGTTGGTACGCAATCTATCAACATTAATATTATTTTAATACCATGTTAATTTGGTGATAAATTACAACTATTGAGTTCAACGATGATGTTGATTCGGTTCTCATTGATGATAATTCAAACCCCGCCCCCGCTGAAAGTTCCTCTTGATGACACTCCTTGCTAGGTCATTGGGAGACTGAGAACCCAGCCAGGGAGCTGCGCGAACGGCCCGCTCGCAGCCAGCTGGACACCCGCAAGAACCTCGCGCTGATTGACGGTCTGTGATTCATTGGTGGCACGGAGGTGCCAGCATGAATCCCCAAAGCCTATTTTCCCTGTCCGATCATCTTGAGCGCCTGAGCAAGGACGGCGATCCGCTGGAAGTTCTCGAGGCCACGGTAGACTTCGAGTATTTCCGCAAATGGCTTGTCGAGGGGCTCGGTTATTCCGATGGCTCCAAAGGCGGTCGCCCGCCTTTTGACCCTGTGTCCATGTTCAAGGTCCTGATCCTGCAGGCGCAACACAATCTGTCGGACGCCAAGATGGAGTTCATCATTCGGGACAGGCTCTCGTGGATGCGGTTCCTGGGCTTCGATCTGGGCGGCCCCATGCCGGATGAGAACACCATCCGCCACTTCCGCAATCGCATGATCGAAACCGGCACACTGAAGCGCGTTATGAAGGCCTTCGACTGGCAACTCCACAAGAAGGGCTACATTCCAATGTCCGGCCAGATTGTGGATGCGACGCTGGTGCCCGCTGACCTGCTCCCCTGGAAGATCCCCGTTTTGAGGTTAGCCTGTTCCTAACTGAAGGAGACAGGCCATGAAACGATCTCGATTCTCGGAAGAACAGATAATTGGGATTCTTAAGGAACATCAGGCAG
>JBCCMK010000001.1:0-188519 GCA_039026395.1 Pseudomonadota bacterium | reverse complement strand
GCGTGATCCCGTGAAAAGTTTTCTATTTACCAGCGAGTCCGTGTCTGAAGGTCATCCAGACAAGGTGTGCGACCGAATATCCGACGAAATCGTTGATTTGTATTTTTCGCGCGCGCACGAAAATGGCGACGATCCAACGGCAGTGCGTGTCGCTGCAGAGACACTGACGACGACCAATAAAGTCGTAATTGCCGGTGAGACGCGCGGTTCTTCTACGGTCACGCATGACGAAATCGACGCGAAAGTCCGCCATGCGGTCAAAGACATCGGCTACGAACAAGATGGCTTTCATTGGGAGAACAATGTTGTCGACATTCTCCTTCACGAACAATCGGCAGATATTGCGCAGGGCGTTGATGCGGCTGGCAATAAAGAAGAAGGTGCTGGCGATCAGGGCATCATGTTCGGGTATGCGTGCGAGGAAACGCCAGCCCTCATGCCTGCACCAATCTATTATTCTCACAAGATTCTGGAAGTCCTCGCAGCCGCTCGGAAATCTGGCGAAGCTGGACAGCTGGGGCCGGACTCCAAGAGCCAGGTTACGCTTCGGTACGAGGACGGCGCACCGGTAGCCTGCACCTCAATCGTTTTGTCGTCTCAGCACGCGGACGGGCTCGAATCAGAAGATGTGCGTGCAATCGTCGAGCCGTACATCCGGGATGTGCTCCCGACGGAGTGGGTTTCCGATGACACGGAATGGCACGTCAATCCGACGGGTAAGTTTGTGATCGGCGGACCAGATGGCGATTGCGGTCTCACGGGTCGCAAAATCATCGTCGACACCTATGGCGGCGCGGCACCGCACGGTGGCGGGGCTTTCTCTGGAAAAGACCCGACAAAGGTCGACCGTTCAGCGGCTTATGCTGCCCGTTATCTCGCGAAGAACGTCGTTGCCGCGGGCTTTTCCGACAAGTGCACGATCCAACTCGCTTACGCGATCGGCGTTGCAAAGCCGCTTTCGATCTACGTCAATCTCCATGGGTCTGACACGGTTGACCCGGAGCGTCTATCGGTAGTGCTCGGTGAAGTGATGGACTTGAGGCCGCGTGGCATTCGCGATCATCTCGACTTGAACAAACCCATCTTTGCGCGCACCGCGGCTTACGGTCATTTCGGCCGGACGCCTGATGCCGATGGCGGGTTCTCCTGGGAAAAAACGGATCTCGTCGACGCCCTGAAGGCTGCGGTCTGATCAAGTCCAAGTCCGGCCAAAGGGGTGAGCGGCTCGGGTCCGAGCGCCTCTATGGCCGTCAAAAAGGTCACGCACTCAGCCCAGCCCAGGCCGAGCGCTTCGATCGGGTTATGGCGGAGGTCGGCCTGGACCTCGCGTCGCGAGCGCCAGACGCGCTCGCGAAGCTGTTCCCGCGCGATTGCAAGAAAATCGTTCTCGAGATCGGTTTCGGCGGCGGCGAGCACTTCGTTGCGCGTGCGACAGCCGAGCCATGGGCGGGTTATATCGGTGTCGAACCCTATCTGAACGGCATTGCCAAAGTCGTGCGCGCCATCGACATCGACGGTCTCGAAAACATCCGTCTGTTTTCTGGCGATGCGCGCGATCTTCTCGAGTGGCTACCCGCTGGCTCGATCGATCGGATCGACCTTCTCTATCCTGATCCTTGGCCGAAGAAGCGACATTGGAAGCGCCGCTTTTTCGGTCCTAACAATCTCGACCGGATGGCGCGTGTTTTAAAGCCGGGCTCAGATCTCTGCTTCGCGACTGACATCGGGACCTATGTTGAATGGGCGCTTTACCGCGCGCGTCGTCATCCTGATTTCGAGTGGACAGCGCAAAGCCCAAGTGAATGGCGCACGCCATGGGACGGCTGGCCCGGAACGCGCTACGAGGCAAAAGCGATCAGAGAGGGCCGCACGCCTACCTATCTGACGTTCAGGCGAAGGTAGCGCTTGAACTCGAGGGCAACCCTGCATATACCAAGGGCATTCCTGACATCATCAACCTCTGTTAGGTGGTCGCGAAAGCGGCCGCGGCGGGAAAGCATATGTCAGCAATTGAATGGTCGACTATTTCATATTTGGAGCGATTTTGAACGACGATCGCATGATCACAGAAACCGGTTTGGAGGCGCGGATTGCCAAAGCCGCGCTGCCGGTGCTTGGCGCGTTGGGTTTCCGGCTCGTGCGCGTGCGCCTGTCTGGCCGTGATGGTCTGACGGTGCAGGTGATGGCGGACAAAGACGGTGGCGAGATCAGCGTCGAAGATTGCGCCGACATTTCCCGTGACCTCGGCCATGTTCTGGACGTCGAAGATCTGATCGATCGGGCTTATAACCTCGAAGTGTCGTCGCCTGGTATTGATCGGCCACTGGTTCGGGCCTCTGACTTTGAGGCGTGGGCGGGCCATGAGATCCGCGTTGAGATGGCCGGTCTTTTTGAAGGGCGCAGGCGATTTCGCGGCACGCTCAAAAGCGCCGATGACCAGACGGCGGAAGTGCAATTCGTCGACACCGACGGCGAAATCCATCGCTCGAAATTGCCCATGAATGAGATGGCTGAAGCCCGTCTCGTCATGTCTGATGATTTAATCCGGGCCTCGCTCAAGGCGGCCAAAGCGAACCGCAAGGCGGCTGCCCGGGCAATGAAAACGAACACCGATAACACCCACAACACCCATAAGGGGGCTTGAATTCCATGGCGAGTGTCAGTGCCAATCGGCTGGAACTCCTTCAGATCGCGGAAGCGGTCGCGCGCGAAAAATCGATCGAGCGCGAGATCGTCATTGAGGCGATGGAAAACGCGATCGCCAAGGCCGCGCGGTCCCGCTACGGCTCCGAGACGGAAATCCGCGTCGATATCGATCCAAAGACCGGTGAGATGAAACTCAACCGTCTTCTTCAAGTGGTGGAAGAGGTCGAGGATACGGCGAAAGAACTCGATCTCGAAGATGCGCAAGCCAAAGACCCGGCAGCCCAGATTGGTGACACAATCATGGACCCGCTGCCGCCGTTTGAGTTTGGCCGCGTGGCTGCCATGAACGCCAAACAGGTGATTGTGCAAGATGTCCGCCGAGCCGAGCGCGAACGCCAATATGAAGAGTATAAAGATCGGACCGGCGAGATCATCAACGGCACGGTCAAGCGTGCGGAATATGGGAATGTTGTCGTCGATCTCGGTCGCGGTGAAGCGATTGTCAGGCGCGATGAACTCATCCAGCGCGAAGCCTATCGATATGGCGACCGCATCCGCGCCTATATCTTCGATGTTCGTCGCGAAGATCGCGGACCTCAGATTTTCCTGTCGCGCACCCATCCGCAATTCATGGCGAAACTCTTCACCATGGAAGTGCCAGAAATCTATGACGGCATCATTGAAATCCGCGCGGTCGCTCGCGACCCTGGATCGCGCGCGAAGATCGCTGTGATCTCAAACGATTCGTCGATCGACCCGGTCGGCGCTTGCGTCGGCATGCGCGGCAGCCGCGTCCAGGCGGTCGTCAATGAGCTCCAGGGCGAAAAGATCGACATCATTCCATGGTCCCCTGATCCGGCAACCTTCATCGTCAACGCGCTTCAACCCGCTGAGGTTGTGAAGGTCGTGCTTGATGAAGACGCGGACCGCATTGAAGTCGTGGTCCCCGATGATCAATTGTCGCTCGCAATCGGTCGGCGCGGTCAAAACGTGCGCCTCGCATCCCAACTGACAGGCTGGGACATTGACATTATGACCGAGGCTGACGAATCGGAGCGTCGTCAGAAGGAATTTGCCGAACGCACCGACATGTTCATGGAATCGCTCAACGTCGACGAAGTGGTCGGTCAGCTTCTGGCCTCCGAAGGCTTCACGTCGATGGAAGAAGTCGCCTATGTGCCACTTGATGAAGTCGCCATGATCGAAGGCTTCGACGAGGAAACGGCGGAAGAGATTCAGCTTCGCGCGCGGGACTATCTGGAAGCGCTTGAAGCCGAATTGAACGAGAAGCGCATTGCGCTTGGTGTCCAGGATGACATCAAACAGGTTGAAGGACTGACGACGGCGATGCTGGTGGCGCTCGGCGAAAATGATGTGAAGTCGCTTGAAGACTTTGCCGGTTGCTCGGCCGATGATCTGGTTGGCTACACGGAACGCGTCGACGGTGAACTTCAGCGCGAGCCTGGCTTCCTAGACGGCCACGATCTCGCGCGCGAAGAGGCCGAAGCGATGGTTATGGGTGCCCGCGTCCTTGCCGGCTGGATCACCCAGGAAGAGCTCGACGCGATGAACGCACCGCCGGAAGAAGAGGAAGGCGAAGAGGGCGACGATGAAGACGGCCAACCGGTGGAGCATTCCGCCGAATCGGTCTTCTCGTAGGGTTAGGTTGAGGACTCATATTCCTGATGTGTTTGGCGTCTGAAACGGCAAAAAGCTGGGTGCAATTTGAGAGCAGAGCGGGCTTCTTGCCCCGGTCAAACTCAAATTGCGCTCAGATTGACGCCGTTTCGACGTCCAATGGATGGGGCAGATTTGATCGCCTGCTGTGTTGCAAGACCTTGAAAGTCAGGGAGACTTCCTGCGGTCTTGCGCCGTGCAGGCAACCAAATCTTCTTCCACCAAACGCATCAGGAATATGAGTCCTCAACCAAAGGTGATGACCTGGAGATGTCGACCGTGGCCCCCTCTCAAACGGGATAAGCCTGCCTCGAATCGCAAAGAGCGCGAAGGCGAACGCCGTTGCGTCGTCGATCGCGCGGCGCGGCCTCGTCATGCGCTAATCCGGTTCGTCCGCGGGCCGGACGGTGCGCTGGTGCCAGACATTGGCGAGCGCTTGCCGGGTCGGGGCGTTTGGGTCACGGGCACCCGGGACTATCTCGAACGGGCGCGTGAAAAGCGTCTCTTCGCCCGGGGACTGAAGTCTGACGTTGCGGTGCCGAGTGACATTGCTCACCTTGTCGACAGGCTTCTTGCCGATCGTGCGAAAGCGGCGCTTTCGATGGCGAATAAGGCAGGCGCCATCACTCTCGGCTTTGAAAAGGTGAAGTCGTCGCTTGGTCGCGATGACACGGCCGCGCTTTTCCACGCGTCGGACGCTGCGCCTGACGGGCGTAGCCGTCTTGACCGTATCGCTGCGTCACCTGCGAGCGATGTGATCGAAATTCTGCCGGATGTCTTTGATGGCAGTGAATTGAGCTTGGCACTTGGCCAAGAAAATGTGGTACATGGAATTTTGACGAGAGGGGGCGTGGCGTCAGCGGCAATGAATGCCGTCCGCCGCCTTGCAATTTTCCGGGGTGCCTTACCGATAGAGGCCGAAGACGGGCCGGGCATAGCTGCCAAAACAGCTGGATGAGTGATGAGCGATACGAAGAATACAACGGATAAAACCCTAAGCGTTTCCTCGGGCAAGAAGCCCCTCTCGCTGAAGCGGACGGTGGAACAAGGAACGGTTCGGCAGAGCTTTTCGCACGGCCGGACGAAGTCTGTCGTGGTTGAGAAAAAACGTCGCCGGATCGTGAAGCCGGGCGAAGCCGAAGCGGCGCCCGCACCCGCACCTGCGGCCCCGGCAGCAACGCCGGAGCCTGCAGCGCCTGCACCGAAACGTGAGGTTCGCCCGTCGCGCAACGTCAACCGGACGTCTGGCGATAGTGCACCCTCAAATGCTGGACGGACGCTCACCAGCAATGAGATGGATGCACGCGCTCATGCTCTTGCAGAAGCGAAAGTGCGCGAAGAGGCTGAGCGCGAGCGCGAAGCTGAGGAAGCAAAACGCCGCGCAGAAGAAGAAGCCATTCGCGCCCAGGAACAGGCCGAAGCGGAAGCCCGGCAGCGCGAGGAAGAAGCGCGCCGTAAGGCCGATCGCGACACCCGCAAATCCCGTGAAGATGACGAGCCGGTGGAAGTTGTCCCGGCCGCTGCGGCTCCGTCACGCACATCCGTTGAGGATGCGGCGCGCGAAGCAGAGCGCCTGAAACGGCAAAAGGCAGCAGACCCGAAATCGAACCGTCGTGACAATTCGCGCCGGCGTTCGGGCAAGCTCACCATTTCGAGCGCGCTCTCCGACGAAGAGGAAAATCGCGGTCGTTCGCTCGCCGCCATGCGGCGCAGGCGGGAACGCGAGAAGCGTCAGGTCGCTCAGACCGGTCCGCGCGAAAAGGTGATGCGCGAGGTCATCGTGCCCGAAGCCATCACGATCCAGGAACTGGCCAACCGTATGGCGGAGCGCGGTGTTGAGATCATCAAGACGCTGATGAAACAGGGTCAGATGGTCAAGATCACCGATACGATCGATGGCGACACGGCTGAATTGATCGTCGAAGAATTCGGCCACACCGTGAAGCGCGTCTCGGAAGCCGATGTTGAAGAGGGTCTCTTCAACAACCAAGTCAATGACGCCGATGGTGATCCTCGCGCGCCGGTCGTGACCATCATGGGCCACGTCGATCACGGCAAGACGTCGTTGCTCGATTCACTGCGCGAAGCAAATGTGGTCTCCGGCGAGGCAGGCGGCATCACGCAGCACATCGGTGCCTATCAGGTGAGTGTGCAGGATCAAAAGATCACGTTTATCGATACGCCCGGTCACGAAGCGTTCACGGCCATGCGTGCACGCGGCGCAGGTGTCACCGACATCGTCGTTCTGGTGGTCGCGGGCGACGATGGCGTGAAGCCTCAAACCATTGAGGCAATCAATCACGCGAAGGCGGCCGGCGTTCCGATGATCGTTGCCATCAACAAGATGGATAAGCCGGACGTCGATCCGACGCGCGTACGCACCGACCTTTTGCAGCATGAGGTCATCGTCGAAAGCATGTCGGGTGACGTGCAAGACGTGGAAGTCTCAGCGCTGAAGAAAACCGGCCTCGACAATCTGTTGGAAGCCATCGCGCTTCAGTCAGAACTCCTCGAACTGAAGGCCAGCCGCGACGTGAACGCGGAAGGCGTGGTGATCGAAGCGAAGCTCGATAAGGGCCGTGGGCCCGTCGGCACGCTACTCGTCCAGCGCGGGTCGCTCAAAAAGGGCGACATCATCGTTGCAGGCGCGGAGTGGGCAAAAGTCCGCGCCCTTATCTCCGACACGGGCGATCAGGTCGATGAGGCCGGGCCGTCGGTGCCGGTCGAAGTGCTGGGCTTTACCGGCGCGCCGGCAGCAGGTGACCGCTTTGCCGTCGTTGACAATGAAGCCCGCGCCCGTGAGATCACCGACTACCGCGTCCGTCAGGAACGCCAAAATGCTGCCGCACGCGGTGCGCGTGGTTCGCTCGAGCAGATGATGTCTCAACTGAAAGACGCGGAACGCTCCGAGTTCCCGCTTCTTGTCAAAGCCGACGTGCAAGGCTCATCCGAAGCGATCGCAGGTGCTCTAGAAAAGCTCAACACAGACGAGGTTGCGTCACGCATCATCCTCTCCGGGGTTGGCGGAATTACCGAGTCGGACGTTTCGCTCGCCGCCGCATCGAACGCGGCGGTCATCGGCTTTAATGTCCGGGCGAATTCTCAGGCCCGCAACGCCGCCGAAGCGTCGGGCATCGAGATCCGCTACTATAACGTCATCTATGATCTGATCGACGATGTGAAAGCTGCGATGGCCGGCATGCTTTCGCCCGAGCGGCGCGAGACATTCCTTGGCAATGCCGAAATCCTGGAGATCTTCAGCGTCTCGAAAGTTGGCAAGGTCGCCGGTTGCCGTGTCACGGAAGGCACGGTCGAACGCGGTGCCGCGGTCCGTCTCATCCGGGACAATGTCGTCATCCATGAGGGCGAACTTTCGCAGCTCAAGCGCTTCAAGGACGACGTCAATTCCGTGGTCGCTGGCCAGGAGTGCGGCATGGCGTTCGCCAACTATCAGGACATGCGCCAAGGCGATGTGATCGAGTGCTTCCGCGTCGAAGAGGTGGCACGGACGCTTTAGGAGTAACTATTGGAGTAGGTTCATGGCCAACAAGGCAGAGCGCGACGAAGAAGACCAAGAGGGTATGCGAATCGATCCTCTTGCTGCACTTGCTCGATTGGTTGCAGGGGACGTGCTGCCCGACTATGCGAACTCATCACCCAACTTCGCTGAAGATATGCGCTTGTTTCAAGCGCTTGATGCGATTTCGGCAAGCTTGGAAGCCAATATCTTGCGATGGGAGAACGAACTTGATGAAATTGAGAGCGTTCAATTGCCCCAAACCAACGTGAGAAAGGTGTTTGAAGTCGCCGAATGACTAACGAGAATGAGGAAGGAAAGGGCGAGTCCACAACTTGGAAAAGCGCTCGTGATCGTATTGTACGTTTCGCAGGAAACCTTTTGAATCTCGAGAAGACCATCGATCGCCTTGTGCGGAACCAAGGCCAACATCGGACGGCGATTAAGGATCTCGACGATCGGCTTCGAAGAATCGAAGCTCAACAGGAAATCATCATCCGGCTTCTCGAGCGAGACCGCCGTAACTGAGACGTAAACCGTGAAACGCCACACGTCATCGGCAAGTGGCCCGACCCAGCGTCAGCTGCGGGTCGGCGAACTGGTTCGGCACGCGATCGCCGAGGTGCTGATGCGCGGGGATCTGCATGATCCAGCCCTCAGGGGCGTCACCATCACGGTGCCGGAAGTTCGCATGTCACCGGACCTCAAAATCGCGACCGTTTACGTCATGCCGCTTGGCGGTGGTGGCGCGGACATGGTCGTC
Organism: Pseudomonadota bacterium; assembly: GCA_039026395.1. Lineage (GTDB taxonomy): Bacteria > Pseudomonadota > Alphaproteobacteria > Rhizobiales > JAKSCL01 > JBCCMK01. Next base: position 179,916 of record JBCCMK010000001.1, on the reverse strand, counting down.
AAGGCGCTGGCGCGCGAGGCGCGCCATCTCAAAAACGAGATTCGCCGAAAACTGACCCTGAAGTTCCTGCCCGATTTGCGTTTTCGTCTCGACACGACATTTGACGAGGGTGCGCGCGTGGACGCCATCCTTGATTCGCCAGCTGTACGACGCGACGTTGAAGGAGGCGGCCAGTGAGCAAGCCGCGTTCGAACCGTGCATCCGTTCACGGTTGGCTCGTCCTCGATAAGCCCGTCGACTTGACCTCCACCCAGGCAGTCGGCAAGTGCAAATGGCTCTTCAACGCCAAGAAGGCGGGCCACGCCGGAACGCTGGACCCGCTTGCAACGGGCATCTTGCCGATTGCTTTCGGCGAAGCGACCAAGACGGTTCCCTTCGTGATGGACGGCGAGAAAACCTATCGCTTTACGGTTACCTGGGGGGCTGCCACGACCACGGACGATTCTGAGGGCGAAACCATCGCTACGTCCGACGCAAGACCGTCCCGTGCGGAGATCGAAGCCGTTCTTCCGCGTTTCACGGGATCGATCAGCCAGGTGCCGCCGCGCTTTTCGGCGATCAAGGTAAATGGAGAGCGGGCCTATGCCATGGCGCGTGACGGCGAGGATTTCGAACTTGATGCGCGCACCGTCGAAATTGACGAATTGCTCCTCGTCGAACAACCCGATGCTAACACAGCCACCTTTGAATCGGTGTGCGGCAAGGGCACCTATGTGCGCTCGCTTGCCCGCGATATGGCCCATGCGCTCGGCACAGAAGGTCACGTTACGGCGCTGCGCCGCACCCAAGTCGGCCCATTTGACGAGGCTGATGCGATTTCGCTGGAATCCTTGGATAAAATCCGGCATAGCACCGGCGAGCCGCTTCATGCGGCATCACATCTCCTCCCCGTTGAGACCGCGCTGGACGACATCCCGGCGCTGGCCATGAACGGAGAGGCTGCCGCCAGGCTCCGAAGGGGACAGGCGGTGCTTGCGGCGGGCAAAGACGCTCCCATCGAAGGTCCTTGTTTTGCAACTGAACGCGGCGTTCTGGTTGCGATCGGGGCGATCGACCGGGGCAGCTTCGTTCCATCGCGTGTCTTCAACCTCCCGTCCAGACGGACCGGATAGATAAGGAAAACCGATGTCGATTACGCTCGAACGGAAGGCGGAGCTCGTCAAAGAGTACGCCACCAATGACGGCGACACGGGCTCACCCGAAGTCCAAGTCGCCATTCTAACAGAACGCATCGTCAATCTGACGGAGCACTTTAAGTCTCATAAGAAAGACAACCATTCGCGTCGCGGCCTCCTGAAAATGGTGAGCCAGCGTCGGCGTCTGCTTGACTATGTGAAGTCGCGCGATGAGGCGCGGTATCGCTCACTCATTGAGCGCTTGGGTCTGCGCCGCTAAGCGCGCAAATTTCCCTGAAATTGCAAGCCGCATGGCGGGATAGGCTCGCCATGCTCTATCCGACCGGACGACACTTGATGACACCAAGGCAGGATTGCCAGCTGCTCCACCGCTCACCGAATGAGGCGGTTATCACCCGAGCATCTGGCTGTCTTGTCCTTGGTGTTTTCGCGTGCCGGTCACACCTGAAGGACTGAGAATGTTTGATACGCAAACTGAAACCCTAGAATGGGCGGGGCGCACGCTCACGCTCGAAACCGGCAAGGTCGCGCGCCAGGCCGATGGCTCTGTTATGGCCACCTATGGCGAGACCGTTGTGCTCGCGACCGTCGTTTCGGAAAAAGAGCCAAAGCCCGGCTTTGACTTCTTTCCGCTGACCGTGAACTACCAGGAAAAATATTTCGCAGCTGGCCGCATTCCTGGCGGCTACTTTAAGCGCGAAGGCCGCCCCACCGAAAAAGAGACGCTGACCTCGCGCCTGATTGACCGGCCGATCCGTCCGCTCTTTGCCAAGGGTTACAAGAATGACACGCAAGTCATCCTGACCGTGCTGCAGCACGATCTGGAGAACGATTCTGACGTGGTCGCCATGGTGGCTGCGTCTGCTGCGCTTACGCTGTCGGGCGTGCCTTTCATGGGCCCGATCGGCGGCGCGCGCGTTGGCCATATCGACGGCGAGTTCGTTCTGAACCCGGCTCTTGACCAGATGGATGAGAGCGATCTCGACCTCGTGGTCGCAGGCACGGGCGATGCGGTTCTCATGGTGGAATCGGAAGCCAAGGAACTCTCCGAAGAGCAAATGCTCAAGGCCGTCATGTTCGGCCATGCGGGCTTCCAGCCCGTGATCGACGCGATCATCAAGCTTGCTGAAAAGGCAGCCAAAGAGCCGCGCGATCATGCGGTCGAGGACCTGTCCGCGATCGAAGCGAAAGCGCGCGAACTCTGCGAAGCTGATATGCGGGCAGCCTATCAGATCAAGGAAAAAACGGCCCGTCGTGATGCGGTCGATGCCGCAAAGCAAAAGGTGAAGGAGCACTTCTTCCCGGATGGCGAGGCCATCGAAGGTGCGCCCACGTCCAATCAGTTGGGCGGCGTCCTGAAGGAGCTTGAGGCTTCCATTGTGCGCTGGTCGATCCTGGACGAGAAAACCCGCATCGACGGACGCGGCCTTGCCGACGTTCGCCCGATCGTGGCGGAAGCAGGCGTCCTGCCACGCACCCATGGCTCCGCGCTTTTCACCCGGGGTGAGACGCAGGCGATCGTAGTTGCAACGCTCGGCACCGGTGAAGACGAGCAGTTCATCGATTCGCTCGAAGGCACCTACAAGGAGCACTTCCTCCTTCACTACAATTTCCCACCCTATTCGGTCGGTGAAACTGGTCGCATGGGGGGTGCGGGTCGCCGCGAAATCGGTCACGGCAAGCTCGCCTGGCGCGCGGTGCATCCGGTGCTCCCGGCAAAGGACGAGTTCCCCTACACGATCCGCGTCGTTTCTGAGATCACCGAATCGAACGGTTCGTCATCAATGGCAACCGTTTGCGGCACGTCTCTCGCGCTTATGGATGCGGGCGTTCCGCTCCCGAAACCCATTGCGGGCATCGCCATGGGCTTGATCCTCGAAGGTGAGAAGTTCGCGGTTCTCTCTGATATCCTTGGTGATGAAGATCATCTGGGCGACATGGACTTCAAGGTCGCCGGCACCGCCGACGGTGTCACCTCGCTTCAGATGGACATCAAGATTGCCGGCATCACCGAAGAGATCATGCAGGTCGCGCTTGAACAGGCAAAGGGCGGCCGGACGCACATTCTGGGTGAAATGGCAAAAGCGCTCGATTCGGCCCGCGGTCAGGTCGGCGAATATGCGCCGCGCATCGAGACCATGAAGATCGCGACCGATCGGATCCGCGACGTGATCGGCACCGGTGGCAAGGTCATCCGCGAGATCGTCGAGGTGACAGGCGCCAAGGTGAACGTCGAAGATGACGGCACGATCAAGATCGCGTCTAGCGATTCGAAATCGATCAATGCCGCGATTGAGTGGATCAAGAAGGTCGCGACCGATCCCGAAGTGGGCGAGATCTACAAGGGCAAGGTGGTCAAGACCGTCGATTTCGGCGCGTTCGTGAACTTCTTCGGCCCGAAAGACGGTCTCGTGCACATCTCGCAACTGGCGCCCGAGCGCGTGAAGCAGACGACCGATATCGTCAAAGAGGGCGACGAGGTCTTCGTTAAGCTCCTCGGCTTTGACGAGCGTGGTAAGGTGCGCCTTTCCATGAAGGTCGTGGATCAGGAAACCGGCGAAGAAATCGTCGAAGAAGAGGGCGAAGCAGCGGAGTAATCTGCGCTTACGCTTTCAACGGCAAGAAGTTCAAAGGGGCCTCTGGGCCCCTTTTTCATTCCCACACCCGAGGAATACCGGGTTCTCCAATGCTGCAGTCGAGCGCGTCGCGATCCCATCCGGCGGCATTCGCGGCGGCAGCATAGGTCGATTGCAAGAACGCAAGAAGCGCGGCGTCCGGGTCATCAGCCGTGCGTACGGCCTCATAGGGCAGGACGAACTCGCCGAGTGCGTCATGCCAGAATGCGTTTTCGGGCTCGATCGCGGTCTGCGCATATCCGTCCGGCACCGGGTAGGCATAGGCGTAAAACGCGGCTTCATCCACACCGCCGCCGCCCGGCCAAAACCCTGACGACGCCACCTCGTGCGAGTACGCTTCCTGGGTCACTGCGTCTGGGAGTGCGGGAAAGCCACCTGGATGCAGTGGCGCGCGGCGACCTGAGAAGCGCGTGACAGCGAGGTCAAAACTCCCCCAGAACAGGTGAACGGGGCTCGACTTACCCAAAAAACCCGTTCGGTACCGCTCAAAGACCGGCTGCATGGAGCGCAACGCCCACCAGAACGCATGAGCCTGATCCGCCTCGTAGGATGAGGGCTCTGTCTGCTCGGCAAACGGAACGGGATTTGGCACTTCGTTTGGTGCGCCGTGGAAGTGGGTCGGCGCGCCGATCTCTTCCAGCGCTGCCTGGAACCGTCCGAAAAACGCTGCAACCGACATAGCTTCGAGATCAAAGCTACTACGCCGGCCGTCACTCGACGTCGCGATCAAGACATGATCGATGAAATCGAACACGATTTCATAGGTCTCAGTCGCGTCGCAAACCGGACCGGTGGTGAGCCCTCGGGCGCTAGGGTAGAGAGTGGCGTGCCAGGAGTGATTGAGCCACGGCGTGTTGGCGAGCCGAAACTTGCCGACGATCTGGGCCCACATGTGGAGGCTATGACCCGTCGCTTGGTAGGCCGGGTAGTCAAGTCTTGGCCAACGGCCCGCCGACGACATGGCTCAGTCCCTCATGCGAGCGCGCTTTCGCGCCGCTTCTCTTGCATCGTCTTTGCGATTTCGTGCGGGTCCCGGCCAGGCATCGCGGCAAGTGCTGCCTTCACGGCTGGGCGCTCGTCGATTTGGTCGTACCAGCGGCTGACGTTCTTGTATGATGAGAGGTCGATGCCCGCCATCGGGTAGGCGCGCACCCAGGGCCAGGTCGCGATATCGGCGATCGAATAATCGTCGCCCAGATATTCATTCGATGCGAGCCATCCATCCATGACGCCGTAGAGCCGGTTGGCTTCGTCCGAATAACGCTTGATGGCCTGCGGCACGTCTTCGGGAAAGAAGGTGACGAACACATTGGCCTGGCCCAGCATGGGACCGAGCCCGCCCATTTGCCACATCAACCATTGCATCGTCCGGCTCTTCGCCTTGTCGTCAGCGCCGTAGAGTTTCCCGGACTTGTCGGCGAGATAGGTGAGGATTGCGCCGGATTCAAAAACCGCGAAATCCCCATTTTCCTTATCGACGATCGCTGGGATGCGACCATTGGGGTTGAGCTTTAGAAAGTCCGGTTCCTTCTGGACGTTCTCCATGATGTTGACCGGGTGGATCGTGTAGGCGAGCCCCATTTCTTCAAGTGCAATGAGGGGCTTCATGCCGTTTGGGGTCGGCCAGGTGTAAAGATCGATCATGGAATTATCCTTCGGTGCGTCTGGCCGAAAGATGGGGTTTATCGGTCAGACACACAACCCGGAAAGGCGGTCAAAGCATGGACGGCAGCACGCGGTCCGGTGGCCGGTGACCGTCGGCAAACATCTTGATGTTGACGATGACCTTCTCGCCCATGTCGATCCGGCCTTCGATGGTCGCGGACCCCATGTGCGGCAGGATGAGCGCGCGCGGATTATTCCGAAGTTTCGGGTTCACGGCGGGTTCGTGCTCAAACACGTCCAAACCGCAACCGGCTAATTCTCCCGCGTCCAGCATGCGCACGAGCGCCGTCTCATCGACCAGTTCGCCGCGCGCTGTGTTCACGAGATAGGCCTCTTTGCGCATCAGCTTCAAACGCCGCGCAGAGAGCAAATGGTACGTGGCGGGCGTATGCGGGCAGTGGATCGATATCACGTCCATGCGGGCGAGCATCTGGTCAAGGCTCTCCCAATAGGTGGCCTCGAGCTCTTCTTCGATCGCGGTGCCGACGCGCCTGCGATTATGATAGTGGATCTGCATGCCAAATGCCTTTGCGCGTCTTGCGACCGCTTGGCCAATCCGACCCATGCCGACAATGCCGAGCCGTTTGCCCCAGATCCGATGGCCGAGCATCCAGGTTGGCGTCCAGCCCTTCCATTCTCCGGCTTCGATGACGGTGATGCCCTCGGGCAAGCGTCGCGGCGCCGCTAAGATGAGAGCCATCGTCATGTCGGCTGTATCTTCGGTCAAAACGCCCGGCGTGTTCGTCACGAGTACGCCGCGCTGGGTCGCCGACTCGACGTCGATATTGTCGACGCCATTGCCGAAATTCGCGATCAGTTTGAGTTGATCGCCAGCCGCCGTCAGGATCGATTTGTCGATGTGGTCGGTCACCGTGGGCACAAGCACGTCAGCAGACTTCACAGCCTCAATGAGCTCCGCTTGGCCCATCGGCGTGTCAGACTCGTTCAGCCGCGTCTCGAAGAGTTCGCGCATCCGGGTCTCGACCATGTCCGGGAGTTTGCGCGTCACAACGACCAAAGGCTTCTTTTGCGGCATTTCTCGATGACCTTTACGGGAGCATTAACTAAATCTACGGCGGGCCTAGCCTAATACTGTCCGGTGTTCCTAGCAGAGCAATCAGAAAACACAAACGGTCCATGGGATAGCTCAATTGGGCCAAATACCAACGAGGGTTGAGGCTGATCATGGGTAAAACGGTGTCGCGCGCGCTGTTTGCATCTGCGATTTTTGGATTGGCAGCAATCGTGATGGTCGCAATGCCCACATCTAGTGTGGCGCAGAACGCTTCTGCGCCGGCTGCAGGCGTCGCGACGGGCACGGTGACCGGGCTGCCCGTTCCGCGCTTTGTGTCCTTGAAGGCGAGCCGCGTGAATGTGCGTCGCGGTCCAAGTCGGACCCATCAGATCGATTGGATTTATCAGCACACGGGCTTACCCGTCGAGGTAACGGCGGAGTTTGAAAACTGGCGCCGTGTCCGCGATTTTGAAGGCGGAGAAGGCTGGGTCTTTCACACGCTTCTCTCTGGGCGCCGTACGGTGATGGTGGCACCCTGGAGCCAGGGCGAATCGCCTGAGGAGTTGCTTCGACGCCCACAGCAAGGCGCGCCTATTGCAGCACGCGTTATGCCGAAGGTGGTCGCCGACGTGGAGAGTTGTGAAGACGGGTGGTGCCGCTTGATGCTCGATGCCGCGGAGGGTTGGATCACCCAGGATAAGCTCTTTGGTGTCTACCCTGGCGAAGACCCGTCATAGGATCAGGACCGTAGGTCGCCCCAAAAAAAAGGCGCCCCCCGTCGGACGCCTTCCGCATTCTACGTTTCTTTTGCGTCCGCCGAATGACAGCGAAAGTGCAGTCTTAGTTCGGTTTCGCGCGCAGCCTCACGACCACGTCCACCCGAGCGATTTCCATACCTTCGGGCGCTTCTGGTAGCGCGTTGATCTGCACTGCATTTGCTGGGATATCGCACACCTCGTTGGTGTCCTCATCGACGAAATGGTGGTGATGGGACGTGTTCGTATCGTAGGTCGTGCGCGCGCCATCAAGCGCGATTTCACGCAGTAGTCCTGCTGACGTGAACTGGTTCAGCGTGTTGTACACCGTGGCGAGCGACACCGGAATCTTGGCCCGAAGCGCCTCTTCATAGAGACGCTCCGCCGTAATATGGCGGCCATGGCCATCAAAAAGAAGCTGTCCAAGCGCTAAGCGCTGGCGCGTCGGGCGGAGCCCGGCCACCTTCAGCGCGTCACGTACACCACATAAACCAACTCGACTAACGGCCGTCATGGTTTCCTCGTCAAAGACTCAAAAGTTGATCATCCAAGGTAAGTTTATTCGAATTCGCACGCTCGGGCAAGATCACCCTCTGTCGCGGGCGTCTACCACTTTATGATGGCACTGAATGCCGCAGATATCCACTGCGAGCATGCCGTTTGAGCGACCGAACCGAACTCACCTGCGACGGTTTGGTTCCCATCACTATATCACTATGGTAGGACCGCCGCAATTACGGAGAAGAATCGAGCAATTGCCGCGCCTTAGCCGTGGCAATCCGCGGGGAGATTGGGGTGGAAGATTTGAGCGAACCGCGAAAAAACGCCTATGATTATGACGACCTATTGCGGTGCGGACGGGGCGAAATGTTTGGCCAGGGGAATGCGCAGCTCCCTTTGCCGCCGATGCTGATGTTCGACCGGATCACAGCGATTACCGACGATGGCGGCGCCTTTGAAAAGGGCGAAGTGCGCGCCGAATTGGATATCAAACCGGACCTCTGGTTCTTTCCCTGCCATTTCCAGGGTGATCCGGTGATGCCGGGCTGCCTTGGCCTCGACGCGCTTTGGCAGATGCTCGGCTTCTTTCTCGGCTGGTCTGGTGCGCCGGGCCGGGGGCGTGCGCTTTCAACCGGTGAAGTCAAGTTCTCCGGCATGATCACGCCCGACATCAAAAACGTTGAATACGGCGTCGACGTGAAGCGTGTCATGCGCGCCAAACTCACGCTCGGCATCGGTGAGGGCTGGGTAAAGGCCGATGGCGAGACCATATTTACCGCGTCGGGCCTGAAGGTTGGGCTCTTCACCACCGAAGCGGCGGCCCCGGCTTAAGCGTTCTAAACGCTCAAGCCCTTAGAATTTCGCAAAAGGGGAATTCCGCAAAAGGCGAATTCCGCGAAGGGAGTAAAGTGAGATGCGGCGTGTCGTTGTGACGGGGATGGGGATCGTATCCTCCATCGGCAACTCGACCCAGGAAGTTCTGGCGAGCCTGCGCGAAGCAAAATCGGGCGTTTCGCGCGCCCAGGATTACGCGGATTTGGGTTTTCGCTGCCAGGTGCACGCGATGCCCGACCTCGACCCGTCGGAAGCCGTTGATCGGCGCAGCATGCGGTTTCATGGGCGCGGCACGGCTTGGAATCATGTGGCGATGGACCAGGCGATCGCTGATGCGGGGCTCGAAGACGGCGACATCGTCAATCCGCGCACCGGCATCGTGATGGGTTCAGGCGGTCCCTCGACCCGCACCATTGTCGAGGCGGCGCAGACCACCCATGAGCGCGGCCCGAAGCGCGTCGGCCCATTTGCCGTTCCGAAGGCCATGTCGTCGACGGCATCCGCGACCCTTGCCACATTCTTCAAGATCAAGGGCGTGAACTATTCAATCTCGTCAGCCTGCTCGACGTCGGCCCATTGCATCGGTAACGCCGCTGAAATGATCCAGTATGGCAAGCAGGATGTGATGTTTGCGGGCGGCTGCGAGGACCTTGATTGGACACTCTCGGTGCTCTTTGACGCCATGGGCGCCATGTCGACCAAGTACAATGAGACGCCTGAGACCGCATCGCGAGCTTACGACAAAAACCGCGACGGCTTCGTCATTGCGGGTGGTGCCGGCGTCCTCGTCCTTGAAGAGTATGAACGCGCAAAAGCCCGGGGCGCGCGTATCTACGGCGAGATCGCAGGGTATGGCGCGACCTCCGATGGCCACGACATGGTGGCGCCGTCCGGGGAAGGCGCCGTCCGCTGCATGCAGCAGGCGCTCGACACCGTCGGCGCGCCGATCGACTACATCAATCCGCACGGCACGTCGACGCCGGTCGGCGACATCACGGAAATCAATGCTGTGCGCGAAGTCTTTGGCGAAAAGATCCCGCCGATCTCGGCGACGAAATCCCTGACCGGTCACTCGCTTGGCGCGACGGGCGTGCAAGAATCGATCTACACGCTTCTCATGATGAACAATGGCTTCATTTGTAAGAGCGCGCACATTGAAGAGATGGATCCGGATATCGCCGACGCGAACATCGTAACCGACCGCATCGACAATGCCGAAATCGGCTTTGCGCTCTCGAACTCGTTCGGTTTCGGCGGTACAAACGCAACCCTCGTTTTCAAGCACGTCGATGCTTGAGCGGTCGAACCCCAGCCAGGTAAGCGGTGCAGGGCGCCTGCTTGAAGGCAAGCGCGGCCTCATCATGGGTGTCGCGAACGATCACTCCATCGCCTGGGGGATTGCTCGCGCCTGTGCGGATCAAGGCGCGGAATTGGCCTTCACCTATCAGGGCGAAGCGTTTGGCCGCCGGGTTGAACCGCTCGCTCAATCGGCGGGCGCAAAGCACCTGATCCCATGCGATGTTGAAGATGTCTCAACAGTTGACACCGTGTTTCAGACACTTGCCGATGATTGGGGCGCGCTTGATTTCGTGGTCCACGCGATTGCCTTTTCCGACAAGAACGAACTGAAAGGGCTCTACGCCGACACGACGCGCGAAAACTTCACGCGCACCATGTTGATTTCGTGCTTCTCCTTCACCGAGGTTGCGAAGCGGGCAGCCGCGCTGATGCCAGATGGCGGCTCGCTCCTGACCATGAGTTATCTGGGCGCCGCGCGTGTTTCGCCCAATTACAACGTCATGGGCGTCGCAAAGGCGGGGCTTGAGGCGAGCGTCCATTATCTCGCGTCAGACTATGGCCCCAAGGGCATTCGCGTGAACGCGATTTCGGCAGGTCCCGTGCGTACGCTCGCGGGCGCTGGCATTTCCGGCGCGCGCCAGAAGTACAATTACCACAAGGAAAACACGCCCCTCCGTCGTTCGATCACCATTGAGGATGTTGGAGGCGCCGGTCTCTACCTGGTGTCTGACCTTTCGGCGGGCGTTACCGGCGAAATCCATTATGTGGATGCGGGCTTCAACACGATCGCGATGCCGCGGTTCGAGACCTGAGAAACTGATCGCCCGTTTTCTGGCGCGCCATATTTTCGATCTCTCGCGGATTGAGGGCTATTCCGCTTCGATCGCTTCAAGCCAATCCGCGACCATTTCTGCCCAATCCGCGCTGGGGCGCTCATGCCCGCCGGGGTGAAGCACAAACTCGAGTGCCGTACCGGGCGCGCAAGACGTATAGACCCGTCGCCAAAAATCAGGGCCTGTCGAGAAACTGTCGGCTCTGAGCCGCTCGCAGCCATTTTCCCGCCGCCAGGCCTGAAAGCCTTCAAAGACATCGCCCTGATAGATTTGGCCGTTTCGCAACGGGCGGCCCTCAAGCGGCACGGTCTGATCGCGCCATCCATGGGTATGGATGAGTTTCACGGGACCTGAGCAATCCTCGGGGTGCGGGCGCCAAAATCCACCAGCAAAGGGCGCGTAAGCGAACGCCGCCTCGTGATCCTGGCAGGCCAGATACCAGACAAGCGATCCGCCGATGGAATAGCCTGATAGAGTCACGCGTTCGAGATCGATCCCGTGTCGTGCTGCGGCGTCGGCCATCATCGCCTTCGTGAAGGCCATTTCGTCGCGCTGTTGCGGGCCTTCCGGGCGAAATGACCAGCCTGGCCCAAAGCGGCTGTTTGGACGCTTGAGACCATTTGGCCCGATGACCGCATATCCGCGCTCCAGGAAGGCGCCCGCCATCGGTTCGTTCAAGAAGATGCCTTCGCCGCTACCGCCTGCGCCGTGAAAATAGAGGATCGCCGGGTAGCCGCTCTCAGGCGGCGCCGTTGAAGGAAGGCGAATGTGATAGGCGCCTTCATCGATTTCGCAAGCCACGCCGCGCTCACCGCACGCAAAAGCCGGGCTCTGAGTGAGCCCGGCCATTACGAAACCGATGAGGGGGAGGAGCCATCGGTTCATGCAAAACTCCGCCAGTACAGATGACCATGAGACACCGGCAGAGTTTGCATCCAAGCAATTCCGTCATCAACTTAGACTATTGAGTGTCACGAAGCGCGTTCGAGCTTGAGCCAGAGGCAGCGCTTCGTGACCCTCATCTGACGGAAACGCTTTAGACCCGGCGCATGTGCAAGACTGCGGCGCTGACGACGGCGAAGAGGACGTGGCCGACGAGCGCAACCCAGGCGATGCCTGTGAAGTTCAGGAACGGCGGCAGACCGGCAACCAGGTGCGCCATGCCGTAAAGCGCAAAGGCCCAGAGCCCAACACCGTAGACCGATGACGTCACAAGCCAATGAAGGTTGGGCATGACGGCTTTTGCGATGGGGCGCGCCACGAGGAGGTAACCGAGCGGATAAAAGAGGATGCCGGTGACGTAGTGAAGTACGGACGCGAGGTCGGCGCTGTTGATGCCCGTGACTGTGCGGATCACAGATTGGGCAAGCGGCACGGGGGCGAGTTTCGCAAAGCCGAGCGCCGGTGAAAGGTGCTGACCGAAGACGTCAAACGCGATGGTGGCAGCGATGCCTGATGCAATGACGGTCATTGCAGTGCGCGCATTGATGGCGGGGAAGTGGAAGTTGGTTCCGGTATCGGCTGTGTGTGACATTGATGCTTGAGAAATGGACATGATCTTGATCTCCAGTTGGGTTTTTGTTTCCACCCTCTGGCTGAACCTCCATCTACCGCTTTTTGCGACCGCTTATTGATGGTCGGGCGGTGGATGGGGGTTCGGCCCGGGGTGACCCAGAGATCGGATAAAATGTCGCAATTACGAGGACGCCTCACGGTCTGGTGAAGCGTCCTGAAGTGGCGTGACTGGAAAACGTGACGCCCGTCACACGGGCGCTCGATTAACGCTCTCGGCGTTAACATTCACGCGACTACGGCGTGAATGTTGTTGAAGATTAACGCCCGATTTTAATTCGATTTCGTCCAGGTTTGGTTCCGGCAGATCGGCCCGACGCAGCCCGAGAGCTTCATTTTCGACGCTGAAAGAAGCTGCATTTTGCCGGTGTAGGTCTTGCCGTTCTGGTAGTTCCAAAGCTTACCGGACCAGCGATTGTCGCCGGTTTTCTTGACGCTGTGGACCATTTGTTTGCCAACGGCCTCGCCCGATTTGGTCCAAACAATGGTGCCGATGAAGGTACCGCCGGATTTCTTAAACTGGATTTTTGTTTCGCCGGATTGGCTGAGCCATGTCCCGCTCGGTTGTGCGAAAGCGGGTCCTGCGAGTGCAAGTGACAGCGCCATTGCGCCTGCCCAAAGCATTGTTTTCATTGATTTTCCTCCCGTTTGGCCGCTCTTTCGGCGGCTTCAAAAGTCAGAAAATCACAGATTGAGGGCGCTGAAAACCGTGCCGTAGGGGAAGTTCAAAAGAGAAAATAGCGCTGCGCCATTGGGAGTTCCGTTGCTGGCGGGCACGTCAGGAGTTCGCCATTCGCACGGACCTCGTAGGTCTCCGGGTCGACCTCAATCTCCGGCGTCATCGTGTTGAGTTTCATGGCACTCTTGCCGATCCCTCTGCGGGTATTCTTGACCGCCAGCATCGCTTTCGCCGTTCCAAGCTTGCCGTGAAGGCCGTCATCGATTGCGGCTTGGCTCACAAATGTGACGGAAGAATTCGTCAGAGACTTACCAAATGCTCCAAACATCGGCCGGTAATGCACCGGTTGTGGCGTCGGGATTGATGCATTCGGGTCACCCATTGGGGCGGCTGCAATCGTTCCGCCGATGATCACCATCGCCGGTTTCACGCCGAAGAAAGCCGTGTCCCAAAGGCAAAGATCCGCCCGCTTTCCGACTTCGATTGAGCCGATATGCGCATCGATCCCGTGCGCGATTGCCGGGTTGATCGTGTATTTTGCGATGTAGCGTTTGACCCGCTCATTATCGTTGTCGCCGGTCTCTTCGGGCAGGCGCCCGCGCTGTTTCTTCATCTTATCAGCGGTTTGCCAGGTCCGGATGAGCACTTCGCCGACCCGGCCCATGGCCTGGCTGTCCGAGGCTATGATCGAAAACGCGCCCATATCGTGCAGGATGTCTTCGGCGGCGATCGTTTCCTTGCGAATGCGCGACTCCGCAAATGCCACGTCCTCAGGGATGTTCTGATCGAGGTGATGGCAGACCATCAGCATGTCGAGATGCTCTTCGAGCGTGTTCACCGTGTAAGGCCGCGTCGGGTTGGTCGATGATGGGATCACGTTCTCGAGGCCGCAAACCTTGATGATGTCGGGCGCATGCCCGCCGCCTGCGCCTTCGGTGTGGAAGGCATGGATCGTCCGACCGTCAATCGCCTTGATCGTGTTTTCGACAAAGCCGCTCTCGTTCAACGTATCAGTGTGAATCATGACCTGAACGTCATACTGATCGGCAATCGAGAGGCAGCAATCGATTGCGCCAGGCGTGGTGCCCCAGTCCTCGTGGAGTTTAAGCGCGCATGCCCCGCCCTTCACCATCTCTTCGAGCGCTGCCGGGGTCGACGCGTTGCCCTTGCCCGAGAGGCCGATATTCATCGGAAACGCGTCCATGGCCTCGATCATCCGACCGATATGCCACGGTCCAGGCGTGCAGGTTGTTGCGAGCGTTCCGTGCGCCGGCCCTGTTCCGCCACCGAGCATGGTGGTGAGGCCCGAATAGAGTGCATCCTCAATCTGCTGTGGGCAGATGAAGTGAATGTGGGCGTCGAACCCTCCGGCGGTGAGGATCTTGCCCTCGCCCGCAATCGCCTCGGTTCCTGGGCCGATAATGATGTCGACATCGGGCTGAATATCGGGGTTGCCAGCCTTGCCGATTCCGACGATCTCACCATCTTTCAAGCCGACATCCGCTTTAATGATGCCTGTCCAATCCACGATCAGCGCGTTGGTAATGACTGTGTCGACCGCACCGCCTGCGCGGGTCACTTGGCTTTGCCCCATGCCGTCGCGGATGACCTTGCCGCCGCCAAACTTCACCTCCTCGCCGTAGGTGGTGAGGTCTTTCTCCACCTCGATAATGAGGTCGGTATCGGCAAGCCTGACTTTGTCACCGGTGGTGGGCCCGAACATGTCGGCATAAGCGGCACGGGAGATGGTTGAGGGCATAATAGGACCTTAGAACAACGAGAAAGGGCCGTCGAAACGGCCCTTCTTAGGATAAATCAAACGAGCGCCATCACGCGGCTTGGGCCGCCGGAGCCACCTTTGATTTTCGGAGCGCCGACAATCAGCGTCGCGCCAGACGCAGGCACTTTGTCGAGATTGGCGATGTTCTCAATGCCCCAGCGATTTGTTGGTAGCCACGCATAATGCGTTTCAAACGTCGCTGATTTGCCCGTGTCGAGCGACAGCGTGTCGGACGCCATTCCGATGGCCGTCGTATTCTCGAGGAGCATCTGCGTCGCTTCGATATGAACGCCCGGATAGTGTTGAACGCCAGCATCGTCCGCACCCCGGAATTCCGGGGTTTCGGTTTTCTCGCCCCAGCCCGAAAGCATCGCGACGCAGCATCGTTCCGGCATGTCACCGTTCGCATCGATCCAGGCCTGGAGATCGTCAGGTGTCAGCTCATAGTCTGGGTTTTCGGCAGCAGCTTCGCGCACATCGACAACGACGAGCGGTGCAACCAAATTCTCAACCGGGATTTCGTCGACCGCCTGACCGTCGGCCGAGAAATGTAGCGGTGCATCAATATGCGTGCCGAGATGTTCATTGTGGCTGATGTTGAAAACGTTGAAGCCATTGTCCGCAAAGTTAAACGCGCTCTCGATCGTGATCCCCGGCTGTCCGAAATAGGTCGGAAACTCCGGGGACGTGGTGTGGGAGAGATCCACAACCGTTGAGTGACCATCTGCGAGCGCCGGTGCCGGAGCGACAACTGAGGCCGTGGCAACAGCGGCGGCTCCTGCCGCGGCGATCGCGCCTCCCTTAAACAAATCGCGGCGCGACAGCATCCGCTCCTTCACAGCATGGATCACGCAAAAATCGCACATGGTCTTCTCCCTCTTTTTCTCGGCGAAAACTCCAAACGGAAAACCGGTTTTCACTCCGCTTGGGTTTTCGCCGTATCTCCGATGTCTAAACGCTCGTTTCTAGACTTTGCCCATAACGGCTTTATTGAACCCGTAAATCTCACGCTTTCCGGCGTAAGCGACCAGCGACACGTCTCGCTCTTGGCCGGGTTCGAACCGGACGGCAGTGCCTGCTGGGATGTCGAGCCGCATGCCCCGAGCGGCGTCGCGATCGAACGAAAGCTCCGAATTTGTCTCAGCAAAATGATAGTGAGACCCCACTTGCACGGGGCGGTCACCCGTGTTCGCCACGGTGAGTGTCACCGTATCGCACCCCTCATTGAGGACGATATCGCCGTCTGCAGTCATGACTTCACCCGGGATCATTCGATGTCCTTTTCGGTTTTGCGTGCGCCCGCAATCCGGCGCCACGCGAGCACAATCATGACGAAGACGAGAACAACACCGATTGCGGTGAGATCAAAGCCGCCAAGCGGATGAACGGTGCGATTGACGAAATCCATCTGTCGCCGCTACCGGATTGGTTCGTGGACTGTGACGAGCTTGGTGCCGTCAGGAAATGTCGCTTCCACTTGGACGTCGTGAATCATCTCGGCAACGCCGTCCATGACCTGATCGCGGCTGATGACGGAGGCGCCCGCAGACATTAAATCGGCGACCGAGCGACCGTCACGTGCGCCCTCAACCACGAAATCGGTAATCAAAGCGATCGCTTCAGGGTGGTTCAGTTTCACCCCGCGCTCAAGGCGGCGGCGGGCGACCATGGCGGCCATGGAGACGAGAAGCTTATCCTTCTCGCGCGGTGTCAAATTCATGTCGCGCTCAAATCAGTTAGCACGACCACACTTTCGGCAATGGTGCGCCGTTCTGCAAGACATTAAGCGCGGCGACGAGCTTTGACCTTAGACGGGCACCGGTCTCGGCCGTCATCCGAGTGACCAATACGTCGTTGACAATGCTTGTTCCGACAGTCTCCAAGGCAAGCGCTCGTAAGGCGTCGCGGTAAAAATCAAGATCACCGCCCGCCATCACAAGCGTGGCAATTGCCGCGTCGCCTGATGCGCTGGCGGGGTGCTCAAGGATTGATGCTGGCGCATCATCGAGCTTGGTTTCATCGGCGAAGATCAGGCGATTATCACGGCGGAGGCGCCAAGACTCTCGAACCATTCCTGAGGTCATAGCTTCACCTCTGGCGGTGCGTCCAAAGATCAAAGCTTCAACACCGATGAACGAGGCAGTCGTATCCAAATCGATGTCAACGCGGCGCCGAAGGCGCGCGCCATCAAAAAGGATCGTCTCCTGCGGCACCCAATGGAGGATGGCGTCGGGGCCGACTCTGAGTTCGGTCAAAACGTCCGCGTCACCGCCGGGCGACCGGTAGATCTTTTCCTGGGCTTGTGATGTCGCAACAACCCTCGCGCCCGGTTGCGCTTCCACCTTGAATTGCAGTCGGTCGCCGCCGGTGAGGCCGCCGGATGTGTTGATTAAAACGGCCAGCGGGTCCTTCGTCTCATAGGTGCGCGGCAGGCGAATTTTTGCGCAGCCTTCTTGATAGAGATGGTCTAGAACGGTGTCATCACCCCGTTTTCGAAACGAAATGTGCCCCGTCCCTTCGCTTCGTTCAGCGACGAAGGCGTCGTCTTGATGTTGGCTCGTCACGATTTGCATGCGCTGACGTTTCCCGTATCCCGCGAGCAACAAAGCAAACATCGCACCACATGCGAAATCCTTGTGCTGTCCTCGATGTTAGGGCGTTTGTGTGCCGTCTGGCCGATGAAATAGGATTCACGGTGCCTAACCCTTAGGCAGTAGGGGCCTGAGCCTCAGAGCTATGGTGCGTCTCGAATTTCGTCGAGCGTCCGCGTCGGCGTGATTGCTTGCGGATCGAGTTTCAGGTGTAGGATCGCGGGTTGCCTGGACTGTCTCGCAGCTTCGAACGCGGGCGCAAATTCCTCCGTTTTCCCAACGGTTTCCCCAAACCCGCCAAAGGCTCTCGCATAAGCTGCGAAGTCAGGATTGATCAGATCGGTTCCGGAAACCCGGCCCGGATAGTCGCGTTCCTGGTGCATGCGGATGGTGCCATACATGCCATTGTCGACGACGATGACGATGACTGGCAGATGGTATTGGACGGCTGTCGCAAACTCCTGGCCGGTCATCAAGAAGCATCCGTCTCCCGCAAAGCAGACCACCTCGCGCTCAGGGTAGAGGTGTTTGGCGGAAAGAGCTGCCGGGAGCCCGTAACCCATAGATCCGCAGGCGGGCGCGCTTTGAGTGCCAAACCGCCTGAAGCGATAGAAGCGGTGGATCCAGGTGGCATAGTTTCCTGCGCCATTCGTGATGATCGCATCATCGCTGAGGTGAGTGTTCAACCAGCTCATGGTTGGACCCATCAACAGGTCGCCGGGCCCAGTCTTTGGCGGTGTGCTCCAATTTAGATAGTATGAATGAGCTTTCAGTGTCTCGCTCTCCCAAGACACGACGCCATCGGGCCGTTGCCCAGCAATAACGCTGATGAAATCAGATGGTCGGGCTTTAATCGCAATGTCTGGCGAATAGACCCGTCCCAACTCTTCAGCACTAGGATGGACATGGATGAGAAATTGATCAGGCGTCGGGATGTTAAGGAGAGTGTAGCCGGATGACGGCATCTCACCGTAGCGTCCGCCAATCAGAAGAATGGTGTCGGCGGTCTTGATTCGCGCGGCGAGCTTTGGATTGATACCGATGCCGCTGTCACCTGCATAGCACGGGTGCTCATGATCAAAGAGCATCTGTCGGCGAAACGAGCAGGCGACCGGCAGCGACCAAGCCTGAGCAAAGTGCTGCATGTCGAGCACTGACGCTTCCGTCCATCCCGTGCCGCCGAGAATCGCGATCGGTCGCTCCGATGCCTTTAGACGATCTATGACGGAATCAAGGGTTGCGTCTCCGACGCTGCTAAACGTTTCCGCCGGCTTTGGAGGAGTGGGAACGTCTGCCACTGCGCGAAGCATATCTTCAGGCAGCGCAAGGGCGACCGGACCGGGTCGTCCAGATCGCGCGACCGCAAAGGCCCGCGCGACCATTTCCGGCACCCGTTCCGGTCGATCGATTTCTGCCACCCATTTTGTCACCTCGGGCAGCATGCGGCGATATTCGATCTCTTGGAACGCTTCCCGTTCGCGCGCGTCCGACTGGACCTGACCGATGAAAAGAACGAGCGGGATCGAGTCTTGGCGCGCAATATGGAGCCCCGCGAGCGCATTCATTGTACCGGGTCCACGGGTAACGAACGCCACGCCCGGTTGCCCGGTGAGGCGTCCCTCGCTGTCGGCCATCATGGACGCACCCGATTCGTGGCGGCAGGCGATCGTCTTGATGGGGCTATCGTGAAGCGCGTCCAAGACAGCGAGATAGCTCTCGCCCGGCACGCAAAAGATTTGCTTGACGCCCTGTGCCTCGAGAGCCGCGACGATTGCCCCGCCGCCGGTCATCTTTTTCATTGCGCCCCCAAAATCCAGACATCATTCGTCAGGAGTTGAAATTGGCAAGGGGCGCTGATCGATGCAAGATCAGTGGGCTATGGTTGATTCTCAGCTTCACACACCTGTCATGCCGCTTGATGGGCGACAATCCGAAACGGCGTTAAGCATCCAGACAGGCGTTTGCTCGCTTCTTATTGAGATGGATTTTGCGCCTGTGACGGAAGTCACGCTCGGTTCCGGCCGTCGCGCCGATGTTATGGCGCTTGGACCCACTGGCGACCTTTGGATCATTGAAATCAAATCGAGCGAGGCCGACTATCGCGCGGATAGGAAGTGGCACACCTATCGCGACTATTGCGATCGGTTCTTTTTCGCAGCGGCGAGCGATGATGTCGCCGAACTTTTACCCGCCGATGAGGGCCTCATTCTCGCAGATCGATGGGGCGCTGAAATAGTGCGTGACGCTGAGCGAGTGCCGCTCAACGCATCACGCAGAAAGGCTGCCGTTGCGCGATATGCACGAACGGCAGCGTTTCGGCTTTTGCGTTTGCCAGACCGGCTTGACGCTTAGCGCGGCGCGCGTTTGGCTAAGATCCGCTGGAGCGTCCTGCGGTGCATATTCAACCGACGAGCGGTTTCCGAGACGTTTCGGTCGCAGAGCTCGTACACACGTTGAATATGCTCCCACCTTACCCTGTCAGCAGACATCGGGTTTTCCGGCGGTTCAGCCTTGGATGCAGGCTCAGCCATGAGTGCCGCGTAGATCTCGTCGGCATCGGCTGGCTTTGCCAGATAGTCCACAGCGCCCAGCTTCACAGCCATCACAGCGGTCGCAATGTTGCCGTAGCCGGTCAAGACGATCGGCTTCGCATCCGGGCGATGCTGTTTCAAATATGGGAGGATATCCAGCCCATTACCTGAACCGATCCGCATGTCGATGACGGCGTAACCGGGTTTGTAATCGGAGATAACGCGGCGCCCCTCATCCAACGTTTCTGCCGTTTGTACCTGGAACCCTCGCCCCTCAAAAGCGCGTGCCAGGCGCTGTAGGAAGGGTCTGTCATCATCGATGATCATGAGCGTTTTCGGCCCACTCTCCCCGGGTCCAGTCCTTCTCATTTCGTTCGGGTTCATAACACTATCCACCTAGTGACTGCGGACCCCCGGTGCCACGGGATAGCCACACGCGGTGTACGCAGTTTCTCTTATTATAGGGTGAAATGCGAAAAAAACGAGCTTTTCCGCATCTTTACGTATCTTAGTGAATAAGTTCGGACCGAACGTCCAAACGACCGCGTTGGAAGGTGTCGATGAGCCAGCGAATTGTGACCATCGCACCACGTTCAGGGCGCCTCTTATTCTTAAAAGAAAGGCTCGCGCCCGAGCGCTCTAAAATCGTCTTGGCGATAAAGAAACCAAGGCCTAGACCGGCACCTTCGCTCGAATTTGCGTGTGCTTTCAGGCCCTTGCGTGATGTCACATAGGGCTCGCCCAGACGGTCCATCACTTCGGTCGGAAAACCAGGCCCGTCATCGACAATGCTGAGCACAACTTCAGTCGGTGAAACCGCCGCAATCAGTTGAACCTTGCCTGCGGCAAATTCGACCGCGTTCTCCACGATATTGCCGAGGCTGTAGACAATGGCAGGGTTGCGCACCGTGTCCGGCCCGACTTCGGTGTCGTCCCCCTCATCCGGATTGATCGCAATTTCAATCGCGACGCCGGTCGACAAATAGGGCGCTGCAAGTTCTTGAAGCAGCGTTTTCAGCGGGATTTCTTCGAATTCGAGTGTATCGGCATCGAGTTCGAGGGCCGTCAGCTTTCTCAGAACGTCGCGGCACCGGTC
Source organism: Pseudomonadota bacterium (assembly GCA_039026395.1). GTDB lineage: Bacteria > Pseudomonadota > Alphaproteobacteria > Rhizobiales > JAKSCL01 > JBCCMK01. Next base: position 158,993 of record JBCCMK010000001.1, on the reverse strand, counting down.
CGACTGCGCTTTTATAAGGCGAATATCTTCAAAAGACGGGTGGTCTTCCGGTGTAGCGCGTTCCAGTTCGCGGGCGACCACGGCGATCGTCGAAAGCGGCGTGCCGAGCGCGTGGGCGGCGGCGGCGGCCATGCCATCGAGCGCGGAGAGATGCTGCTCGCGAGCAACGACCAGTTCGGTGGCCGTGAACGCCTCATTGAGTTCGCGGTTTTCCTCGGTAATCCGCCACGTGTAGATGGTCATGAAGACCAAACCGGACACGATCCCGAGCCAGATCCCGATTTTGTAGGCGACCGGGAGATCCAAAACCTCGCCCGGATACCAGGGAAGGGGTTGGTGAAAAACCGAAAGAGCTGACGCGATGGCAAGGACAACGGCGCCCAAAAGAAGGGTTGCCTGAACGGTAAGCGATGCGGCTGACACTAAGACCGAGATGAGAAGCAGAAGGGCGAAAGGGTTTTCCAGGCCGCCAGTAAAATAAAGAAGAAGCCCCAATTGCCCGACGTCAAAGAGCAGGAGCGCTAAGGCCTGCCTCTGGGTCAATCGCACGCTGGATGGAAATCGGCTGCGAATGAAAAAATTGAGAAAGATCGGTAATGCGACAAGGGCGGCGCATATGGCGATCGGCACGTCAACACCAACGACGCCTGATGCAATGATAATGGTGAGGATCTGCCCGCCGACGGCAAACCACCGCAATTGGGTCAGCGTCTCCATGCGCAAGCGCCTGGGACCCGGGTCGATTGTCACGTCTAAAAGGGAAGCCATGTGCGTTAGGTAGCCTAAAAACCAGGCAAGGCCATGAATTTAGTCAATTAAGCCATCGAACGGCTGAATTTTCTTAAGTGTTCGGAACGCTCATCGTTGATCCACTAAAGTCTATAGGGACAACTGCTTAGCTCATTGATCGAGGTGGCTTTTTTCTGTAGTGGTGCACTGCAACATAAGCGAAACGAAGTGAGGGCTCCACGTTTGCCGTATTACCTCTGGTATGAACTCAACCACGCTGCCCTGAGCCCTGCCCGCGCTGCAGCAGACATGACGCGGCTCTATTTCCGCAATCCGCTCAACCCCATGACACATACCCAAATGGGAAAGAGCCTTGCGGCGTCGTGTGAACTTTTTGAGCGGGTGACCCGTCGGTATGGCAAGCCTGAGTTCGGCATTTCGGAGACCCGTGTTGGCGGCGTCAAAGTTCCGGTCATGGAAGAGGTGGTGTGGGAGCGTCCCTTCTGTCGGCTTGTGAACTTTAAGAAATATCATCCGGCAGGTGTTGCGGCGAAAAAACAGCCGAAAATCCTGATGGTAGCGCCCATGTCGGGGCATTACGCGACGCTCTTGCGCGGTACGGTTGAGACGATGCTTCCCACGCACGACGTCTACATCACCGACTGGATCGACGCGCGCATGGTGCCAATCTCGGAAGGCACGTTCGATCTGGACGATTACATCGATTACGTCATCAACATGCTGCACGTGATGGGCGGCAATACCCACATCATGGCCGTGTGCCAGCCGAGTGTGCCGGTGATTGCGGCCGTGGCTGCGATGTCAGACCGCGACGATCCTTACACGCCACCTTCAATGATTTTGATGGGCGGTCCGGTGGACACACGCGAAAACCCCACCGCCGTGAACATTTTGGCGGAAGAGCGCGGCACTGATTGGTTCCGTCGCAATGTCGTTTTGAAGGTGCCGTTCCCGCATTCCGGCGTCATGCGCGATGTCTATCCAGGGTTTTTGCAACTCACAGGCTTCATGTCGATGAACCTCGATCGGCACGTTTCGGCGCACCAGGATTTCTTCCTTCATCTCATTGAGGGTGATGGCGACTCGGCTGAAAAGCACGCTGAATTCTACGACGAATATCTAGCGGTCATGGATCTGACGGCTGAGTTTTACCTGCAGACTGTTGAGACCGTTTTCGTGGAGCACGCGCTTCCAAAGGGTGAGTTTATTCACCGTGGACGGCGGGTCGATCTCGGAAAAATCAAGAAGACCGCGTTGATGACGGTTGAAGGTGAAAAGGACGACATCACCGGGCTGGGCCAAACCCGGGCAGCACACAAGCTCTGCACCGGGCTGCCGGACGATAAAAAAGTCCATTATATGCAGCCAAAGGTCGGTCATTACGGTGTCTTCAATGGCTCGCGTTTCCGGTCAGAAATCGCGCCACGCATCCGCGACTTTATCTTGACACATGACGCCGAAGTGCGTCGCGCACAGGGAACGGGAAAGCGAGCTGCAGCGACCCGCGGTGCAGAATTAGAAGCAGTAAAACCGGCTGCAAACGGTCAGAACGGCAACGCCCGGGTCAAGGCACCGGTCAAAAGCGCTTCGAAACCCGCGGCACCTGCCGTTTCGAAGCCTGCGAAGACAGGTCAAACGGCCGTTGAAACGAAGAAGACCGCCTCTGCCTCCGCGCCCAAGGCTGCGGCTAGAGCTCGCTCCGTCGCTAAAAAGACTACAGCGACATCTGTAGCCTCAAAAGCGCCAACGAAAGCTGCGTCTACGACAAACGGGAAGACACCTTCTGCGCCTCCCGCCAAGCGAAAGGCGCCGACCACGAAAGTCGCAAAGGCTCCAGCCGCATCCAAGTCCGCCGCATCCAAGTCTGCTGCGGCAAAATCAGCCGCGCCCAAACCAGCCGAGTCGACGCCACCAGCGCCCAAACCAGCCACACCCAAATCGACAGCCGCCAAGGCGAACGGCTCAAAACCCGCAAAGAGCAATGGAAAAGCACCAGCTCGCAAGCGCACGAGCGGACCGTTCCTTTCAAAGCCGGAAGGCAAGAAAGACGATCTAAAGGCAATCGCCGGGATCGGGCCAAAGCTCGAAGAAACGTTGAATGGGCTCGGGGTCTTCCACTATTGGCAGATCGGCGATTGGAAAAAGGCCGATATCGCCAAGGTCGACGACAAGCTTCAGTTTAAGGGCCGCATTGTGCGCGACGATTGGGTCAAGCAAGCGAAAGCGCTCGCGAAACCGGCTGTCTAGTTACTAGTTCAAGCGGCAAGTGCCGGGCTTGAGAAGCGGAAGCGGAAACTGAGTGCCTCGGCGACATGCGGGCGGCAAATGAGCTCTGAACCTTCGAGGTCAGCAATGGTGCGCGATACGCGCACCATTCGGTGGTAACTCCTTGCGCTCAACTTAAATCGGTCTGCCGCTTCCCGAAAAAGCTGCGTCGCGGCCGGTTCAAACACCGCAATTTCTTCTAATCGGCTCGCCGGGCTGTCGGCGTTTGTCCGAACGCCTTCAAGGCTGAGCGCGTCATATCTCCGCCGCTGCACGTCTCGGGCTGTGACGACCCGGGTTTTGATCGTTTCGCTCGTTTCAGACGCCGTTGGTGACATCATGTCGACGGCTGTAACGGCCGGCACGTCGATATGCATATCGATTCGATCCAAGAACGGTCCAGATAGGCGTTTTTGATAGTCCTCCGCACACTTCGCGCCGCGCTTACACGTGTGCCCTGGTGTTCCAGCATAGCCGCACCGGCAGGGGTTCATGGCGGCAACCAGCTGAAAGCGAGACGGATATGCGACCCGGAAGTTTGCCCTGGCGATAATGGTCTCGCCATTTTCGAGGGGCTGACGGAGTGAATCGAGGACCTGGGGCGAAAACTCGGGCAACTCGTCGAGGAAGAGTACGCCATTGTGGGCAAGTGACGCTTCGCCGGGCTGCGCGCGCATTCCGCCGCCGACCATCGCCGCCATGCTGGCCGAGTGATGCGGTGCGCGGAACGGTCGCTCAGCTGTAAGACGGCCTGCTGTGAGATCGCTCGCCACGCTTTTGATCATCGCGGTTTCGAGAAGTTCTTGCGCAGTCAGCGGCGGCAGGATCGTTGGAAGCCGCTGAGCGAGCATCGATTTCCCCGTTCCGGGTGGCCCGCTCAAAAGAATGTTGTGAGCACCAGCGGCAGCCACTTCGAGGGCGCGCTTGGCGGTCTCCTGGCCTCGAATATCAGCGAAATCCCCCAGCCTCTTGTCGTCGGAGCCGATTTCAGCGTCTGGCCGCTCCATCATTTGCCGCCCGGTCAAATGATTGATCAGTTGTACAAGATCGCCTGGCGCGATGATCTCAAGTGTAGCCCCGGCCCACGCGGCTTCCGGCCCGCACTCGCGCGGACAAATCAGGCGCCAACCCTCAGAAACCGCAGACATGGCAGCGGGTAATGCGCCATCGACTTTGGCAATCGTACCGTCGAGGCCCAATTCGCCGACAACGAGCGTGTTTGCTAGTGTTTCTGCTTCAAGAGCTCCAGATGCTGCCATCACGCCAAGCGCGATCGGCAGGTCGAAATGGCTCCCCATTTTTGGAAGATCTGCGGGGGCAAGATTGACGGTGAGGCGCTTTGGCGGGAACGCAAGTCCGATCGCTGAGAGTGCGGCGCGGACCCGTTCGCGGCTTTCAGCGACGGCTTTATCCGGCAGTCCGACGATCGTGAATGCGGGAAGCCCTGACGTGAGCTGCACCTGAACATCGATAATTCGCGCCTCGACGCCGAGGAACGCGACGCTTTTGACATGAGCGACCATCGCCAGATGCTAGTCTGGCAGCAGTAGATTATCAAGAATTGGGGATTTTACTTTCGACGCAGTCCCAGATGAGCGCTGCAATATCTGCGCCGCCAAATGATTTTATTTCCCGAATACCGGTTGGGGAGGTGACATTTATTTCGGTGAGATAGTCGCCAATGACGTCAATACCGACAAAGATGAACCCGTTTTCGCGAAGTGCCGGCCCAATTCGTTCGCAGATGTATTTCTCGCGTTCCGTCAATTCCGTCGGTTCGGCGCGTCCCCCAACGTGGAGGTTGGACCGCGCTTCTCCGGCAGGAGGGACACGATTAATCGCCCCGACGGGTTCCCCATTAACGAGAATGATGCGCTTATCCCCCTCGGTGACCTCTGGCAGGAAGCGTTGAACCATGAATGGTTCGGGGTAGAGCGTCTCGAAGGTCTCCAGAAGCGAGTTCAGGTTCACATCGTCTTCTTTCACAAGAAACACGCCCGCGCCGCCATTCCCAAACAGCGGTTTGACGACGATGTTTTTGTGCTCGGCGCGAAAGGTGGCGATCTCGGAGCGTGATCGCGTCACGAGCGTCGGCGGCATCAAGTCCGCGAAATCAATGACGAACAGTTTTTCTGGCGCGTTTCTCACCGATTTCGGGTCATTCACCACGAGTTTTTTGTCTGCGATGCGTTCAAGCAGATGGGTCGCCGTGATATAATTCATGTCAAACGGCGGGTCCTGCCGCATCAGTATGACGTCGACGCTCTCCAGATTAATCCGCGTCGTTTGTCCGACATCGACGTGATTTCCAACCTCGTCGCGAAGCGCTTTGATCGGCGTGACGGTCGCGTAGATCTCACCATCAATCATTGCGAGATCATTCGGTGCGTAGACGGAAAGGCTGTGGCCGCGACTTTGCGCTTCCAACATCATCGCAAATGTTGAATCGCCTTTGACGTCGATCGACTGGATGGGGTCCATCTGGACAGCCACGGAAAGCGGCATGGAGTTCACCTGGGTTCTGCGATGCTAGCTGAGATCGCTTGCATCAAATGCCTGCCGGATATGTCTCGCTTGGCCGCCGGGCGCAAGGAGAATGGCATCGAAACGGGCCGATCTACTCTGATGGGTCGGGTTTTCGGCGAGCCAAATTTCTGCTGCCGCTGCGATCCGCTTTTGTTGTCGCAGTGAGATCGCGTAGGCCGCTTCCGATAGGATTTTTCGAAATTTCACTTCGATGAACACGACGGTTTCTCCGTCGAGCGCGATGATGTCGATCTCACCCGCGCCATTTCGCGCGCGCTGCTCCAAGATCTGCCATCCTGCGGAGGTCAGCGATCGAACGCACCGGTCTTCCGCGTCAACGCCGCGTTGATACGTTGCTTTGCGGCGGATTGGGTCAGTCATTGGGGTCACGGAGCGCGAGCGCGCGCTTGTAGACGTCGCGGCGCGGCAATTGGAGCGCCGTCGACACCATGTCCGCTGCGTCTTTAAGGCTCATCGCCTGAAGGGCGCTTCTCAGCGCGCCGTCGAGATCTTCTCGGTTCTCCTTGGTTTCTACGGATCGCTCGATCAAAAGAACGATTTCACCCTTCACCTTCGGTCGGGCGGAGAAATCCTCCAAGAGCGCGCTGAGACTGCCTCGGGCAATTTCCTCAAAGCGCTTTGTAAGCTCCCTTGCGACAACAGCTTGGCGGTCTCCAAGCTCATGAAGAGCGGTCTGGAGTGTGTTCAGAAGCCGTGTCGGCGCTTCATAGCACACAAGAGTTGCGGGAAATGCAGCGATCGCTTGGAATGCTTCAGCTTTTGCTTTTTCCTTCGTCGGCAAAAACCCCAGAAAATAAAACGCGTCGGTTCCAATCCCGGCGACGCTAAGTGCGGCAACCACCGCAGACGGGCCGGGAATTGTGAAGACGGGAACGCCCGTATCTGCGGCTGCACTCACTAGAGGGAAGCCTGGGTCTGAGATCAGCGGCGTGCCCGCATCGGACACAAGCGCCACGCTTTGCCCCTCGGACAAGCGCTTAAGGATTGCAGGTGCGCGCGACGCTTCATTGTGCTCATGATAGGCCATACGCGGCGTAGTAATGCCGTAGTGCTCGGTCAAACGGGCGGTCATACGCGTGTCTTCGCACAGTATGACGTCGGCTGCTGCGAGCGTTTTTAGCGCGCGGATCGTGATGTCCTGAAGGTTCCCGATCGGAGTTGCGACGCAGTAAAGACCCGGCTCCAATCGGTCGATTGGAAGCGCGATCCCGTCGATAAAGGCTCGACGTGTTTCACTCTGCGATCCCACGGGCGAAGTCCTTGCAATTGCAATCGGTTTTCGTTGCAATATCAGGGTCCTTCTACTATCGGTAGGGGGTCGCAATTTTGCGACAACGAAGTGAGTTGGCTTCGTCAGTGTGGCAGCGAGTAAAAGGGGTCGTGTTGTGGCGTTACGACCGGTACGACGAGACATGATAATGGGCGATTGGTCGTCTGGCGTCGGCGGGGCCGTCTGGCAGAGAGCACTATCGCGAATGACGGCCAGCTTCGTCATCGATTTCAAAACTCGAACGAGCCGCGGTCTCAACGCCTTTCGCCGCGGCGCGGGTGCCATTTTTCTCGGTCTCGCCCTTGCTGCGTGCACAACCGGTTCACTCAATCCAATCGGCACTGGCACCAGCCAAACGGCAACGCCCGCGGCGCCATCAGGTGACCTAATTGGAGCAGGTGGCGTTAAAGTCGCACTTCTCCTGCCGGCGTCTGCCGGTGGAAATATTGGCTCAATTGCCGGACCACTTCGCAACGCCGCTCAATTGGCGGTGCAGGACTTTCAGACGGCTAACATTCAGCTCATCGTCAAGGATACGCAAGGGACACCGGCGGGTGCCACGGCAGCCGCAGAGGCTGCGGTGACGGAAGGCGCTGAGCTGATTGTTGGCCCACTGCTCGGCTCATCGGTTTCGGCGGTTGCGCCCGTTGCGCGGGCGGCCAACGTCCCCGTCATCGCGTTTTCAACGGATACGACCGTTGCGGGGCCGGGCGTCTATCTTTTGAGCTTCCTGCCGCAGAACGATATCCGCCGCATCGTCTCTTACGCATCCAGCCAGGGCCGGACGACCATGGCGGCACTCCTGCCGGATAACGGGTATGGCGTTGTTGTAGGGAATGCGGTTTCAGAAGCCGCCGCCGCACGCGGCGTGAATGTCACGTCTGTTGAGCGCTACCCGGCCAATGCCGCCGGTATGGCCACGCCAGCACAGGGTACGGCTGCGACAGTTCGCGCTGGCGCGACTGCGGTTGTGCTCCCGGACGGTGCCGGTGCGCTGGGGACACTTGGGCCGCTCCTTCAGCGGAACGGTGTCGATCCGCTCCAGACGAAAATTCTGGGATCCGGGCAGTGGGATAACCCGACATCGCAGCGCATCCCCTTTCTCGCTGGCGGTTGGTACGCAGCGCCGAACCCGGCGGGCTGGACCAATTTCCGCTCGCGCTATTCGTCAACCTTTGGCGGTCAACCGCCGCGTATCGCAACAATCCCGTATGATGCAGTGAGCTTGGCGGCAGCGCTCTCGCGCGGCAGGCCAGGACAAAGGTACACGACGTCAGTTTTGACCAACCCAAGCGGGTTTGCGGGCGTGGATGGCATATTCCGCTTCACCCGAGACGGTCTCAATCAACGGGGCCTTGCGGTTCTTGAAGTCACGCCAGGCGGTGGGGCTCGTGTGATCGATCCAGCGCCGACGCGGTTCGCAGGCGCTGGTTTCTGAAAGCTGGAGTTAGCTCGCGAGACGCACGTCTTCGATCGCCTGGGACAATTCGGCCGCCACACTGTTGAGCACTGGACGACCAGCATCGGTTGCGCGGAGGCGATCTCCATCCCTCTCGAGAAGACCGATGTCGATCAAAGGCGCGATTGCGCTTTCCGGTAGTGCGCGGCCAGTCAGGTAGCCATACCGAGAGAGCGACAATCCCTCGCGCAGTCGTAACGACATAACCAGATACTCGTCGCCAGTTTCTATAAGGTCAATCGGGTCATACTCGGTCATACCGGTCCCATCTTTCTCGACCGTCTCAAGCCACTGTTCTGGCGATTTCTTCGTTAGCGAGGCGTAGCGTTGGTTGTCTCGTGTTTCACGACCATGCGCGCCGGGGCCGATGCCCGCGAAATCGTGGAGGCGCCAATAGGTGAGATTGTGCCGACATTCCGATCCGGGCTTTGCATGGTTCGAGATCTCGTATGACGGTAGACCCCGAGCCGTACACACCATCTGTGTGAGGTCATACATGTCAGCAGCGGCATCATCATCGGGCACGATCAGGCGCCCCCGGGCATGACGGTCGTAGAACGGTGTTCCAGGCTCGATCGTCAGTTGATAGAGCGAGACATGATCTGGACCGAGAGCGAGAGCTTGGTTTAGCTCGCGTTCCCAATCGGCTAAGGTTTGACCGCTTCGCGCGTAGATGAGGTCGAAGGAGACCCGGTCAAAGCTGTCGCGCGCCACGGAAAGCGCGTCCAGCGCTTCTTCCGCCGAATGTTGGCGTCCGAGTGCGCGCAGATCAACGTCATTGAGCGCCTGCACCCCGAGCGAGACGCGATTGACGCCCGCTTCGAAATAGCCCTTGAAGCGTGAAGCTTCGACGCTCGTCGGATTGGCTTCGAGACTGATTTCCACGTCGTTGGCGGTAGGCCACGCTTTCGAGATCGCGTTAATGACGGTCGCGACGGTCTCAACCTCCATCAGTGATGGCGTGCCGCCACCGAAGAAAACGCTGGTCACCTTGCGATCCGGCATGCGCTCCGCGGCTTCAGCGATTTCCTGGGCGAGCGCGCGGGCATATATTCTCTGGTCGATCTCGCTGCGCCGAACGTGCGAATTGAAATCGCAGTACGGGCATTTGGCGGCGCAGAATGGCCAGTGAACGTAAACGCCAAACATGGCGCTATCGCTTGATTGCTGGCTCGAAACAGGCACTGTAGAGCTTCTCGAACGCGCGGGCGCGGTGGGAGAGTGCGTTCCCATTGCCCCAGGAGTGTTTTTCATCGCTCGACATCTCGCCAAAGGTTCGATCATGCCCGTCGGGAACGAAGATGGGGTCGTAACCGAACCCCTTGTCTCCACGCGGTGGCCATACGCAAGTGCCGTCCACACGCCCCTCAAAGGTTTCAATATGGCCATCGGGCCAGATCAAGGCGAGGACTGCGATGAAATATCCGCGTCTTCGGTTGAAGTCGCGGGCGCCAGCGGCTTGAAGCTTTTCTTCGACGTTGCGCATGGCGAGTGAGAAATCGCGTTCTGGTCCGGCCCATCTGGCGGAATAAATGCCGGGATCGCCGCCAAGCGCTTCAACGCAAAATCCTGAATCATCGGCGATTGCAGCCTTTTTGCCGTGTTCGAGCGCGGATCGTGCCTTGAGTTCGGCGTTTGCCACAAAGGTCGTGCCGGTCTCTTCCGGTTCAGGAAGGTTCAGCTCTGCCGCTGACTGGATGCTGATGGGCAGATCTTTGAGGAGTTCGTTGATCTCGCGCACTTTTCCCTGATTGTGGCTCGCCACCACCAATTCAGGTTCACGGAACACCCGATAGGTCGTCATCGTTGGCAATTTCGTCAGGCAATTACGAGCGTCTGCATCGAGACGAGGTCGCGAATGCCGTGGCGCGCAAGATCGAGTAGCGTGTTGAACTCTTCATCTGAAAACGGCTCTGCCTCTGCAGTCGCCTGAATCTCGACCATGCCGCCCTTTCCGGTCATGACAAAATTCGCATCGGTATCGGCCTCAGAGTCTTCCGCGTAGTCGAGATCGAGAACTGGGGTGCCGTTGTAGATTCCGCAGGAAACCGCAGCGATGTGATCTGTCAGGACGGTCTCAGTGACCATACCGCGAGCAGTCATCCACTGAATGCAATCGTGAAGCGCGACCCAGGCGCCGGTGATCGACGCGGTCCGGGTTCCGCCATCGGCTTGAATGACATCGCAATCAACCGAAATCTGCTGTTCGCCGAGCGCTTCCAAATCCACAACCGCGCGCAGCGAACGCCCAATGAGGCGCTGAATCTCAAGGGTCCGGCCGGATTGCTTGCCAGCCGAAGATTCGCGCCGCATCCGTGATGTGGTGGAGCGCGGTAGCATGCCATATTCCGCCGTCACCCAACCCTTGTTAGACCCGCGTAACCACGGCGGAACGCGATCCTCAATGCTCGCTGTACAGAGAACATGCGTATCGCCGAACTTGATCAGGCATGAACCTTCGGCATGCTTACTGACGCCTCGTTCAAAGTTGACCCGGCGCATCTCGTTCGCCGCGCGTCCCGATGGTCGCATACCTTTTGCCTTTCAAATCTCGTCAAATCCGAAGAATGCGGGTGTGTATGACGCAGCGGTCAACGCGTAAAGGATAGATTGGGCGCTTAGAAACAGATGACGCGTCTTTCAATTGACGCCGGGCGCTGCGCTTCCCAGAATGCCGGAAAGGAGAAATTGGCATTGTTTAATCGATGACGCAGCAACCAACCCATGCGGATCTCGATCGGCGCTCGCGGGAAGTGTTTCGCCAGATCGTCGATGGCTATTTGCACAATGGTGAGCCGGTAGGTTCGCGCAATATCTCCAAACAATTGCCGATGACGCTTTCGCCCGCGTCGGTGCGCAACGTCATGTCTGATCTCGAAGCGATCGGACTTATCTATGCGCCACATACGAGTGCTGGACGCCTACCTACCCAATCGGGGCTGCGGTTTTTCGTAGATGCTATGCTGGAGGTCGGTTCGCTTTCAGACGATGAGCGCACCCAGATCGATAAACAGGTGAATGGTTCAGCTGCCGATCAGCCGCTGGAATCGCTATTGACCGAGGCTGTCTCGATGCTGTCGGGCCTCTCCGTCGGGGCGGGACTTGTCCTCGCCCAAAAGGCGGACATTCGTCTCAAGCACATTGAATTCGTCCGCATTGAGCCAACCAAGGCACTCGTTGTCATGGTCGGCGAAGACGGCCGCGTTGAAAACCGGCTCATCGAACTGCCAGAAGGGCTGCCCGCGTCAGCGCTGACAGAAGCGTCTAATTTTTTGAATGCGCATCTCGTCGGTCGGACGCTGTCTGAGATCAAAACGTCGCTCGATGAAGAACGCGAAGTTTTGAGGCGCGAACTCGATGATCTCACCCGAAAGGTCGTGGAAGAGGGCCTTGCCGAATGGGCGGGTTCCCAGGGTGCCGATGATCAACCAACGCTCATCGTCAGGGGGCGGTCCAACCTGTTGCCCGATGCCCAGGTTGAAGAGGAATTGGACCGCGTCAAGCTGCTCTTTGATGATTTGGAGCGCAAGGACGAGCTCATTCGTCTTCTCGCGGCTTCGGAGCTTGGCGACGGTGTCCGCATCTTTATAGGGTCGGAAAACAAGCTCTTTTCGCTATCGGGCTCATCCATGATCGTCTCGCCCTACCGCGACGGCGACAATCAGATTATCGGCGCTCTCGGGATCATCGGTCCGACACGGCTCAACTATGCGCGGATCGTTCCGATGGTCGACTATACCGCAAAGCTTGTGTCCGATCTGATTTCGGCGCGCCGAACGGGTTGATTTTTCACATCTGATTGCTGATATCCCGCTCATCTCAACACATGGATGTGACAATGAGCGACGAGACGAAGCCGAGCGCTGTGGAAACGCCATCAAGTGATGCCCCTGAATCTCCAGAGTTAGACGCTGAAACAGCCGCGAGCGAGACCTCACCGTGGCTCGAAGAGGCGTTGAGTGGCGATCAGATGGAGGTCGCGAACCTTGCGCTGAAGGCAGCTGATGAGCGTATTGCTGAACTCGAAGCGGAAGCGGGCGAGGCGAAGGACCGCGCATTGCGCGCCATTGCTGAAATGGAAAACCTACGTCGCCGAACCGAGCGTGAAGTGCGCGACGCAAAAGAGTATTCGATCGCGAAGTTTGCAACCGACATCCTTTCGGTTGGTGACAATCTGCGACGTGCGCTTGATACCGTTACGCCGGAGATCCGCGGCGAAGAAGGCTCCGGTGTCGATGGGTTTGTGACCGGTGTTGAGATGACGGAGCGCGAGTTTCTCTCAGTTCTTGAGCGTAACAAGATCGCGCGTTTCGATCCGACCGGCGAAAAGTTCGATCCAAATGCCCATCAGGCGATGTTTGAGGTCGAAGACAAAGAAACGCCCGCCGGAACTGTAGTTCAGGTCATGCAGGCCGGTTATCGGATTGGTGAACGCGTGCTGAGGCCAGCATTCGTTGGCGTCGCGAAAGGCGGTCCGAAGTCCGTCCCAACACCTGTAGAAGCTGCGCCAGAGGGGGCAGACCCCACTGAGACAGCTGGTGCAACCGTCGACAAGACAGCCTGATCGTGTCCTGACGCCTTTCGTCATGATGGCGCGGTGCTAAGCCCTCATTGGGTGCGTCGCCGCGCGACAAGGTGCAAGCATTACGGTATTCTTCTTATTCTCGGAGAGAGAGGGAGAAACACATGACACCGCACGGACATTTTCACTGGAACGAGCTCATGACCCGCGATGTGGCGGGCGCGAAGGCATTCTACTCCGACGCGCTGGGCTGGACCTATTCGGAGATGCCTGACCCTGATACGGGCAGCACCTATTTCATTGCCATGGACGGCGAACTGCCCGTTGGCGGGATGTTCGACATCACAAACATTCCAGGGATGGATCAGGTTCCAGCCTCATGGATGGCGTATATTGCCGTTGATGACATCGATGCGCGCGTTGAAAAAGCCAAAGCCGGTGGAGCGACCATCGTTCGGGAGCCGTGGGATGTGCCGGGTGTCGGTCGCATCGCCATGGTCATGCAGCCGGATGGCGCGCATATCGGTTGGATGACGCCTGCGGCTGAGCAAGGCTGACCGAAGAGAACTATAAGACTAAGTCGGGCGGGTCACACGTCGTAGCGTGATGTTGATCCGCCCGCCTTTCGGAAGAAGGGTCGACGTGTCGGGGATGACGCGGTCGATCCCGTGATACGCCAAACGTGACGCGCCGCCGAGCACAATGGCATCGCCTGAGTGGAGTTTGATCGAGCGTGTCGGAGATTTTCGCTCCGTGCCACCGATCCGAAATATGGCGGTGTCGCCGAGCGAGAGTGACACGACGGGGGCGTCGAAATTCTCTTCGTCTCGATCTTGGTGCATCCCCATCTTCGCCGTGTCTGCGTAGTAGTTGATGAGACAGGCCTGCGGCTCTGCCGGATACTGGGCGAGTGTGGCCCAGGCGTTGAGCAAGGCCTGAGGCATTTCCGGCCAAGGCTCCCCGGTCACGGGATGGGTCGGCTGGTATCGATAGCCTTCTCGGTCCGCGACCCAGCCGAGCGAACCACAATTGGTCATCCGCACAGACAGCGGCTTGCCGGTCCTTGGCATAACGGGTTGGAAAAAGGGCGCCGCAACGGCGACATTCCGCAAATCTTCAACCAGTGCGGCCTGAGCCTCCCGGTCCAAGAAACCGGGAACATAGTGAACCCCAGGCGCAAGCGGTGCGGTCATTGCAAACCAAGAAGCATATCCGGGACACCAAATTGATCAGGCCAGCCAACAAAGAATGCGTCGGTTGGTCCGACAGCGAAATCGATAAGGACCCAGCGGTCCTCAATACGCCTCACGAGCGCAAACGTTGTCAGACCGTCACGTAAATCCTGATCAGGAAGGACGTCAAAGTCGGTTATTGGCACGCCGCCTGGCCGTTGTGGATGGAGGATCGCATAGGCCCATGGGGTAAGAACATCCAATCGTTCCACAATGAATTCAACGGATCCACCGGTCTCTGATTCGACAGCGGGTCGTACAGCATCCAGGATGGCGCTGCGTTCGACCGTGCCGCGCGCAGGCTCATAAATCTGTGCTTTGAGCCCATCTGAAAAGAAAATGACGAGTATGTAGGCGGCCAGCAATAAAATCGGTCTCATCGATGTCTCTTTCAAAAAACGGGTCATCGACGTTAAGTCGAACATTCCAGGACTGAAAGGTTTTGCGACATGGTTCCTGTCACAGCGCTGACGGCCGGGCTCTTGGCTATTCTTTTTCTCGTGCTTTCAGCGCGGACGATTTCGGCGCGGCGAGCGGCAAGGATATCCGTTGGACCGGGTGAGGACAAAACGCTCCTCCGGGCCATGCGCGTTCATGCAAACTTTGCGGAGTATGCGCCCTATACACTGATCTTGATGGCGCTTGGCGAATTGAATGGCGCCCCGTGGTGGCTTGTTTCCATCGTCGGTCTTGCTCTCATTTTCGGTCGTTTGGCGCATGCTTACGGCATGTCGAAGTCTCCAGACAATTTTGGCTGGCGCGTCCGAGGGATGTTCTCAACCTTCCTTGCTTTGGCATTGGGTGCGTTGATCGCCGCAGGGTTTGGCGTCGCGAGCTTGCTCTAGCCGCAAAATTACACTCGACCGCTGTGTTGCACGGCGAATAGACCCTCCCTATATACCGCGCGAAGGCCTCGGTCGTGGCACCGGGGATGATTTCAGCGTCAGGGGATCGACGACATGTGGTCCACCCCGAGGCTCGGGGTGCCGGAATGCCGTTTCGAGGTTTCGGTCGATCCGCCGTAGAGAAAGGGTGAATAGCCATGGCGAAAGTCATAGGGATAGACCTCGGCACGACCAATTCGTGCGTCGCGGTCATGGATGGATCTGCTCCGAAAGTCATTGAAAACTCCGAAGGCGCGCGCACAACGCCGTCAATGGTGGCGTTCTCTGAGGATAATGAACGTCTGGTTGGGCTTCCGGCGAAACGTCAGGCGGTGACAAACCCGTCAAACACGCTCTTTGCCGTAAAGCGATTGATCGGTCGGCGCTATGACGATCCGACGGTCGCGAAAGACAAAAAACTCGTACCCTATGAAATCGTGAAGGCCGACAATGGCGACGCTTGGGTCGGCGCTAATGACGACACCTATTCTCCCTCACAAATCTCGGCTTTCATTCTGCAAAAGATGAAAGAGACCGCCGAAGACTTCCTCGGTGAGAATGTCGAGAAGGCCGTCATCACCGTTCCGGCTTACTTCAACGATGCCCAGCGCCAGGCGACGAAAGATGCTGGCAAAATTGCGGGCCTTGAGGTCCTTCGGATCATCAACGAGCCGACGGCTGCAGCGCTCGCATATGGTCTTGACAAGAAAGAAGGCAAAACCATCGCGGTTTACGACCTTGGTGGCGGCACGTTCGACATTTCAATCCTTGAAATTGGCGACGGTGTCTTTGAGGTGAAATCGACCAATGGCGACACGTTCCTCGGCGGTGAAGACTTTGACATGCGTCTGGTCGAGTACCTCGCCGACGAATTCAAGAAAGAACAGGGCATCGACCTGAAGGCCGATAAGCTCGCGCTTCAGCGCCTGAAAGAGGCGGCGGAGAAAGCGAAAATCGAGCTTTCCTCGTCGCAGCAGACGGAAGTGAACCTGCCGTTCATCACCGCCGATGCGTCTGGCCCCAAGCACCTGACCATGAAGCTGACGCGTGCGAAATTCGAAGCACTGGTCGACGATCTCGTCCAGCGCACGATCAAGCCATGCCAAGCGGCACTCAAGGACGCTGGCCTCTCAGCGGCGGAAGTCGATGAAGTGATCCTCGTCGGCGGTATGACCCGCATGCCGAAGGTCCAGGAAGCGGTGAAAAACTTCTTTGGAACTGAGCCGCACAAAGGCGTGAATCCGGACGAAGTGGTTGCCATGGGTGCTGCCATCCAAGCCGGAGTCCTACAAGGCGACGTGAAGGATGTTCTCCTCCTTGACGTAACGCCATTGTCGCTCGGCATTGAAACGCTCGGCGGTGTCTTCACCCGTCTCATCGACCGCAACACGACGATCCCGACGAAAAAATCCCAAGTCTTCTCAACAGCTGAAGACAATCAGGGCGCCGTGACCATTCGGGTCGCTCAGGGTGAGCGCGAGATGGCGGCGGACAATAAGATGCTCGGCCAGTTTGATCTGGTTGGTCTTCCGCCCGCACCGCGCGGCGTACCGCAGATCGAAGTCACGTTCGACATCGATGCGAACGGCATCGTCAACGTGTCTGCGAAAGACAAAGGTACGGGCAAAGAGCAGCAGATCCGCATTCAAGCGTCCGGTGGACTTTCGGATGCCGATATCGACCAAATGGTCAAGGACGCCGAGAGCCACGCCGACGAAGACAAAAAGCGGCGTGAGATGGTCGAGGCCAAGAACCAAGCTGAAGTCCTCGTCCACTCGACCGAGAAATCGATGGCAGAAGTCGGCGACAAGCTTGAAGACGGCGATAAGGACGCCATCGAACTCGCGATCGCCGATCTGAAGACGGCCCTTGAAGGCGAAGACGCCGAAGATGTGACAGCGAAGACGCAGGCGCTTGCTGTCGCGTCCATGAAGCTCGGCGAAGCGGTCTACGCGAATGCCCAGGGTGAAGACGGCGATGACATCGACATGGATGGCCCGGACGACGGCCCATCGCAGGATGGAAGCGACGACGTCGTCGACGCCGACTTCGAAGACATCTCAGACGAAGACCAAAAGAAATCGGCCTGATCTCTTGATCGAGCGATGGAACTTAACCGGGGTGGCGCATCAGCGCCACCTCGGACATCTCCCGTGGCAATGGTCATCGGTTCGGGTGAAAGGATGGGCGCGCCATGGCTAAGCGCGACTACTACGAGACCCTTGGCGTTGGAAAAGACGCCGATGAGAAAACGCTGAAATCAGCGTTTCGAAAGCTCGCAAAGCAGTACCACCCCGATGCGAATCCGGGGGATAATGGCGCTGAACAAAAGTTCAAAGAAATCAATGAAGCGTACGAAACGCTGAAAGACCCCCAGAAACGCGCGGCCTATAATCAGTTTGGCCATGCTGCGTTTGAAAATGGCGGGTTTGGTCAAGGCGGGCAGGGGCCAGGTTTTGGACCTGATTTTGCCTCCTCCATGTCCGACATTTTCGACGACCTCTTCGGTGATTTCGTCGGTGGTGGAGGTGGTCGGCGCGGCGGCGGGCGACGCGGTCAAAACCGCGGTGCGGACCTACGCTACAACATGGAGATCTCGCTCGAAGAGGCCTTCAAGGGTAAAGCCGCTCAAATCAAAGTGCCATCGAGTGTCATCTGCGACACCTGCGATGGATCGGGCGCAAAGCCTGGAACCGCGCCAAAGGCCTGCGGCACCTGCGGTGGCTACGGCAAGGTGCGCGCGAGTCAGGGATTTTTCACGATCGAGCGAACCTGCCCGACCTGCCAGGGCCGTGGTCAGGTCATCGAAGACCCCTGTTCCGCGTGTTCGGGTGCAGGTCGTGTCACCAAAGAGCGCATGCTTTCGGTCAATATCCCAGCTGGTGTCGAGGACGGCACGCGGATCCGGTTGGCGAATGAAGGCGAAGCGGGGCTCAGAGGCGGCCAATCAGGCGATCTTTACATCTTCCTGTCTATTCGACCGCATTCGGTTTTTCAGCGGGACGGGGCTGACATTTTTTGCCGCGTGCCGATCTCAATGACAACCGCTGCTCTTGGCGGCTCGATCGAAGTTCCGACCATTGATGGCGGTCGGACACGCGTAAAAATCCCCGAAGGTACCCAGGCTGGGCGTCAATTCCGGCTGAAGGCTAAGGGCATGCCAGTTCTTCGCTCCACTCAGAGCGGCGACATGTACATCCAGGCAACGGTTGAGACGCCGCTTAACTTGACCCGACGACAGCGCGAACTCCTTCGCGAGTTTGAAGAACTCTCCGAGGCGGAAAACAACCCGGAGTCCCACGGGTTTTTCTCTAAAGTCCGCGAGTTCTGGGACGGTCTCGGCGAATAACACTCGCGCAACACGCGCTCAGTTGCGCGGTCTGCATCCTCCAGTCTACTTTTCTCAACGAACGGTAAGAGCGTGTTCTCAAACACACGTTCGTGATCTCCCCGGGCTTACATCATGGGGAGACAGAGTTGGGGGAGAGTACCATGGACCGTGCAGAGCTCGGGGCATCGTTAAACCTGAGGACGGAACTTATTCCGGAATCGAACGGCAATCGGAGCGGTCGCCCGATCGCGCCGAAATTCATCACCATTCATAATACCGCTAACACGAGTAAGGGCGCCGACGCTGACGCCCATTCGAGGTTCGTCCGGAACAAGGGATTCTATATCCTGAAATCCGGCAAGAAGAACCACGTGTCGTGGCATTTCACCGTCGATGATGGCTGCGTCATCAAGCACCTGCCGGTCAACGAGCGGGCTATTCACGCGGGCAAGGCGAATGGCGTTTCCGTCGCGATCGAGATTTGCATGAACAAGGGTATCGATCAGACCGAGGCCAATTGGCGGGCCGCACGTCTCGTCGCCGTCCTCATGCACGATCTGAAGATCCCGCTTTCGAACATCAAGCCGCACAAACATTGGACGGGAAAGCACTGTCCGTCACTTCTCGTGGGTGACTTCGAGAATTTCTGCAACATGTGTGACGCCGTTTTTGCGGCCATGCCAACTTCGCCCGCCGAGGCAGTCCCACCAAACTTCGAAGATGTTTTGCTTACCGAAGAGATCGAGGCTGTATCCCTCAATCGAGACATGGCCGAGCAGGGTATGCTGGTGGAAGACGCTATAGAAGACGATCCCGCAGAGGAACATGGCGCGATTGCCGTGGAAGTCGAAGCATTCATTGAGGGAGAAAAACAATGACCGATTTCAGCGAACAGTCGCTCCGCGGCTTTGGGTTCTCCTGGCCAGCGGCCTTGTCTTTGGCGCTCGCAAGTCAATTGACCTATCGACAAGACGATACGGTAAAGGCGATCGCGACAGATGATTGGGGAATGGCGTCGTGCGATCCGTTTAGCGTCGATGATACACAAGGGTTCATCGCTGAGAGCGCTGGCGTTCTGCTCGTGGTGTTCCGAGGGACAGAGAGCCTCGGTGATTGGATCACGAATATCGGCGCGCTTCGTATTAATCGGCGTTATGGCGCGGTCCATCGCGGTTTCTTCAAGGCCTATGAGGATGTCGACGACATTGTCCGCCCCCGCATTCTGGCGGCAGCGCAAGCCAATAAAGCGATTTGGTTGACGGGGCACAGTCTTGGCGGGGCGCTTGCGACACTTGCCGGGATGGAAATGCCCGACGGCGTCCAGTTTGCGGGTCTCCAAACGTTCGGTCAGCCGCGCATGCTGAAGCGAAAAGCGCAGGTGTCAACAGAGACGCGGTTTGGCAGCAGCTATGCGCGTTTCGTCAACAATGATGATATCGTTCCGCGCATTCCCCCGCTTTTTGGCCATGCGGGCAGCCTTTTGCACTTCGATCACACAGGCAACCTCATGCCACCGCAGATCGAGGGTCTTGAGAGCCTGCCTGATGCCGTCGGTGCACCCCTAACCGAGGCGGAATTCGAGACATTAAAAGATGAGATCAAAGCCATTCAGGGCGCCTCATCCGCTGGTGGTCCGGAACTGGAAGGCAATTTCGATGTCAGTGTCGAGGGCCTCATCCCTGGCGTCGATGATCATGCCATGGAACGATACATCTCGGCCATTCGCCGACAAGTCATTCCAACGGGTGCTGAAGTGGAAGTCGCTTTTGAGAGTGTGGGCGGCAGCCGGCGAGCGCGTACGGCGCCGCGCCCGATGGCATCTGGGGCGCCGGAGCTTGAGGGTATGCCGGGTCCGGAGGCCTTTGGCGGGCCGGTTTTGGAAAGCGCGCCTTTTGAGCGTGATGAGTTCTTAGGCGAGGTCGATGATGTCTTCCTCGAGAGCGTTGAAGCGGTGGTAGAAGCGGCGCCCGACGTTCCCGCACTCCCCTACCTCGTGCGTTTGCGTGGAAGCGCCTGGTCACCGCCGAGCGGCGTCAAGGTCAACTCGCAATTCTCCGGGTTTGCGACAGTGCTCGCGACAGAAACTCAGCTCGAACAGCTTCGCGTCGATCCCATGGTCGTTTCCATCGAGGGCAGCCGAGACGCTGGCATGATGGAATTGGACGACTCCGTTCCCTTTGTCGGTGGAGACGACATCCATCGCCCGCCAGTGGGCGAAAAGGGTGACGCGGCTTTTGTCGGGATTGTCGATACGGGTGTCGATATTCTCCACAAGGCGTTTAGAGACGCCAACGGCAAGACGCGCATCAAAGCGGTTTGGAATCAGCGCGACTCATCCGGTCCAACTCCAAAGGCGGTCGATCCGACCGTGTTTACCCAGGACTATGGGACGCTCGTGCTGGCGGATGAGATCGATCAGCACATTCAGGATTTCGAAGCGGGAACAGGCGCGCCGTCCATTCTCCTGCGCGACCCCTGGCAACATGGGACCCATGTGGCAAGCATCGCCGCGGGCCAGGCGACCGGCAATCTCGCGAGTGGCATGGCGCCGGAAGCGGGCATCATCGCCGTCATGCCCAACATGCAGACGACGCCCGGCGACCCACCAAGCCTCGGCTACTCGAACTCTCACATCGACGCGCTGGTGTTTTTGAAAACGGCGGCAGCAGGCGGCAACAAGGTCGCGGCTGAAGGAAAACCGATCGCGATCAATGTGAGCCTTGGCATGAATGCGGGCGCCCATGACGGCTCATCCGCGCTTGAAGCCGCTTTCGATGGCATCACCGGTGGCGGGCGCGACGAGGGTTGCGTCATCGTCAAATCGGCGGGCAATGAGCGCGGCCATGGCGGGCATGCGGAGACAACCGTGTTCCTTGGTATGACGGAAGTGACCTGGACGGCGGAGAACTTGCCCCGATCCCAGGATTATCTGGAAGCGTGGTTTGCAGCTCTCGATGACGTTGCCTTTGTCCTCGTTGATCCGTCCGGCAACCGATCGGACGAGGTGTCTTTCGACCAACCGGTCATCTCGACCGTCTTGGGCGGGAACAATGTCGATCTACGCCTGACAGAAAACCATCGCGACAATGGTGACAATCGGCTCGTGATCATGATCCGGCAGCAGAGCCAACCGATCCAGCCGGGTCAATGGGCGCTGGAATTGATTGGCCGTGTCATCCGTAGCGATGAGGCGCGGGTCAATATTTGGGTCGAGCGGCACAATTCACGCGCTCTCAAGTTCGACGATCAAGAACAGGACATGACGCTCTCGATCCCGGGAACGGCCAATACTGTGATCACCGTCGGGGCTTGCAATACAAGCGAGCCGTTAAGGCTCAACCGATCGTCTTCCTACGGTCGGACGCGGGACCGTCGCGCAAAGCCCGAAGTGTGCGCGCCCGGTCACGGGATCAAGGCGGCTCACGCCAACCGCTCAGACTTGTCCGCCGTCGTGTCCATGCCCGGCACCAGCATGGCCGCACCGCATGTTGCTGGCGCACTTGCCTTGGTGCTCTCTGCACGAGCCAAAGAAGCGGGCGCGCGTCAATTCAATGCGCGTCAATTGCAGAAGGCTGTTTTGAAGACAACCCGCAATTTCTCGCACGTGCATCATCCGGGCTTCGGTTACGGGGTGCTCGATGCAAAAGCGCTCTTTGAAGACCTCATCTCATAATTCAAACGCGAAAGTCCGAACCATGACCGAGACCCCAGAAACGCTCGACTTCATCGAAGGGATCGACATCGATCTTCCGCCCGGCCTCGAAGCTGTCGGAGGCGTTGAGAACGATCCGATCTCAATTATTCCCCCCAACTTTTTCGCGGGCACGGAAAAGACGATCGTCGTCGGGTCGCAACTAGCAGCGTTTGCCGCCTCTGTGGATGAGGCCATGCGCCCGCACATCTCCAATATGTTCTTGCTGGCGCAATTGGCGGCTGACAAGCACATCGAAAACACCGGTGGCGACTCGCGGTCTTGGTATGATTTCTACGTCAAGACGCTGAAGGGTATGGGGTGGCTCGTCGAGGGTGACGCGAATGCCGTGCGCGAGGTGGAGGGCGCAACCCTTCAAGTGCATCAGGAGATCATCCCGGTGATCACTGCAGCGCTTGGCCCAATGGCAGCTGCGGCGTCGACGATCACGACGGTGCTCAACGGTTTGGCGAACATCAATAAGGACGCGCCATGGATCACGCTCTTTCACCGCAAGAGCCAGCGCGCAAAGGCCAATCAATTCCAGATTAGCTATGCGACCGCTGAGGGCGGGCATCCGGCCCTCACGCTCGTTGGCTTTGAGCTTGAGGCAGAGACCGAGGTGACGCAGGTTCTGTTCTTCAAGTTCGGCGCGTCATCGGCGTCTCTCAAACATTTCGAGGTGAAGATTTCGATGGCAGCGGCCACGGTCGACCTCATCAAGGACGCTATCGCGCGCAAGCTTGGGCTGCTCATCACCCAAAATATCGAGGATATCGAAATCTGAGTTTAAGTTATGAATGCGCGGTTTTTGCGCCATGCGTTTGCTGGCGAATGCGCCAAAGCCTCGCTGAGAAAACGACAATGAACACGACTGATAGGATCAGAATGACGGTCGGTGCAGGCGCGCTGTCGATGTAAAAACTCGCATAAACGCCTGCGACCATCGCGAAGGCCGTCAATACGACGGAAACCGCAAGCATTGGGCCGAATTGGCGGGTCACAAGAAACGCAATCGCGCCCGGCGCAATCAGAAGGCCAATCGCGAGGATGAGGCCGACCGCGGTTAGCGTAGCGATAACTGTCAGGGAGAGGAGCACAAGCAAACCGTAATGGATCGAGTTAACCCGAAGGCCAGACACCCGCGCCTGCGCCGGGTCGAAGGCGTGTAGCAGGAGATCCCGCCAGAAAAGCGCGATCAGACCCGTTACAATCAAAGAGACGAGACCCGCGGTCCAGAGATCAGACGCGCCGACGCCCAACATATTGCCAAAGAGAATGTGGTCGAGGTGCAGCGCCGTGTCGGCCTTCGTGTAGAGAACGAGGCCGACCGCGAACATGCCGGAAAAGACGACGCCCATCACCGTGTCTCGTTTGACGCGAGTGTTTTGCGCAAGAAAACCGGTGGCGAGGGCGCAGATCATCCCGGCAATGAATGCGCCGATGGCGAGTGGGATCCCGGCGATATAGGCGAGGACAATCCCGGGTAGGACGGAGTGGCTAACCGCGTCGCCCATTAATGCCCATCCCTTCAGGACGAGAAAGCAGGAAAGAAGCGCCACCGGCGGCGCGATCAAAAGCGATATGAGAAATGCGTTCTGCATGAAGCCGAATTGAAACGGCTGGAGGAGCGTTTCCATCATCGTACCGCTTCTCCGTTCACGGCCTGCCCCCGACGCCGCGCGGCAAGCATGCCGTGTTTCGGGGCGAAGATGGCGGCCGTGAGGAAGAAGAGTGTTTGGAGCGAGACAATGATCCCTCCGGTGGCGCCGTCGAGGAAGTAGCTGAGATAGGCACCGAAAAACCCGGAACCTGCGCCAATCGCGACGGCGAGAACCAAAAGACGCTCAAAACGGTCGGTCAGGAGATAAGCCGTCGCGCCTGGTGTAATGACCATCGCGATGACCAGAAATGCGCCGACCGTCTGAAGTGCCGCGACACAGGAGGCGGCCAAAAGCGCGAAGAACAGGACTTTGAGCGCTGTAACCGGGATGCCCATGGCTCGCGCGTGGCTTTCATCGAAGAAAGTGACCATCAGGTCGCGCCAAACCACGGTGAGGACGACGATCGTAACGCCGCCGATGATCAAAAGCTGCAGGCTGTCTGTCGGCGAAACGGCCAAGATGTTGCCAAGCGTGATCGTCTGGATATCCACCGATGTCGGCGAGACCGAGAGCATGAAGAGCCCAAGACCGAAGAATGAGGTGAAGATCAGACCGATGATGGTGTCAATCTTCAGGCCCGAGCGCTCAGACAGGAACAGCATGGCGCCAGCCGCTAACCCGCCCGCCAGAAAGGCGCCGAGTGAGAATGGCAAGCCCAGAATGTAGGCCCCCGCAACGCCCGGCACGATGGAATGGGAGAGCGCGTCGCCAATCAGTGACCAGCCCTTGAGCATCAAGAACGCTGACAGAAACCCGCACACGGCACCCACCAGCGCGCTAATCCAAATGGCGTTTGACATGTAGCCATAGGTGAAAGGCTCAAGCAGCGTTTCCACGGCGCGTCAGTCCTTGGCGGGTCCGTCGGACGGTTGCTCAGAGGGCCGCTGTCTTGGTTCGTCATCATACATGACGAAAGGCCGCTCATCATCGGTGAGGATCGTCACCTGGCGTGTATCATCATCGTCATGGAGGTCTTTCCCGCCGAGAACGAAATGCCTGAGAACACCGCCAAAGGCGTTTTCCAGATTGCGCTGGGTAAAGACCTCTGACGTCAGACCATGCGCGAGAACTGTTCCTTTGACGAGCACTGTGCGGTCGCAGAACTCAGGCACGGAGCCGAGGTTGTGGGTTGATACCAGGATCACACGACCCTCATCGCGCAGTTCACTCAAGAGCGCGATGATGGTTTCTTCGGTGTTCACGTCGACCCCGGTAAACGGCTCATCGAGCAGGATGACTTGCCCGTCTTGCGCGAGCGCACGGGCGAGAAAGACGCGCTTTTTCTGGCCGCCAGAGAGTTCGCCGATTTGCCTGTCCCGCAAATCGCTCATTCCGACACGGTCAAGTGCACGATCAACGGCGCGGCGATCTTCCGCCCGAGCAATCCGGAACATATTCATGTGCCCATAACGGCCCATCATGACGACATCTTTGACGAGGACGGGAAAGGACCAATCGACTTCTTCGGACTGGGGCACATAGGAAACAAGATTGCGTTTGAGTGCTTCTTTCACGCTGCCGCCGAGGATGGAAATCTCACCGCTCGAGACGGGGACGAAACCCATCATCGCCTTAAAGAGCGTGGATTTACCTGCTCCAT
This sequence comes from Pseudomonadota bacterium, assembly GCA_039026395.1. GTDB lineage: Bacteria > Pseudomonadota > Alphaproteobacteria > Rhizobiales > JAKSCL01 > JBCCMK01. The sequence continues at coordinate 133,778 of JBCCMK010000001.1, read as the reverse complement.
TCACGCCGACGAGCGCTGAAATTGAGCCGCGCGGAACAGCGAAGGTTGCGTCGCGAAGAGCGGTGTGGCCGTTTCGATACGTCACTGTAATGGCGTGGGCCGCCAGCCCCGCCAATTCCATGTCCACTCGAGACGTATCGTCGAGCATCATTGCCCCTCGCTAATTCGTCATTCCGGTGAGACCTTCGGCAATCGTCTGCGAGGTGACACGCAAGAGGTCGAGATAAGTCGGGACAGGGCCGTCTTCCTCGGTTAGCGAGTCGACGTAAAGGACGCCGCCATAGCGCACACCCGTTTCACGCGCGACCTGCTCTGCTGGATCGGTGTTTACAGTGCTCTCACAGAATACCGCCGGGATGTTATTGTCACGCACTCCGTCAATCACCGCGCGCACCTGTTGTGGTGTGCCTGTCTCGTCGGCGTTCATCGGCCAGAGATAAAGCTCCTTCATATCAAAATCGCGAGCTATGTAAGAAAAAGCCCCTTCACAGGTGACAAGCCAGCGGCGATCTTCGGGAACATCGGCAATCAAATCGCGGAGAGGGCTGATTGTCTCGCGGATCTCGGTCGTGTAACGCTCTGCATTTGCCCGGTAGATGTCGGCATTATCGGGATCGTGCTCGATGAACGCATCGCGGATGTTGTCGACATAAACGAGTGCGCTTTCGAGTCCCATCCAAGCATGCGGATTGGGTTTTCCTTCATAACTACCAGATCCAATATTAATGGGATCAATACCCTCCGACACGGTCGCGAATGGTACGTCGTCTAGGTTTGAGAAGAACTGCTGGAACCAGAGTTCAAGATTGAGCCCGTTCCACAATACGAGGTCGGCGTCCTGCGCGCGGATAAGATCGCGCGGCGTCGGTTCATAGCCGTGGATCTCGGCACCTGGTTTGGTGATGGACTCAACGATCGCAGCGTCACCCGCCACGTTCCGCGCCATATCTGCAATCACGGTGAAAGTCGTGACCGCTTTAAAAGTATCGTCCGCCGCGGCCAAATTGGGGGTCATCGCAAGAAGGGCTGCGATGCTCACCTGTCTCAAAACGCTCATCAATCGGCTCCATGGATCGTCTTGATCGGTAATTAGTGCAAATGAGAATGATTTGCAATAAAGAACTTCCAAATCCCGTCTCTCGACGTTAAACTGCCGGCATGACAATGGTTCAAAATAAAGCTGCACCGTTCGAAGCGGCACTCAAAGATGCTGGGCTGCGCATCACGCGGCAGCGAAAAGCGATCCTTGAGGTGCTCGCGGCGGCTGAGGACCACCCGGACGCGCCAGAATTGGTTCGCCGTGCGGGAAAGATAGAGCCATCGGTCTCTCTAGCGACTGTCTACCGGACAATGACCGTTCTCGAAGAGAAGGGCGTCATCCATCGACATCAGTTTGATGGCGAGTCGGCCCGGTTTGAAACGGCAAACGCTCCGCACCACGATCACATGATTGACCTCGACAGCGGTCAGGTTATTGAGTTCCGCTCCGATAAGATCGAGCAGCTTCAGCGAGAGATTGCTCGGGAGTTGGGATATGAACTCGTGGGCCACAAGCTGGAGCTTTATGGCCGACGGCGGTAAAGCCAACGCGGGCCATTGTTTCCCGCGATCCCGTAACCGATAAGTCTGTTCTAGCGAAGTGCGCCAGCCGCTGCCCGACCAAAGTGATAATCCATATAGGCGTTTTGGATTGCAATTTGGTCCGCGATGAATTTCGCGTCGTGCCAGACGCCCCAAATGAAGGACGATCCGCGTCGTGTCTGCCACGGAAGGCCAATGAAATAGAGGCCTGGGTGATTGCTCACCCCGCGCTGGTGGAGCGGGCGCCCAGTTTCGTCGAATGTATCGGCGTGGATCCAGCTATAATCGAAGCGATACCCGGTCGCCCAAAGGATCGTGTTGATGCTTTCGGCTTCGAGATCGAGGTCAAGGACTGGATCTGCGATGCACGGTGCGTCGCCCGGGATTATGCGCGCCTCTGGTTCTTCCGGCAGATCGAGGCCATATCGTTCGGCGTAGGTGTCTGCCTCATCCAAGATCGAGAGATAATAGGCGTCGCCCGCGTCGAGATTTTCCCTGAGGTCTGGTTTGAAGCGGAGTTTGCCGTCACCATAGCTGTCGGTCATGCCGAGCACGGTGACGCCTTCTTGCGCGAGCTTTCGAAAATCCACGGTTTTGCCGCCGTCGGCGCCACTGACTGCAATCGTCACATGCTCGGTGCCGGGTCCTGGCGTGTCGATATTCCATTTGCCGAGCACGCCCAACCACCAGCAATAGTCGCGCCCGCGATAGCTCCGTGGCGATCGGTCATGTGCGCCAATTGAAAGGTAAACCTTGCGACCGGATTGCCTGAGTTCGTCTGAAATTTGTGAGCCCGATGATCCGCCTCCAACGACGAGCACGCCGCCTTCGGGCAATTGATCGGGATTACGGTAGTCGGCTGAGTGAAGTTGAAAAACGCCAGCCTTAGACGGCACCATGGGCGGAATAAAGGGCCGCTGAAACGGCCCAGTCGCGGCGACCACGTGCTTTGCTTCGATCGACCCATCGGATGTCTCGACCAAAAACCCGCCGGATTGCGGTTTAACGGTCACCACTTCAACACCTGTGCGAATGGGCGCATCGATTTTCTCAGCGTACGCTTCGAAATAGGCGGCGACGGTTTCTTTGCCTGGAAAATAGTCGCCGTCGCAGGGAAATTGCATGTTCGGAAAACGGTCGTGCCAGGCAGGACCGTTTGCAACCAAGGAATCCCACCGGCCCGTGCGCCAGCGCTCAGCAATGCGGTCACGTTCAAGCACCACGTGATCAATGCCGAGATTGCCAAGATGCTCGCTCATGGCGACGCCTGCTTGCCCCGCCCCGACGACAACCGTGTCGAATGTCTCCATTGAGAAACTCTGTCCAAATCTGTGTGCCTCAGGAAATAGTATAGGCGCTCGGCGGACATGAAAACCGGGCGTGACGCGCGGCTTTTCGTTTCGGTAAGCCTACGTGATGGACAAGGCGCCGATGCCGTTCGAAAGTGGGCGTACGACAAGATCGCTTGCGCATCTGGAGACTTACCATGACCGACCTCAGCTTTTCCGATTGGAAGGCCCGGGCCTCTGAATTGAACATCAGAGACCGCGCCTTCATTGATGGCCGGTTCGTTCCTTCGTCATCAGGAAAGACCTTTAAGAGCATCAATCCTGCAACGGGCGACGTTTTGGCGGAGGTGGCAGAAGGAGATGCTGCGGATATCGACGCGGCCGTCAAAGCGGCGCGGCGCGCATTTGAATGCGGACGGTGGTCGAAACTCCCGCCAGGCGATCGAAAGGCCGTGCTCCTCAGGCTCGCCGATCTTATTCGCGAAAACCTCCATGAGATGGCGCTCCTTGATAGTCTCGACATGGGCAAACTCATACAGGACGCCGTCACGATCGACGCGCCGGGCTCAGCCCATTTCTTCCAGTGGTACGCCGAAGCGATCGATAAGGTGTATGATGAGGTTGCGCCGACTGGACCCGGCGACCTCGCGCTCGTCACGCGCGTTCCGATCGGTGTTGTGGGCGCCGTGGTTCCCTGGAATTTCCCATTGGACATGGCGACCTGGAAGGCCGCAGCCGCGCTGGCTGCCGGAAATTCAGTCGTGTTGAAGCCTGCCGAGCAGTCTCCGCTCTCGGCCTTGCGGCTCGCAGAACTCGCTGCCGAAGCGGGCGTGCCAGATGGCGTCTTCAATGTGGTGCCTGGTTATGGACCGAACGCGGGCAGAGCGCTCGGACTTCACATGGATGTCGACTGCCTTGCCTTCACCGGATCAACTGCGATCGGCAGGATGTTCATGCAATATGCCGGTCAATCGAACATGAAGGCCGTTTGGCCGGAGACTGGCGGCAAGAGCCCTAATCTCGTCTTTGCCGATTGCGAGGACCTCGATACGGCAGCCGATATGGCGGCTTTTGGCATCTTCTTCAACCAGGGCGAGGTCTGCTCGGCGAATTCGCGCCTCTATGTCGAACGTTCGATCAAGGACGCTTTCATTGAGAAACTCGTGGCACGCGCCGAGGCTGCGCAACCCGGCGATCCACTCGATCCCGCCTCGAAAATGGGTGCAATTGTCGATGAGACCCAGACCGCGGGCATTATGGAGTTTGTCGACGGTGGCAAAGCGTCTGCAACGCTGGTCACAGGCGGCAATCGCGTGACAGTCGATGGCAAGGGATGCTTTGTTGAGCCCACGATCTTCGAGACCAGTCAGGATAATCCGCTTGCTCGTGATGAGATCTTCGGCCCGGTACTATCGGTCATTCCGTTCGATACCGAAGACGAAGCAATCGTCATGGCAAACGACACCGTTTACGGCCTCGCAGCGTCCGTCTGGACTGATAATCTATCGCGCGCAATCCGCGTCTCGGAACGGCTTCATGCCGGTACAGTCTCGGTCAACACGGTGGATGCGCTCTCTGCGCAGACGCCCTTTGGCGGTATGAAGCAGTCGGGCTTCGGGCGGGATCTTTCGCTCCATTCCTTCGACAAATACACCGCGCTGAAGACGACCTGGATCAAGTACAAGACGTGAAGCCGGATGCGAGAATTCGATGATGGTGACGTTTTGCACCGTTCACGCGTTGAAGCCACACAGTCTAGTTTGACCCAGCCAGTTCGGGGGAGACGCTTGCGCCATGCTGACGACCAATGAAGTCCTCAAACAGGACGACCACCTGATCCAATCCTTTGCCAATCTCAATCTGCTCAAGCAGCAGGGTGAGAGAACCGTTATCTCCAAGGCGGATGGCGCCTACGTCTACAGCCATGATGGTCAAAAACTGATCGACGGGATCGGCGGGCTTTGGTGCGTGAATATCGGCCATGGCCGCCCGGAGATGATCGAAGCGATCACCGAGCAGCTCAAAACCCTCGATTTCTATTCGACCTTCTATAATTTCACGCACCCAAAAGCTGCGGCGTTGGCGGAGAAGGTCGCGTCTCTGGCGCCGGGGAACCTCAACGCGGTGCATTTCGCGAATTCCGGGTCAGTTGCGAACGACAGCGCCATCCGCATCCTCCAACACATGAACATCCGGCTGGGACGGCCTCAGAAAAAGCAGGTTCTCAGCCGTATCGACGCCTATCACGGGGCGACCTATCTCGCGATGGCGATGACCACGCCCGCCTATGCCGATGGCTGGCACGCGGCCCACGACATCGTCCATCACCTGCCGTCGGTACACCACTGGCGTGAGGGAGATGGGGCGAGCGAGGAGGAATTCCTCGACCATTTGATCGCCGATATGAAGGCAAAGATCGAAGAGATCGGGCCGGAGCACATTTGCGCCTTCATCGCCGAGCCGATCCAGGGCGCCGGTGGCGTGATCACCGCGCCGAAAGGGTATCACAAGCGTGCCTGGCAGGTCTGCCAGGACTACGACATCAAATATGTCGCCGATGAGGTGGTGACCGCGTTCGGGCGTTTGGGTCATTTCTTTGCGTCAGAGGACGTGTTCGGCATGGTTCCCGACATTATTACGACGGCGAAGGGACTGACATCCGGCTACCAACCGCTCGCGGCGACCATTGTTTCCGACGAAATCCACGAGATCATCACTGGGCCGGACGGCATGTTTCTGCACGGTATGACCTATTCCGGCCATCCAGCAGCGGCGGCAGCCGCGCTCAAAAATATTGAGATCATGGAAACGGAAGGCATTCCCGAACGGGTGCGGACGACTGGTGCCTATTTTGAGCAAAAACTGCGGGCCATGGACGACATTGAGATGGTCGGTGAGGTCCGCGGGAGCCATTTCATGATGGGCATCGAATTCGTCAGCGACCGCGCAACAAAGGCTAGCTATCCGCCCGAGGCGCAGGTCGCGCTGAAGATCGCGCGCGCCTGCCAGCAGCGCGGCTTGATCGTTCGTCCGCTCGGCAATGTCGCCATCCTCTCCCCGACGCTCATTTTGGATGAGCCGCTGATCGACGAGATCACTGACATCCTTCGCGAGGCGATCCTGGACGTTCAAGCGAGCCTCTAATTCTAATTCCCAAAAATCCTTGTGCTTGCTGTCCTGCACAATTTCTGTGACTGGCGTCGAATTGGGCAATAGTAGGCTTGGCTCGTTCCGTTTCGTATGCCCCAATGCGCGTCTTGACGCGCGAGTGAGTGGAATTCAATCGTGACATCTGAGAGGCCGATCGCGGTTGATGTGCGACATGCGGTGAAGCGCTATGGCGCCGTGACCGCGCTCAAACAGATATCGCTCGCCATCCGGGACAATGAATTTTTCACGCTTCTCGGCCCCTCCGGATGCGGGAAAACCACGCTCCTGCGCATGATTGCGGGGTTTGAAGCGGTTACCGAAGGCGAGATCTTCCTCTATGGCGAGGAAATTGAAGGCCTGCCACCGCACCAGCGACCGGTGAATACCGTCTTTCAGAACTACGCTCTTTTTCCGCATATGACCGTGCTCGAGAATGTCGGGTTCGGGCTCGAAATGCTGGGTCGAACGAAGAATGAAGCCCGAAAGCGCGCGGGAGAAGTGCTTGAAACCGTGCAGCTCAACGCCTTTGGGGATCGAAAACCATCGCAACTCTCCGGCGGTCAGCAACAGCGCGTGGCGCTTGCCCGTGCGCTCGCACCGCAGCCAAAGGTGCTCCTCCTTGATGAGCCGCTCTCCGCGCTCGATCTCAAGCTTCGAAAGGCGATGCAAGTCGAGCTTAAAAGCCTCCAACGCGAGACGGGCATCACATTCATTTTTGTCACCCATGATCAGCAAGAAGCGCTCACCATGTCCGACCGGATCGCGGTCATGTCGGACGGCGAATTGCAGCAGCTGGGCGACGCAAGGGAGATCTATGAGCGCCCACGCAACGTCTTTGTCGCGGATTTTATTGGGGACACAAACCTTCTCGATGTGCGGGTCGATCACGTCTCAGACGGCATCGCGCAGTGCCACCTGGGTGGCGGCCATCGTCTGACCTGTAACGCTATTGATGGCGTCAATTCCGGCTCAGAGGCGCACATTTCCCTGCGGCCCGAACGGCTTTATCTCTCCAGCGAGCCTCAAGAAACCGAAAGCCTGAAAGGCACCGTTGCGGGGACCGTTTTCGTTGGGACGGACACCAGCACTGAAGTTCACCTGGATGACGGTCCGCGTGTCACCGTGCGCTCCTCGAATTCGGACCGGGGCAATTCCAGGCTCTTCGATGCGGGTACCGCGGTTTTCGTGAACATGGAGCAAGGGGCGGGCCGCCTCTTGATCGATTGATGGCGGCGGGCGGCGTCACGGGTGGCTCGTCGCAAAGCGAGACCTATGCGGGCGCACGGACCTGGCTTCTCCTCCCCGCTTGGTTGACACTTTCAATCCTCACCCTCGCGCCGCTCACCATCATGCTCGTCTACTCCTTCCTGACGAAGGAGTTCCGCGGCGGCGTGATCTGGGAGTTTAGTCTCGGGGCCTATGATCAGTTCTTTTTCGATCGCGGACTTTTTGGGGACGAACCGCCAACGATCGAATGGACGTATATCGCAATCTTCTGGCGCTCGATCTGGCAGGCGGGCTTGGCCACGATCTTCAGCCTTTTGATCGGTTTCCCAACGGCTTATTTCATCGCCACCCGCCCGGAGAAGGAACGCGCGCTCTGGGTCTTCCTGGTGACCATCCCGTATTGGGTGAACCTCTTGATCCGGACGGTGTCGATGAAGTTTTTATTGCGCGACCAGGGGCCGCTTAATGATGCGCTCTTGGGCGTCGGCGTGATCAGCGAGCCGCTCTCGCTCGTGAATACGAACTTTGCGGTGCAGCTCGGGCTCTTTTACAGCTACCTGCCGTTCATGGTCTTGCCGATCTACGCTGCGGTTGAGCGATACAATTTTGCGCTCTCTGAGGCCGCCGCGGATCTCTATGCGACCCGGTGGACGATCCTGCGCCGGATTTTGATCCCTACCGTGAAGCCCGGGATCATCGCCGGGTGCATCCTCGTATTTGTGCCGTCTCTGGGCTCATTTCTCGCGCCGGACCTCTTAGGCGGGGCCAGAAACTTTATGATCGGCTCCCTGATTGAAGAGCAATTCAAGGGCAATGCGGGAAATTGGCCGTTTGGCGCAGCCGCCTCGATGATCCTTCTCACCATGGTGCTGATTTTGTTGATGATCATGGTTCGCCAGCCTGATGAGAGGGCGAGCTAGCATGGCGAACCCGACGACAAACCTCCGGCATTATCCTGGCTTTTTAGGCCTGACTTTTCTCTGCCTCTTCATCCTCTACGCTCCGCTCGTCGTGGTCGCGATATACAGTTTCAACGCATCGCCCTCGATCACGCGCTGGGCGGGGTTCTCGTTACGCTGGTACGTCGATGTCTTCACCGGGCCGGAAAGCGACACTTTCAAGGAAGCAGCGCGCAACAGCTTCATCATCGCGATCATTGCGGCGACAACGGCGACGGCGATTGCGACCTTCGCGGCAACCGCGATCCTGCGCGGCGGGCGATATCCGCTTCGCACGGTTTCGGTCGGGCTCATTTCATTGCCGTTGATGGTGCCGGAGATCGTGACAGCGGTGGCCGTCCTCATCTTTTTCAACGCGATCGCGTTTGAACGCGGGCTCCTCACGATCCTGCTTGCCCACATCGCGTTTTGCATTCCGTTTGCCTACATGCCGATTGCGGCGCGGATGCAGGGTATCGAAGCGACCTATGAGCAGGCCGCCCAGGACCTCTACGCCACGAAGCGTCAGGCCTTTACGCGCGTGCTCCTTCCGCTCATGATGCCGGGCATAATCTCAGGCTTTCTCTTGGCGTTTATCATTTCGCTCGACGACTTCATCATTACCAATTTCGTCAAGGGCGCCGGCGTCGAAACGCTTCCAACCGCGATTTTCGGCGCGGTCAAACAGGGCATAAAGCCCAACATCATGGCGATCTCCACCATGCTTTTGGGGGTTTCGGTCGTCCTCGTCACGCTCTCTTGGCTGATCGGTCGGAGAGACAACACACGCTAGATCAAACGTGGGAGACACACATGAAAGCACTACTGAAGGCCTCGGTTGGCGCGCTCGCGCTCAGCATGATGGCGAGCACGGCGATGGCCGAAGGCAAACTCGTTATCTATCACTGGTTTGAGTATATCCCGCAGGAGCTTCTCGATAAGTTCAGCGCGGAGAGCGGCGTTGAAGTTGTCATGGATACCTATGACAGCAATGAGGCGCTCTTGGCGGCTCTGAAGGCTGGCGCGATCGGCACGTATGACGTCGCAGTCCCCGGTGACTACATGGTCCAGATCATGAAGAATGAAGGGCTGCTTGACGTGATTGCGGACGGTGAACTGGCCAACAAAGACAACATTCTGCCGGAATGGGCGGATCCGTCCTTTGATCCCGGTCGCATGCACTCGATCCCATATCAGTGGGGCTCGACGTCCTTTGCGGTCAATCGCGACGTGTTTGCCGGCGATATTGGTACGACCAGCATACTGTTTGATCCGCCGGAAGAATTGTCAGGCAAGATCAACATGCTCGATAGCCAGGGCGAAGTAATGGCGATGGCGTCGCTCCACATGGGCATTGCGCAATGTTCGCAAGATCGCGATGAGCTGCGCGCCCTCAACGATATGCTCCAAGAGGCGAAGACCCACTGGGCGTCGTTCAATTCCGATACGGCAAAAGACGTGCTTGTCTCAGGCGATGCCGTGGTCGGGCAGATCTATGACGGGTTCTCGGCGAAAGCGCGCGAAGAGGGCGCAAATGTCGAATATGCCTTCCCGAAAGAAGGCTATGTCGTCTGGATGGACAATGTCGTGCTCCTGAAAGATGCGCCGAACCGCGACAACGCGATCAAGTTCATGGATTTTCTGCTTGAGCCGGAGAACATCGCGGCCGTCTCAAACTTCGCGCGCTACAATGCGGGTCTGAAAGGGACCGCTGAGTTCGTGGATCCAACGCTCGCGACGCAGCCGGAATCCAATCCGACCGAGGGCGCGGGTCAGGGTGTGTTCATCGAGGTCTGCGATCAGGCGACACAAGAGGTCTACGATCAGATCTGGACCAACCTCAAAAACTAAGGCTGCGTTTTTGAATGCCCGTCCTGGATCGACCGGGGCGGGCAGCAAACAATCAACATGTGGTTACGCGTCCCGAAGTCTGGCAACAACGGCTTCGAGTTTTTCGTCCTTGAGACCGACATCGCGAAGGTGATCAACCGTACTTGCGACATAGTCGATATTTTCGCCTGATTGGCCGCGGCCTTGTCTCACACATTCGATCATCCGCTCGACCGCGAGTTCACCGGCATATTGCTCGTGACTGTGGTCCACGACATAGCAAAGGGCAGGGATCGCTTCACCGGCCCTATCGCCGTCCAACGCGCGGACCGATAGCGTACGTTCCACGTAGACCTTGGTCGGTTGCTCGCGGTCCCTGAGATAGGCAAGCACATCTGGCCACTTTGAGGGCGATACAGAAAACAACGTGCCGCGGCACGAGCCGCCATTATTGAGTCCGAGGACCAGACCCGGGCAGTTCGGCGTTCCGCGATGGACGTAAGAGTAGACGCAGAGCGAGCGATGAAAGCCGTAGAGCCGTCCCGCCACGCGGTCCTGATAGTCAAAACCGGGTCGCCACATCAGCGATCCATAGCCAAAAACCCAATACTCCTCTGTGGTTGACGGTGTTTTTCGCATGGAGCCTTGTTGTCGCGGGTGGTAGGGCTGTCCTCAATCAGGACGACCATGTAACCAATTCGCCCAGCCAGCGAAAGAACAGTGCGCAGTACGACATGGCAGACGCTTCCAGCCCTTCGGAAATTCCACAGCGCCGATCAAGCAGGACTGCGCTCTTTACGCCTTTCATTCTGCTTTTTATTGCGTGCGTTTTGTGGAGCGGATTCTGGTTTTGGTCGAAGAGCCAAGTTGCAACTGCAATTGAAACGTTACGGGTCGCGGAAGCGACCCGTGGAAACGCATTGACCTGCGAAACCGAAACGCTCGGCGGGTATCCATTCCGGCTCGAATGGCGATGCGCTGGGCTTCAGGCACAGATTGCCGCTGAATCACCCGACGCTCTAGCAGTGAGAGCGAGCAGCGCCGTCGTGGTTGCTCAGATCTATAATCCGAGCCTCATCATCGCGGAAGCAACCGGGCCGATTACCGTCAACAATGAGCGGCTCACCTCGGAAGTGACATTTGAGACGGCGCGCGCGAGCGTGAAAATAGAAGACCGGCTGCCTGCACGGGCGTCGATTATAGCAACGAGTGTGGAAGGGTCGGCGATCGTCGATGGGCAGGAATTACCATCGGCGCAGTCAGCATCCGTTGAGCTTCATGTCCGTCGCAATGAAGAAGACTTAAAGCCTAAGCCTGATCTGGATGTCGTGGTCAGGACAAATGCGTTGACGCTTGGCGCCGATGAAACCGAGTGGACGTCGGACGTTTCCGCAACTCTATTTGATGTGCCCGCGAACCAGAACCTTGATCGGGATGGGTTGCGACAATGGTTGATCGGTCCGGGGAGCCTTGGTCTCCGTGAAGCCCGAATCACGGATGGCACACTGACCGCCGTTGGCCGTGGCGCGATTGACGCAAGTGATACGGGGCTCATCAATGGAGACATCGAGTTGGGCGTTTCTGGCAGCTTCTCAGACGCCGGCGGCGATGGGTCGGGAAACGCCAACCTCACGCTGCTTCAGACCGCGCTTTCCTTCTTTGGTCGGGACGAAGAGGTCCTGGGTGAACCCGGTCGCGTGGTCGATGTCTCAATCCGCTCTGGCGCGGTGCAACTCGGTGGCCTTCCGGTCGCGACGCTCCCGCCACTTTAGCACGCCTATTTCGACCGACCGAAGTTCGGTTCTTCTGTTTCCTGGCCGACGTCAATGATGCCGCGACGGATCGCACGCGTCTTTTCAAAACGGTCGTAGAGGTCGTCTCCATTCCCCCATCGAATGGCGCGTTGCAGGACAGAAAGGTCCTCGCTGAAGCGGCCAAGCATCTCAAGAACGGCTTCCTTGTTTGTCAGGAAGACGTCTCGCCACATGCTGGGGTTTGAGGCTGCGATACGCGTGAAGTCGCGAAAGCCCCCTGCTGAGAACTTCAAAACCTCGCCTTCTGAGACCTGTTCGAGATCTGAGGCTGTCCCGACGATGCTGTAAGCGATGAGGTGCGGGAGGTGGCTGGTAATTGCAAGGACGCGGTCGTGGTGATCGGCATCCATGATCTCAACGGACGACCCGCAGGCTTCCCAAAAAGACTTTAAGCGCTCAACCGCATCTTGGTCGCTATCGGGGGCCGGGGTCAGGATTGTCCAACGCTTATCAAAAAGGGTCGCAAATCCGGCGGATGGCCCCGATTGCTCGGTTCCCGCCACTGGATGACCCGGGATGAAATGGACACCAGCTGGGAGGTGCGCTTGCATCTCGGCGAATACCGCTGACTTCACGGATCCGACATCTGAGACAATGGCCCCAGGCTTCAGGCTCGGCGCCATCGCCTTTGCGATATCGCCCATGCTTTTGATCTGCACGCAGACAATAACGAGGTCCGCGTCGACAACGGCAGACCCAACATCGTCAAAATACGCGTCGCAAAGATCCAACCCCTCTGCGACCGCGCGCGCATTGGGGTCAGCCTCAGCACCAGAGAGCCACTTGCAAATTCCACGGTCCCGGACACAGCGGGCGATTGACGATCCGATCAATCCCAGTCCGATGATCGCGATGCGATCAAAAAGCGGCTGGTTCAACGTGTGTCGCCCATGAACTGAGTGCCCATAAAATGAGAAAGCGTATCGACGACCACATGATTGGCTTCTTCAAGGCCGATCGTGATCCGAAGCGCGTTTGGAAATCCGTAGCCCGTCACGCGGCGACACAAGACGCCCGCCGCTTTCAGGGCTTCGTCGGCATTTTCAGCACGTTTTCCATCCTCATCAGGAAAGTGGACGAGAACAAAATTCGCGACGCTCGGCGTGACCTTCAAACCGATTGCGCTCAGTTTCTCAGTCATCCATGGAAGCCATTGATCGTTGTGGGCGATTGCTGCGTCGACAAAGGCTGTGTCGCCGACGGCAGCAGAGGCGGCCGCGATAGCGGGCGCATTGACGTTGAAGGGTCCGCGGATACGGTTCAGGATACCGGTTATGCCTTCCGGCGCATAAGCCCATCCAATCCGAAGCCCAGCGAGGCCGTGTATTTTCGAAAACGTCCGTGTCATCACCACGTTGTCGAAACTGGAGACAAGCTCGACCCCGGATTCATAGTCATTACGGCGGACATATTCGGCGTAAGCCGCATCAAGCACCAACAGGACGTTGGACGGTAACGCGGCGTGCAATCGCTTTACTTCGTCGAATGGCACGTACGTTCCTGTCGGATTATTTGGGTTGGCGAGGAAAACCAACCGTGTCTTCTCCGTCACTTTGTCGATGATCGCGTCGACATTGGCCGTCAACCCAACCTCTGGCGCGACGATTGGCGTTGCTCCAGCCGCAAGGATAGCGATCCGATACACAAGGAAGCCGTGCTCGGTGTAAATCGCTTCGTCACCCGGATTGAGGAAGCCTTGTGCGATGAGAGAGAGCACCTCATCGGAACCTGCACCGCATACAATACGGTTCGCATCGAGGCCGTAGCGCTTCGCGATCGCCGTGCGTAGTGCAGTGGCTCCGCCGTCTGGATAGTATTGCGGCTCCTCAACCGATTTTAGAAGCGCCTCTTTCGCAAGCGGGCTCGTACCCAAAGGCGTTTCATTCGATGCCAAGCGATGGACTTTGACCCCTTCACCAAGCGAGTGGCCACCTGGAACATATGTGGCAATGTCCAGAATGCCTGGTCGGGCTGATGGTGCATCAAGGATCGTCGTCGGCTCGGACATAATCGGAACTCACACTGCAAAGACTGGCTTTTCGAAGGATGTCTCACCTACACCGCTTTTTGATTGGTCTGCAAGAATTCAGGCTGCGACGGATCGGATGAGATCATCTCAATTGCGCCGCGAAAGATTGACAGGGGTGGTCAACGCGCGCCAAAGCACGTGACGCGCGAGCCAAGGACGCAACCAACGACAATGTCTGCCGACCCAACTGAAACCGACGAGCGCAATGCGCTCCAGACCGTTGAAGAAACGAAGGCCGGTCTGGTTTGGCGTTTTGGGTCGGAAAACCCGCTTACACTCGATTCTGGCGAAACACTGACATCTTGGGACCTCGCCTACCAAACCTATGGCAGTCTCAATGCCGACAAATCCAATGCGATCCTCATCGCTCACGCACTCACCGGCGATCAATATGCGGCAAGCATTCACCCGGTCACCGGTAAGGATGGCTGGTGGACGTCGCTGATCGGACCCGGAAAACCAATCGATACGGATCAGTACTTCGTCATATGCTGCAATGTGGTCGGCGGTTGTATGGGGTCAACTGGGCCATCATCGATCAACGCTAAGACCGGTAAGCCCTACGGTCTCGACCTTCCCGTGATCACCATTCGCGATATGGTCCGTGCGCAGGCCATCCTGGTCGAGGCGATGGGCATTGAAATGCTCTTCGCGGTCGCCGGCGGCTCCATGGGCGGCATGCAGGTTTTACAATGGGCCGCGAGTTATCCGGATCGTGTCTATGCCGCCTTGCCGATTGCGACGGCCGCCAAGCACTCGGCACAAAATATCGCGTTTCACGAAGTGGGGCGGCAGGCGGTCATGGCGGATCCAGACTGGACCGGCGGTGACTATATGTCTGCCGGAAAGATCCCGAAAAAGGGCCTTGCCGTCGCCCGCATGGCAGCGCATGTCACATATCTTTCAGAGAGTGCACTCCACCGGAAGTTTGGCCGTAACCTCCAAGATCGCGAAAACCTCACCTTTGGGTTTGACGCCGACTTTCAGATCGAGAGTTACTTGCGGTACCAGGGCATGTCATTCGTCGACCGGTTTGACGCCAACAGCTATCTCTATCTGACCCGCGCGATGGACTATTTCGATCTGGCTGCGGATTACCAAGGCGTGCTCGCGAACGCCTTTGCAGGAATCAAGACAAAGTTCGCGGTCGTCTCTTTCACCAGCGATTGGCTCTTCCCGACGGAAGGCAACCGCGAGATTGTCCATGCGCTCAACGCATCCGGCGCGCCTGTCAGTTTTGTGGAGATCGAAACAGATAAGGGCCACGATTCCTTTCTTTTGCACGAGCCGGAACTCTTCGACACGGTCCGTGGCTTCCTGCAGTCCGCAGCCCACGCCCGGGGCTTATTATGAAACCCATTCAGCCAGGCGTCATGCGCGAGGATTTCCGCGTCATCGCAGATATCGTGCCAGCCGGGTCAAGATTGCTCGATATTGGCTGCGGTGATGGATCGCTTCTCAGTCTCTTGATCACCAGCAAGAACGTCGATGCGCGCGGTATCGAACTCAGCCAGACCGGCGTGAACCAGTGCGTCGCGCGCGGTCTTTTTGTGATCCAGGGCGATGCCGACACCGATCTCGACACCTATCCAGATCGCGCCTTCGACTATGTCGTTCTCTCACAAACCATCCAGGCAACGCGGCAACCAAAGGCCGTTCTTGAAAACCTTCTCAGGATCGGCGAGCGGGCAATTGTGTCCTTTCCGAATTTCGGACACTGGCGGAACCGGCTGCAGTTTGGCTTGACGGGTCAAATGCCCGTAACGGAAGCGCTTCCTGACACCTGGTACGACACGCCGAACATCCATTTCTGTACCATCCGCGATTTCATCCATTTGGTTGAGAATGTGGGCGCGAAAACGGAGCGGCTTGAGACCTTTTTCGCCGATGGGCGGCACAAGAGTTCGGGCGGACCGGTGCCTTGGCTCAACCTCTTTGCCGGTCAGGCGATGTTTGTCCTGCGCAAGGACTAGACATCTGGGGCTCAAACGACGCAACAGGTCGTGGGGCTGGAACGAGTATCGGCCCGATACGCGGGACGATCCGGCGGGTTTCCTTTGCAACGGCACGCTGGAAGAGCTTCTTTGACGCTTCAACCACGAGCGCACCCGACATCACGCCAATGGTTGATCGCCCGACGCGATCAATGACCGCTGCCGAGCGCATAATGGGGCGTGCAGCCACTGGCGGAACGAAAAGTGCCTCCGACCAGGCTTCAGGCGTTAAGAGCGTGTCTTGAAGGATCCCCGTCAGTTGTGACCGGCTAAAAGGGCGCCCATGGCCAAACGGAGTGTTGTCAAAGCGAACCCATAGCCCGCGACGGTTTGGAACAATTGCAATGAGGCGGCCGTTCGCCTTGAGCACTCGCCAGATCTCCTGGAGTGAATAACCAAGGCTATCGGTCATCTCAAAGGAGTGAACCGCGAGTATGATGTCCATCGATTGGTCGGGAAGCGGGAGTTCCGCGTCATCGATGAGCGTCGAGAGGTAGGGCCCCTCACCTGGCCAATGCGTCACGCCTTGCGCGGCGGGCATGAAAGAGAGAACCCGCGTCGCAGTTCCGAGATGGTGGCGCAGGTAGGGCGTTGCAAAACCCAGCCCCATGATCTCCAAACCTGGCCGTTCTGGCAGGTGATTGCTGATCGCGTTGCTCAACAAGCGCTGTGTCATTTGCCCCAGCGGCGACTTATAGAACGAGCGAAATGCGGAGACATCGAGCCGCATAACCAGACGCACCTCCTACCTGGCTTGTATCCTGGCTGGACATTGTGGGCACAAGCGCACCGTGATAGCTCTCACGCTTTGACCACAGAGGGCCATGCCGTGCCAAGGCTGATTTGCCATCAATATCCCTGTCTGTCTGACAATTACGGCGTGCTGGTGCACGACCCATCCTCAGGCGCGACCGCCGCGATCGATGTGCCGGATGCTGCTCCGACGCTTACAGCGCTTGAGAAGAAAGGGTGGAAGCTTTCTGACATCCTCGTCACGCACGCTCATTGGGATCACGTACAGGGCATTGAGGAGGTCAAGGCAAAGACTGGGGCGACGGTGACGGGTCCGATCAAGGAGGCAGGCTCCATACCGGCCCTTGATCGTTCAGTCGCGAGCAATGATACCGTCTCGCTTGGGGCGCATGAGGGCAAAATCATCGACGTTCCGGGACATACAATCGGCCATATCGCCTATTGGTTTCCCGATGATCGGGTCGCTTTCGCGGGTGACGCACTTTTCGCCATGGGCTGCGGTCGGATGAACGAAAACGATCCCGCTGGCATGTGGGCCGGATTGGATCGCCTCAGAGCCTTGCCCGACGACACGGACATTTATTGCGGCCATGAATATACGCTCGCGAACGGGCGCTTTGCGCTCTCCGTCGATCCGAGCAATGTCGATTTGATCGCGCGGGTCGCGCTCGTCGAAAATCTCCGCGAGAGCAATAAGCCGACGCTGCCGACGACGATGGGGCAAGAGAAGAAGACCAACCCCTTCTTGCGGGTCGATACCAAAGAAATCCGCACGCATTTCGGCCTTGAAACAGCAACGAATGAGGATGTCTTTGCGGCTGTTCGATCCGCAAAGGATCGGTTTTGATGGACGCTTCCGAAATCATCGAAATGCTCAAACTCGAGCCCCATCCCGAGGGCGGCTATTATCGTGAGACGTTTCGCGATGACGCGGCAGTCGAAGGTCGGTCGGTCGGGACCGCGATTTACTACCTTTTGACACTCGGCGACTGCTCCGCATGGCACCGGGTCGATGCAGCTGAAATCTGGCACTATTACGCGGGCGCGCCGCTCGCACTCACCCTCTCGCCGAACGGTCATGACGCGGTTGCGCATCGGCTCGGGCCGAACCTTGCCAACAATGAAAGGCCGCAAATCGTCGTGCCAACCGGGCATTGGCAGACGGCAGAAAGTCTCGGCCACTGGACGCTGGTGGGCTGCACGGTCGCGCCTGGATTTGAGTTTTCAGGCTTTGAAATGGCGCCACCTGATTGGCGACCGACGCCTCGCGCTAGGTCCTAGCCAGAAGCGCATCGACCTCAGCGCGGGTCGGCATTGAGGCGGCGGTCCCCGGTCGCGTGACTGAGATCCCTGCGGTCGCGCTAGCGAAACGCAAAGCATCGAGCGGCGCCATGCCTTCGGCAAGCGCTGCCGCGAAGCCGCCATTGAATGCGTCTCCCGCGCCCGTTGTCTCCGCGACCGCGCCGGCATTGAAGGCCGGAACATGAGCACGCGTCTCCGCGTCTTTGTAGAAAGCGCCGTCTCCGCCGAGCGTGATGATTGCCGCTTTCACGCCTTTTTCTATCAGCGCGTCAGCCGCCTTTTCCGCGTCGGTTACAGACGTGACCGGGATCCCAGTGATGCCTTCCGCCTCGCTTTCGTTCGGCGTCGCGTAATCGCAAAGCGCGAGCATGCCGTCGGGCAATTCCGCGGCCGGCGCTGGGTTGAGGATGGTGGTCGCTCCACCCGCTTTTGCGATTTCTAGCGCGCGAACCGCGGCGGCCATCGGCTGTTCGAGTTGCGTGATAAAGACGGACGCTGACTGAATAAGATCGGTTTTTGCCTCGATGTCAGCGGGTGACAGCGTGGCTGCGGCGCCAGGCGCAACAATGATGGCGTTATCGCCTGTTGCGTCCTCAAGGAATATGAACGCCGCGCCCGTATAGCCGTCCGGGTCCTGGATGACAGATGGCTGGACGCCCGCCTTCTCCCATGTGGAGAGAGCCATTTCAGCAAAGGGATCGACACCGAGTTTTGAGACGAAATGAACGTCAGCCCCGACGCGAGCCGCTGCCACGGCTTGGTTCGATCCCTTTCCGCCGGGGCCAAGCGCGAAACTCTTTCCGAGGATGGTTTCGCCCATCACCGGCTGGCGGTCCGCGCGATACGTTGTGTCGGCGACAAAGACGCCGAGTATGACGACACGTCCCATGATAAAGCTATGCGTCCGGCGGGATCACACCCTTGCGGAGCATGAAGCAGCCGTAGAACCGTCGTTCACCGGTTTGAATAACGGCGTAGGATTGCTTCGCCATGTCGTAAAACGCAAACCGTTCGATCGAGATCATCGGTCGGTCTGCGCCCTCCGCCGCATTGATTGCCGCTTGAACTTCGCTTTGAACATCAGGAATTTCATCCGGTGCGCCGACCACTTCCATACGACCGGCGAAATCATCAACAAATGTGTCGAGGGGCATAACCGATAGGACCGCCTCAACGGCGTTCGCTGCGGTTATGTTCTCCATCCGCAGGAGATCGCCATAAACGGTCTCGTCAGCCACTGAAGACGCTGGAAAATTCGTGTCAGCTATAATGATAGCGTCGCCGTGGCCCATCGACCGTAGAACATAAAGCACGTCTGCATTCAGACGTGGATCGATACCTTTAAGCATCTCACCCCCCGATTTTTCTTTGAAGAATATTACGGCGGCGAAGGCGGTGGCAACGAATAATGCGGAAACGCCTATGCCTGCCGTCCGCGAACGGACGCCGTGAACTCAAACGCCAAGAGAGGCGATAAGTTCCACTGAACTTGCTAGGGATTGTCCATCAGGTCTAAATTTCAAAGAAAACGGCGTGCGGAGCCGTCAAACAGGGAGGCCCAAATGGAACTCAAAACCAGGCATTATGATCGGCTCGGCAATGGAGGATTGTCATTCACCGAGTTGGGCTTCGGTACGGCGCCGCTTGGCAATCTCTACCGTGCGATCTCAGAGGATGATGCTCAGGCGATCCTCGATCTCGCTTGGGAGCGAGGTGTGCGCTACTACGACACCGCGCCGCTTTACGGGTTTGGCCTCGCAGAAACGAGGCTCAACCATTTTCTTCGCGATAAACCGCGCGACGAATATGTGCTTTCGACCAAAATCGGGCGATTGCTGAAGGCAACGGCACCGGACAAGCGCGACGGCTTTGGCAAATGGTTCGACGTACCCGCGCGCAATGAGGTCTTCGACTACACCTATGATGGGGTCATGCGCTCCATCGAGTTTTCGCTCGAGCGGCTGGGTGTCGATCGCATTGACATGCTCTTTGCCCACGACATTGACCTCTTCAATCGCGGCAGCCAAGAGCTCGTCGACGCCGCGATCGAAGAGCTAATGGCAAGTGGCTATAAGGCGTTCCTCGAACTGCGCGACCAAGGCGTGATCAAGGCATTCGGCGCGGGCGTCAATGAGTGGCAGGTCTGCCAGACGCTCGCCGAGCGTGGCGATTTCGACATCTTCTTGCTTGCCGGTCGCTACACGCTCCTAGAGCAAGAGGCGCTCGATACGTTTCTTCCGCTCTGTGAGGAGCGAGGCATCGGGATTGTGGTCGGTGGACCGTATAATTCGGGCATTCTGGCAACGGGCCCGCGCGAGGGAGCGTACTATAATTATGATCCGGCACCGCCCGAAATACTGGAGCGCGTGTCGCGCATTCAGGAAGTCTGCGAGCGTGAAGGCGTAAAGATGGTCAACGCCGCGTTTCATTTTCCGCTTCTTCACCCGCAGGTCCTGTCGGTCATTCCAGGTGGTCAAGGCGTTGACGAG
The DNA here is from genome assembly GCA_039026395.1 of Pseudomonadota bacterium. GTDB lineage: Bacteria > Pseudomonadota > Alphaproteobacteria > Rhizobiales > JAKSCL01 > JBCCMK01. The sequence goes on along the minus strand of JBCCMK010000001.1, from coordinate 113,382 downwards.
ATGCGAGCCAATGCGGTTGCCGCGCATGAAGTGATCCCGAACAGCCTTTGGGATGTGTTGAAGGCAGAGGGTCTCCTGCGCGCCGACGCACCGACCGGTTAGCGCAGACCTGATGAGGATCGACGCGCACCAGCACTACTGGGAGCCGAAACGCGGCGATTACGATTGGATGCCGCCGGATGATCCGGTGCTTTCGAGGCGATATGGTCCGGCAGACTTAAACCATCAGCTCGAAGCCGCCGGTATCGAAGGCACGGTGCTCGTTCAGGCGGCGGCCACCATCAACGAAACCGAATACATGCTCGGTCTCGCCGACGCGACGGACACGATCTTGGGTGTCGTCGGCTGGGTCAATTTTGAAGATCGCGGCGATCTCAAGCACCTTGAGCGCCTCGCAAAGCACCCGAAATTTCTCGGTGTGCGACCGATGATCCAAGATATCCCCGACCTCGATTGGATGCTTCGGGACGACATTCAATGGGCATTCGAAGCCCTGATTGATCTCGATCTCACATTCGACGCTCTCGGTTTTCCTAAACACCTGGAAAACTTCCGCACGATCCTCACGCGTTATCCGAAACTCCGCGCGGTGATTGACCATTGTATGAAGCCTGAAATTCGCGACGGCGAGTTTGATGTTTGGGCCGCTGGCATCGAGCGCATCGCAAAAGATACGGAAGCGATGTGCAAGTTCTCAGGCCTTGTGACGGAGGCTGCGGATCATTGGACGGTAGAGCAGCTCAAACCCTACGCGGACCATGTGCTGTCTGTTTTTGGGCCGACCCGCATAATGTGGGGGTCCGATTGGCCCGTCTGTCGGTTGAGGACTGAATATGCGCAATGGCTTTCGAGCGCCCAAACGTTGACCGAACATTTCAGCAGCGAGGAACGGGACGCGATCTTCGGTGGAACGGCTCAGCGCTTCTATCGCTTGAAGCCGCCAAAACCTGACGAGTGACCCTAGCCTTTGAACGCGGCGCGGTAGAGCGCTTCGACCACGCGTTCGGTGAGTGGGAGCGGGTTGCCCGAAGCCGTCGGATCAACAACCGCCATTTTGGTCAATTCGTCAAAGCGGGCATTGTCGATACCAAAGGCCTCCAGCGTGTGCGGCACATTCAGGTCCTTGCGCAGCGCGAGCACCCAGTCCATCACGCTGGAAAAACCGCCCTCAAGCCCCAAGAAGGCTGCCAGCCGCGCGGTCTTGTCCTCGATCGCGGGTCGGTTTGCAGCGAGCACATAGGGCATCAAGACGGCGTTCGTCATGCCGTGGTGGGAGTTATAAAGTGCGCCGATGGGGTGGGAGAGGGCATGGATGCCGCCTAAGCCCTTTTGGAATGCGACTGCCCCTATCATCGCGGCTGACAGCATAGCCGAGCGAGATTCGAGATCCTTTGGATTGTTAAATACGCGCGGAAGGTTCTCTTTGACGAGCCGAACCCCTTCCAGCGCGATGCCCTCGGCCATCGGATGAAAACCGGGGGCGTAATAGGCTTCAAGACAGTGGGCCAGCGCGTCCATGCCTGTTCCGACCGTGATTTCCGGCGGAAGCCCGATGGTCAGCTCCGGGTCAGCGATGACAATGGAGGGGAGTATTTTCGGGTGGAAGATGATCTTCTTCACATGCTGCTCAGTGTCGGTCAGCACCGATGCGCGCCCGACTTCTGAGCCGGTTCCCGCAGTCGTTGGCACGGCAATAATGGGAGCAATCGCCTCGTGGTTTGCGGCTTTCCAGCGGTTGCCGCCGTCTTCAAAATCCCACACGGACTTCACTTGGTGCGATTGGAACGCAATGAGCTTACCAAGATCGATCGCTGAGCCACCGCCAAAAGCGACAACGCCATTATATCCTCCAGCCTTAAAGTCTTCGATCCCGGCTCGGAGGTTTCGGTCGGTGGGGTTTGGCTGAACCTCGGCAAAAAGCCCGGGGTCGAGATCATGCGCGCGCAGGAGGTCCATGGCCTGCGATGTGATTGGAAGGCTGGCGAGCGATGCGTCCGTGACAAGCAATGGGCGGGTAATACCAGCCCTTGCACAGACGTTTGGAAGTTCAGAGATGCGCCCTGAACCGAAGCGAATTTGAGTGGGAAAACTCCACGTGACCGACGACGACATGGTCATCGAATAGCGCCCCGTTGTCCTATCCTAACGGCCGATCGGGTCCACCCAATCCGTGAAGACGAAACGCACACCACAACGCATACTCCTACTCAACACGAACCCATGAGGCGGGCTCAGACCTTTCGCACTCGTGTCGGTTCGTAACACACCTCTTTGCGTTGTGCTGCTTCCATCTTGCGGAAGAAATGTTGGAATCGCGGGTTTTCGGTGTGAGCGGTTATTTTCCTCCCACCGCTGCTTTGATGGGCGCCGACGTTAAATCCGATCTTCGAGATCGTTAGCCCAGTAGCGCAGTTTGAGCATGGTCTGCCGCGAGCGCGAAAACATTTTGATCGGCGACACGAAGAGTGCAGGGAGATCCTCCTCCGTCATTGCGCCGACCGCCATATCCGCGACCATCTTGCCGGACCATGTGCCGGTGGCGACACCGTTTCCGTGATAGCCAAGCGCGCCCCACATCTTCTTCTTCCAGTCGATGGTACCAATAAACGGTTGGCGGTTGCGCATGATGCAGGCGAGCCCCGACCATTCATGGGTCGTTTCAACGTTTTTCCACTCCGGAAAATATTTGTCGAACGTCTCCCGAATGGCTTGTCGGCTTGCCTTCAGCCCTTCTATCGATCCGTCCGTTCCGCCACGTCCACCGAAGAGAAACCGGTTGTCCGGAAGCCGTCGGAAATAGTGGAGAAGGTTGCGGCTGTCATAGGACATGATGCGGGTTGAAAAGCCCTGGGCATCATATTCCGCATCCGTCATGGGGCGGGTCACAAGGACTGAGGAGATCACCGGCAGTGTACGGTAGGCAAGGTCGCGGATTACGGCCTCATTCGTGTAGCCGTTCGTCGCGACAATGACTTGGTTGGATGCGATCTCGCCGCGCGGCGTGATCAGCCGGTAGCCTTCGCGCTCTTGTTTGATCTCGGTGACCGGTGACGCTGCATGAATCGGAACGCCTGCTTTAACGACGGCGTCAGCGAGACCGCGGAGATATTTGAGCGGATGCAAGCCAAATCCGTATGGCGAGAGCATGCCGGAGATGAAACCTGGACCGTCAGCTCCGATATCGGGCAATTCAGATTTCATGAAGCGCTTGACGTCAAAGCCAAATGTATCGCGGAGGAGTTTTGCCTCCGTCGCGAGGCCAAGAGATGCCCATCCGGAATGGGCGAGCAAAAGTTCGCCCTCGTGACCGGCATAGTCCGCGTCGATCGCGTGGCTCTCTAAGAGTTCGCGAACGGTCTCGATTGCCTCGATCTGCGATGCCATGAAGCGCTTGGCTTCATCGACGCCGACCCGTCGGATAACCTGCGTCCACGACAATTTGGTCGCTGGTATGCAGCAAAATCCGCCATTTCTGCCGGCGGCGCCAAATCCGGGTTCACCTGCCTCAACGACGCGGACGTCAACATTGTGCGTGCCGGCAAGGCGCAGCGCCGCCGAGAGGCCCGTATAGCCAGCGCCGATAATGGCAATGTCGCATGAGGCGTCGCCCTCAAGCGGGGTCGTGTCGGCATCGAGAGCAGGCGCGGAATCTTCCCACCATGTGCCAGCCGGCACCGCCGGATCGGTCATGGTTGGGGGATAGAGGGAAACAAGCATTTGGCGATTACGGCACGCGCAAAAATTGCCGACAATTGGTGAAACTGCGAGGGTGCGAGCGATGAGGCGGTCATGCCGCACCGCGACACGTGTTTGAGGCCTTGCGAGGATTCTCTATTGGTCGGGTCGCCAGTCGATCCACCGCCCATGAAAGTCGGCACGCCCCAGTAGGTGCTGTTCGTGGTTTCCTGTTCCCGGCCACCAATCGAGGGTCATTGCGGCTCCTGATCCAACGCCGTCGGCCTCCACGCGAAGCCATGCGAGCGGGTTTTCTAGTGTCGCCCTATGCCCGATCCGAGCAATGATTGCCGCGCCTTCTTTGCGCTTCTCCGGTGACAAATATTGCCAGGCGATTGTTGAATAAAGGACCCGCACATATCCGGGGCTCGGATTTGTCAAATGCTCGGCGATCCAACTCAACCCTTCAGCCTTCTCGACCGATGGCGGATGGTTGCTCGCGACCTGAAGCGCGGCTTTGGTGCGTTTGATGCGCTGCGGTTGGTCCGGCCAAATATAGGAAAGCAGTCGTCTTGCTGCTTCTGGTTGACGGAGGTCGAGAGGCCTGAGATCGCAACCTCGCGACGACATGATCTCTGGCATTGGATCGGTATAGCGGTGTCCACGCCACTCCGGCTGAAGCTGAACATCTGAATCGTCGTCGCCTAAAGCACGGTCACCGAACCTATAGGCGTAGCGCACCGCATTGAGGTTGAGCCCGGCAGACGCCCCGAATTCGAAAATTGAAAGCGGACGGTCAGAAAGGGCCGCTATCCGTCCAAAACCACATATGACCATGGATGAGCGCGCGACTTCGTTTGTTTGTGGCGGGCTCTTGATGAATTTGAGGATGTGATCAGCTTCGAGGCGCCATGCCGCAAAAACCTGGTCCCAAACCGCCGGAGTTGCCGCCAGGTGCTTATAGATTTCTGCGAGCGAGGCGTTTTCGCCTGTCAGTGCGAGCCAGTGGAGCGCCCCACAGACACGCAATGGCACGCTTTCGCCGTCGCTTGACGGATCGCCCGGCCAGCCGAGGATTGCGGCGTCCGGCCCATAACGCGGATCAAGATCTCGGGCGAAATTCTCACAAAGCCACGCGGTGAAAGGTGAGCCGAGATCGACGCAAGAGCCCGCTTGGCGTTCAAAAGCGGCTCGAACCCGCGCGTCCGTCTCCGACTTCGAAATTTCAGCTATTGCGCTGCCTCAGGCACGTTACCTGCCGCCGTCGCACTGAACTTCTCGAAGAACTGCCCAGCGAGCTTTGCCGATGTGGACTTGATGAGCCGCGAACCGAGTTGCGCGATTTTGCCGCCGATATTGGCGTCGACTTCGTAGTTCAACACGGTCTCGCCGCCGTCTTCGGTGAGGGTCACGTTGGCGGCCCCTTTTGCAAAGCCCGCAACACCGCCATTTCCTTCGCCGACGATCCGATAGCTCTCGGGATAGACCATGTCTTCAAGCTCAATGTTGCCAGAGAATTTCGCCTTCACCGGGCCGATCTTGAGCACAACTTTAGCGCTGAAGGCGTTTTCGTCCGTTTGTTCAAGCTCTTCGCAGCCGGGAACGCATGCTTTCAAGGTTTCGGGATCGTTGAGGAGAGCCCAAACTTCTTCGCGCGTCGCTTCTATCCGAAATTCGCCGTTGAGTTCCATTGCGTCCTCCCAGTTTGGAATAAGAATGGTCCAAAAGAGGGGGCCGGGTAAAGCGTCTATTGGTCATAGATCGGCTCAAACGGAACCGGCGAGGAACGATGGCTGCGGAAGAGCGGCGGTCTGGAGGTTTTCCGTCAAGCGTCGACCGATCAGGTGTATGAGCGCGTGGCCGAATTCGGGCTTCAGGAAGTAGAGCCGCTCGACATCATCCTGACAGATCCGCCCGAGACGCACCGGGCCACAGGCACGGACCGTTGCCGTTCGCTTTCGGTCGGACGCAAAAAGGCCTGTTTCGCCAACGATGTCGTGAATGCCAAGGCGGATGCCGTAGTCGACGACTTCGACCTCACCGTCGAGAACAATGTACATGCAATCGGCAGTGTCTCCTTTGCGGAGGAGGACGTCCCTGTCTTTCAATTCAATAGGTTCGACGAAGGGGAGCACGGTCATGACGTCAAAACCGTTGCGCTTAGCGAGCCTGACCCGACGGAGAAGCAGGACCAACTCCACCATGCGGAAGATGTTGAGAGGCAGCAAGAGTCCATGAAGGACCAGGATCGGCGTGAGACCCTCGATGAGGGCGTAAGCGAGGAATGCCACATTGCTGGCGATTGCTGTGATGCGGAGCGGGATCATCGTTTTCATCCCGAACGCTGCAAAAACCAATGCCCCGGCGACGTAACCGAGTACTTGACCCCAATCGATACCAGAGAATTCCATGACACGCCCCGTTCTTACGTTAACGTAAGCTAACCCTGAGGTTGTAACGACGCTGTGCCGACAATCACAAAAACGAGAGACGTCAAAATCCTGCACCGACCTTGAAGGAGGCAATCAAAAGTTCGCTAGCCGCGTAACTCGTGAATAGACGTCGCCAGCCACTGTGCTAGCTGTTGCACTGCGAAAAGAAAGCGGCGGGGTGCAATCATGGATGATGGCGCATTTGATATCGTAGAACCGATATCCGCCCTCTCGCCTGAAAAATTCAAAGATCCCGACATTACCGCAAAAGGTGAAGTCCGCGCCCGTGTCGGTCTGGATAAGCTCGATACTCTTTGGTTCAACACTGGCACGCTCTGCAATATCCAGTGTCTCAACTGTTATATCGAATCATCGCCGAGCAATGATCGCCTCGTCTACATCACGACTGACGAGGTGCGGGTCTATTTGGACGAGATCGAAAAGCTTGGCCTAGCGACGCGAGAAATCGCGTTCACAGGCGGCGAGCCGTTCATGAATCCTGACATGATCGAGATCCTAAGCGAGACGCTGTCTCGCGGTTTTGAAGCGCTCGTTCTGACAAATGCTATGCAGCCCATGCAGCGCCCAAAGATCAAAGCGGGGCTTTTGAACCTGAAAGAGCGTTTCGGCGACAAGCTGACCTTGCGCATCAGCCTCGATCATCACAGCGCCGATCGGCACGATTTGGAACGCGGATCTGGCTCTTTTGATAAGGCGCTTGTCGGCGTGGACTGGCTTGCCGAGCACGGCTTCGCGCTGGCCGTTGCGGGCCGCACCATTTGGGGCGAGACCGAAGCCGTCGCGCGCGCTGGCTATGACGATCTCTTTGCGACCCGTGGCTGGCCGATTGACGCGTCGAACGCGGGCCAGACCGTGCTCTTTCCAGAAATGGAAAACGTCAAGGACATTCCAGAGATTACGACCGCCTGCTGGGACATTCTCAATCTCTCACCGTCCGCGATGATGTGTGCCTCAAGCCGCATGGTTGTGAAGCGGAAGGGCGAGACGGCACCGAAGGTTCTTCCCTGCACGCTTCTCCCCTACGACGCCGAATTTGAAATGGGCGAGACGCTCACCGAAGCGGCATTCGCGGACGGAGGCAATTTCGAGCACGGTGCGGTGAAGCTCAACCACCCCTATTGCGCGAAATTTTGCGTGCTGGGTGGAGGCTCCTGTTCGGCGTGAATTTCAGGGTTTAAACGCCGAAGAACCCAATCACGGCTGCCTGGATCATCAAGACACCGAGCCAATGACCGCTATCGATCGCAGTCAGCGACCAGGGTGAGTTCTGGAACCGATGGTTCACCGTCATCGTCGTAACGATGAACCCGACCCAGATCATGAGGGCGCTGATGATGCTGCCATAGACCGTCACCTCGTCTTTCATGACGTGGGCGAAGACGCCGGCAAGCACGTAAGCCATGACCAACTGGGCAATGAACGCAATGACATAGGAAGACGTGCTGCCTTCCGCGCTCATCTGTTCGGGCGTAGTGCCGAGCGCCGCCGCCCATGGTTTTGAAAGCGCCATGTACCAGGCAGCACCAAAGACATAGGACGCGACTGCTGCACCGAGAATGACAAGAACGTTGACGCCAAAAATGTCCATCGTGACCCTCCCAGCCGAACTAGAGCATCTCCCTTCAAAGCGTTCACGCTTTGAAGATAGGAATATGCGACAAAACAAACACTTAGACCATTGGAACCGTTCACACTGAACGTGAAAATGGTCTATTCAGCCTTGAAATGCTTTGAGAGCTTCAAGCCCTGCGCCTGGTAGTGCGAGCCGATATCGGTGCCATAGAGCCGCTTGGGCGTTGCCGAGAGCCGCTCATAGACGAGGCGACCGACCGTCTGGCCGTCCTCAAGGATGAACGGTACTTCGTGGCTTCTCACTTCCAGAACGGCACGGCTTCCAGAACCGCCTGCCGCGCGATGTCCGAAGCCCGGGTCAAAGAAACCCGCATAGTGCACTCGAAACTCGCCCACGAGCGGATCAAAAGCGACCATCTCAGCCGCATGGTCCGGTGGCACGTGAACCGCCTCCTTCGACGCAAGGATGTAAAACTGATCTGGATCCAGGATCAGCGAGCCGTCGCCGGTAGCGTAGATCGTCTCCCAGAATTCGCTGACTTCGTATTGAGCCTTCCGGTCAACATCGATCACCGCGGTATGGCGCTTGGCGCGATACCCGACGGGCATGCCCTGTTCAGCTGAAAGGTCGACGCTCACCGCAATCCCGTGTCCAAACACGGGCTCTGCCGCGTGCACGAGGGTCTGCTCCGCGTGAAGTTTTCGCGTTGCCTCCTCATTCAGCACCGCGCTGCCGCTTCGAAACCGAACCTGGGATAAGCGCGAACCGGTACGAACGAGGACTGGGAATGTACGCGGACTGATTTCCGCATAGAGCGGGCCATCATACGCATGGGGTATCGTGTCAAATGCACCAACCCGGTCGCATATCACCCTGGTGAAAACGTCGAGGCGACCTGTCGAACTCTTCGGATTGCAAGCCGCGCTAATGCCGTCAGGCAAGGCCAGGCTTTCGAGGAGCGGCACGACATAAACGCAACCCACCTCAAGGACTGCTCCCTCGCTCAGCTCGATTTCGTGAAGCGCAAGCGTCTTCAGTTTATCCGCAACGGTCGCATCTGGACCCGGCAGAAAGCTCGCGCGCACGCGATAGGCTTTTGTCCCAAGCCGCAGATCAAGACTTGAGGGCTGCACTTGGTCCGGATCGAAGGGTTTTGCCGGAGCGATGCAGTTTTGCGTCGCCAACACCTCGATTTCCTCCGCCGGTAGAACGCCCCGACCTGCCATTTCAACACCACTCCCCAGACACTATTGCTTGACCTAGACTATCCGAGACTTGACGCCAAGGCGCGAAAGACCGATGACAGCATCGGTGGATCATTTGAGCCGGCCGGCTTGCAGCCACCTGAAAACAAAATGCTAAAAGGCCGGGTTGTCAGATGTCTGACCATTCACCCGGCCATTGCGCCGGGTTTTTTCGTCAATTCCCGCCGCCAATGAAGGATCGAAACCTATGTCTGCCGACGGGACACTGCCAAAGAAGACCGCGCTTCAGACCCAAATGATCCATGGTGGCATGTTGCGCACCGGTTTTGGGGAGACGTCTGAGGCGATCTTTCCGAATTCAGGCTTCATCTACGAGACAGCAGAGACCGCCGAAGCACGATTCAAGGGCGATGATCCAGGGTTCATCTACTCACGCTTCTCGAACCCCACGGTCGAAATGTTCGAGACCCGTATGGCACTGCTTGAGGGTGCTGAGGCCGCGCGCGCAACGGCAAGCGGCATGGCCGCGATCCACGCCGCCATTGTAAGCCAGGTTGAAGCCGGTGACCATGTCATCGCAGCACGCGCGCTCTTTGGGTCGTGCCGATGGATTGTGGAAAAGCTTCTTCCGAGTTACGGCGTAGCGGTGACGCTGGTGGACGGGTCCGAGGTCCGTCAATGGCAAGACGCTGTGCGGCCGAACACCAAGCTCTTCTTCTTTGAGACGCCTTCGAACCCGGCGCTTGGGATTGTCGACATCCGTGAGGTCGCCGCGATCGCGCGTGAGGCTGGGGCGCGGGTTATCGTCGACAACGTTTTCGCGACGCCCATTGGCCAAAAGCCGCTCCAATTGGGGGCGGACATCGTCGTCTATTCCGCGACGAAGCACATTGACGGCCAGGGTCGATGTCTAGGCGGTGTCATCCTTTCAAGCCAAGACATCATCGACGAGACGCTGCACGACTACCTCCGGCACACGGGTCCAGCACTCTCGCCCTTTAACGCCTGGACGTTGCTAAAGGGCCTTGAGACGCTTCCGATCCGCGTTGCGCACCATTTTTCCAATGCTGAACGGATCGCCCAGCACTTTGAGCATCATCCAGCGCTCGCCGGTGTTCTTTTCCCGGGACTGTCTGGGCATCCGGGACACGCGATTGCCCGTGAACAAATGAATGGCTTTGGTTCGCTGGTCGGCCTTGACCTCAAAGGCGGGAAAGAGGCTGCATTCCGGTTTATGAATGCGCTGGATATCATTCAAATTTCGAACAATCTGGGTGATGCTAAGTCGCTTGTCACGCACCCGGCGACCACCACGCACCATAAACTTGATCCCGAAGAAAAAGCGCGCGTTGGCATCACGCCTGGCTTTGTGCGCCTTTCGGTCGGACTTGAAGCTGCGGACGATTTGATTGGTGACATTGAACAAGCGTTGGCCGCAGTCTAAAGCTATCTGAAGGACGAGGTGAATCTTGGCCGAAGTCTCAGGCACTGCAATCGCGTGGGTCCGGAGACAGTGACGAGCACGCCAAGACGGGTTTTGACGATTTCGCGCCTCACGGGTCAGGCAGAGACACGATGTACCGCAGCGTTACGAACGGCATCCAGGTTACGGTGGAGCCGGACTTTTTAGAAGATGAGTCGGACCCAGAGCGGGACTACTACTTCTGGGCGTACACGATTGAAATTCTAAATCTCCGTGCAGACAGCGTTCAATTGCTCTCGCGCTATTGGCGGATCGTGGCTGCGGACGGTCGCGTGCAGGAAGTGCGCGGCGCTGGCGTGGTTGGCGAGGAGCCGGTGTTGCAGCCGGGCGAGGCGTTTGAATATACGAGCGGTGCCCCGCTCGACACGCCGTCTGGTATCATGAGCGGAACATACAATATGGAGACCGAACTCGGTCTCAGCTTTGACGTCGAGATACCAGCCTTCTCGCTCGACAGCCCCGACATGAAGCGGACTGTCAACTGACACCGGATCGTCGGGCGTGAGCGTGGCAAAGCGAGCGTCATAAAGATGGTCGATCACCGCCCTATTTTTCAGGTCGTTGGGCTCCTCCTTTCGATGCTCGGCGCCTTCATGATGGTGCCGGCAATCGTCGACATTCTCTTTGGCTCGTCCGACTGGATCGTCTTCTTTTTCTCGTCGATCATTACGCTCTTTTTCGGCGTTGCCCTTTGGGCGTCATCGCGAGGCGCGCCGCCGGGTCTAACCATTCGGCAGGCGTTTTTGATGACTAATGCTGTTTGGGTGACGCTTGCCGCGTTCGGCGCGCTCCCGCTCTACTTCTCAGAGCTTGAGCTCTCCTACACCGACTCATTCTTTGAAAGCATGTCCGGGCTGACGACAACCGGTTCCACGGTGATCGTCGGGCTCGATTTCGCGCCGCCCGGTATTTTGCTCTGGCGCTCCATCCTCCAGTGGTTGGGTGGACTCGGCATCATTGTCATGGCGCTCGCCGTCATGCCGATGCTTCAGGTCGGCGGGATGCAACTCTTCAAGGTCGAGGCCTTCGATACTTCTGAGAAGATCCTGCCGCGCGCGGCGCAAATTTCAGGGTCAATGACCCTCGTCTATGTCGCGTTCACCGCGCTCTGTGCGCTCGCCTATGATTTTAACGGCATGGGCTCGTTCGATGCCGTCTTGCACGCTATGACGACGATCGCGACAGGCGGTTTTTCGTCTCGCGACGCGTCCATCGGTCATTTCGACAGTGCCGCTATCGATACGGTCGCGATCGTTTTCATGATCGCAGGCAGTCTTCCGTTCATCCTTTTCTTGAAGATGGCCCAAGGCGCACCGTTGAGCTTCTTTCGTGACAGTCAGGTGCGCCTGTTTCTGGCAACCCTCTTCTTTTTCACGACGCTTGCCTGCGCCTATCAGATCGTCGCGAACGGGGTCGCCTTCGGCCCCGCAATCCGCGAGGGCGCGTTCTCTGTGGTCTCCATCATGACAGGCACTGGCTATGCCAACAGCGACTATTATTCGTGGGGCCCGTTCGCGGCGGTCATCTTCTTCATCATCATGTTCATCGGCGGGTGTGCTGGCTCAACCTCCTGCGGCATCAAGATTTTTCGTTTCCAGGTGCTCATTGAAAATGTCCGCCAGCATCTAAAACGCATCCTGTTTCCGCACGGGATCTTCCCGAAAATGTATAATCGCAAGCCGCTCGCGGACAGCATCGTCGCCGCCGTGATGACGTTCCTCTTTCTCTATTTTCTCTGTGTTGCGGTGTTGGCTGTTCTCTTATCTGCGGTCGGCCTCGATACGCTCACAGCCTTTTCGGCATCTGCGACCGCGATCTCAAATGTCGGACCTGGGCTCGGCGAAATTATCGGTCCGGCAGGCAATTTCGCATCGCTGCCAGATGCCGCTAAATGGTTGATCTCGGCGGGCATGCTGATTGGCAGGCTCGAATTGTTGACCGTTCTGGTCCTTCTCGTGCCGCGCTTCTGGGTTCGGTAGCGGATTACTCGGCAGGGACGGCAGGTGGCGTTTCTCTCACATAGAGCCGCATGATCGAGCGGAAGATCCGACCGATATCGCCGCCCACACCGACGAGTGCAGGCACCAGGAACAACACAAAAAGCGTCGCGACCGCGAGGCCAAAGACAATGGTGATCGCCATCGGCAACAGGAATTGCGCCTGAAGGCTCTTTTCAAAGAGGAGTGGCGTTAGCCCGCCAATGGTGGTCATGGAGGTCAGGAGGACGGCGCGAAGCCTATCTCGCGCCGCGCCGACGGATGCGTCTTCTAGGGATTGACCCTCTTCTAGCCGGGCATCGATACGGCTGACCAGAATGATGGAGTCGTTTACGAGAATGCCTGCGAGCCCGAGGAGCCCGTAGAGCGACAGGATTGTCAGATCAAAGCCCATGACCATGTGGCCGAGAACGGCGCCGACGAACCCGAACGGGATAATGAGCATGATCGCAAGCGGTCGCGAGTAGCTCGCAAAGACCCAGCAGAGCAGAATGTACATCACGCTGAGCGCGAGAATGAGACCGAAACGAAGATCGGCAAAGCTCTCGCGGCGCTCTTCATCGCGACCGGAAAAATCAAAGTTGATCCCGTACTTTTCTGCGATGTTCGGGATTGGCCCGTCTGCCAACAATGCAACGATTTCGGTATTGGTTATGACGTCCTGGTCAACATCGGCGGTGACGGAAACCGTGGGTCGACCATCGCGGCGTTGAATGATCGAGAAGCCGCGTTTTTCGGTCATGCTTACGACTTCTTCGAGCAGTATCTCTTCGCCGCCTGGGCTCCTAAGCAGCATCTCGCGGAGCGCTTGGAGCCCGGTTCCGTCGCGCTCGGTTTGGACGCGCACGGTGATTTCGTTTTCGCCGCGTGCGAAGCGCTTGGCGATGGAACCCTCAATTGCGTTTCGAACTTGGCGGCCAACTTCATCAATGGTGAAGCCGAGTGCCGTGCCCTTCGGTGTCAGACCAAGCACGATCTCGGGCTTGCCGTAGGGAAGATTGTCATTGATGGACGATAGGCCGGGATAGGCTGCAAGAAGGGTCGCGACCTCTTCTGCCCCTGCCTTCAAGACTTCAGGCTCAGCGTCGATAAGCTGGATGTCCAAATCGCGACCGGGCGGTCCAAGGCGGTTCCCGGACACTGCGAGGCGTTCAACACCGGCAAGCGATGGAACGGCTCGCCGCCACGCACGGGTAATGTCGCGCGTGCGCACTGAGCGTTCCTCAGATGGCGTCAATTGCACCCGAATGCGGGCAAACTCGTCGCCGCGATTGCGACCCGCTTGTCCGAGCGTTGTCGACACGGAGCGCACCAACTCGGTCTCGATTTGCACGACGGGCGCAATGTCGGGCGGCGCGATCCCAACCAAGGATAGGATTGAATTGGTGATACGCGTTGGCAAAGACGCTTCGACTTGCGGTCCGGCCTCAGCGGCGGCGCGGGCGTCTTCCAGAAGGCGTTCTTCGACGGGACCAAGTGCGGCTTCGATCTTCTGGAGAGCCGACATCGCGGTCTCCCGTGGTGTGCCCGCAGTGAAGACCACATTGGCTGTTATCGATTCAGGTTCCGGTGATGGGAAAAACTGAAATCCGACTTTACCGGACGCGATTACGCCAGCTGCAATAAAGAGCGACCCGAAGGCGAGCGCGATTGTCGTGTAGCGCCAGTGATACGCGGTTTTTGCGAGATAGCCGAACGGCTTGTCGCGAAACCAGATGAACCCGGCATCAAAATTCCGTCGGAACCAACCCGGCCGCTTGGGATTTTTCGGCATCGCATGGCGGAGGTGACCGGGCAGGATCAAAAGGCACTCTACCAGGCTGGCAAAGAGAACCGCGATCACGACGTAGGGAAGCGCGCCCATGATCTGGCCAATGCGTCCGTCGACCAGGAGCAACGGGAAAAATGCAACCTGAGTGGTCAGGATCGCAGCCACCACAGGCCAGGTGACGGCGCCTGCGCCGTTCTCCGCAGCCATGATGGGGCTGTCGCCCATGGCAAAGCGGGTGGCGGTGTTTTCGCCGACGACGATTGCATCATCGACGACAATCCCGAGGGTCATGATCAGCCCGAAGAGCGAGATCATGTTGATGGTCTGGCCGGACACCCACATGAGGCCGAGCGTCGCGAAAAAAGCGACCGGGATGCCAAAGGCCACCCAAAACGCAATCCGCGCATTGAGAAAGATGAAGAGGATGAGGAGCACGAGAAGGAGGCCCGAGCCGCCATTCTCGACGAGAAGCATGATCCGCTCGCTCAATCGTTCAGCCCGCACATCCGACATGGAAAGGGTGAGTGTCGGCGGTAGAGTTGGCTTGATCGCCTCTACGAAGTCTTGAACCAGTCTCGACGATTCCAGCGTGTCGGCGGCTTCCGATCGCTGGACGTTCAAGATGATCGCCTGACGCCCGTCTTCCAAATTGATCGACTGATCAGGATCGAACTGCGTGGTGACGGTTGCGATGTCGCGCAACCGGATTTTCTCACCGGTGGCGCGGGCAATCACCTCGACATTGCGAAACGCTTCGAGCGTTTCAGAACTCGCAAGCGCGCGCACTTGCTTCTCGATCGCGCCGTCGAGCGTGCCGGATGGCAGGTCTCGTGTGCTGACGCGAATGCGCTCGCCGATTTGGCTAATATTGAGGTCAAGCCTGCGGAGTTCACGCTCCGGCACCTCAATTAGAATTTCCTCGTCCCGAAATCCTGAAAGGCTGACCCGATCGAGCCCGGCGTCGAGAAGCCCGTCTCTTATGTCTTGCGCAAATGCCCGAAGCGCGCCCTCGGGAAAGGGGCCGGAAAGCGATATCTGCGCGACGGTCTCGTAGACAATGGTGCGCGATACGACAGGATCGTCCATGTCATCGGGGAAGATCGTGATCCGGCTGACAACCGCCTCAACGTCGGATTGTGCCTTTTGCATGTCATGGCCGTCTTCAAACTCCATGATGACGGTGCCCGAGCCTTCGCGCGCATAGCTCTCCATATCGTCGAGACCGTCGGTGAACCGAAGTTCCGGCTCGACCGCCTCAAGGATGGAGGCTTCAACATCCTCAGCGCTTGCCCCGCTCCATGTGAAGGTCGCAACGACGGTTGGCCGCTCGATTGTTGGGAAAAACTGGGTGTTGATCTGCGTAAAGCCGACGAGCCCGAACACGATCATCATGACCATGACGAGGTTTGACGCCACCGGGTGGCGGACAAAGAACCGAATGAGGGCGGGGTTTTCGCGCCGCATGATCGGGGTCAGTTTGTCTGCCGTTGGCCGCGCTCGGCGTCTGGCCCACCACCGGCCGGACGCGCACCATCGCCAGAGCTATTCATCCGGCGAGCCACTGTCCGGCTGCCGTCACCTTCTGGCTGGCTGAGGTCGCGAACGCGAAGCCCTTCGCCGGCTTCGGTGATCTTGGTCAGAAGGATGCGGTCATCTGCTTCAAGATCGCCCCGGATTAAAATGCCGGTTTCCGAGAACCCAACCACTTCGATCTCGCGTGGGGTCAGGCGATCGTCCTCCACCAGGAAAATCGTATCACCTGGATAAATCGAGCGTTCTGGAACGGTCACGACCGCATCATAGGTGCGGTCCGGGACCAGCACTTCCACGAATGCGCCGGGGCGCAACACGTTACCGGTTTCGCCGGGGTTGATCGTTGCGAAGATCTTTACGCCACCGGAAACGGCGCTGATTTGAGGTGAAAGCCGCGCGATGCGCCCTTCAAACGAGATAGGGCTGTCGCCGAGATACCAGTTCACGTCGATGGGTCGGCCAATGACATCCCCTTCCGCCTCGACGATCCGGCCGAACTGTCGGTCAGAGAGGGTGAACGAGACTTCCACGGCCTGTCGATCGATCAGGCGGACTGCAACGTCGGACGCATTCATCAGGCGTCCCACTTCGGCGTTGACTTCGGCGACGTAGCCAGAAAACGGCGCGGTCAACACGGTGTTTTCGAGCGCGCGCTCGGCTTCAGCGAGCTGGCGCCTGAACCGGTCAATAGATGCCCGCTGTTGATCGGCCTTCGCCTGTTGGATCTCAATGTTCCATTTCCGCTGATCGACCGATTGCTGGCGTTGCGAAACGAGGAGGCGGCGATCATCCAGCGCGCGCTCCGAGAGCGTGCCGCGATCGCGAAGCGCGTCTGCGCGTTCCAAGTCGCGTGCCGCAAAAGCCCGCTGCTCATCGGCAAGGTCGAGCGCCCGGCGTTCAGAGGCGACCATCGCCTCGATTTCCCTCAGCCGCGCCTCGGCCTCCAGAAGGCTCGCGCGGGCTTCGATCACGCGGCCTTCGTAGTCAAAGCTGTCGATTGTGACGAGCGGCATGCCGTCGTCGACAAGCGCGCCGACGCGCAGATCAGGGGCGACGGAGACAACTTCGCCTTGCGCCAGGGCCCGGAGCGCGACTTCGCGGCCAGATTCGGTCTGGCCGTAAACGCGCAGCGTGGGCTGCTCGCTTGAGAATTCTGCGGCAGCCGTCTCAACCACCCATACCTTCTCGCGGGATTGCCGCTCAGGCGGTTCAGGCCTTGATTGCCACAGCGTATAGAACCCGAAAGCCGATCCGCCGAGCACAATCAAGGGCAGGGCGAGCTTGACCGTCGTGACGGCAAACCATGAAAGGACCGACTTCTTTTTTGGCTGTTGCTCAGCGTTTGATGCGTCCACGGGACCCCCGCTCCGGATCGGATGCGACAAGTTGGCATTATCGTATATGGAGTTCGTTACGAACGAAAACCAATTAAGGATCGTTCATGTTCCAAATTTCGGATGACGTCCCGGTGATCGGACGAGATCATCCGCGTAGCGTGTCCGGGTCAAACCGATATTCAGATGCGCAAAACTCGCACACCACGACCACTTCACCGTCTTCGATCATGTCGTCGATTTCTTCATTGGTGAACTGTGCAATCAGCGATTCAATGCGTTGGCGAGAGCAGCGGCAGGAATGGTCTATGGGTATGGGCTCAAATGCCCGAACGCCCTGTTCGTGGAACAGCCGATAAGCAAGACGGTCGGCGGGGAGTGACGGATCAAGAAGTTCGTCGTCACGCACCGTTCCCGCAAGCGCGCTCGCCTCATCCCACTGATTGAAATCCTCATCGATCGAAATCTCGTCCTGAAGACCGATTGAGGGGATTGAATCATCATTGCCGCCAACAGATGGCAGGTGCTGGATCAGAAGTCCGCCCGAACGCCACTGAGCACCTTTGTTGCTACCACCGGGTATGTAGGCTTGGCCCGAGGCAAGAGTGAGGCGTGTCGGGATTTGCTCCGATTGCTTGAAATACGCCATCGCCGCATCGGCAAGACTAGAACCTTCGAGCGGGACGATGCCCTGATAGCGGTTCATGTCGGTGCCCATGTCGATCGTGAACGCCATGTTCCCGGCGCCGAAGAGAGCGCCCGGGTTGGCGATCGCGGCATCTGGATCGTAGCGGCAATAGGCGCGTAAATGCCCGGGAGCCGTGTAGTCCGAGACGAGGAAACTCACAGGCCCGTCCGTCTGGGCCTGCATCACAAAGCGTCCTTCGTGTTTGATTGCGGAACCCAAAAGGGCGGTCAGGGCGAGGGACTCGCCTATGAGCCTAGAAATCACATCAGGATGGTCGTGTTGCCCGATCACCGTTTGTGTGAGCGCTGACAAGCGCGCGATACGGCCCCGCACCCCGAGCGTGGGGACGGCAAACGGAAGAACGATGTCGTCCACCTGGCCGCTGAGTGCGGCCTCTTCTGTGATATCAGCCGCCAAGGGGGTTGACCCTAAGAGGCCCGATCAAGGCACCACGCAAGGATGCCCTTTTGCGCGTGAAGTCGGTTCTCTGCTTCATCAAAGACGACCGATTGCGGGCCATCCATGACCTCGTCGGTCACCTCCTCGCCGCGATGGGCGGGAAGGCAATGCATAAAGATCGCATCATCGGATGCTGCTGCCATGAGGCGGCTGTTCACTTGATAGGGCTGGAGTAGATTGTGCCGTCTGCCAGACCCTGCCTCATCATCTCCCATGGAAACCCGTGTGTCCGTAATCACGCAGTGCGCACCGTCGACGGCTTCATAGGGGTCATTCGTGAGGAGGATTGATGCCCCGTTTGACCGGGCGGCCTCGACAACTGCATCGGGCGGGCCGAACTCCGGAGGGGCGGCAACCCGCATCTCAAACTCGAATTGTGCTGCGGCTTCAATCCATGAGACCAACACATTGTTAGACGGCCCGGTCCAGGCGGCCGCCCGATTTTTGATCGGTCCGCGATGCTCTTCATACGTCATGACATCGGCCATGATCTGGCACGGGTGGGACGCATGCGTCAGACCGTTGATGACGGGCACGGTCGCATATTCTGCCATCTCGCTTACGTCGTTGTGCTCTAGGGTGCGGATCATAATCGCATCGACGAACCGTGACATCACGCGCGCCGTGTCGGCAATCGTTTCACCGCGACCGAGTTGCATCTCGGACCCGGTGAGCATGATTGTGTCACCGCCCAGTTCGCGCATGCCCAGATCAAACGAGATCCGGGTTCGCGTTGAAGGCTTGTCAAAGATCAGCGCGAGCGTCTTGCCGTCAAGCGGGCGTTCTTTGCGCACGGTCTCGCGATCCTTCTTGATGTCGCGCGCACGGTCGATGATCCACCGGAGGTCGGAACGATCGATTTCAGAAATATTCAAGAAATGACGGGCCGACATGGGCACTCACTTACGCGAAAAAAGGTGGGTGTTTAGGCGGCTGACGCCTTTTCAAGCGTTTGACAGGCCGCGTCGAGTTTCTCGATCGCGCTGTCAAACTCATCCCTGGTGATCGTCAAAGGCGGCAAGAGCCGCATGACATTGTCACCGGCGCCAGGGCAAAGAAGCTTTTGGTCCCGGGCTGCTGCGACGAGCTCGGTATTTGGCACCACGCATTCGAGACCCATCAAAAGGCCCTGGCCGCGCATGCCCTTCAAAACGGTCGGGTGATCGTCAACCAATTGTGCGAGCCGTTGGCGCGCATAGGTGGCCATGTCGTTGACCTGGTCGAGAAATCCATCTTCCAGAACCACGTCGAGGACGGCGTTTGCCACGGCCATAGCGAGCGGATTTCCGCCAAAGGTCGTGCCATGAGTGCCAGCGGTCATCCCTGATGCCGCGTCTTCTGAGGCGAGGCACGCGCCGACCGGAAAACCACCGCCGAGCGCCTTGGCAATCGCCATAATATCCGGTTCGATGCCAGAGTGCTGATAGGCAAAGAGTTTTCCGGTCCGACCGACCCCGGTTTGAACTTCATCGAGCATCAATAAGAGACCGTGCTCATTGCAGATCTCTCGCAATTGCCGCATGACGCGGATGTCGACGGGCCGCACGCCGCCCTCGCCCTGAACCGGTTCGATCAGGAGCCCCGCGGTTTCCGACGTAATTGCCGCTTTGAGCGCGTCCATGTCATCAAATGGCACCTGATCGAAGCCCTCAACCTTCGGGCCGAAACCTTCGAGATATTTTTCCTGTCCGCCGGCGGCGATTGTCGCGAGTGTCCGTCCGTGGAAGGCGCCTTCGAACGTGATGATCCGGTAGCGTCCCGGCGCGCCGCGCGATGCGTGATATTTGCGGGCCATTTTGATTGCGCATTCGAGCGCTTCGGCGCCCGAATTGGTGAAAAACACGCGGTCAGCGAAGGTAAGCGATACCAGCCGGTCAGCAAGCCGCTCCTGGTCGGGTATCCGCACGAGGTTTGACGTGTGCCAGAGTTTTCCGGCCTGCTCCGTCAGGGCCTCGATCAATCGTGGGTGCGCATGGCCGAGCGCGTTGACCGCGATACCGGCGGTAAAATCAAGATAAGCGTGTCCATCGGTATCATAGAGATAAACGCCCTCGCCGCGCTCAAACGCCATCGGTGCGCGTGCATATGTCGGAAGGAGCGAAGCCGACGGCTTATCCGCGATTGATGCGTGATTGGACGATGCGCTTACCATTTCAAACCACCCGGTGAGTCAGCTTGCCGCAGGGCCCTCTCCGGCCACAAATCGCGTTTTTCCACACGGCAAACAAAAACGGCTGCCTCGGTCAGGACAGCCAACGTTAAGCCTATGCAGAAACAGCAAAATGTCAATCAGCATCACCGAACGAACCATCCTTGACGCCCTGGATTCCAGCCAATGGCCGAATCACTTGAGATGTTTTTGTCCCAGCGTATTTTTGGAAATAGAGCGTTAATTTTCGCCGGACTCTTGCAGCCGAGTCCGCGGCTTTGTATGTTCTGCCGAACGGATAGCGGACCGGAACGGCGCCGCAGACATCCATTTTCATGTATTGCGTAGGTTAGCCGCTGGCGTGTGTTCATCGCCGGAACGGCAAAGGATTCTGCCCCTTTTGGCCCGCTCATTGATCGAGGAGATTGCGGTTATGAGCTGGACGGACGAGCGCGTAAGCCTTTTGACGAAACTTTGGACGGAAGGATTGAGCGCCAGTCAGATCGCAGCCCAACTCGGTGGCGTCACCCGCAACGCAGTTATTGGTAAGGTCCACAGACTTGGCCTATCCGGCCGCGGTAAGACCGCCTCGCGACCTGCTGCACCGCGAGCGAAGCCTGCGCGCACGCCAAAGCAGCCTCGACCGGCGGCGCCCACCGTCGGCAATGCTGCGCTCAAGATCGAAGCCGAGGCGCAACCGGACATCGTTCCAGTTGCTGAATTGAAGTCAGCGACCATCACCGAACTTCCACCCGTTTCAAAGCGCGCCAACATCATGGCGCTCAACGAGAAAACGTGCCGTTGGCCGATTGGTGACCCAACGCATGATGATTTTCACTATTGTGGCTGTCAGGCTGCGTCGGGCAGCCCTTACTGCACCTATCACACCAAATTGGCGTTCCAGCCGGTATCAGATCGACGTCGCAAAGTCGGTTAAGTCGTCAGCCGGCTTTGATGACTACGCCGTAAGACGCTCGTTGCCTTTGTCGCTCTCCTGAAGCGCTTCAAAGGCGTCATCGAACGCGTAGCCGGCCCCGCGAACGGTACGAACCGGGTCTCGGCCTGAAAACCCACGCGTAAGCGCTTTCCTCAGTCGGCCGATATGCACGTCGACGGTTCGATCATCGATGTAGACCGTGTGTCCCCATACGCCATTGAGCAATTGCTCGCGTGAAAACACGCGTCCTGGCGTCTGCATGAGGAATTCGAGCAACTTAAATTCGGTCGGCCCGAGACGCACCTCTTTGCCAGATCGGCGCACGCGGTGTGAATGCCGATCGAGCGTGATGTCGCCGACTTCCAGAACGCTGGCGATGATTTCCGGTTTGCTGCGCCGTAGGAGCGCTCGAACGCGAGCGACCAGCTCAGGCACGGAAAAAGGCTTCACGACGTAATCGTCTGCACCGGTCGAGAGCCCCCTTATGCGCTCACCCTCTTCGGCCCGCGCCGTCAACATGATGATGGGAAGCTCTTTCGTCTGCGACCGCGACCGCAACCGTCGCAAGAGTTCAATGCCGGAAATACCAGGCAACATCCAATCGAGGATCAAAAGGTCTGGAACGTCTTCGGCAAGCCGCAATTCGCCTTCGTCGCCACGCATGACGGTCTCGACATGATAGCCCTCAGCCTCGAGGTTGTAGCGCAAGAGAAGCGTAAGTGGCTCTTCGTCTTCAACGATTAGGATTTTCGCCGTCATCGTCCCATCACGTTCTAGGTGTTATCGTCCGATCGGTTAGCAACCGCCTGTATGCCGAGGCTCGGTGTTGTGTCGCCCTTTGGCCGCTCATCATTGAGGCTTTCACCGGTCACCAGAAAATGGATCGTTTCCGCGATATTTGTCGCGTGGTCACCGATGCGCTCAATGTTTTTGGCGGCAAACAAAAGGTGCGTGCTCGAGGTGATCGACCGCGGGTCCTCAAACATATATGTCAGAAGCTCGCGGAAGATCGACGTATACATCGCGTCGATCTCGGCATCGCGCTCCCACACCTTGAGCGCTAGTTCCGTATTGTGATTGCCATAGCTGTCGAGCACATCGTGCAGCTGCTTGAGCGTCGTTTCGCTCATATGTTCGAGGCCGTAGATCACGCTCTTTGCGAGCGACCGCGTGTCGATTACGAGCGCGCGCTTCGCAATATTTTTTGCCAGATCGCCGATGCGTTCCAGGTCGGCTGAGATTTTGATCGCAGCCATCACCTCGCGCAGATCGCGCGCGACCGGTTGGCGCCTGGCAAGCGTCAAAATCGCGTTTTCTTCAAGTTCCCGTTCAAGCCGGTCGATCTCGCGATCACCGGAAATCACGCGCTCGGCCAAGGCACTGTCGTTCCGGCTCAGCGCCGAGATCGCGTCCCCAAGGCTTCGTTCGGCCAGACCGCCCATCATTGCGATCTTCTGGCTGAGATCGGCCAGATCATCGTCAAAAGCGGTAACTGTATGCTGCATCATCGTCTGGAAATCTCCCTAGCCAAACCGGCCGGTGATGTAATCCTGGGTCCGCTCGTCGCGCGGATTGGTGAAGATCTGGTCGGTTTCGCCGGTCTCCACGAGATAGCCCAGATGAAAGAACGCGGTGCGCTGCGACACGCGCGCGGCCTGCTGCATGGAGTGTGTGACGATCACGATCGTGTAGTTCTGCCGGAGTTCATCGATCAACTCCTCGATCTTCGCTGTCGCAATCGGATCAAGCGCCGAGCACGGCTCGTCCATCAAAATCACTTCTGGAGAAACCGCGATTGCGCGTGCGATGCAGAGGCGTTGCTGTTGACCGCCCGAAAGCCCGGTCCCAGGCGCGTCCAAACGGTCTTTGACCCCCTCGAATAGCCCAGCTCGCTTCAAGCTCTTTTCGACGATCGCGTCGAGATCGGCCCGGTTGCGAGCCATGCCGTGAATGCGGGGTCCGTAGGCGACGTTTTCATAGATCGACTTGGGGAACGGGTTTGGTTTTTGAAACACCATGCCGACGCGCGCGCGAAGTTCCACAACGTCGATTTCCTTGTCGTAAATATCATCGCCATCGAGTGTGATGTCGCCGGACACGCGGCAGATATCGATCGTATCATTCATGCGGTTGAGGCAGCGCAGATAGGTCGACTTTCCGCATCCAGACGGGCCGATTAGCGCAATCACCTGGTTGGCGTAGATGTCGAGATCAATGCCGAAGAGCGCCTGCTTATCGGCGTAGGAAACATCGACGCCGCGCCCCGACATTTTGACCGGCAACTCGTTCGGTCGATCGATCGCGGTTCCAGACACAGGTTCGACTTGGGCCGTCATAGACATCTTACTCTCCACACTTACCACCGCCGTTCAAAGCGTTTGCGCAAGACGACAGCCAGCGCATTCATGACAACGAGAAATCCAAGCAAAACCATGATCGCGGCGGCGGTTTTTTGCCCGAATGCGGGCTCGGGGAAGTCCGCCCACATGAAAATCTGCACCGGAAGCACCGTTGCCGCGTCGAGCGGGCCAGTTGGGATATCGACGATAAAGGCCACCATGCCGATCATGAGAAGCGGTGCCGTCTCGCCGAGCGCCTGGGCCATTCCGATGATTGTGCCGGTGAGAATACCGGGCATAGCCAGCGGCAAAACGTGATGAAACACGGTTTGGACGCGCGATGCGCCCATGCCAAGCGCTGCTTCGCGGATAGAGGGCGGAACAGCGCGCAGAGCCGCGCGCGAAGCGATGATGATCGTCGGCAGGGTCATGAGCGCCAGAACCATGCCGCCGGCAATCGGCGCGGAGCGCGGCAGACCAAATACGTTTAGGAAGACCGCGAGGCCCAGGAGACCGAAGACAATGGATGGAACAGCCGCGAGATTGTTGATGTTCACCTCAATGATCTGCGTGAGCCGGTTTTTCGGCGCGAACTCTTCGAGGTAGATTGCCGCTGCGACCCCGATTGGAAACGAGAGGAGGAGGGTGACGAGCAGGGTGTAGAATGAGCCAACGGCGGCGCCCCAGATGCCCGCCATCTCGGGCTCTCGGCTCGCGCCTCGGGTAAAGAACGGTCCAGACACACGCTCTTCGATTGCGCCCTGTTCGACGAGCTTATCGATCCAAATGATCTCGGCGTCGGTGATCTTGCGCGCCGCTTCTGGTGTCTCGAAAACCTCAATCGACCAGTCATTTGGCGCCGCTTGATCGGTTGACGATAGCGGTATGAGCGCCTGTCCCGCGATTTCGGTGGGTTGGACCGACGTGACTTTCACAATCCCGCCATTGATGCGCACGAGAAAGGATGGAAGCGTCGGGTCGACGGTCTCTGCTTGGCCTTCCGCATTTGCGCGACTTTCGAGCGTATCCGCCTGGGTCTGAAGCGTAGATATTTGATCGCGTATGCTCGTCTCGCTGGCGTCCAGACGGCCAATCTCGTTTTCCAGGAACGCGCGGCGGTCTCCGACGGCATCGGGTGCTGCCTCGCGGATGCGTTCAAGATCGGCTTGAACGCGCGCCAGCGATCTTTGAAGGGCGGCGGCCTCACTCCGGCGCTGCGATGCGACCCGGTTCAACTCCGCTTTCACAGCCACCACAATCGGCGCGAAATCCGCCGCGTCGGAGGTGACAACGACGTCGCCTTCCACTTCCGATGGTCGGGCATTGCCGGACGCTTCCATGAGCCGTCTTACTGTCACTTGACCCTTCAGATAAAGGTCCGCGTCGTCAGACGTCGGGACTGAAATCGAAATTGTCGTGCCGATGAGATCGGGGTTTGCAAGGACCTGATCGCGCAGCAAAATCCCAGATGCGCTCGTTACCAAACCGTTGCGGAGGCGGCGGCCTTGGCGGCCCTCTGCGTAGGGTATCGCCTCACCCAGCGCGCCGCGCATGACCCGGTCAAAGTTTGCAGCGCGTATGTCCGCTGGATCGCGATTGCCGTTGGGGTCGATTTCCCCTTCATCAAGCAGGATTTCAAACGTCGCGTAGTGCTGAAAAAACGCCGGTATCCCTTGCGTGACGATGTTTGACAGCAGGATGACGAGGAACCCAACGGAGGTCAGAACGGCGACAAGACCAAGAAGTTTGAACCGCGCTTCCGAGCGATAGCGTTTTTTCAGCCGTGCGCGGGCGTCACCGGACGTGTGGACTTCCAGATCGGGAGCGTCTGTCGCGATATCAGTCATATTGTTCCCGATATTTCTGGACGATCCGAAGCGCGATGACATTGAGCGCGAGCGTCACGCAAAAGAGGACGAGCCCTAGCGCAAAGGCTGCAAGCGTCTTTGCTGAATCGAATTCTTGGTCGCCGACCAGAAGTGTCACGATCTGGACCGTCACGGTGGTCACGGCTTCAAGAGGGTTCACGGTGAGGTTGGCGGCAAGCCCCGCGGCCATGACGACGATCATCGTCTCGCCGACGGCACGGCTGACAGCGAGGAGAAGTGCGGAAACGATGCCGGGGAGCGCTGCAGGAAGCACGACCCGTCGAATGGTTTCGCTCTTCGTGGCGCCGAGACCGGCTGAGCCATCGCGGAGCGATTGCGGAACCGCGTTGATCACGTCATCGGAGAGTGATGACACGAACGGAATGATCATGATCCCCATGACAAGTCCGGCGGCAAGTGCGCTTTCGGATGACACGGTCAGCCCCACGCTCTCGCCGGTCTGTCGAAAGACGGGCGCGACCGTAAGCGCGGCAAAGAAACCGTAGACCACGGTCGGAATACCCGCCAGAACTTCCAGGATCGGCTTGGCGATCGAGCGAAAGGCGGGCGACGCGTAGTCCGACAGATAGATGGCTGCCAATAGGCCGATCGGTGCGGCGACCGAAATGGCAATCGCGGTAATCAGGAGCGTTCCGGCAAAGAGTGGGATCGCGCCAAACGCGCCCGACGAACCGACCTGATCGGCACGAATGGCCGTCTGTGGGCTCCACTGAATGCCAAAAAGGAACTCCCAAAACGGAACTTTGGAGAAGAACCGCAGAGATTCAAAAATGAGCGAAAGAACGATGCCGACCGTTGTCAGGATCGCGATCGCCGAGCAGCCGATCAAGACGATGCGCAGAAAGCGCTCAACGCCGTGGCGCGCGCGGAAGCGGAGCGTGACGTGCTTCCAGGCATAAAAGAAACCGGCGCCAACCGCTGCCATCACCGCGATTGTCTTCAGGATTGTGCTCGTTGTGGTGAGGCTTGCCAGAAGGCTGGCTGCTTCAACTCTTTCTGGTGTCTCTTGAGCAACGATGCCGCCAAACGCGATCGCGTTCACGTCTCTCAAAAACGCATTCACCTCAAGCGGCGATAGCCCGTCTGTCACGGACGAAAACCGCGCAACGACGGCACTATCGATCAAACCACCGGATGCAAAAGTCCAAAGAAGCAGGACGAGGAAGGCTGGTACGACGGACCACAATGCCAAATGAGCACCGTGATAGCTCGGCAGCGAGTGCATGTCCGCAAGCCGCACGCCTGCCACCTGATAGGCCTTTTGCTGGCCAACCACATAGGTGGCAATGCCGATCAGGAGGAGAGCGATGAGGAGCATGAACGTCATGCTGGCGACCTAGTTGGGAAGTAAACCTACGGGAACATGAAGAAGGGGCGCCGCATTCGGCGCCCCTCAGTTAAATCTTAGCTGCCGACATTGTGCGGCATGGTCGTTGGGAGTGCTCTGAGAGCGCCCGCTTCGTCTTCTGGAAGTGGGATCAGGCCTTTGTCGACCAAATAGCCCTCTTCGTCGGTCGCGGCATTTGCGAACTCAGTGACATACTCCGCGATGCCTGGAACGACGCCGACATGAGCCTTCTTTACGTAGAAGTAGAGTGAGCGTGAGACGGCATATTCGCCAGATGCGATATTGTCGAATGTCGGCTCGACGCCGTTCACCGTGGCGCCTTTGATTTTACTCGCATTTTGATCGAGGAACGAAAAGCCGAAGATGCCAAGGGCTGCTGGATTTGCTTCGAGCTTTTGGACAATGAGATTGTCGTTCTCACCAGCCTCAACATAGCCGCCATCCTCGCGGATTTGCGCGCAGACATCCTCGTCCATGCCTTCAAGGCATGCTTTTTCCATCACGAGCTCAACAAACGCGTCCCGCGTTCCGGACGTCGGAGGTGGGCCTAAGACTTCAATCTTTGCTGCTGGCAGCGAAGCATCAATATCTGACCAATTGACGTTCGGGTTTGGAACCAAATTTCCGCTTTCGTCAGGGAGCTGTTTCGCAAGCGCGCGGAAAATCTGGTCTTTCGTGAGAGACAGCGATGGGCCGCTCACCGAGTTTCCAAGAACAATACCGTCAAAACCGATGCGGAACTCTGTCACTTCGGTAACGCCATTCGACGCGCAAAGTTCGACTTCTGAATCTTTGATTGCGCGCGATGCATTGGTCACGTCTGGGTGCTCGAGCCCGACGCCGGAGCAGAAGAGCTTCAACCCGCCGCCGGATCCGGTCGATTCAATGACCGGCGTATTAAATTCGGTCTTTTGCCCGAACTGTTCGGCAACAGCCGTTGCAAACGGGAATACGGTTGATGATCCAACGATCTGGATTTGATCGCGGGCGTCTGCCGCACCGGAGGTTAAGAGCCCGGCGAGCGCGATGGCTGCGGCGCCGCTAAGAGTGTGCTTTTTCACGGATGATCTCTCCCGGAATGAATGAAATTTTAAATCACGTACGGTGGGTCAAGACAGGTATCGCAACTCCATATTCGGGCTAGCGCGCCAGCCTTGCACGGCGTACCGGGTATTCGCCGAACTTGAAACTTTGATGACAGTTGCTCCAGATTTCCCCACTGGAGTTCAAGACAGGTTAACTTATTGATAAATAAATAATTAATAGTCGCCTTAGGCTCTCAAAAACATGCCTAGCTTTAGTTTTTTCCACCGCTATCGCGCAAATTCGAGAGGCGTATTTGAGATTGCTTCGACTAAGTTGAACGTCGCAATCTCCACTGTTACCAGATAACATCGGAAAGGCAGACCGCGATAAAAATCGCGATCTGCCAGCTTGTGCCTGCTGTACTGGCTAAAGCCAGCCCATCCATTTTGAAAAATGGAGGATGGCGAAGCCCGCGAAGAGGATTGCTAGACCCAAGTCCATGTTGTGATCCTTTCTGGGCATGTAAAACCGTCACTGCTCTCACCAGCATGGCGGTTTTATTTTGACTTCTATGTATCTGAAGCCGTCGGGGTCCAATGACCCCGTATTTGCCACTAGGTTCTTCACATGACAGTTTTATGACAGAAAATATGCTGCGGTCTGGATACCAGGATCTTAGTTTGCAATCCTCGATAGAGGGGGAGGATTATGCGACGACGAGCGTGGCGAACCCTCCTGTTCGATCGAGCCCACCGCATCAAACGTGACCGTGAAGCGCGCGCCGTCGCCCTCGGTGCTTTCGACCGACATCTCGCCGCGATGGCGGTTCACGATGTGTTTGACAATCGCAAGCCCAAGACCCGTTCCACCCTTTTTGCGGCTGGATTCGACGTCAACGCGATAGAACCGTTCCGTTAGCCGGGGCAGATGGGTCGCGGCGATACCTGGGCCATAGTCACGCACGGAGACTTCGACCTGGCTGGATGAGTTCTGAACCGTCTTTTGCCGCGCGATGACGTCAACTCGCTTGCCAGTCTCGCCATACCGAATGGCGTTTTCAATGAGGTTTTGAAAGACCTGGGTCACCTCGTCAGCACTTCCAGCGATGGTCAATTCGGCATCTTTTGGAATGGTCAGGTCGACGGTGACGCCGGTCTCCTCTGCTAGGCGCGACAGGCTATCACGCACATGACCCAATATCTGGCCGACATTGACCCGCTCGGTTGGTGCGATGTGGCTCGCCGCTTCGATGCGACTGAGTGACATGAGATCATTGATGAGCCGCGCCATCCGATTTGCCTGTTCTCGCATGATCGCCAAAAAGCGATCGCGCGCCTCAATGTCATGCTTGGCGTGCCCCTCAAGCGTCTCGATAAAGCCGAGGACCGACGATAGCGGCGTGCGCAATTCATGGCTGGCATTGGCGACGAAATCAGCTCTCATCTGCTCCATCCGCCGCTCCTGGGTGAGGTCGCTCAGGAGGAGAAGAATTGCCGCTCGATTGCCCGAGTTCGGTACGGCAGCGATATGGGCTTCAATCCATCGGTTTTCCGGCAATCGGTCGAGATAAGCGACCGTGACCGCCTCGCCGCTTTTTGAGACGCGATCCACCGATTGCAGCAGTTCTGGAGCGCGCAGGATGCCTGAAATATGCCGCCCGGTTTCCAACCCCCCGGCAAGGTCGCGAGCGGGGGCGTTTTGCGCTGTAACTGTACCGGAGGCATCGAGAAGAAATGCGGGGTCTGGCAAAGCCTCAACGATCTCCACGAGAGCTGCCAACGAGGCGGATTGCCTGAACTGTTCGATCTCAGTTCCGGTTAGCGATCTGCTTCCGGGCGCGGGCTGTCTGTCTGCTGTTGGACTCCTCAAAAGCGCTACCGCGAAGACGAGGGCAGCCGCAGGGAGCGTGAGTGCGAAGGGCACGTCGGCGAAAACGGAGAGCGACACTAAGACCACGATTGCGGTTGAAAGGAGGGGTGCCTGATCGCCTATACGATCGATCAGCCGCGCTATCATTGAGCGACTGGCATCGTTGCCTTTCCTATCCCTGTCAAAGGATAGCGTCATGCATTTCCTCCGTGATGCAGCCGACGCATCGAAATTCTGTTCCTTTGAGGCCGACGTTTACCGGTATCGAGCATGCCTGATTTATCTCAAGATCGCTTGCTTGTATGACAGAGGGATGTCGATTTAGCGTCGGCACAGACCCAAATTGCAATCGAAGACCTCTCTTATGCCAGAACTTGCGTTCAATCTAGACGAGCCGATCCTGCCAAAGGCGATCGCCAGCGCGGCCATGACCTCCGGCGACTACCCCTATGAGGATCGCTACCCGAGGAAAGCCTATGAGAAGGAACTGGAAGCTCTTCAGATCGAACTGGTGAAACTCCAGGCGCATCTTGAAGACAGTGGCGAGCGGGTGATCGTGGTCTTTGAGGGGCGAGACGCAGCCGGCAAAGGCGGCACGATCAAACGTTTTCGCGAGCATATGAGCCCGCGCCGTGTACCGATTGTGGCACTGCCTAAACCGACGGATCGCCAGCGTGGCCAGTGGTATTATCAGCGCTATGTCGAGCAGTTCCCGACCGCGGGTGAAATGGTGCTCTTTGACCGCTCCTGGTACAATCGCGGCGTTGTCGAGCCGGTCATGGGGTTTTGTACGCCCGAGGAAAACGAACAATTCTTAGACGAGACCCCCGGGTTTGAACGCCAGATCACGCGGCACGGGCTGAAGCTCTTTAAATTCTGGCTGAACATCGGTCGCGAAATGCAGATGAAACGGTTTCATGACCGCCGTCATGATCCGCTGAAAGGTTGGAAGATTTCGCCCGTTGATCTCGCTGCAATCGACCGCTGGGACGATTACACCAAGGCGCGTGATAAAATGATCGAGGCTACCCACACGGATCACGCGCCGTGGATGGTGATCCGCGCCAACGATAAGCGCCGCGCACGGCTCAACGCGATCAGAACCGTGCTTCTCGGGCTCAATTATCCAGGCAAGTCTAAGGACGCGATCGGTGACACGGATCCGAAGATCGTTGGGCCCGGCATGGATCTCTTGGATTAGCGGAGAAAAGGGCAATGGCAGACAAGAACGCGCTCATGATCGGTCTCGATCCGAGCGTCGTGAACTACGACAAGTGGCCAGGTCTCACGTCCCAAAAGCTCATGGCGGGCCTGACCCATGATCTCGAAGCGCTCCGGGCGGAAGGGATCGGGTGCGATTTCTGCCTCGTCGATCACGGTGAAACGGCGTAAGACACTGTTCTCGAGGCGCTTAGTAAGCGGAACTATGATGTCGTTATGATTGGCGCTGGCGTCCGGGTCGATCCGGATGAGTTTTTACTTTTTGAGAAACTCATCAATGTGCTGCACGAAAAGGCGCCGCATGCCCGCATCGCTTTCAATACCGGCCCGAGAGATTCGCTCGCAGCGATCAAACGCTGGATCTGAACGTTTTTTGTTTAAGCGCCACCCTGAGCAAAGCCTGAGCGATGCGCCCAGCCGGTCATGCGCTGTTCAAGGACCGCCATCAGCGCATACATCACGATACCGAGGACGGCGAGCGCGACCAGGCCAGCCCAAACGAGCGGCACATTGAACTGAGATTGTGCCGCCAGCATCATGTGACCGATACCGGAATTGGCAGCGATCGTCTCTGAGATAACTGACCCGACAAAAGCGAGCGTGATCGCGATCTTGAGCGAGCCGAAGAAATAGGGGAGTGCGCGGGGAATCCCGACCTTGAGCATGATGTCGAGCTTTTTGGCGCCGAGCGCGCGTAGCACGTCTTCCATCTCCGGTTCTATGGTCGCGAGCCCCGTTGCCACATTCACGACGATCGGGAAGAAGGCGATCAAAAACGCCGTCAGGATCGCCGGTACATTGCCAATCCCGAACCAGATGACGAGGATCGGGACGACAGCAACTTTCGGGATCGAATTGAACCCGACCATGAGCGGATAAAGGCCCGCGTAAATCACCCGGCTCCAACCGATGGCGAGCCCGAGAAGGAGACCTCCCGCGACGGCCATGACGAAGCCAACGACGGTGGTGAAGAGCGTTTGGACCGAGTTCTTCCAGATTGGCGACCAATATTGGACGATCGCGCCCCAAATATCGCTCGGTGCGGGAAGCACAAAGACAGGGAGCCCGAAGAGCTTCACACTGCCTTCCCACAGCGCAAAAAGCCCGATGGTCCAGAGCCACGGCGCGGCTTTAATCCAATTCTCTTCAGTCATGCCGCCACTCGCGCCTCCGCGATCAACCCGCGAAGCTCGTGGACAATGTCGTTAAACGCCGCCTCATAGGTCAGTTCGAGCTGGCGCGGACGTGGAAAGTCGATCGTCCGATCCATGATGATCTTTCCAGGCCGCGCACTCATGACAAACACCCGATCGGCCAAGAAGACGGCCTCGCGAAGATCGTGCGTGACAAGCACCACGGTCATTTTCTTTTCGGCGTGCAGATCGCGCATGACCTGCCAGAGTTCTTCGCGTGTGAACGCATCGAGCGCGCCAAAGGGCTCATCGAGCATGAGGAGTGCCGGATCATGGATGAGCGCGCGGCAAAGGTTAGAGCGCTGCTGCATGCCGCCAGAGAGTTGCCACGGAAATTTTTCGCCGAAGCCTTTTAGGCCCACCATCTCCAGGAGGGCCTCAGCCTGAGCGACATAGTTTTCGCGCTCGGCTTTGAGGCGCTTTCGGTGCGGCTGCACGATTTCAAGCGGCAGCATGACGTTATCAAGCGTGGTGCGCCAGGGAAGGAGCGATGCGTTTTGAAAGGCCATCCCTGCGATGGAAACTGGGCCATCGACCTCGTTGCCCGCGACCTCGACCGTTCCCGCCTGGGGGCGGATGAGCCCCGTTGCAAGCTTCATGAGGGTCGATTTTCCGCAACCGGACGGGCCGACAACGGCGGCAAACTCGCCCTCATTGATGGACATCGTCAGCCCATCGAGCGCCAGCGTTCCACCACTCACCCCACCATAGGTGAGCGTCACGTCTCTAAGGTCAACAAATCCGGTCATGTCGTTTGCGCCTCCCCGGCATTGCTCAGCCGGAAAGGCGCTTTGTCCTGAGAGATCGGCGTCTATTTGACCATCCGGTCTTCAACGGGCGGCAGGAATGACGCGTCAAACACGCGATCAGCAGCGGGTGGTGTGTCACTCAGACCCATCGATTTCTGGAGGAACGTCATGGATTGCGCGAGCTTATCGAGGTCAGCGCCGCCAAAGCCATTTTCTTTGACTGCAGGCGTGATGATCGACTGCTCAAGCGCCATGTTGAGACGGTCGATTTCGACGTCCTTGTTCAAGACTTCGTTGCGCTCCATGACGAAATCGACGGCGGCAACCGGGTCAGCGGCGGTATCCATGTAGCCGCGAATGAGCGCCTTCACGAAGCCTTTGACGGCGTCCGGGTTGGCTTCTGAAAACGCCGTATTGACCATGACGACATTGCCGTAGAGGTCGAGGCCATGCTCGCCCATCATGATGAGCGATATGTCATCGTCGCCGATGCCTTGCGCCTTGAGATTGATCACCGATGAGAAAGAAAAGCCGAAGATCGCGTCGACCTGGCCTTGCGCCAGCATCGGCTCACGCACAGGAAAGCCAACATTTTCGATCGTGATGCCCGACGTATCGAGACCCGCCACATCCACGAACGCAGGCCATTGACCGAAGGCTGCATCGGGCGGCGGCGCGCCGAGCGTCTTACCCTCAAGCGATTTTGGATCTTCCGTCACGCCTTGTGACTTTCGACCGATCACGGCGAAAGGCGGGCGCTCATAGGCCATCATCACCGCCTTTACATTCAGGTCTGGCTGCTCGTCCATGAGCTTGATCAGCGCGTTGATGTCGCCAAAGCCCATGTCGTAGGCACCGGTTGCGACCCGTGGGATCGACTCTCGTGAGCCTGCTCCCGAATCGATCGTAACGTTCAAGCCCTCTTCTTCGAAATAGCCCTTATCAAGCGCGATGAAGAACGGCGCGGACGGCGCCTCAAACTTCCAATCGAGCGTGAACTTCAAATCGGTCTGCGCTGACGCCGTGTCGAGGATGCCGGTGAAGCCGACAAGCGCGGCGCCAGCCGCTGCCGTCAGTACGAGCCTGCGTGTCAGAAGCGTTGAAATCATGGTGTGGTTCGACCCCTTAGCCGTCTGTTTATTGTCTCTTTGTCATTTTGGGCGCGTGAGCGCGTTCGCCCCCCGCGACTTTGAACCGTTAAAAAAGCAGGATGGGGCATTTGCCGCAAGTCTAGGCATGCATTCGGGATGTGCACGACTTGCTTTGCGGTTGCTTAAGCGACTAGCAAATGGCGCGGGCTTAGGCAGCGACCTCAAAGCCACGAACGGGCATATCCGCGCCGCGCACGAGCCAATTATCGTCTGCCCACTTCGCGGCACGGTCCACCACATGGAGCGCATAGGCGCGGCGGCTTTTCTCCGACGTGTTCGGGCCGGAGAGATGCGGTAGCAGCCCGTGTAGTACGATCAAGGTGCCAGCGGGCACCTCCAGCGGCACCACGTCAGTATCATCAAAGGCGGGCGGCACGCGCTCTTCCATCGTCAGATCGCCGTCGACATAGCGAAACCGCTCCGTGAGTGGCGCGGTGTGCGCGCCCGGCACCGCCTGAAGACAACCGTTTTCAAGCGTCGCGTCCTCGAGCGCGAACCAGAACCCCGTGCAGGTGATCGGGTCAGTGTAAAGGAACGTTGCGTCCTGGTGGCAGTTCACCTCGCCGCCAATGCGCGCGGCTTTGACAATAAACATGGACTGGACAAGGCCAGCGTCTTTGAGCCCCAGCCCGTTCGCCAGGGCGGCTAGGCGCGGATCACGCGAAAAACCTGAAAAGACCGGGTCTAGATCGTGGAGCGCGTGGCCGATTTTGTTCACCGCACCCTGTTTATCGACGACGAGCTTTCCGTCCTGGTCGAAAGCGTCGCGTTCAAAGAAAAACCGAATCTTGTCGCCGGACGTCCTGAAATAGTCATCCGCCGCGTGGCTTTGGTCTTCGGTTTCGAAGATAGAAGTATCTTCCGGGTCGTAGCCGTCGACCAGCTCGGTTGCCCTGTTGAGAATAGCGTCGAGCGAAGCGCGATCGCAGAAATCCTCGATCACGAGAAACCCGTCGCGATGATAGGCGTCCACCATAGCGGCTGACGGCATCTCATCTTTGACGGCGTTGAAGCGCGTGACGGTCATAACCAGGACACTCCGTGCGGTGTGGCGGGGACGTTGAGGTGCCGCGCGATGGTTGCCCCAATGTCAGCAAATGTCTCGCGGCGCCCGATTGATCCTGGCCTGATACCGGGCCCGAACGCAAGGATCGGGACGTGCTCGCGGGTGTGATCAGTGCCGGTCCAAACTGGGTCGCAGCCATGGTCGGCAGTGATGATTGAGAGATCGCCGTTCTTGAGTTCCGCTTCCAGCTCCGGGATGCGCCGGTCGAACGCTTCAAGCGCCTCGGCATAACCTCTTGGATCGCGGCGATGGCCGTAGAGTGAATCAAAATCAACGAGATTTGCGAAGATTAAAGAGCCGTCTACAGCATCATTCATAGCTGAAATTGCGGAATCAAAAATATTCATATTACCTGATACCTTGTGCGATTGCGTGATGCCTTCGTTCGCAAAGATATCGGCGATCTTGCCGACTGAGATGACATCCTGACCGGCGTCCGCGATGTGGTTCAACACGGTCGGCTCTGGTGGAGGAATGGCAAAATCCCTTCGATTGCCCGTGCGCTCGAATGTTTCTGGCGTCTCTCCGAGGAAGGGCCGCGCAATGACACGACCGATCATCAAGGGTTCAGTCAGCGCGAATGCGGTTCTGCAGGTATCGTAGAGCCGCTCAAGGCCGAAATGCTCTTCGTGCGCTGCGATCTGCAACACGGAATCCGCAGAGGTATAGACGATGGGTTTCCCGGTGCGGATGTGCTCATCGCCGTGTTCTTTGATGATTTCCGTGCCGGACGCGTGGCAAAGCCCCAATACGCCCGGTAGATCCGCGCGCGCGACGAGCTGTGCTACGAGGTCCGGCGGAAATGTCGGTTCAGCCCGCGGGAAATATCCCCAATCGAACATGACGGGAAAGCCAGCGATCTCCCAATGGCCCGACGGCGTGTCCTTGCCCTTTGATTGCTCAACGCCGTAGCCGTACCGGGCGGTTGGCTGGTCGTGGGGCGGCACGCCGGGCATCGGCTCGCCGGTCGATTGAACGGCGAGATTGCCGAGCCCCAAGCGTTCCAAATTGGGTAGCGAGAGCGGCCCCGACCGCAAAGCGCTGTCGCATGCGCCCGCCGCGCAGCGCTCCGCAATATGACCGAACGTGTTGGAGCCCTGATCACGATAAAGGCTCGCGTCCGCCGCGCCGCCAACGCCGAAGGAATCGCAGACAATCAGGATCACGCGTGCCATTTCGGCTAGTCCCCCGTCGCGTTGATCCGCTCAAGGACGCCAGACGCGGTGGATGCGCCCCGCGAACCGACGGTGAACGCTTGACCGACCGCGATGGCTGCTGCCTCCCACGCATCCTCATTGCGGGCGTGGATGGTGCAGAGATTGTGTGCCTGCGCGTCTTCCCCGACCCGGATAATGTCCGACAAACCGACAGAGTAGTCGATCACATCGGTCGTCTTCTTGCGTCCGCCGCCGAGTTCGATCACCGCGACCCCGAGAGAGCGGGTGTCGATCGCGGTGATGACGCCCTCAGCCGCGGCTTTGATTGGGCGGATGATCGGCGCCTTCGGCAGATAATCGTCCGGGTTTTCGACGAGGTCATTCGGGCCACCGAGCGCCGATACCATCTGTGCGAAGCGCTCTGCCGCCGTGCCTGAAGAAAGCGTGCCGTTTGCGGCTGCGAGCGCGACGCCGAAATCATCGTAAAGACCGGAAAGCACGCCGATTTCGGCGGCTAGAGCCGCTGTTACCGCATGGAGCTTGTCATCCCGCGTGCCGGACAGGTAGCGGATGGCTTCAGCGACTTCGATGGCATTTCCGGCGCAAGGCGCAAGTGGCTCGTCCATGCCGGTGATCAGGGCCGAGGTTCGTGTGCCCGCATCGTTTGCGACGTCAACAAGGCTCTGGGCCAGGTCCCGCGCATCATTAATGTCGGACATGAATGCCCCGGACCCAGTTTTCACGTCGAAAACCAGCGTATTGAGCCCAGCTGCGAGCTTCTTCGACAGGATCGATGCGGTGATCAGGTCGAGGGATTCGACCGTGCCCGTGACGTCGCGGATCGAATAAAACCGCTTGTCGGCGGGCGCGAGGTTCGTTGTCTGTCCGATGATCGCGCAGCCCGCCTCGCGCACCACGCGGCGAAACAGATCATTGTAGGGCTGCGTCGTGTAGCCGGGGATCGAATCGAGTTTATCAAGCGTGCCTCCGGTGTGGCCGAGGCCGCGCCCGGAAATCATCGGCACGTAACATCCCATCGCCGCGAGCATCGGTGCGAGCATCAAGGAGACCGTGTCGCCGACGCCACCTGTTGAGTGCTTGTCGACCACTGGGCCGTTTAAATCCTCCGCTTCCCAGTCGAGGATGTCGCCGGAATCGCGCATGGCGAGCGTCAGCGAGACGCGCTCATCGATGCTCATCTTCTGGAAGAAAATCGCCATGGCGAGGGACGCCACCTGCGCCTCGGAGAAGCTGCCATCGGTGACGCCTTCGACGAAGGCGTAGATCTCATCGACGTCGAGTTCTTCGCCGTCTCGCTTCTTTCGAATGATCTCCTGCGGCAGCACTAGTAAGACCCAGATTCGGTGGCGTTCTCGGTGCCTTCAACAGTGGCGACCAGGTTCTTCATAAGGCTCGATGCGCCGAACCGGAATGTTTTTGCGCTCGCCCAGTCCGGTCCCATGACGCGGTCGGCGATTGCCAGATAGGTCGCAGCATCCTCCACCGTGCGGATGCCGCCTGCCGCTTTGAACCCGGCCTCCGGCTTCACATCGTGGATGGCGTCAATCATGATTTGCGCCGCATCCGGCGTCGCGTTCACCGGCACCTTGCCGGTCGAGGTCTTGATGAAGTCCGCCCCAGATTTTAGCGCGCCAACGCTGGCGATGCGGATGAGTTCAGACACTTGGAGAACGCCGGTTTCGAGGATGACTTTCAAGAGCGTACCGTCGGGAAGCGCGTCTTTGACCGCGGAAACGGTCTGAAAAACGCGCTCGTTCTCGCCTTCGGCCAGGGCGTGATAGTCAAGCACGAGATCGATCTCATGCGCGCCATCAAAGGCGGCCCGTCTCGCGTCGGCAACGACATCATCGACCGGCTCGCCGCCGCCCGGAAAGGCCGCAACGGTGGCAATCCGGACATCGGTACCCTTGAGCCGTTCACGCGCACGAGAAACAAACCGCGGCCAGATGCAAATGGCGGCAACTGAGCCATGGGGCGTAAAGGCGGCATCGCACAGCGCGTCGACATCCTCGTCGGTGCACTCCGCTTCAAGGTTGGTGAGGTCGAGAAGACCGATCGCTCGAAGTGCTATGGCACGCGGATCGCTCATAGTGAGACGTCTCCGTGGGCGATGTGTTCCAGAAAGCCGGTGACGAGCGTCTCCATCGTTTGCGCGCCGTCGCCCGCAACGGACTTTGTTTGTTCATGACTGAGCGCGGTGTCGCCCATCCCGGCTGCGAGATTGGTGATCAATGAGAGCGCGACCACGCGGAGCTTCAAGAACCTACAGAGGATGACCTCGGGGACGGTCGACATGCCGACGGCGGCAGCACCCATCACGCCCGCCATGCGGATTTCCGCTGGCGTCTCAAATACCGGCCCCGAAAACCACATATAGGTGCCCTCGGCGAGGCTGATCCCGCGTTCTGCAGCCGTGTCTCGCATGAGCGCGGTCAGGTCTGGATCATAGGCGTTTTCCATCGCGACGAAGCGCTTGTCGCTTGTCTCGCCCATGAGAGGGTTGGCGCCGGAGAAGTTGATGTGATCGGTGATCAGAAGCGGCGATCCCGGTCCAGCATCTGGCAGGAGTGAGCCGGCCGCATTGGTGAGGAACATTGCTTTCACGCCGAGGGCTTGCAACGTCTCAAGCGGCAGGCGCATCGCGGCCGCATCACCGTTCTCATAATAGTGCGCCCGCCCGCGAAGCATCGCGACCGATACGCCACCCAATTGGCCGAACACCAGATCACCGGAATGCCCGCTGACGGTCGTGTGCGGGAAACCCGGCAGATCGGAATAGGGGATGAAAACCGCGCCATCCACATGGTCTGCGAGCGCGCCGAGGCCCGACCCCAACACCAGGCCAATCACCGGTGCGGCGTCCGGCACGCGGGCCTTGATCACGTCCAATGCTGTCACGTCGGCGTCTCTCCCCTGAGCGCGCGATCGGAAAAGGCAAACGGGAGGAGGTCGCTTATTGTGACCTTCCGCGTCGGCCCCGAATCGTCGCCGAGGAGTATCACAGTTTCCGGATGCGCAAACTCAGCAATCCGCTGTCGGCACCCGCCGCACGGGGTGATTTCGGCAAGGTTGGGTGAATAGACGGCGATCCGGTCGATCGTGCCGTTCCAGTCGCAAACCATGTGCGCGATCGCAGACGTTTCGGCACACCAGCCTTCGGGATAGCTGGCGTTTTCAATGTTTGCACCGGCATACATGCGCCCGTCGGTGGTGGTGAGCGCAGCACCGACCCGAAACTTCGAGTAGGGCACATGCGCTTTGGCTGAGATGGCGATCGCGCGCGTGAAAAGCTCTTCATCCGTCACGGCTCAGCGCTCCTTCACATAGGGCACGCCGCCGGCTTTTGGCGGGATCGCTTTGCCGATGAACCCTGCCAGAAGGATGACGGTGAGGATGTAAGGGAGCGCCTGAATGAACTGCACTGGCACCTCGCCAATGCCGGGGAGGGCTGTGCCTTGGAGCCGGATTGCGGCGGCATCGAGAAAGCCAAAGAGCAAACACGCAAACATAGCTGCCACCGGGCGCCATTTCGCGAAAATGAGCGCAGCAAGCGCGATGAAGCCTTTGCCCGCCGTCATGTTGACGATGAAGCCCGCGGACTGAGCGATCGCGAGATATGTCCCGGCCGCGCCGCACAGAAGCCCGCAGCAGATCACGGCCTTGTAGCGCATGAACGGCACATTGATCCCGGCGGTATCGACGGCGGCGGGGTTTTCACCCACCGCCCGCAGCCGCAAGCCAAAGCGGGTGCGAAAGAGCACCCACCAGGTGAACGGCACCATGGCGAAGGCCAGATAGACAAGGATGTTGTGTCCCGACAAAAGCTCCGAATAGATGCCGCCGATAATCGGGACGCCTGAGAGCGCTTCGGCAAAGGGCAGTTCAATCGGGTTAAAGCGGGCCGTATTGTCGATCTGCGGCGTGCGTCCACCCTGGCTGTACCAGGTCTGGCCGAGAAGGGCGGTGAGGCCCGCCGCCAGAAAGTTGATCGCGACGCCTGAGACGATCTGATTGCCCCGTTGGGTGATCGATGCGAAGCCATGAAGAAGCGCGAGCGCGGTCGCGACCGCCATCCCAGCAGCAAAGCCGATCAGGGCTGAGCCGGTTTCAAAGGCGGCAACGCCAGCTGCAAAAGCAGCCGCCAGCATCTTGCCCTCAAGCCCGATGTCAAAGACGCCGGAGCGCTCGGAATAGAGCCCCGCCAGACATGCCAAAAGAAGCGGCACCGAAAGCCGGATCGACGAATCGAAGATCAAGATGAGGGAATCGAACGCGCTCATTCGGCTACGCTCGAGCGGTTGCGTCTTGCGGCGCGCGGGCAAAAAGCCTCGCCACATAGGGCCGCAGCATATATTCGAGCGCGCCGGCAAAGAGGATGACGAGCGCCTGGATGACAACGATCATATCGCGCGTGATCGCAGGGATCTCAAAGGCGAGTTCCGCGCCGCCCTGGTAGAGCGCACCGAAGAGAAGGGCGGCGAGGCAAATCCCAAACGGGTGCGAGCGGCCCATTAGGGCGACCGCGATCCCGACGAAGCCCGCGCCTGCCGTGAATTCCAGGAGCAGCCGATGTTGAACGCCCATGATCTCGTTCATGGCGACGAAACCAGACAAGGCGCCAGAGAGCATCATGGCAATGATCGTGAGTTTTGCGGGGTCGATGCCCGCATAGACCGCGGCTGTCGGATTAATCCCGACAGTCCGGATCTCGTAGCCAAGCCGCGTGTGCCAGACCAAAAGCCAGACGAGTACGCAGCAGATGAGCGCCCAAACGAAAGAAAGATTGAGCGGCGAATTCGGGACATCAATGCCGAACCACCCGAGGACGGAATGGATGAAGGGCAGCCGTGCACTGTCGATGAACGTGCGCGTTTCAGGCTGCATTGAGCCCTCCGGCGACATCACATTAACGAGCAGGTAGACCATCAGCGACGCGGCGATGAAATTGAACATGATCGTTGTGATCACGACGTGGCTACCGCGCTTTGCCTGCAGATAGCCCGGCAAAAACGCCCATGCTGCGCCGAAGAAGGCAGAACCCGCAATCGCGAGCGGGATGAGCATTACGAGCGGCAGAAAATCGAGGTTGAGGCAGACCAGCGCCACTCCCAGACCGCCGAGATAGGCTTGACCCTCCGCGCCGATATTGAAGAGCCCGCAATGGAAGGCGATCGCAAAGGCAAGACCAGTAAAGATGAAA
This sequence comes from Pseudomonadota bacterium, assembly GCA_039026395.1. Classification (GTDB taxonomy): domain Bacteria; phylum Pseudomonadota; class Alphaproteobacteria; order Rhizobiales; family JAKSCL01; genus JBCCMK01. The sequence goes on along the minus strand of JBCCMK010000001.1, from coordinate 71,896 downwards.
TTGGTCGTGTAGTAGAGCGTGTAGCCGACCGCCTCACCGAACCCGAACGCGCCATAGAGCATGACCGAGACGGCGCGAAGCGGGTTCTCGCCGATGAAGAGGACAACGAGCCCAGAAACCAGAAACGCAAGCGCGAGATTGAGGACCGGGATCAGCCCGATATCGACCCATTTCGGGAGCTGTGCCGCTGGTTGCGCCATCAAGCGTCTCCTCCAGAAACGAGCCAGATCAACATGTGTCGCCCTCGGAGCGGCAATGATAGTGCCGGATCATATCTTCCGCCTCGTACTGGGCATCGAGCGCGACGCGTGACGCTTGCGTGGTACCGACCTGATTTAGGCAGGTGATCAAATCTTCCATTTGATTGACATAGTCGACCATCTCTGCCCGGCAGCTATCGGCTTCGAGATCATCGTCGAAGGGTCCAAACGATTTGACGCAAAGCGGGGCATATGGTCGGACGCATTGTTGCGCTTCTGACGCAACCGGGAAGAGGGCGATCACGAGCCCGAGGACCAAAAGCCACCTCATGAAAACGTCTCCAGCCGCATGGCGCCTGTTTCGTCGAGCGGGGCAAACGGGTTGTGCGCGACTTCCCAGAGATGTCCGTCTGGGTCAGACAAATAGCCGGAATAGCCACCCCAAAACACTTTTTGGGGCATTTTGACCGCCGCTGCACCCGCCTCCATGGCTCTTGCGTGAAATGCGTCGACCGCACCCTCGTCCTTGAGGTTCACGCAAAACGCGATTCCCCTGAAGCCTTCGCCATCGGGGGAGACGCCCGCGTCCTTTGCAAGCGGTTCACGACCGTAGAGCCCTAGGACGAGATTGTGGCCCTGGAGGAAAATGATCGTCGGTTGGGTGGCTGTTGTATTCCGCCAGCCGAGCGCCTCGTAAAAGGCTTTCGACCGTTGGAGGTCCTTAACCCCGAGCGAAACCATGGAGACATGGGCACTCATGCGGCGTCTTTCTCGCCGATGCCCGCCATCATCAGGCCGAGTTGCGCTTCGCTGGCATGGCCGCCTGGCTTTTCACCCACGATGATGCCGTCGAACATGACGAGGATGCGATCGGCGAGCGACATGATCTCGTCTAACTCAACGGACACGAGCAGGATCGCCTTTCCAGCGTCACGGAGTTCGACAATCCGCCGATGGATGAACTCGATAGCGCCGATATCGACCCCGCGCGTCGGTTGCCCGATCAAAAGCACGCTCGGGTCGCGTTCGATTTCGCGGGCAAGCACGATCTTTTGCTGATTGCCGCCGGAAAAATTCGCCGTCTTGAGGCGGCAACTGGGCGGTCTGATGTCGTATTTCTCGATCTTTTCGCGCGCATCGGTGCGGATCGCGTCGATATTGAGAAACATGCCGTTCGAATAGGTGTCGTCGTCATGATAGCCGAGAATGGAGTTCTCGTTCTCTTCAAACGGCATGACGAGACCCATCCGATGGCGATCTTCCGGCACGTGGGCGAGCCCTCGTTCGCGGAGCGCTCCCGCATTAACCCGCTCCGTCACATTGATCGCTTGGCCATCGAGGAGCACGCGGCCTTCAGTTGCCGACCGAATGCCCGCAATCGCTTCTAAAAGTTCCGACTGACCATTGCCCGCAACGCCCGCGACGCCGACGATTTCGCCGCGGTGGACCTTGAGCGAAACGTTCTTGACCCGCGCGACCCCGCGGCCGTCATGGACCGTAAGGTTTTCGACTTCCAGCGCTGCGGCACCGGGATTAGAGGCTTCTTTCTCGACGCGGAGAAGGACTTTTCGGCCGACCATTAGCTCGGCCAGTTCTTCCATCGACGTCTCAACCGTCTTTCGCGACGCGACCATTTCGCCCTGGCGCATGACGGACACTGCATCGGTGACGGCCATAATCTCCCTGAGCTTGTGGGTGATCAACAGGATCGTCGTGCCCTGCTCCTTCAGCACTTTGAGGATCTTGAAGAGCTCGTCCGCCTCCGACGGTGTCAAGACGCCGGTCGGCTCATCGAGGATGAGGATTTCAGCACCGCGGTAGAGCGCTTTGAGGATCTCCACCCGCTGTTGTGCCCCAACTGCGAGAGAGCCGACCGTCGCGTCGGGATCGACTTCCAGACCATACTCTCGCTCTAACCGCTCTAATTCGGCGCGCGCTTTTGCCCGGCCATTGGCAAGTAATCCGCCACCTTCCGCGCCAAGAATGACGTTTTCTAAGACGGAAAACGGCTCAACCAGCATGAAATGCTGGTGCACCATACCGATCCCGACGCCGATCGCCTCGTCTGATCCGTTGATGGTGATTGCGTTGCCGTTGACGCGGATTTCTCCGGAATCAGCCTGATAGAAGCCGTAAATGATCGACATGAGCGTCGATTTTCCGGCACCGTTCTCGCCGATGATGCCGTGGATCGTGCCTTTTTCGACGGTAAGGTCGATGTCCTTATTGGCGTGGACTGGGCCAAAACTCTTATTTATCCCAGCCAATTCAAGCGCCGCAGCCGACATTTGCGTCAAACAAGCTCCCCGAAACGCATGATACCCGCCATCATCCTGACATGCGCGCCCGGCAATTTCACGAAAAAAGAATTGCTCAAGAGCGCGGCTTCATGGGGCTTGTTAAGCTCGCGCGCCGGTTGCACACTTCGATGAAACGATAAGCACGATAAAGCCCGAGGCCATGGCTCCCTTCAAATTCCAGACCACGCCGGCAATTCATTTTGCCGAAGGTGCCGCCGCGCAGATCGGCGAGATCGCCAGAAGGACCATGAGCGGGAACGTCCTGATCGTGACGGACCCGGGGATTGAGGCGGCGGGGCTTCTCGATCAACCGCTTCAGGCTCTCCAAGACGCCGGGTTTTCACCGGTGCTCTTTAATGCGGTTGAGGCCGACCCGTCGCGGGATACGGTGGAGGCGGCGTCAGCCCTTGCGCGATCCAACGACGTGACCGGTGTGATCGGCATCGGTGGCGGGTCGTCGCTCGATGTCGCAAAGCTCGCCGCCCTTCTAGCGACCAATATCCAAAGGCTCGACGATTGCTGGGGCGTCGGCAACGTTATCGCCACACGGCTGCCCTTGATCCTGGTACCGACAACCGCGGGGACCGGCTCCGAGGTCACGCCAATCTCTATTGTCACCGTGGAAGAGGATGAAAAGCGCGGCGTCGTCTCGCCGGTCATTCTGCCGGATGCCGCGATCCTGGATCCGCTCCTGACTATTGGTTTGCCGCCCCATGTGACGGCGGCAACAGGAATTGATGCCATGGTGCACGCGATCGAAGCCGCGACTTCTAAGAGCGCGAATAACAATCCCGTTTCCCAGACTTTGGCGCGTCAGGCGCTCGCGCTTCTCGGCAAAAACATCGAAGCAGCTGTCTTCAATGGCGAAAACGCCGAAGCACGGGGCGCGATGCTCTTGGGATCAATGCTCGCTGGGATGGCGTTTGCGAATTCGCCGGTTGCTGCGGTCCACGCGCTTGCCTACCCGATCGGCGGGCGCTTTCACGTGCCGCACGGGCTTTCAAACGCGCTCGTTTTGCCCCACGTCCTGCGGTTCAACATGCCGGTCGTGAGTGCTGTTTATGCCGACCTCGCAGACCACACTTTCACCGATATGCCAAACGGCATGGGGAGCCAGGGTAAGGCGGCGCACTATGTCGAGAAGCTCGCGCACCTCTCCCAGAAACTGGGGCTGCCGACTCGGCTTCGCGATGTCGGGATCGGCAGCGACGATCTTCCCGGCATGGCGGCAGACGCGATGAAACAAACCCGGCTCCTCGTGAACAATCCGAGGAACGTCACAGAAGATGACGCGTTCACGATCTACCGGGCCGCGTGGTGACAGACGCGCCGCTGCCTCAACGCGGCGACTTCAGCGTTCTGCGCCCCATCCCCACGAGGTGGATGGATGTCGACGTCTATGGCCACGTGAATAATGTTGAATATTATAGCTATTTCGACACAGCCGTTAACGGCTGGCTGGTGGAGACGGGGCTGCTTGATCCAGAGACAAGCCCGGTCTTTGGCGTCGTCGCTGAGACCCAGTGCCAGTTTCTGGCGGAATTGAAATTCCCTGAAATTATCGAGGCTGGGATTAGCGTCACGCGCCTGGGATCAAAGAGCGTCACCTATCGGATCGCCCTCTTTAAGCCGGGGCGCGCGAACCCGGCAGCGCTCGGACGCTTCGTGCATGTCTATGTCGATCGCGCGACGCGTCAGTCCGTGCCAGTCCCAGCCACCGTTCGCGCGGGGCTTGAACCGCTGATCCGGTAAGCCGTGGCTCAATCCAGCTCTCAGTCGCCGCGTTCCGACAATATCCCCCTCGGTGTCGGGACCATTATCGCCACGGTGTTCGCGCTCTCGTTGGGTGATGCTCTCATCAAGGCGATCGGCGGCGGCGAAGCACTCGGTATTTGGCAGCTTTTTGCCATGCGATCGCTGCTTGCGTTTCCGGTGCTCCTCGGCGGTGCGCTTGTTCTTTTCGGCAGTCAAGAGCTGCGGCCAACCAGGACGGGATGGATTGCTGTTCGGTCCTTTCTCCTCGTGACCATGTGGATCGCCTACTACGCGTCGCTGCCGCTCTTGCCGCTCTCTGTCGCGGCTGCTGCTTACTATACGCTGCCGCTCTTCATCGTCATTTTCGCAGCGCTCTTTGCGGGAGAGGCGGTCGGTCGGATGCAGTGGTCTGGCGTAGCCCTTGGATTTCTGGGCGTTCTCATCGTGCTTCGCCCAGGGGGAGACGCGTTCCAGATCGCAGCACTTCTGCCGATACTGGCAGCCATGCTCTACGCGGTCGCAATGATTTTAACCCGCACCCATTGCCGGGCGGAGCACCCCGTAACGTTAGCGCTGGGGCTCAATCTGGCGTTCATTCTGGCTGGCGGCGCCGGATTTCTGATCGGCGGGCTGGCGCCAGAGCTCCTTACCGGATTTCTTTCCCCAAACTTCGTGCCCCTCGGATCTGAGGAATGGCGATCGATCGGGATTTTAGCGGCGCTGTTGATTGTCGCATCCGTTGGAACCGCGATCGCCTATCAGGTGGCCCCGGCTTCGACGGTTGGCACGTTCGACTTCGCCTATGTCGGGTTCGCGCTGATTTGGGGGTTCATCTTCTTTTCCGAGACGCCGGATGCTTTCGGGCTAGTTGGAATTGCTCTGATCGTGGCGGCGGGAATTCTGGCCGTTCGGCGAAGTTGAAGCCGTTTCGGTCAACAAAAAAGGGCGCCTTCGGGCGCCCTTTTCATGTTCATGTGTTCGACCGCCTACATGGGGCAGGATTCGTTCGACATGTAATCGTGAACCGCGATTTTGCCTGAAATGATGTTCGCGGTCGCTTCCTCAACAGCGGCCTTCATGTCCGCCGTGATCAGTTCCTCATTGTTGCCGTCGAGCGCATAGCCGACGCCGCCTTCAGCAAGGCCCAGAACCTCAAAGCCAGCGGTCCACTCGCCGTCCATGGAGTCCTTGAATGCGTCATAGACGGCAACGTCCACCCGCTTCAGCATGGAGGTGAGGACAGAACCCGGGTGCAGGCCGTTTTGGTTGGAGTCGACACCGATGCCGAGCTTTCCCGCGTCGGCTGCCGCCTGAAGGACGCCAATGCCCGTGCCGCCAGCCGCGTGATAAACGACGTCAGCGCCACGATCGAACTGGGACTTCGCCAACTCGCCGCCTTTCACAGGGTCGTTCCATGCCGCACCGGTTGTGCCGGTCATGTTTTGGAAGACTTCAGCTTCGCCATTCACGGCCATGACACCCTGGACGTAGCCGCAGGCGAATTTGCGGATGAGCGGGATATCCATACCGCCGACAAAACCAACCTTGCCGGATTCAGACGCCATCGCCGCCAAAACGCCGACGAGGTAGGAACCCTCATGCTCTTTGAACACGATGGAGCGAACGTTTGGCAGGTCAACGACCATGTCAACGATCGCGAACTGTGTGTCTGGAAACTCGGCGGCGACTTTTTCCATCGCGTTGCCGTGCGAGAAGCCAATCGCGACGACCGGATTATGTCCATCACGCGCAAACCGGCGGATCGCCTGCTCGCGCTGCGCGTCATTTTGGATCTCAAAGTCGCGATATTCGACGCTGGTCTCGGTTTTAAACTGCTCTGCGCCTGTGAATGCTGCTTGGTTGAACGATTCATCGTTGCGACCGCCGAGGTCGTAAACCACCGCCGGTTTGAATTCGGCCAACGCCGCCGACGCACTCATCGCGAGGGCTGCGACCGTCGCGACTAACCCAAATTTTTTCATGCCTGTCCCCAATCCTTTGATCTCTGAGGTCTGATTGACGTTCTGGTTCGGTCTGACCGCCGGTTTGGCCCGGCTTATCTGGCCCTTGTTTCGGACAATGGCAAAAGCAGACGGAAAAGAAAAGGAGAAGCGGAGTGCAGGCTCAACCTAGGAGAGGGTTGGGCGCACGAAGGCTGCTCGGTCGGCTTCGCGAACCTCGCGCAGGAAACAGCCTTCAAGATGATCATTGACCATGCCCATCGCCTGCATGAAAGCGTAGCAGGTCGTCGGCCCGACAAAGGACCATCCCCGTTTCTTGAGCGCTTTGGAAAGCGCGGTCGACTCAGGCGTTTTGGCGAGCGCGTAGAGCGTCTCTTTGTCGAAGCGCTTTGGCCGGTCCTCAGGCTTCGGCTCGAACGACCAGACGAACGCCGCGATTGAGCCCGCTTCCTTAATCAGCTCCAGGGCGCGTTGCGCGTTGTTGATGGTCGACGTGATCTTGCCGCGATGCCGCACGATGCCCGCATCCTGAACAAGGCGCTCTACATCGGCATCGCCATACCGTGCGATTTTCTCAAAATCGAAGCCGTCAAATGCGGCGCGAAAATTTTCTCGCTTCCGCAAAATCGTGATCCAGGCGAGACCGGACTGGAAGCCTTCAAGGCAGAGCTTTTCGAAAAGCCGAACATCGTCGGCGACGGGCTTACCCCATTCATTGTCGTGGTAATCCATGTAAAGCGGATCATCGCCGCACCACCAACAGCGAAACTTGCCGTCTTCGCCCTCGATCAGTCCCGTCTCGCTCATCGCACCCTCCAGGTGAAAGAGAGCTATCGGTTCAGCGAAGCGAACGGAAGCCCTGACACGGCCTTGCTTGACGCTGCATGTCAGGAGCCACGGTCTCGAAAAAGATGCCGCGCTACGACAATAGCGAGCGCTGCGCCGATCAATTGCATAACGATAAAGGGCGGCATGTCGAGCGGGCGAATACCCGAAAACGTATCTGTAAATGAACGCGCGATCGTGACTGCCGGGTTTGCAAAGGATGTGGACGCGGTGAACCAATAGGCCGAAGTGATATAGAGACCGACGGCCATGGGCACGGCTTCTGGACGCGCCTTGAGTGTTCCAAGAATCGTCAGCATCAGTCCAAACGTCGCGACCGCTTCAGAAAACCATTGAGACGGTCCCGAACGCTCATTGGCAGAGATCTGAAATACCGTCTCGTCAAACATGAAGTGCGCGGCGAAGACGCCAAGAAGCCCACCTGCGATCTGAGCCGCCACATAGGCGAGCGCCAAGTCGGTTGCGATTTCGCCTCGCAGACGAAATCCGAGCGTCACTGCCGGATTAAAGTGCGCGCCCGATACGGGGCCAAGCATGGTGATCAGAACAACCAGGATCGCACCTGTTGGGATCGTATTGCCGAGAAGCGCGATCGCTACGTTTCCACCCGCGAGCCGCTCCGCCATGATGCCCGAGCCGACCACAGTCGCAAGCAAGAAGGCGGTGCCGAGACCTTCCGCGAGGATTTTTTGAGAGGTGGTCAAATCGACGTCTCGCCAATCATCTTCAATCGTTTTCGCGCCTCAGCTTCGTCAATTTCAGAGAATGGGATGTCATAATACGCCGAAACGCGGGCCTTAAGGCGATCATAGCCAACTTCAAAGGCCTCACGAACCGCCGCTTCGGGCTCCTCTACAGCCGCCGGATCGGGAATGCCCCAATGCGCCGTCAAGGGTGCGCCTGGCCAAACTGGGCAGGTCTCGGACGCCGCAGAATCACAAACCGTCACAACGAAATCGAGGTCCGGGGCGCTCCCGCCCTCAAATTCCGTCCAGCTTTTTGAACGTGCAAAGTCTGTCTGGTATCCTTTGTCTTCAAGCACAGTCAGCGCCATCCGATGCGGGCGACCCTTCGGTTTCGATCCGGCACTATAGGCGCTCACACGCCCCTCACCCAGTCGATTAAAAAGCGCTTCGGCAAGGATTGATCGAGCGGAATTGCCGGTGCACAGGACGAGGATTGACTTTGGAGCGTGCATGATGGAGCGGGCCCATTTCGAAGAGCGAGCGGGTCTTAGCCCGTCCCACATGACGATTTGATGACAATCGGTTCCCGCCTGTGAACGGGTTAAACCGAGAGGTAATTCGCTTTCACCTCTTCATTCGATTCCAGTTCTGCCATTGTCCCATCATAGCGGATGTGGCCGCTTTCAATGACATAGGCGCGGTCAGAAACGGCACGGGCGAAATAAAGGTTCTGTTCCGAGAGGAGAACCGAGAGGCCCTCGCCCTTTAGCTGATCAATGACTGAAGCCATCTTCTCGACGATCACCGGAGCAAGGCCTTCCGACGGTTCGTCGAGCAGAATAGCGGTCGGATTGCCCATTAGCGTCCGGGCGATTGAGAGCATTTGCTGCTCACCGCCGGACATGGCTGACGCACGCCGGTTTCGCATCTCGGCAAGGTTGGGGAAAATCTCAAAGAGCCGCTCTGGGGTCCAAGCATTGGCATCGGAGGGAGCGGGTTGGCGTCCCACCTCCAAGTTCTCAAAGACTGAGAGATCGGTGAAGATGCGTCGCTCTTCCGGCACATAGCCGAGGCCGAGGCGGGCAATTTCGAAGGCGGGGAGGGCGGAGATTTCCGTGCCGTTGAAGGACACCTGACCAGTCGACCGAACGAGATTGTTGATGCTCTTGAGCGTCGTGGATTTCCCGGCGCCGTTCCGCCCTATGAGCGCGACGACTTCACCCTTTTCGACCGTGAGGCTCACATCGAATAGGATGCGCGCGGCGCCATAGTAAGCGGATAGGTTTTCAACCGAAAGGACGGTCACGCGGTCGCAGCCTTGGGCGCCATATCACCGAGATAGACCTCTTTGACACGCGCATCGTTGCGAACTTCGTCGGGCGTGCCGGACGCGATGATCTGCCCGCGATCAAGCACCAGGATACGGCTTGCGTGTTTGAACACCACGTCGATGTCGTGCTCGGTGAAAAGGACAGCCATCTCGCCATCCTCCTCCACGATTGACGCGACCAGATCCATCAGCCCGAACCGCTCCTTCGGTGCCATGCCTGCGGTGGGTTCATCCATCAAAAGAAGCGTCGGATGAGACGCGAGAGCGATTGCAAGTTCCAGGCGCTTCAAGTCGCCATAGGCCAGTTCGCTGCACGGTCGGTCGGCCTGATCTGCCATGCCGACGCGTTCGAGCGCCTCTTTCGCGTGTCTTGGCAAAACCTCGCTCGCGGGACGCCAGAGTTTTTTCGTCGCTTCCGTTTGGCTAATCGTGACCATCTGAACATTTTCAAGAACGGTCATCGACGCGAAGGTCGCGGTGATCTGAAAAGTGCGCGCAATGCTCCGGCGCCAGATATCGCGCGGTGGTAGGCCCACGATGGACCGCCCGAGCATTGTCACATCGCCGCGGTCTGGTGCGAGCTGCCCACCGATCATATTGAAGACCGTGGTTTTGCCGGCGCCATTTGGACCGATGATCGCGACGATCTCGTTTTCGTTGATTGTGAAGCTGACATCGTTGGCGGCCTGGACCCCGCCAAAGGCTTTGGACAGCCCCGACACATTGAGAATGGTTGTCATGCCGGGCGTAACCGGTCGATCGCGGTGGACGCCGTTCCGACGATGCCCTTCGGAAACAGAAGGACGAGCGCGATTATCGTACCACCGAGGATCATCCGCCAGTAGTCGGTGAGCGGCATGACGAAATCTTCCAAGAGATGCAATGCGGCGGCGCCGACAAGCGGTCCAATCAGCGTTTGGACACCGCCGAGGAGCACCATGGCGAGCGCATCAACCGAGGTCGGGATCGAGAGCACTGCGGGATCGATATTTCCCTTGGAGTAAACGTAGAGCCCACCGCCCAGCCCGGCGGCGGCCCCGGCGAGCGTGAAAGCCAGCCACCGATGATGCCGAACATCGATGCCGATCGCATCGGCACGGACCATGGAGTCCCGGCCCGCGCGCAATGTATAACCAAACGGCGCATGGACCACGCGGTAGAGTAGGAAGAGGGCGAGCGAACAGAGGGTCAGCGTGAGGTAGTAGAACGGCACGCGCTCTGATGCCCAGGACGAGGGCCAAACCCCGATGATGCCATTGTCGCCGCCGGTAAACTCGATCCATTGGAAGGCAACCGCATAGAGGATTTGCGCGACCGCGAGCGTCAGCATGGCGAGGTAGACGCCGGACAGCCGCACGATGAAATAGCCAAAAAGTGCGGCGCCGAACGCCCCGACGAACGGGGCGAGTGCGAGGCCCAATTCCATTGGCACGGCGAGGTGGGTCGCGGCGAGCGCCGCGCCATAGGCTCCAAGCCCGAAATAGGCGGCATGGCCGAAGGAGATCATGCCGCCGACGGTCATGAGGAGCCCGAGCGACGCGGCAAATACGGCCAGAATAAAGACCTCGATCCCGAGTTTGAGGGTGAAGGAATCGGTGAAAAAGGGCAGCGCAATGAGGGCCGCCAATACCGCAAGCAAGGCTGCAATCGCGCCGGTTGAGAAGGGTTTGAGCGGACGATCACCCTCATAAACTGTGTTGGGCAATGCCTCTGGTCGCCCGAGCAGGCCCCAAGGCCGAACGATCAACACGACAGCCATGACGAAGAACACCAAAACGAGCGTGATCTTGGGGAAGATGACAATGCCGAACGCTTGCAGCTGACCGATGAGAACGGCGGCAAGGAATGCGCCTGGCACCGAGCCCATGCCGCCAATGACGGTGACGACGAAGGCTTCTGCAATCATATCGACATCCATGAGCGGTGTCGCAGGCGCGCGAGGAATTTGAAGCGCACCGCCAAGCCCGGCGAGGAATGCGCCCAGAAAAAGAACGCCCGTGAAAAGGAGTTTCTGGTTCACACCGAGCGCGCCGACCATCTCGCGATCCTGCGTTGCAGCGCGGATCAAGATGCCAAATCGGGTTCGCCTTAAGAGCGCCCACACCGCCAGAAGGACGGCGGGACCAGCGACGATCATCACCAGCTCATATTCTGGGAAGCGCCGGCCAAGGATCTCCACCGAGCCGCGAAGCTCAGGTTCGCGCGGGCCCAGAATGTCGTCTGGACCCCAGACCGCGATGACCAGGTCCTGGACGAGCAGCACCACGCCGAAGGTGGCGAGCAATTGAAAGAGTTCGGGCGCCTTGTAGATGCGCCTAAGAAGCAAGACTTCCATCGCGACACCGATGACGCCGACTGCGAGCGCGCTTGCTAGGATCGCGACCCAAAACGACACTTGGCCGTACCAGATGTCGAGCGCCTGGGGCACGAGTGTCACGGCGACATAGGCGCCCAGCATATAGAACGAGCCGTGCGCGAAATTCACGATCCGGGTGACCCCGAAAATGATCGAGAGACCGCACGCTGCAATGAAGAGCGTCGAGGCGGTCGCGAGGCCGTTCAACGACTGGATGAGGATGAAAGCGGGATCCATGGCGTGGTCCGACTTACCCGCTTTTTAAGCCAACACTCCAGCGAATTTAGGTTTAGTCGCTGCGCGCGGCCCGCACGGCGTCTTCTGGGAACATGTAGTCGGCGCCATCCGCATAGGTCCAGTCGATCATTTTGCCGACGCGGCCCTCGACCGCGATCCGTCCGACCCAAATGCCGACTGTTGCCTGATTATCGATCCCTCGCATGGTTGCCGGGCCAACAACGGCGTCGAATTCCAGATCCTCGAGCGCTGCGAGCATGGCTTCGGTATCCGTTGAGCCCGCTTTTTCAAACATGGCCTTGATCAGATTGCCGACCTGATAGCCAAGCAGCGATCCTAGCCGGGGCGTCTCGTTAAATTTCGCCTGATAGTCGGCGATGAATTTCGCGTGCGCCTCGCCTTCGACCTGATCCCACGGATACCCGGTGACGATCCAACCTTCTGGCGCCTCATCGGCCAGCGGGATCAGCCATTCCGGCTCGCCCGTCAGGAGCGACAGCACCTCGCGATCCTCAAAGAGCCCACGAGTTGTGCCTTCGCGCACGAATTTCGCAAGATCACCGCCGAATAGCGCTGAGAAAATCGCGTCCGGTTTTGCCTCTTCGATCGCTGAGACCGTGGCACCCGCATCGATCTTGCCGAGCGCTGGGTATTGTTCAACGACGATCTCGAAATCCTCAATTGCATCCGGGGCCAGCTGTTTGAACGCGTTTGCTGCTGCCTGGCCATACTCATAGTTTGGCACGACGATCGCCCAGCGCTTCTTGCCGAGGTCTTTGCCCGCTTCGACCAGCATCTTGGTCAACATGTAGGTGTTGGGGCGGACGCGATAGGTGTAGCGGTTGCCCTTTTCCATCGTCAGCGCGTCGGAAAGCGGCTCTGCCGCGATGAAGAGCGTCTTGCGCTGATTGGCGAAATCACCGACCGCGAGGCCGACATTGGAAAGGAACGTGCCGAAGAGGAAGGCCACCTCTTCACGCGAGATCAGCTCTTCAGCGACACGAACCGCATCGCCCGTGGTCGCCCCGTCATCGCGGGAAACGACTTCGATTTTCCGGCCGCCGAGTACCCCGCCCGCGGCGTTGATCTCCTCGATCGCCATCTGCCAGCCATTGCGGTAGGGCACCGAAAAGGCAGCGAACCGGTTATAGGAATTCAATTCGCCAATCTTGATCGGCTCTTGTTCCTGCGCGCGCCCCTCGACGGCTGCCAGCCCTAAGATCGCAATCGCGAGCGTCGCCGCACGAAACATCTGGTTGAAAATTCGCATGATAATGCCCTTTGACCGCCAAGACGGCTCATCATTCAAGACTGTTAGGTGTAATTGAGACGAGTGCCTGGTGGCCGTCAACCGCCTGGTGCGGGCAAATCCGCTAAACCGCATGCGGTGTGGGGTCTCGTAAGCGAAGTTACAGTCACGCAAACTGCGTTGGTGGTGCAGACCGGTGCTTTGGTTTTGGAGGGACCAAACCGGCGTCGAACTCGTCAAATTTGAGTATCTCGTCTGTTTCCCGCCACTGGCCGTACTCGGCGAACGCTGCCTCTGTTGGCCCGTTTTCGGCAACCGCTGCGCCCAAAAGTGTTGCATCAATGATGGCTTGCGAGGCGCCTGACCAGCGCGATGCCGTTTGCGGGTGAGCGGCGTCGCCGATCAGCGCGACGCGGCCATTTGCCCACGTTGCAGGTGCGTCCGCCTGGAAAATGCGGTGCTCCAATATCGTTTCGGTCGAAGAGATCGTTTGTTGGATGTCCCAGCCGTCTATCGACCAATTCGAAAACGCCTGGCGAGCGGTTGCTCGATCGCCGCTGCATTGCCAAAGGTGGCCTTCGATATCGTAGGGTTTCCCTGCCGGGGCTTTCGCGATCCATGTAAAAAGCGCATGGCCCGTCTTCGGGTCGACTCGTGAGATGGGGTAGAGCGTAAACGATTTCGACTGGTCGCCAATTGTTGCAAGGGATTGCGCACCAAACGGTGGCTCCATCTCGATCAAGCCGCGCCAAATGATGAATTCAGCCGGATGAGGCGGCACATGATGCCCAGAGACCGCGCGTCGGATTTTAGAGTGTATGCCGTCAGCCGCAATGAGAAGCCCCGCATTGACCGTGATCTCGCGATCATTTTGGGTCCGGTCACTCGCGGTGATCGATAGTTGATCTCCATTTTCTTCGACGTCCAAAACACGCGTTCCGGTCGATATGGATCGATTGCCAAGTCTTGATCTGACCGCGTCGTAAAGCGCTTGGTGCAAAAGGCCGCGATGGACGAGCAGCGATCCGGACTGAGATTGGGCAATTGGCCCTCGGAGATGTTGAAAATCATCATCTCCTGGAAGCGATCTCGCGTGCACTTCCTTCAAAACGACGCCGCGCGATGCCAAGAACCCGCGAAGGCCAAGCTCTTCCAGTATGGAAACGGCGCGCGGATTGAGGCAGAGACCGGCACCGAGCGGTTCAAATGCTTTTGCCGAATCCAGGATCGAAACCCTGTATCCGAGCTTTGAAAATATCAGCGCTGCTGTGAGTCCGCCAATCCCTGCACCCGACACGACGATCGAAGGGGCGTTATCTGAATAGCGGTAGGGATTTGGAACCATGACTGAAAGCACATCCTTTAACATGCCTATGTTGGCCAATCACAGATCCGTGGCGTTGATATAGCCCAAAAATCGAGAAGTGAGGGTCTAGTTTACGAGCGCGACCGAGAAATCTCCGATGACAACACTGCCGGTCGCACCGGGCGCGAATTCACCGCCAAACGTACCGTGGGCGGGCACAACCTCAATGTAGGGGTTGCGGAAGGGGGCGTCCTCTGGGGCCTGCACAGTCAAGGTAACTAGAAAGTTGTTGCCCTCATCGACCACTGCAATAGCCGATGTGTCTAAGCCGCCAGAGGGTGAAACTTGCCCATCAGAGAGGTTAATGTCTATGCCAGGTATAAACCAGCGTTCCACTGTTTCAAAAACAACTCGAATTTTAGGCGTGGAAGGCTCGACACGCTCTGCCTTTAACAGCCTAAAGGAAACGTTGATTAACTGAGAAGGACGAGGATTACCAATCGGTAGCAAGATCGAAGAGCGTCCCACATCAGACGTGTCTGATACGCGAAAGCCATTCCACGTCACTTCGGTCGCGGGTTGCACATCTACGAGAGTTCGCCGCCATCCCGGCCCGGCGAGGTTTGCGGCGTCCGGTGAGACAAATGTGTCGCCGGATGACAGTTTTATCGATGATGCAATGGTGCCGATCCAAAAGCCGAATGCGAGCGCCAAGATCATGAGGCCACCGGTCCGCACCCAATTCGTCTTTGGCGCTGGCCCAATGCCTGGTGTTTGTTCAATATCTTCTTCAAAGGCTGGGTCGGCTTCGTCAGCAAGGTCTTGCGCAATCTCTGGGAGGTCCTCGACCGCCTCTAACGCGGCTGAATCAGGCAAATCCGATGCCGGCAACGGCTCAGGATCTGGCTTTCGCGGCTCAAGCCAATCCGGATCGGCTTTCGGCTTTGCAGGCGATGTATCCTTGTCGAAGTCGATTTCTTTGAAACCGGCCGCCAGGTCCGCTGCAATACGATCGAGACCGGGATCAGGCTGATTTTCAACCTCGGTGTCTTTTTTTCGGCGCGAAAAGAGTGCGCCGAGACCGCCGCCAAATCCACCGGAAGGCTTTTTATCCGGTTGATCGAGTTCTTCGGCATCCGCAGTGGAGGCGGCGCCAGCCTTGTCTAGATCGTCGATGGAAGGCTCATCAACGTCGACCGTATCCTGGATCAAAGATCCAGTTCCCGCATTCTTCCCAGACATGATCGTGTCAGCGAGGGAATCGCTGCCGATATTGCTTTTGTTGGCCGCTTTCCCTGGTGCAGCGTCCGACGTGCGCTGCGGTGCCGTTTGCGCAGGCGTTGGTTGGCTCGGCTCGACGCTTGGTTTCCGGTTTTGCTTCAGAACGTCTTCAATGCTGAGCCCATCTGCACGGGGCACTGGCGCGTCATTCGATGTCGTCTCAGGGCGTTGCGCCGGCTTGAACGATGGGAGCGGACGCCGTTCCGCGGCGCTTTCTGGCTCTGCTAATGGGCTTTCTGCTTCGACTTGCGGCGCCAATTCGGTTTCGATCTGTTCGATCGCGGCGTTGAGATGGGTCTCAAGTTCATCGACGTTCGGCGCATTGTTTGCACGTGCACGGTCAACAACCGTTGCCCTCGCGCGTCGATAAACGTCTTGTCGTCCTGCTTCGTTCCCGTGGAGACCAGCTTTTTCAATGGTATCGGACAAAATGCGATAGAAATTAGGGCTACTCGGCATTACTCAATTTTTCCGCGCAATTCTTTCCGCAGCGCAACCGTTTCATCCGGTATCGACCGCCTTAATCGTGTAGGCGAAACGCCCCCGCAATGCAAACCGTTGGCGTAACAGCCGGGTGAGCTCTGAACGAGGTTAACGGATTCCTAATCTGCCCGTCTCATGGTGCAGAACTGACCTTTGTCTTCACGGGTAGCAGTCATCTCGCCATGGATACCGTTCGCTACAGTTTGACGGATCGGCTGTCGCCCGAGACGCTTCCAAGCGACCGCGCGCGCCGACTGTTCGAATTGTGGTCGACACTCTCCAACGCCGACACGCTACCGCGTCTTTCGGACTTCAAATCAGAGAAAATCTCGTGGTGCGCGGACCATCTAGCCGTTGCCATTGCCGATGATAGCGGTGCCTACAGATATGCCTCATCGGGGCAGGCAATCGAACGTGATGGCGGCACAGATGTTTCCGGGCGGTCGACGCGAGACATTGCTGGCGGCTTTGGGCGTTTTTTGGAAGCGGCCTTTGATATAGCCACCCTCCAAAATATCCCGATTCTGACGAGAAATGCCGCGCCCGACGGCCCTGTTCATGTCTGGTCTCGGCTCATTTTGCCGGTGGCACTCGATGATACGGCGCTGACGGCAGCGCTTTGTCTGGTCGAGGCGGACGGTTTTAAAATTGACGTGGTGCGCGCGGTCGCGACCGAAGCTGAAACATGGATCGCAACGCTCGATCCCGTCTATGACACTCAAGGTGTCATTACCGATTATTCTCTGATGCCGCTTGCCGCCCCTCAAAGCGAACCGGACGCCTCATGGTCCTCGCTTTCGAGCGTCTTTGCGCGCAATTTGACCGCCGAGGAAATCGACGGCCTTCAAAAGGGGGCCATCGAGGAGCAAACCGTGTCGCGACCTTCGGGCCGCGGCGACGACGCCATGATCCTTCGGTCGGTGCGATTTTGCAGGAATGGCAACCGGAAGACCGTTGTCATCAGCCCTTTGCCCACGGATCTGGGATCGGGTGGTCAGAGCTCAAACCCCATGGAAGCCCGGGCGCTTGAGATCACCAAGACCGGTTACTGGTCGCTGACGGTCAAAGACGGCGCGCTTCTCATTTCTCCGGACCTTTACCGCATCTGGAGAACGGAGCCGGACGCCGAGCAAGCGACCCGCTCCGCTCTTCATTCGCGCTATCCACCGAAGATCCGATCCAAACTCAACGCCGCTCTTGATAGGGCCATTGCTGAGGGCCGCGGTTTTAAACTGAATGCGCCGCTCCGCGCTGCCGACGGCAACATCGTTTACACGCACATCATCGTCGAATGTCAAAAGGCCGCTGATGGCTCGGTGCTCAGCGTTTCGGGCATCGTCCGGGACGTAACCGACGAACATGAGCGACTCCGTGCAGCGAACGCCGCATCGGAGGATCCACGCGGGGCATTTAAAAGGATCGCTGACTTTCTCTCGGTCTCGGACGGCTGGCACTGGGAGACTGATGCCGATCACAACTTCACATTCTTGACGCCGAATGCGGCGCGCAACATGCCGCGCCCGGTCGAAGAAATGCTCAAGACGTCGCGGTTTGATCTGCCAGTCGTCGAGGATGATAAGGACAAGCTCAACGAGCACCGCTCCGATCTCGATGCACGCAAGAATTTCAAAAACCTCACTTTGCGAATAGCCGCAGAAGATGGCTCTATCCAAATCATCAATTGGAGTGGCAAACCGGTCTTTGATGGAAGCGGAAACTTCCTCGGATATCGCGGTACGGGGCGGGATGTCACCGTCCAGACCGAGACGGCAGAGGCACTCGAGACCGAGCATGAAAAGCTTCAAACCGCAGTCGCCGGATTGGGTTTTTCCGCGATCGATGTCGACCTCACTGAAAATGAGATCGTCTTTTCGTTGGACGCACTCGAGGCCTTGGGTCTGGATGACGTGGAAGGCCTCACATTTGATGCCTTTGCGGCTAAATTCGAGCGACCAGGTGACGATGATATTCTCACAGCGCTGATCTCGCCTCCGGACGCGCACTTAGGATCGACCGTCCGTGCGACGCGAAAAATCGGCGACGTTGAAAAACACTTCAAACTCCATTTCTCGCGCACCAATCCGAAAGATGGTGGATCAAGGCGCGCAAATATTCTCCTTGAAGACGAGACAGAAGCGGTTGTTTCGTTACGCGCGCTGGAGATCGCAAGCCTTGAACTTGAACAGGCGCAGTCCTCTGCAAAGCTTGGTTCATGGTCCCATGACAATGAGACGGGGCTCACTCTATGTTCTGACAGTTTCCGGGCTTTGATCGGCTGGGAGAAAGATGGAGATACTCCGGCCCTTCGAAAAGTCTTTGAGCGGTTTCATCCCGACTGTCGCGAAGATGTCCAAGTGCGTCTCGACCGCGTTCAACAGTCAGGCGGTCGCGAAACCTTCGAGGCGCGGATTGCGCAAGACAAAGAGACGACGATCGATGCTTGGGTTGAGTTTCAAGCCGATGTCGACGGCTCACACAATGTCACGCGCCTGGCGATCGTCCTGCAAGATATCACGCGACAAAAGGCAGAAGCCCAGGAACGCGAACGCATTCTCGCGGCGATCAATCAGACCCGCGATGGCATTATCCTTTGCGACGCAGATGGGCTCGCGCTGTTTGTGAACGGCACGGCGGAAGCGCTCTTTGGCTATGATTTGGAAGCGCTCAACCGTCGCGGCGGTGTAAAGGCCGTTGCCGCAGACCCGGACGCATTCGAAAGCTTCTTATCGGGTGATGCGACCGAGGGAGAGCACGATCTCTCCGTGAAAATCGAGGATGGCCAGGATCGGATCATGGCCGTTTCACGCGTCGGTTTTGGCCAGGACGCGGAAAAGCCCACAGCTCAAATAATCACCTTTCATGATGTGACAGCGCGGGTAACGGAACGGGATCTCTTAAAAGAGACGGAAAAAGAACTCCGCGACGCGCACAGGCTCGGCGGCTTTGCGTCATGGCGGTTCGATATTGGCAGCGAGCAGTACCGCTGGTCTGATGAAATGTTCGCACTCACCGGCCACGAGAAAGATAGTTTCAGGCCGGCGCGCTCAGCCGTCCTTTCGCTCTTACCAGACGCTGACAGCCGCGCGATCCTCGCTCACGAAGAGGCACTCCTTGAGACAGGCGTACCGCAAAAGCTCGACATACAATGTCAAAGGCCCGATGAGAGCTTTAGCGACTTCACAGTTACTATGGAACTAGAACGGTCGCCGGACGGCTCACCGCTCGCAATCCATGGGACATTCCAAGATATCACCGAGCGAAAACAGGCCGAACGCCTGATTAACGCCCGCGAGCAGGAATTGCGAGAGGCGCAGCGACTGGGCCGCATGGGGTCGTGGTCCTATCGCTTTGGTGATGAGCACTATGAATGGTCGCCGGAGCTCTACGAGTTGCTCGGTTACAACCCAAAGCGCTTCAAACCGACGCCACAGGCGATGCTTTCGCTTCATCCGCGGGAAGATCGCGAACGCATTGAGGATTCCGACGCCTACGCGCTCGAAACCGGCGAAACGTACAGCCTCGATATCAAGATCCGCCGCGCTGATAAGAGTTTTGCGTCCGTCATCATGACGAACAAATGTCAGATGGACGCTAACGGCAATATTGTCGGCTTCTTTGGGACGATCCAGGATGTCACCGACCGCCGAGAGGCCGAGGAGCAACTCGAAAAGCTCGCCTATTATGATGCCCTCACCGAGGTTGGGAATCGCGCCCATTTGAGGAAGGCGCTGTCTCGCATCATCAGCCGTTGTCTGCGTACGGGTGGCAAAGCCGCGCTCTTTCTCCTCGATATCGATCGATTTAAGGACGTCAATGACGCGATGGGGCACAAGGTCGGCGACAACCTCATTCGCGCGATCGCCGAGCGTTTGTCGAACCTCCTCAAATCTGGGTCTTCTATCGCGCGTCTCGGTGGCGATGAGTTCGCCATCATCATCCCCGATCTCCAGGGGATCGAGGACGCAAACCTGGAGATTGCGCGGATCTTCGACGCGTTTGAATTGCCGTTCCCCCTGGATGAAACGGAACTTCACGTCCACACCAGCATTGGCGTCGTCATGCTGCCGAGTGATACGGCGTCGGCCGACGAGATCATGCGTCAAGCCGATCTCGCGCTTTATCGCGCTAAAGACGAGGGTCGTGGACGGGCAAGCTACTATGATCCAGGCTTTGATGAAGCGCTGCGTGACCGACTAGCGCTCAGCCATGATCTTCGCGCAACGCTCAAAGCCGGCGGCGACGGCCTCATGGCCTATTTCCAGCCGCAAGTGCAGTTGGATACGGGCGAGCTCATAGGTTTTGAAACCCTTCTCCGCTGGCAGCACCCGGTTCGCGGCTTTGTTCGGCCAGATGAATTCATTTCGATCGCCGAGGGCAACGGCCTGATCGGCGAGCTCGGCGTCTGGATCCTGCGGGAGAGCTGCCGCCAGGCGCAGGTTTGGAAGGAAACCGGCGTTGGGACCTTCGATATCGCGGTCAATGTCTCGCCCGCCCAGTTTCGCCAGGTCAACATGATCGAAGAGGTGCGCCGTGCCCTTGAGGATACGGGTCTGTCGCCCTCGCAATTGACGCTTGAACTCACGGAATCCGTCTTTGTCGACTCCGGCGAGAACACGATCAAAAACCTCCTCGACCAATTCGCAGAGATGGGCATCAAGCTCGCGCTCGACGATTTCGGCACGGGCTACTCATCGCTCGGCTATCTTCATGCCCTTCCATTCCACAAGCTCAAAATTGACCGTTGCTTCGTTGACGGTGCCGAGAGCGAAGACGAGAAAAAAGCGCTTTTGAGGGGCATTTTGGGTCTTGGCCGTGGTCTCGGCATGACGGTCGTTGCGGAAGGTGCTGAAAACGCAGACCAGGCGCGGCTCCTGCGCGATTGGTCCTGCGATCTTATCCAGGGTTATGTCTTCGGTCGCCCGGTCCCTGCGTCACAAGTTCCAGACGAGATCGCTCGGATCGCCGGAGAAGCGCCGATCATTCTCGGCATGCTTGATGAGGATGACGCGGCTGAGACTGAGAAAGACGAGGCGTTCAAAAAGGCGAGTTAAAGCCTTTCCTCTCGATATCCTTGCACCTGCGTGCTTTTCTCCCATTGGTCTGATTAAGATGTCGCCCACCGGCTAATTCCGGTCGATTTCGTGCCATCGGTGATCATCATGCGGGGCACGATACCGGCAGCGAGGGAGAAGACCGTTGACGGAAATCGTAACGGATGCACCGCCAGACGCGCCTCAAGGCGCACGAGGCGGCAGAAGGGCCAACCGAAGGGGCGGCGGACGCTCCGGCAATGCGCGTCGGTCAGCGCCCGCGGTCTCGCAATATCCCTGGACGCTCCCGGTCAATTCTGACCGCCCGACGGAACCCCTGACCGAAGAAGGCGTCCAGGCGGTCCATGACGGCGCGATGCGGATCCTGGAAGAGATTGGTATTCAGTTTCTCCATCCAGACGCGGTGGATATTCTGCGTCGAGCGGGCTGCACCGTGGACGATGACGGCGTCACAGTCCGGATGGGCCGTGATTTCGTCATGGAGATGATCGCGAAAGCGCCCACCGAATTCACCGTCACGCCGCGCAACCCCGATCGGGAACTGACGATCGGCGGCAAGCACATGATCTTCCAGAGCGTCGCCTCGCCGCCGAATTATTCGAACCTGGATGAGGGGCGAAAGGTCGGCACCCGCAAAGCGCATGCGGACCTCGTCAAGCTTGCGCAATATTTCAACTGCATCCACCAGACGAGCGGGTACACCGTGGAACCGCTCGATATTCATCCCTCTGTTCGGCACCTGGAGTGCCTCTACGACAAGATCCTTTTCACCGACAAAGTGCTGCACGCCTACGCGCTCGGCAAAGAGCGGATTGAGGACGTAATGGAGATGGTGCGGATTGGCAGCGGCCTGACGCATGAGGAGTTCGATGCGAAGCCGCGCATGTACACCAATATCAATTCCACATCGCCCTTGAAGCATGATCACCCCATGCTCGACGGCCTGATGCGGATGTCGCGGCGCGGTCAGCCGACTTATGTGACGCCCTTTACGCTCGCTGGCGCCATGGCTCCGGTCACGCTTGCGGGTACTGTTGCCCAATCCTGCGCTGAGGCGCTTTGCGCGATTGCGCTCATTCAGGTGATCAAGCCTGGCTGCCCGGCGGTCATGGGCACGTTCTCATCCAATGTCGACATGAAAACGGGCGCGCCCGCCTTCGGCACGCCGGACTATATGCGCGCGACGCAAATGACGGGTCAGATGGCCCGGTTTTACGGCCTGCCGCTGCGCGCCTCGAACGTCTGCGCCGCCAACACACCTGACGCGCAAGCGGCATGGGAAAGCGCATTTTCGCTTTGGGCCTGCGTATCGGCGGGCGTCAACACGGTCTATCACGCGGCGGGCTGGCTCGAGGGCGGGCTTTGCGCGTCCTATGAGAAGTTCGTCATGGATTGCGATACGCTCCAGCAGATGTCGGAATATATGAAGCCGGTTTCGGCAGACGTCGACGATATCGCGCTCGATGCGATCCGTGAGGTCGGCCATGGCGGTCACTTCTTCGGTGTCCAACACACCCAGGACCGCTACGAGACCGCGTTTTATTCGCCATTCATTTCCGACTGGTCGAACTTCGAAAACTGGCGGGACAATGGCGCGGTGCAAACGCCGGAGCGCGCCAACAAGATCTGGAAGCAGATCCTCGCTGAATTCGAGCCGCCGCCGCTCGACGAAGCGATCAAGGATGAACTCAACGATTTCGTCGCCCGCCGCACGGCGGAAGGCGGCGCACCGACGGATTATTGACCCTATAATGGCCGCGCTCGACACATCATTTTCAGC
Organism: Pseudomonadota bacterium; assembly: GCA_039026395.1. Taxonomy (GTDB): domain Bacteria; phylum Pseudomonadota; class Alphaproteobacteria; order Rhizobiales; family JAKSCL01; genus JBCCMK01. The sequence continues at coordinate 49,075 of JBCCMK010000001.1, read as the reverse complement.
GCGACCAAAGATCGATCCGACACGCCGCCGCTCGAGAAGCGCGCCCAGACAGATTGAAGTCCCCGACACTCCGGACACACCCGGGAACCCGGCGCATCGCGAATGGGCGCTTGCGGGACTGGAGGCGCCGGACTTGGATGTCATCCGCGCCTACCGGCTAGAGCGTATCCGAGAGCAATTGCGGACGCGGGATTTTGGCGGCGCAATCCTCACTGATCCGCTCAATGTGCGCTATGCGACTGACACCTCAAACATGCAGGTGTGGTGCCTCCATAACCCGGTTCGCTACGCCTATGTGGCAACTGAGGGTCCGGTGATCGTTTTCGATTTCCACGCCTGTGAGCACCTTTCTGATCATCTTCCGCTGGTGACTGAAAGCCGCCCGGCGACGGCATGGTTCTATTTCGAAAGCGGCGATGAGGAACAGCACCACGCCGAACATTGGGCGGAGGAGATTGTTGGTCTCGTTTCGCAATTTGGCGGCGGAAACAGTCGGATCGCGATCGACAAATGCGATCCGATCGGCCTTGCCCATCTTGAAAGGCTTGGCCTCGAATGCACCGTCAGCCAGGCTTTCACGGAGCACGCGCGGCGCATCAAACACGCGGAAGAATTAAAAGCCATGCAGCGGTCGATCAACACGACCGAGGTCGCGATGGCTGAGATGTGGCACACGCTTCAGCGCCACTATCCGCATGGCCTGCCGCTCACGGAAAACCAGATCTGGGCGATCCTCCACAAGGTGAATATTGAACGCGGAGGCGAGTGGATTGAAACCCGGCTCCTCGCCTCCGGTCCCCGCACAAACCCCTGGTTTCATGAGAGTTCGGATCGCATCATGCAGGTGGGCGAGATGCTCGCCTTCGACACGGACTTGGTCGGCCCCTACGGCTATTGCGCGGATGTCTCGCGGTCCTGGGTCATCCCAGACAATGCGCCGACGGACGAGCAAACTGCGCTCATCGACCTCGCGATCGAACAGGTCGCGTTTAACCGCGACCTCCTTCGCCCGGGCATCACGCATCGCGAACTCACCGAGAAGAGTTTTCAGCTCCCACCCGACTGCATCAATGGCCGCTACGGCGTAGTCATTCACGGGGTTGGCCTCTGCGACGAGTACCCGTCTATCCGCTACCGCGAGGATTGGGATCATTGCGGCTATGATGGTGTCATCGAAGAAGGGCAGTGCCTGTGCGTAGAAAGCTATGTCGGGCGTGATGGCGGCGCTGAAGGCGTCAAGATCGAGGTGCAAGGCGTGGTGACGGAAACCGGCTTTGAGGTTTTTGACCGGTTCCCGTTAGACCTGGTGCCAGACATCCCGGATGATCCAGGCGCGATCGGCACGCTACCGCCGGTTTTGTAGCGCAAAGAGTGAGCGGAGAGACGCCATGAAAACTTCAGCCCGCGCGGTCGTGATCGGCGGCGGTGTCGTCGGTTGCTCGGTGCTTTATCACCTGACCAAAGCCGGTTGGTCGGACGTCATGCTGATTGAACGATCAGAGCTGACGTCGGGATCATCTTGGCATGCCGCTGGCGGTTTTCACGCGCTGAACGGTGATCCGAATGTCGCGAAACTCCAGGCCTACACGGTCAATCTCTACAAGGAGCTTGAGGAGATATCGGGCCAGTCCTGTGGTCTTCACCTGACCGGCGGTCTGGCGCTCGCCGACAGCCAGGAACGTCTCGATTGGTTGAAGATGTCTCACGCCCGTGGCCGGTATCTCGGCATGGAAACCGAGATCATCTCGCCCAAGGAGGCAAAGGACCTCTGTCCGCTGATCGACGAAACCAAATTTGTCGGCGCCATGTGGGATTCAATCGAGGGCCATCTTGACCCGTCCGGCACGACACACGCTTACGCTAAGGCTGCGCGCATCCAAGGCGCTGAGATCGTGCTGCGCAACCGCGTTGTCGAACTGAACCCGCGCGCTGATGGCACCTGGGACGTGGTGACCGAACAGGGAACCGTCCATGCTGAGCACGTCGTCAATGCGGGCGGTCTCTGGGCGCGTGAAGTCGGCCGCATGGTCGGGCTCGAACTGCCGCTTCTTGCCATGGAGCACATGTACCTCCTGACCGAGGACATGCCGGAGGTCGCCGAGATCAACGAGGCTACGGCCAAGGAAGTCGTCCACTGCATCGACTTCGAGGGCGAGATTTACACCCGCCAAGAGCGCGGAGGCATGCTTCTTGGCACCTATGAACGCGCCTGCGTGCCGTGGCAGCCGAAGGAAACGCCCTGGGATTTCGGTCACGAGTTGCTGCCGCCCGATTTGGAGCGCATCACACCGTCGCTCGAGATCGGATTTGAGCATTTCCCGGCGCTCCAGAACGCCGGTATTAAACAGATCGTCAATGGCCCCTTCACCTTCGCGCCCGACGGCAATCCTTTGGTTGGTCCGGTGAAGGGTCTGAAGAACTATTGGTGCGCCTGCGCGGTGATGGCTGGATTCAGCCAGGGCGGCGGCGTCGGCCTGTCGCTTGCCAATTGGATGGTCGAGGGCGATCCGGGCGCGGATATTTGGGCAATGGACGTTGCCCGGTTTGGCGATTGGGCAACGCGGTCCTACACCAACGCCAAGGTGCGCGAGAATTACTCGCGCCGGTTCCGTATTCGCTATCCGAACGAGGAATTGCCTGCCGCGCGGCCACACCTTACGACGCCCCTTTATGACCGGTTTCTCGAACAGGGCGCGGTGATGGGCGACTCCTGGGGACTGGAGACGCCGCTTTGGTTTGCGCCAAAGGGTGTCGCGGCGGAGGATTTGGTTTCGTTCCAGCGCTCCAATGATTTTGAGCATGTCAAAGCCGAGGTTGAAGCCGTGCGCTCCGCGTGCGGGGTCACGGAAATCTCGAACTTTGCGAAATACCGGATCACGGGGCCGGGCGCGGAGGGGTTCCTCTCCTACCTCATGACCAACCGCATGCCGCGGACCGGGCGGATCGTCTTGACGCCGATGCTGAATGAGGCGGGCAAGCTGATCGGCGATTTTACCATCGCCAAGCGCGATGACGAGACCTTCATGATGTTCGGCTCGCTCCAGGCGCAGGACTATCACCTGCGCTGGTTCGAAGAGCACTTGCCGGGTGATGGTTCCGTTCAGGTCGAAGCGCTCGGCATGCGGCTCATGGGGCTTTCGATCGCCGGGCCGAACGCCCGCAAGGTCCTGGAACAGCTCACCGACGAGGATGTTTCACGCGACGCGTTCAAGTTTCTCGACTTCCGCCAGATCGACCTCGCATCCTGCCCGGCGATGGTGGGCCGGATCACCTATACCGGCGATCTCGGCTACGAGATCTGGGTCGCGCCGGAATATGAGCGCTGCCTCTACGACGCGATCATGGCGGCGGGCGAGGCGCACGGCATCCAAAATTTCGGTATGCGGGCGCTCCTCTCCATGCGGCTTGAAAAGAATTTTCCGACCTGGGCGCGCGAGCTTCGACCCATTTACGGCCCGTTCGAAGCGGGGATGGATCGCTTTGTGAACCTCCAGAAAAACGCCTTCATTGGACGCGACGCGGCACTGCGCGAAAAGGAAGAGGGCGGGAAACTCCGCCGCGTCACCATGGTCGTCGATGCAAAGACGGCCGATGTCATCGGCGACGAGCCGATCTGGCATGATGATGAGGTCGTTGGTTGGGTCACATCCGGTGGTTACGCGCACCATGTCGATGCTTCGCTTGCGCAAGGCTATGTCCCGAGTGACTTAGCGTCACCCGCGACAAACGGGTCTTTTGAAATTGAAGTGCTCGGTGAGCGTAGATCAGCGCGGCTTCAGGACGCACCGCTGTTTGATCCAGACGGTCAACGCATGCGGCTTTAGCGCTCGATCAACAAGCAAAACCTAATACGGAACTTAGTATTCTCGTAAAAGTTGCATTAATTTGCTTCTTTCGCGCAATCTAGGTTTAATTTCTGAGTAATGCGCTCGCGTTATTTATTTGACGGAATAGCTGTTGCGCACCTTTGCGCACAACAAGTTGATAGGTTCCGACAATGCTTCTGGGTTCGCTGAGTATCCGTCAAAAGCTCTATTCTGGCTTTGGTACCATGACCGTCTTGATCGCAGGGATCTGCGTCTATTCGGTCTGGTCAAACTTCGAAAAAGCGGCCGACTTTGGTGAGTATCGCTCAACGGCGCGCATCACCAACGCAACCTCCGACGCCACAACGGCCATCCTGAAGGCTGAGTTCGATATTATGCGCTTTCGGGCCGGGCAGCTCGAAGACCCGCTTGCAGAAATGCGGAAGTCGGTGCGCGGACTGGCGCAAAGCCAAATCGAACTCGGTAAAATTGATCAAGAGGCAGCGGCGCAACTCACACCACTCGCTCAGGGCGCAGATCAGCTTGTCGGTCATATGGCGACCGCGAAGACGCTCGATGATCAAAAGAACGAGTTGGTCGCCGAGATGCTCCCGCTCGGCTCTGAAATTCGCAAAAATCTTACGAGCATCATGGATCTCGCATACGGCAATCAGGCCAATCGACCGGCCTTCTTCTCGGCGCGCGCGAGCCAGCAATTGCTTCTTGCGCGCTACTACACGCTCGATTTTCTGAACACCTTGAACCCTGAATCAAAGGCGCGCGTGCTTGATGAAATCAAACGCACGAAAACCGCCATGAAGCTGCTGACTGTCGGCGATGACGGGGACCAGTTCGGCAGCGCCATTGAGACGATCGAAGCGAAGATTGACCGCTACACTGAATTGTTTGAGCAGACAGCAGCAATCCTGGAGCAGCAATCGGAAGTCTTCTCCGCGCAGGTCGATCCGCTCGGCGTGCAATTGCTCGAAACGTCTCTTGGCATCATGGAACAGCAAATGAGCCGCCAGGAAGAAATCGGCCCCCTCCTCGCTGAAAGCATGCAGGCGCAGAAAGTCACGGGTAGCGCGGTAGGCATTCTGGCTGTCTTGCTCGGTGGTGTGCTTGCCTTCTTTATCGCGCGTGGACTTTCAGCACCGATCATTAAGCTGACCGACGTGATGCGTGCACTCGCTGATCGCGATGTCTCTGTTGAAATACCGGCGCTTAACCGCAAGGACGAGCTCGGTTCGATGGCCCGACGCGTGCAGATCTTCAAGGATAATATGATCGAAACGGATTCGCTTCGTTACGAGCAAGACCGTCAGCAGGAACGAGCCGCGGACCGTCAACGCAAGGTCGAGGCAGCGATTGCACAGTTCGAGGGTCGTGCGACGGAAGCGCTCGAGGCTGTGCAGTCTGCAGGCGACACGATGCAAACAGCCGCAAGCTCGCTGGCCGACGTGGCCGAGAACGCAAAACACCGGTCGATCTCCGTTGCATCCGCGTCTGAAGAGGCGTCCACCAATGTGAGGACCGTCGCTGCTGCTGCCGAAGAGCTGACGAGCACCATTCTCGAAGTCTCTAGCCAGGTGATGAAATCCGCTGACATGTCCAGAAGCGCGGTCGAAACGACTAAGCGTACAAGCTCAGACGTCGAATCACTCGCCGAAGCGGCGGAGCGGATCGGTGAAGTTGTCGGTCTCATCAGCGACATTGCAGAGCAGACCAACCTTCTTGCCCTCAACGCGACGATCGAAGCGGCACGCGCTGGCGAAGCCGGGCGCGGGTTCGCGGTTGTCGCGTCCGAGGTGAAGGAACTTGCCGAGCAGACCGGCAAGGCGACCAGCCAGATCGGCGAGCAGATCGGCATGATCCAAACAGCGACGGAAACGTCTGTTGGCTCTATCCGCGCGATCTCCGATCAGATCGCGTCAATGGATGAAGTCGCGGCGATGATTGCGTCTGCGGTGGAAGAACAGGGTTCTGCGACTCAGGAAATCGCCTCCAATGTCCAACAGGCATCCGCTGGCACAGATGAAGTCTCGCAAAACATCGCTGAAGTCCGTGAAGCGGCGGTCCAGACCGGCGTTGCCTCGACAGAGATGCAGGAATCCGCGAGCGTCGTTGAGAAACGCGTTTCGGTAATCCGCAACGAGATCGAGACGTTCCTGGATGCGATCCGCGCTGCTTAGGATCGCTTCTCCCGAATCTGCTCTGAGCACGTCGGTTCCGGGGGGCAAAATAGTCTCCGCCTTCCGGTATTCGCCGCGAAACCTCGATTAACTTCCTTGCGCTGCTTTGACCTGCGGCGCGCTCGCGTCGAACTCTTCCCGAAGGTTCGTCCGGACGTGCCGGTTCTGCGACTTGCAGGTGATGTCCGCGCAATCGCGGGTAAGCCGCTCGCGGCCATACCCTTTGGTCCACAATCGCTGCTGATCGACGCCCTTTGAGACAAGGTATGCCATGACCGCATCGGCACGCGCCGTGGAGAGCGTCACATTTGCCGCTTCGTCTCCCGGATCGTCCGAAAAGCCTTGAACTTTGACCTTCCAGCGTTGGTTCGCGTTTAACCACTCGGCTTGCCGGTCGAGCGTTGCTGTTGCGGTGGAATCGAGGATCGCCGATCCACCCTGGAAGTAAGTCCGGCGGCCGACGTTCAAGATGAAGTCTTCCTCAGATCCCGGCTGAATGCTCGCAAAACCGGTGGCCGGTGCATTCGTGGCCCGGGTTTCCGGCGTTGAGCATCCAGAGATGGCAATCGCAGCGGCAAGGCAGGCAACAAAACTCAAAACTCTCATTCTGGCTATCCCCCCAATGCCATCAACTTGGGCTCGCAATGTGCTCCAAAACGAGCACGGCGGTCCCGTTTGGCGCCCGCTGATAGAGATCGACAATGTCTTCCGGAAACATGCGAATGCAGCCCGATGAGACGTCTTTGCCAATGCTCCAAGGTTCTGTCGTGCCGTGCAGTCGGTAACCGGTATCGCGGCCCTTGTCGTAAAGATACAGCGCCCGGGGACCGAGGGGATTAATTGGGTCGCCACCCTCGACGAATTGCGGCAACCCAGGCTGGCGCGCGTGCATTTCCGGCGGCGGCGTCCAGCGCGGCCAGACCGCGCGGCGGTCGACGCGAGCGCGGCCAAACCATTTGAAGCCTTCGCGCCCAACGCCAACGCCGTAGCGCAGCGCCGTCTGGTTTTCGTAGATGTAGTAGAGATAGTGGTTGCGCGTATCGACCACGATCGTGCCGATCGGCTCTTCGCTGTAGTACTGGACGACCGAGCGATGCCATTCCGGCTGGATCGCATCAAAGTTGGTTTTCCGGTATCGAAACGCGTTGTCGTCGACGAAACCGTCGAAGTAGCGTGCCGCGGCCGCACTCAGCGCGTTTGCTTGATTGAAACCGACCGTCGAAGCCGCCGTTGCGGCGAGCGCTCCGATCGAAAATGTCCGGCGTGTCAGCATGACCTCTCCTCCATGCTCGATGCCCCGACAAACATTAACGGCGATTAACGTTTTTTCGTCAAGATTAACGCCGGATTAAACAACATTTTCGGGGCATTTAACCCGAGCATTAACGTCACCTATTGCGCGATCTCAGACAATGATATAAAGATATCTTTATACACTGACTTGTCTCGGAGCCCGTTATGATTGCCGAACTTTTGGAAGAAAAAGGCGTGCTTCTCGCCGATGGTGCAACCGGCACAACGCTCTTCGGGATGGGGCTTGAATCAGGCGATGCGCCCGAGCTTTGGAATGCTGATCAACCGGACAAAATCCGCCGTCTTCACGAGGGTTTTGTGGATGCCGGCGCTGATTTGATCCTGACGAATTCCTTTGGTGGGACGCGCCACCGGCTGAAACTGCACCACGCCCAGGATCGCGTCTTCGAACTCAACAAAAAGGCTGCCGAACTTGCCCGCGAAGTGGTCGACGCGTCGGGTCGCAAGGTTGTCGTGGCTGGGTCTGTCGGCCCGACGGGCGAATTGTTGATACCGCTCGGCGCCATGACGTTCGACGAAGCAAAAGCTGCGTTTATTGAGCAAATTGAAGGGCTTAAGGCCGGTGGCGCCGACGTCATCTGGATCGAAACCATGTCGGCTGTCGATGAAATCAGAGCGGCGACCGAAGCCGCTGCAGAAGTCGGGATTGAGTACACCTACACCGCCTCTTTCGATACGGCGGGCCGAACAATGATGGGGCTTTTGCCGAGCGATATCGCGTCGCCAACCACCTCAGTCTCAAGCGTCCCGTTTGGGTTGGGCGCAAATTGTGGCGTCGGTGCTTCTGACCTTCTCGTTTCCGTGCTGGAAATCACCGAAGCAAATCCCGACCGCATCGTGATCGCGAAGGCCAATGCAGGCATCCCGCAGGTGAAGGGCGATCACGTTCACTATTCCGGTACGCCCGAACTGATGGCGGATTACGCCCGGCTCGCAATCGATGCCGGTGCGCGGATCATCGGCGGCTGTTGCGGAACAACGGCTGAGCACTTGGCGGCTATGCGGGCGGCGATTGACAGCCACCAAAAAGGGCTGCGGCCGACAATTGATCAAATTGTTCAGGCACTTGGGCCTCTTACCAACGCGGCACCGTCTAAGGAGATCACGCCGCGCAGGGAGCGCACAAGTCGTCGGCGCCGCATGGCGGCTTAGCCGGATAATTCGGTCTTATCCCGGGTCTCGGAGCCCAAACGCCTGTCGCATCGCTTTCGATCGCATGTAGGCGCCAGCGGTTGCCGGTGACGTATCCTTTCACGTGAAAGCGTCGGGCATTCCTTCTTTTCGCTTCGTCATGAAGCCCTGGAGCGCGTCATCGATCGCCGGATCGAGGTGCGGTGCTTGATATTCGGCGAGCCAATTTTTGACGATGCCATTGGCGCGCTGCTCAGCGGTTTTTGATCCTTCAGCCTGCCATTGTTCAAACGAATTGTTGTCGGCGATCATGGAGCGATAAAAAGCCGTTTGAAAATTCTCCTGCGTGTGCGCGCACCCTAAAAAGTGCTGCCCGGGACCGACTTCCTCAAAGGCCGCCAGCGCTTGTCCATTTGGTGAGGCGTCGATCCCTTCGGCGAAGCGCTGCATCATGCCCAATTGATCGCAGTCGAGCACGAATTTTTCATATCCTGAAACCAAGCCGCCTTCCAGCCAACCCGCTGAATGTAAACCGAAATTCACGCCGCCCAAGAGTGTTGGCAGTATAGTCTGAGCGCTCTCATAGGCGGCCTGCGCGTCTGCTACTTTCGAGCCAGACAGCGAGCCGCCGGACCGGAACGGCACGCCCAAACGGCGCGCCAACTGAGCAGCGCCATAGAGCACGAAGGCCGGTTCTGGCGTGCCAAAAGTCGGTGCACCGGACTGCATGGAAATCGACGATGCGAACGTCCCGAAAACGACTGGCGCGCCAGGTCGGCAGAGCTGCGCAAACGCCATACCGGCCATCGCTTCAGCGAGGATCTGGGTCAGCGTGCCGAGCACCGTTACAGGGCTCATTGCGCCCGCAAGAATGAAGGGCGACACGATCGACGCCTGGTTTGCTCGAGCATACACCTTCAGCGCGCCCAGCATGGTGTCGTCGAAGACCATCGGCGAATTTGCGTTGATCAGGTTGATCAACACGCAGTTCTGATCGACGAACTCGTCGCCGAATACGACCTTCGCCATCGCAACCGAATCTTCCGCCCGCTCCGGCGCGGTAACGGAGCCCATGAACGGCTTATCCGAGTATCGAATATGGCTATAAACCATATCGAGATGACGTTTATTGACGGGGATGTCGACCGGCTCGCAAAGCGTTCCGCCGGAATGGTGCATTGAGGGTGCGGTGTAAGCGAGCTTCACGAAATTTCTGAAGTCTTCAATTGTCGCGTATCGCCGCCCGCCATCAAGGTCGCGGACAAAGGGTGGGCCGTAAACCGGCGCAAACACTGTGTTCGAACCGCCGATCTCCACCGAACGTTCTGGGTTCCGCGCGTGTTGCGTGAATATGGGTGGCGCCGTCTTCAGGAGACTTCGAACAAGGCCTTTCGGAAATCGAACCCGTTCCCCGGTGACATCCGCGCCCGAGTCTTTCCACATGGATAGCGCTTCGGCGTCGTCTCGAAACTCAATTCCAATGGTCTCAAGGAGCGTGTCCGCGTTGGTCTCGATCTGTTCGAGCACTTCGGTCGTGAACGGCTCATAGGGTGGCACGTTCCGCCGAATGAAGGACAGCTGAGCCGGACCGGTCCGACGCGCAGCGCGGCGAGCCTCTGCACCGCCCGTTGATCGTCTCCGGCGGGCCTGTCGATCGGAAGTTGCGTCAGCCATAGTGGCACCTTGCAGCTACGTTAATCTCCTAATGATGGTGGTGCATATGGAACGGCGCAGGTGGTCCGCCAGCGCCTTTACCTGCCGCAACGGGACAAAGCGAAGTGTAACGGTCGAAAAAACGTCGTTCGCGATGCCGGTCGCGTCGCTCTGAGGGAAATGCGTCCTATAATCATTTGTGCATACTTTTAGCGTTGTGCTTTCTTGACCGAAAAGCCGTGCCTGGAGGAGTACCATGTCCGACGAAGACGAAATTGATCTCGCAAGCCTCCCTGACGACGAACTCGTCCAGCAGATGCACGACGATCTCTATGATGGGCTCAAGGAAGAGATCGAAGAGGGCGTTAATATCCTTCTGGAACGCTCATGGATGCCCTATGACGTCCTCACAAAGGCGCTTGTAGAGGGCATGCGTATCGTCGGCGAAGACTTCCGCGATGGTATTCTGTTCGTGCCGGAAGTGCTTCTTTCCGCAAACGCCATGAAATCAGGAATGTCCATCCTTAGGCCGCTGCTTGCTGAAACTGGAGCGCCGAAGCTCGGCAAGATGGTCATCGGTACCGTCAAAGGCGACATTCACGACATCGGCAAAAATCTGGTCGGCATGATTATGGAGGGCGCGGGCTTCGATGTCATCGATCTCGGCATCAATACCGACGCGGATGAATATCTTACAGCGATCGAGGAGCATCAACCTGACTTCCTCGGTATGTCGGCGCTGCTTACAACGACGATGCCTTACATGAAGGTCGTGATCGACACGATGAAAGAACGGGGCATGCGCGATGACTATATCATTTTGGTCGGTGGCGCTCCGCTGAACGAGGAGTTCGGTATGGCCATCGGCGCTGATGCCTACTGCCGGGATGCGGCTGTTGCCGTTGAGACTGCGAAAGAACTCATAAATCGCAAGCACAATCAGTTGCAGGCGACGGCCTAGGCCGAGCCCAATGTCACCAGATCGCGTCTGCGTCATCGCGTGCGGTATGATCGCACGCGAGGTGAGGGCAGTACTTGCTCAGTCTGGACTAGACCATGTCGAGCTTCGGGCTCTGAATGCGAATTTCCATCATATGCCGGACAAGATCCCGGCCGCGGCGGAAGACGCGATTCTCAAAGCGAAGAGCGAGGGTTTTACCCGCATCCTGATTGGTTATGCAGACTGCGGAACTGGCGGTCTTCTCGACAAAGTCTGTGAAAAACACAATGCGGTCCGGCTTCGTGGACCGCACTGTTTTTCCTTCTATCAAGGTGTCGAAGAAAGTGCGCTTCGGGCCGATGAGGACATGACGACGTTCTTCATCACGGATTTTCTTGCGCGCCAGTATGAAGCATTTTTTCTCAAGCCACTCGGCTTGGATCGCCACCCGGAACTTCGGGACATGTATTTCGGGCACTATAAAAAAGCCGTCTATATCGCGCAGACCGATGACCCTGAATTGACTGTCCGAGCTAAAGAGTTGGCTGGGATTCTCAGGCTCACTTTCGAGCGACGATACACAGGTTATGGCGACCTTTCGGTTGAACTCCCGGAACGCCTCGCCAGCTAAGAGTTCAGTAAACGACACCGTAGATTAGAAAGTGTCGCATTCCAGATGGTCCCTGTCGCCCAAGAGCGATCTGGATCAGGCCGATTTCAACATGCTTTCAAAAGTGAGGGACGGAACGCATGGCGCAAAGCATCATCGTATCCTGGAGAGATATTCCGGCGCAGATCATCGTAAAAAAAGGCCGGACAGCGGCCAAACGCGAACTGCCCAAACGGTTTATCACGGCAATCGATGCGTGCGCGATGAAAGTCGGCGCGAAGGACTCCGAAGCCTATTTGGCGGAGTGGCGGCGCGGCGCACCAGAACCTTGCGGCGACAATCTGGACGAAGAAGCCGATCGGATCGCGGCGGAAATCGAACAGGCCTATCCAACCAAGCGCCTGAAAACGCTTATCGATAGTGAGGGTTTTGATGAGCACACAGAAACCACGCATTCCAGCATCGATTGAAGCTTCGCCGAAGCTCGTCCTCGACGGAAAAACGCCAAAAGGTTTGTTTCCGGAAGGGACATCCGTTTACGTCACAGACATCGGGACGCACACCACCAGCGACATGATTGCTGCCTGCCGGTCCCTCACCGACGCAGGGTATTCGCCAGTGCCGCATCTGCCGGCGCGCCGGATCATGTCTGAGATCGATCTCACCAGACGCATTGCGGGCTACACCCAAGAGGGTGGCGCTTCAGACCTTCTTCTCATCGCTGGTGAAGCTGATCGGCAGATGGGTCCCTACAGCCAAACGCTCGATATTCTTGAGCAGGGCATTCTCGATCATTACGGCATTAAGCAGTTCGGGATTGCCGGCCACCCGGAGGGCAATCCGAATTACCCAATTGGCAGCATCGATCAGGTGCTTTTTGATAAGGCCACAGTTGCCGCGCGGACCAATGCCGACGCTCGCATTGTCACGCAGTTCGGATTCGATCCGCAGGTCTTTATACGGTGGGCTGAACGCGTCCGCATTGCTGGGCTTTACCTGCCGATCCATCTGGGTGTTGCGGGGCCGGCAAAGTTCACCACGCTTGTCAAGTACGCTGCCATGTGTGGCGTCGGTAACTCCATCGGTTTCTTGAGAAAGCGGACGTCTGCCGTGACCGCGCTTGCGACTGGCTACAATCCCAACCAGATGATCGAGCCTATTGAAGAATATTGGGCGGACAATCCAGGTGGGCCGATCACCCACATTCACATGTTCCCGTTTGGCGGTATCGCGAAAGCTGCGGAATGGCTTGAAATTCGAGGAAATTGGGATATAAAGATATCTTTATACGCAAATGACGACGCGCCGATGCTCGGAGCCGCAGAATGACCCGTACGATTGTCGCCTCGGCGACAAAAGAAATCGCGATTGGTTTTGACGATCCGTTCTGTGTGATCGGTGAGCGCATCAACCCCACCGGCCGCAAAAAACTCGCAGCCGAAATGAACGAGGGCAATTTCGACACGGTTCGAAAGGATGCGCTCGAGCAGGTGGCAGCGGGCGCGACCATGCTCGACGTGAATGCAGGTGTCACAGCTGTAAACCCGAATGAGACCGAGCCGCCCCTCCTCGTCAAAACACTTGAGATCGTTCAAGACCTGGTCGATGTGCCGCTTTCGATCGACTCGTCTGTCACCGCAGCGATTGAAGCGGGCTTAAAGGTCGCGAAAGGTCGCCCCCTCGTAAACTCGGTTACGGGTGAGACAGAAAAGCTCGAGGCGATCTTACCGCTCATAAAAAAATATGACGTTCCAGTGGTTGGCATCTCCAACGACGAAACGGGGATATCCGAAGACCCAGACGTTCGTTTCGAGGTCGCCAAAAAGATCGTGGAGCACGCGGCTGACTACGGCATTCCGGCCCATGACATTGTGATTGATCCGCTGGTTATGCCGATTGGTGCGATGGGAACCGCTGGCCGTCAGGTTTTCGCGCTGGTGCGTCGGCTCCGCGAGGAATTGAAGGTCAACACCACGTGCGGGCTGTCGAACATTTCGTTCGGCCTGCCTCACCGTCACGGTATCAATGCGGCCTTCATCCCCATGGTGATTGCGTCGGGCATGACCTCGGCGATCATGAATCCCTGCCGTCCCGGTGAGATGGAAGCTGTGCGGGCGGCGAACGTCTTAAATTCAACCGATGAGAACTGCGGCACGTGGATCATGACATATCGCGATCATGCGCCGACAAAGGCGGCGACACCGGAAGCAGCGAACACATCAACTCCAGCAGCCGGCGCGGCGCGCGGTGGCCGCCGCGGCGGTCGCGCAGCACGCAGGGCTGGCTGACACGGCTCTCTTTATGAGGACCATTTGGGATTGGCTATATCTAAAGGTTGAAGCCGTTTCAGAATGGTGGAGCCAACAGTGCCGAATTGATTTGAGAGAGTTGCGCGAACATTTCGAAAAAACCTCACGAAAAGTATCGGGCTCCAAGTTTGATGACTGATCCGCTCATCCTCTTTATGCCATCTGGCAAACGTGGACGGTTTCCCGTTGGGACGCCGGTTCTCGATGCCGCTCGTGAACTCGGCGTCTATGTCGAGAGCGTCTGCGGCGGGCGCGGGGTGTGCGGCCGCTGCCAGGTCGAAGTCGCCGAGGGTCAATTCGCAAAGCACGGCATAACGTCAGCATGCGAAAACCTCTCAGAGTTCGGACCGAAGGAAACACGCTACGCCGAAAAACGCTCCCTAAAACCTGGCCGCCGATTGTCCTGTTCAGCAACGGTGCGCGGTGATCTCGTCATCGATGTCCCCCAAGATGTCGCCGTCAATGCATCCATGGTGAGGAAGGCCGCAGACACGCGAAGCATTGAACGAGATCCGGCCGTCACGCTTTGCTATGTCGAGGTTGAAGAGCCGGACATGCATAATCCTCTTGGAGATGCGGATCGGCTCATCAAGGCGCTCGCCACCGAGTGGGGGCTCCAAAACGTCGGCATCGATTTTCACCTCTATGCCGGACTACAGAAAACACTCCGCGCGGACAATTGGCGTGTCACCGCTGCGATCCATCGGGATCGAGAGACTGACAGGGAAACCGTCATCGCGCTCTGGCCCGGTTTGAAAAATGAAGCCTACGGGCTCGCCGTCGACATTGGTTCGACCACCATTGCCGTCAATCTTGTTTCGCTTCTTTCCGGTCGCATCATCTCCACATCCGGAGCTGCAAACCCGCAGATCCGTTTTGGCGAAGACCTTATGAGCCGTGTTTCCTACGTCATGATGAACCCGTCAGGTTGTGATGCGATGACCAAAGCGGTGCGGGAAGCGATTGACGAACTGGCTGAAAAAGCCTGCGCAGAAGCCGAGATCGCAACCCAGGACATCTTGGATGCGGTATTTGTCGCAAACCCGGTGATGCATCACCTTTTCCTCGGCATCGACCCGACAGAATTAGGTGGCGCGCCCTTTGCGCTGGCGTCTTCAGGACCTGTTTCTGTCACAGCGCAGGATTTGGGCCTCAGCTTCAACCGTGGGGCACGCGTCTATCTGCTCCCATGCATTGCGGGTCACGTGGGCGCGGATGCGGCAGCCGTCACGCTCGCGGAAGCGCCTCAAAACTCCGACGATCTGATGCTTGTCGTTGACGTGGGCACCAATGCAGAAATCGTACTTGGTTCTAAGGACCGTGTGTTAGCGGCATCGTCACCCACAGGTCCGGCATTTGAAGGCGCGGAAATTTCGTGTGGCCAGCGGGCTGCTCCGGGCGCCATTGAACGCCTACGCATTGACCCAGTAACGCTAGAACCGCGTTTTCGGGTGATTGGCTCTGAAGCCTGGTCAGATGAGCCCCAATTCGAGGCACAGACAGAAAAGACCGGCGTAACCGGTCTTTGCGGCTCGGCAATCATCGAAGTGATCGCGGAGATGTATCTCGCGCGGATCATAACTGAAGATGGGATCATTGACGGTACGCGTCGCGCACAATCCCCGCGTATCATCCAGGATGGCAGGACCTTTTCTTATGTCATCCGCGATGCTGATCCGATGATCACCGTCACGCAAAATGACGTCCGCGCAATTCAACTCGCAAAGGCTGCTCTCTATGCAGGTGTGAAACTGCTCATGGAGAAGGCGGCGACCGACAAAGTCGCTGAGATTCGGCTGGCGGGCGCGTTTGGCTCATTCATCGACCCGAAATATGCGATGATCCTCGGGCTCATCCCCGATTGCGATCTTGATCGGGTTTCGGCGGTTGGGAATGCAGCTGGCATCGGAGCCCGGATGGCGCTCCTCAATCGCGGACATCGCCGAAGCATCGAGAAAACCGTATGCGCGATCGAGAAGATCGAAACCGCCTTGGAACCCAATTTCCAAGGGCATTTTGTGAACGCGATGGCCTTGCCGAACAAGGCTGATCCATTTCCCAATCTTGCGAGCGCTGTGACCTTACCTGAGCGGTCTGCGGATAACGCAACTGACGCTGAACAGCCGGTACGACGGCGCAGACGCTCTGCCTCTCGGCGCGCGGTGGGCTGAAGCGCACGTAAAGCGATCCCGATTAATCGTGATCGATTTCCTAATTGCGTCGCCCGCACGTCGCACATAGACTTCCGGCCTGGCTTCCGCACCGGACTTGAATGACGGCTATGGCCCAAGCTGGCAAAAAGCGCACGATTGGCTTTTACCTCGCACCTCGGTTCTCGATGATCGCGTTTACGACGGCTGTTGAACCGTTGCGGATCGCGAACCGCCTGGCGGGTGAAGAAATCTACACTTGGTACACGGTGAGTGCCGACGGCGAAGCGGCGCTTGCGAGCAATGGGCTTCACATTGAAGCACATCGCTCACTTGAGATGGAACAGCGGGCCGCGACAAGTGGAGATGCGCCTGATCTCTTCATTGTGTGCGCCGGTATGGAAGTTACAGATGCAGGCAATCGTCAACTTCGCACTCTGCTTCGCACCTTCGACAAGCGTTCAATCGGCATCGGCGGTCTCTGCACGGGTGCTTGGCTGATTGCGGATGCTGGGCTTCTAGATGGTCGCCGCTGTGCGATCCACTGGGAGAATCTGCCGAGTTTTCAGGAGCGCTTCCCCGAAGCCGATGTCTACGCCGATCTTTTTGAGGTGGACGGACATCTCTGCACATGTGCCGGCGGGACAGCCGCTCTGGACATGATGCTCCACCTGATCGCGCAGGATCACGACGATTCACTGATCACACGCATTTGCGAGATGGCGCTCACCGATCGGGTTCGCAATCCGCATGACCGTCAACGGCTTCCGCTTCGAGCCCGGCTCGGCATCCACAACTCCAAGCTCTTATTGATCATCGAAATGATGGAGGCGAACCTTGCAGAGCCCGTGTCTATGGACTGGATTGCTAAGCGGGTTGGCCTCTCGCGCCGTCAGATAGAGCGTCTGTTTATCCAGAATCTGAGCCGTTCGCCCGCTCGATACTATCTCGAACTGCGGCTCGATCGGGCGCGGCACCTTCTCATCCAGACCTCAATGCCCATTATCGAGGTGGCCGTGGCGTGTGGTTTCATCTCCGCCTCTCATTTTTCCCGCTGTTATCGCGAGCTTTACGGAAAATCCCCGCAAGCAGAGCGGAAAATTCAACCGAGGCTGGACGAGGTTTTATCCGACAGTGCGCCCAGCAACGGGTCCCATTCGGCGGTCGCCTGAGCAAGCGTTTCCGCGAGTGGCCGGTAGTCGCTTTCGCTCGTTCTGGTGAAGCCCGAAAGCATCAAAGAATCCTTCGTGGGCGTATCAAGGTTGGAAATCACATGTTCGAAAACCACCTGGATCTTACTTCGATCGTCCTCTGACAAACCAGCATGTGAGATCACCGGTAAGCCGGGGGTCTTTTCTGTCCATTCCAGCACACGCAGCTTGGCTGTCGGCTCCGGGTCGTATCGCTGAAAAAGTGCCCAACACACCGCATCGACAGCGCAGATATCAGCCTCGCCAGCCGCAACGGCACGAAGTGATGCGCGATGGGCACCCGTTTTCAGTACACGGCCAAAAACGGTTTTTTTGCGACCAACGAGGCTTAAGCGATGCCAAGCGCCGCGACCGGATTGCGACCAGGGCTCGTTAAACGCCACCGTCAATCCGACTGACTCATGAAGTTTTTCAATCTCGCTGTCATGTCGCACAACAATCGCGCTTGAGTAATTTGGTCCCTCACACCCCTCGCACGCGTAATGCGGTGTCCCGATTAGCGTCACCTGGTCAATGAGGAAGCGAGAGTACGGTAACCCGCACGTCTGCGCGAAGAGGAGGTTAGGAGCTGTCCAAACGTGCATGAAATCATCATCGCGTGTCCGATCAGCGGGCGGGTCAAGACCAGCCTCTAGGAGGGCGTCTCTGAGTGCTCCCCAAAGACGGTCGGTATGCACCTCGATTTCTGGCCAGTCATACATCGACCAGGCGGCGATCATGGTTCGGACCGTAGGCTAAACCGTAGGATGCGGCACGGCTTCCTTGCGCCGAAACGCATAGGCCGAAAAGAGTGCGCCGTAAGATGGAACGACATAACCACCGTTCTTTTGATGAAATCGCTCCCTGTCTGCCGCGTAAATTGACGGCAATTCATACCATGGCGCGCGCGGTTGTTCGTGATGAACCACATGAAGGTGATTGTTGAGGAAAAGGAACCCCCAAAGCCCACCTTTCTCGACAATCACTGTGCGGCCGTGCGGATCGTCGTCTGCCTGGTGCTCCGCGAACGTCCGCACCATGAGGAGCGACATCGCGGGGTAGGCTACGGCCAGGATGTAGAGCGGTAGGGAAACCCCAAGCATCACCAAGATGGCGAAGACGATGGCGAGACCGATCAAGTGGCGCGACCACGCGACGATAACCTTTTCGTCGCCGGCAAAGGCCAGCTTTGCGTCATCCCGCCAAAACCCGAAAAGCGAAAGAGCAGGCCCGAGAACGATCCGGCCCACCAGCGTGTTGTTCGCATTCAGGATTGCACGAAACACCGCTGAATAGTGACCCCACTCGGCCTGGGGCCGATAGAAGGATTCTGGATCTTCGTACGGGTCCGTCAGGGTCTCGTCCCGGTGATGGCGAAGGTGCAGTGTCTTCATACGGCGATAGGGGATAAAGAGGCCGATCGGCAGGAAAACCAGTAATTCGTTGACAGCAATGTTGCGGGTTGGATGTCCGTGGAGCGCTTCGTGCTGCAAGGACGCATGGAGTGTCGTTGCGAAGATCAAAAATGGTAGTGAGATCCAACCCGAAGGTGCAGTCGCGGTGATGATCATCGCTGCAAACCAGACGCCGTAGTTCGCAATGACCAGAAGGATAGTCGGCCACTCCACCACGCTGACTTCTGCGCGCCTTTTCGTCCCCGGCATCATTCGCAGCCCCAATCAAACTGTGACCAGATCGTTGCTGGGAAAAACCGGGAAGCCAACGCGACAATCCATTGAATACGCAGTGATTGCGCTGCAATATCGCATTTGTTGTGTAAACAAAGCAAAATGAGATTTTATGCTGGATAAGAGAGACGTTCACCCGATTTTCCAAGACCGGCTTGCTCAATTGTTGTCAGCGTATGAAGGCCGTCCTGCCGCTTTCGCGCGCTCAATCGGTATCGACCGTTCAGCGCTAACACAGCTCCTCAATCCTCAAGCTTCCAGGCTCCCGCGGGCTGAAACGCTCCATCGGATCGCGCTTAATCATGGCGTGTCGGTGGACTGGCTGTTGGGTCTCTCGCAGGCGGAAATGCAGCGCACCGAGATCGCACCGACCCTTGAGATTGAGGAGGCGCCTGTCGGCGAGGAAGAAACCCAACTTGCCAGGTGGCATCGAGAAGCAATCGGGACAAAGATTAGGTACGTCCCCTCGCGCGTTCCTGATCTCCTCAGAACCGAGGAGTTGATCGCCTTTGAGCATGAACGCGGCTTCGGCCCGAAGGCGAATACACAAGTCTGGGAGGCCGCAACACGTATCGACTATAACCGGCGTCCAGAGACGGACATGGAGGTTTGTATGCCAGTGCAGACGTTGGAGCACCTGGCAAATGGAGAAGGGATTTGGGCTGCCCTTTCAAGTGATGTTCGGACGGCGCAGCTGAACCACATGGCGCGGCTTGTCGACGAACTCTATCCAACCTTTCGCATGTTCCTCTTTGATGGCCGGGAAGCGTTCTCCGCGCCGTATACGGTTTTCGGGCCAGAGCGCGCAGCGATTTACATGGGTGATATGTATTTCGTGCTCAATCGGACCGACCACATCGCGGCTCTCACACGACACTTCGATGGCCTAATCCGAAAGGCATCGGTCAACCCGCACGAGGCCGCTGAGCATATTGGAAAGCTTACGGCATAGAGGCATTGCCCGAGGGAGGCGTCGCTATATTTAGCGCCGGATGTCCGATCTGTCTTCGCTAGGTTCAAACCTCACAGCTGCTGTCTTTGGCGCGTCCGGCGGTATTGGCGCAACATTGGCCCAAGGCCTCGCGGAAGACCCATCAGTCGCACGTGTTCTGGCCTTTGCGCGCGATACGAAAGGCGTTCCAGAGCATGAAAAGATTGAACCTGGCGCCTTTGATCTCAAGAACGAAGAGACGATAGCCGCTGCGGCGAGCCGTGCTGACCGGCTCGACGTGGTGATCGTTGCTTCAGGCATCCTCCATACGCCGGACTTTGGGCCCGAGAAGACGTGGCGCCACCTCGATCCATCTGCGATGGCTGAAACACTGGCGATAAATACCGTTGGTCCGGCCATAATAGCCAAGCACTTTCTCCCAAAGCTGCCCAAGGCATCGCCGTCAGTCTTTGCCGCCATCTCGGCGCGGGTCGGGTCGATTTCGGATAACCGACTGGGCGGCTGGTACAGCTATCGCGCGTCGAAATCAGCTCTCAATATGGTGCTGAAATGTGCAGCAATCGAATTGGCGCGTACAAAGCCAAAAGCGATTTGTATTGGCCTACACCCTGGCACCGTAGATTCCGGGCTTTCGAAGCCGTTTCAGGGCCATGTACCTGACGGCAAACTCTTTACTGCGGAACAGTCCGCCGACTACCTTTTGAAAGTGATCGGTGGCCGAACCTCTGGCGATAGTGGCAAAGTTTTTGATTGGGCCGGCGAGGAAGTCCCCGCCTAAAGCAATAAAGCCCCGCCGGAGTGGGGCTTTTGTTGACTACATCAATGATGGGTTATTCAGCGGCGTCTTTTTGCGGCTCTTCCAGAACCAGCAATTGAGCGTCCATCAAACGCTTCTCGAGTTCGTCCAGCCACTCTTCGATCTGCGACTTACCGGAAGCTGCCGTGAAGACGTCAACATCAAGGAGCGAGACGATCTCGTCCTCGTCCTTGTCGAGGATGGAGTCGAACGGCACCATCTTCTTTTCGAGTTCTTCCCAGATCTCTGAATAGCAGCGCGGAACGTCGAGGAAGACGAACTCAGCGTCAACTTCCTTCTGGATATCGTCGAATGAAATACCGTCGAAAGAGCCAGCCGCCTCGTTGCGCACTATCACGATGCGATTGAGACGCAAGATCTGCTCGGAGGTGATCGTCTTGATCAGCTGCTTCAGGTTCTGAACCGAATGCTGCTCGGCCTTTGTGACTGCGAAGAGGTCGAGTGCAGGCGCGTTCTTTTTCTCGAGGATTTTGTAGATCGAGCGGTCCAATGACCAGGTCGAAAGGCTCGGGAACACGTTAGCCCCGATATCAATGATGTGGCCCCCTTTGAGGAGAATGTAGCCGAACTTATCCCAATACCGGAGTGGAGCGTTTGGATTATTGGAATGACGCGCCGCTGTCAGTTCCGCGCCGATGCCATACTCGTCAGTGACGCCAGGAAAGAGTTTTCCCAGCTTGGAATGACCGGAATCGTCGATGAAGTCGGCACTCACCAACCCGTAATCCAAACCATTCCGCTTGAGGATCGTGTAGAGCGCCTGCGCCATGGTGGTTTTGCCCTGACCACCTGCGTAGGATACGCACATCACATTTTCCATTGTCATTCGGGTTCTCCTGATGTTTCGCCGCTTTCAAGTGACAATCAGCAGAAGATCGAAAATGAGATCAAAATCGCGCTTATAAGGCCGCGAGGACGTTGCTGATGCCGGTTTCGCTTGCCAGCAACGCGAGAGAAAATACCGCCAAGACCCTGGAATCGTCTTTTCTTATTCGCGAGTCGCGGTCAAGTGAATTCCCGCTGGAAAAACCGTCAAAGCATGTCTCTATTGCCCCGAAAACTGCCTATTTTGTGCCGTACATCCGGTCGCCCGCATCGCCAAGTCCCGGCACAATATAGCCTTTTTCGTTTAGCTTTTCATCGATGGCTGCGGTGAAAATGGGCACTGTGGGTTGAAAATTATTCAGCCGCTCAACTCCTTCGGGTGCTGCTAACAGGCACAAGAAGCGAATATCAGTGGCGCCGCCTTCGCGCAGTCGGTCTATCGCTGCGGTCGCGGAGTTCGCGGTGGCAAGCATGGGGTCAACTACGATGGTGGTGCGATCCTTCATGTCTTCCGGCGCCTTGAAATAGTATTCAACGGCCTCGAGCGTCTCTGGATTTCGATAAAGCCCGACATGGGCAACGCGCGCTGACGGCACCAGATCAAGCATTCCTTCAAGCAAGCCGTTTCCGGCGCGAAGTACCGAGGCGAAACAGAGTTTTTTGCCCTCAAGAACCGGCGCCATCATGGGGGCGAGCGGGGTCTCGATCTCCTTTAGCGTCATCGGGAGGTCGCGCGTGACTTCATAGCAAAGGAGCATGGAGACCTCGCGAAGGAGACGCCGGAACTTTGACGTCGACGACGCCTTGTCCCGCATGATGGTGAGCTTGTGCTGAATGAGCGGGTGATTGACGACCGTGATGTTTTTCATGCTGTGCTCGATCCCGAATGCGCGAAAATCCCTGAGGATTAGTGCTAAAGCGGATGAGTACCAGGAACAATGTGACGGACGTAACCGCTCACAGCTTGTCGGTGTTTGTCCCCGACTATGCGGATATTGTTCGAGGGCGGCCGTAAGCTTCGCCGATGAGCTTGAGTTCGATTGCCATCGTGCGGCCTTCGACATCCACTTCCACAGCCTCAGCGGTGACATGCACGCTCGGGTCAACAGCGCCCATCGCTTCTGCTTCTTCGCGCAAAGCCGCTTTAAACAATGATTCTGCCGCCTCAAGCGCCCGCTTTGCGTTTTTGAATGAATTGCCTGAACCGTCAATTTCGAACGCGCCAGCGTCATTCGGGACAAGTGTCTTTGTCCGACGCACAGAAACTCGTCCGACAACTGCACCCAAAGCATTCGCCACGTCAGCGTCTTCAGGCACGATTGCGCCCGTGTTGAGTGTATCTGCAATTCTTGGATAGTAGGCGCCCGCACTAGCGCCGACTCCAACCACTGGCGCGTTGAGCGCGAGATTGAGTGTCGTCTTGCCGCGATGACCTGCGAGCGCAGCTTCCAGGACCACCTCCGGGATGTTTTCCGGTTTGAATCCGTCCGCGGCAAGGGCAACGGACCTTAGTTTTTCAGCGGAGCTTTTGACGAGAGCATCAATGACCCAGCGGGCAAACGCTGATGCATCGCTCGCAATAGGGTTGCCGACGCGGTCCTTCATCCGCGCGAAGAGGCTTGCCCCCCTCTCGCTCGCGGCACGCCCGTGGGCGTCATAGGAGCCTGTCAGGATGGAGGCATCCGTCGGTGTAAATGTCGCGAGCCTCAATGCACCCGCCGCCAACAATCGATCAACGATAGCCCGCTCGCGCCGGGTGGGAGTCAACGCCTCAAGCGATGACCAGCCCTCGGCCAGTTTTTCTATTATTGCTGTTTCCGGGGCTCCGGTGTTGATTTTGACAGCAGGGTTTAAGACCACGAACTGCGCATCGCGATCATCGGTGCGGGATCGACGCAATTGCTTATCCAGCACATTCAAGACTTTCGACCCAAAGCGATCTGAGAAGACCGCAAGCGGGATAGCGCGTTGGGGGCCTAAAACAAGCCTGGGTTTCGTGCCTTCATGCTGAATGCTAACCCGGCTGTCACCGCCAAGCCCATGCGTTTCGATGTCGATCGCTTCGACAAGAGTTTGCCAGCCGCCAACACGGGCACCTTCTGGGTTGAGCCTCGGTCGGCCGCCGGTCAGTACGGCAATATCTGTTGTCGTGCCACCAATGTCCGAGACAAAGGCGTCGGCCGCATCCGCCAAATGCGCGGCCCCCACTACACTTGCTGCAGGTCCAGAAAGGATCGTTTCGATAGGCCGCGTTTTTGCGCTTTCGGCCGACATTAAAGTGCCGTCGCAGCGGACCACCATAATCGGAACACCTGGACAAAACTCCTCAGCAAGCAGCGAGATGCTTGCGATCAGCTGATCGATCAGGCTGATCAGCCGTGCATTCAACACGGTCGTGAGTGCCCGCTGCGGGCCACCCAATTTGCTCGTTAGTTCGTGCGAGCATGTCACGGGTTTGCTGGTTATCTCCCGAATGAGATTGCGCGCGGCGATCTCATGAGCCGAGTTGCGGACGGCGAATTGCGATACGACCGCATAGGCGCTGACTGTTTCTTCGATCTCTCCAATTTTTACCTCAAGGCCATCGAGATCGAGTGGCATCGCTTCCGACCCGTGCACCGTGTGGCCCCCATTGACCGCGATGACCGCGCGCTCATCCAGGACGCTCCGCATGTCGATCCGACCGAGATCGCTCTCTTTGAAGCCAACGAAAATGAGCGCTGCCGGCTGACCTTGGCCTTCGACGAGTGCATTTGTGGCAAGCGTCGTGGAGACACCGATCATTTCGATGGCCGACGCTACGTCTGATGTACTGAATACCTGTTCTATCGCTGCTCGGATACCGTGCGCCAAGTCTCCATGGGTAGTCGGCGACTTGGCCTTGGCAAGGACTGCCCCTGAAGCGTCGTCATAGATCACCGCGTCAGTGAAGGTCCCGCCGGTGTCGATGCCGAGGAGGATCGCCAAGCTTAGGGTCTCAGTTCAAGTCGCGCGTCTTCTCAAACGCGATCGCTTGATTGTTTTCCATGCGATAATTCAGATCCCAGGCGCTACCTGCCATATAAACAGGGCTCTCATCGCGGTCATAGACGATGTTCGCAGAGTTGGTTTTGACGAACTTATCGAGCACGTCTTCATCCTCGGACTTCAGCCAACGCGCCGTCGAATACGGTACCGGCTCAAACGCAATCTCGACCCGATACTCAGCCGCTGCGCGTGACGCCAGAACGTCCAACTGTAACTGACCAACGGCACCGACAATGTATTGCGCGCCAAGTGATGGCTTGAACACTTGGATCAGTCCCTCTTCGGAGAGGTCGGTGAGCGCTTGTCGGAGTTGCTTTGTTTTGGAGGAATCTGTCATCCGGACACGACGTAGGATCTCTGGCGCGAAAACCGGCAAGCCCGTGAAGCGAAGCTCCTCGCCTTCGGTGAATGTATCACCGACGCGGATCGTACCGTGGTTTGGGATGCCGATCACATCGCCCGGTCCAGCCTCCTCGGTAACGGCGCGATCCTGTGCCATGAACACGATCGGAGAGTGAACGAGCACGTCCTTCGCCGTCCGCACCTGTTTCAGTTTCATGCCGCGTTTGAAGGTGCCCGAACAAAGCCGCATGAACGCCACCCGGTCGCGGTGGTTTTTGTCCATGTTCGCTTGAACCTTGAAAACGAAACCAGAAACGTCCGGGTCATTCGGCTCAACGGTGCGCGGTTCAGCGGGGTTGGGCCGGGGCGGCGGAGCGTGATCGGCAATCAGATCGAGGAGCGGGCCGATCCCATACCCACGAAGCGCTGAGCCGAAAATCACTGGTGTTAAATTACCTTCGCGATAGGCGGCCTCGTTAAATGGCTCGTAGCCGCCTGCCGCAAGTTCTGCGGCTTCCTGCGTCGCTTCAAGGACCGACGCTTCGACCAGATCATCAAGCGCTCCGCTATCCAAACCGTTTGTCTCAATGACCGTATCGAATGCCGCTCCGCGCTCTTTGGACGAGGTCATGAACGACCAGTTTCGAAGGTCAACCAGACCGTGAAACTGGCCGCCTAGCCCCACGGGCCAGACGATCGGTGCGATATCCAACTGAAGGTCTTCATGCACTTCGTCGAGCACTTCGAACGGGTCGCGTCCCTCCCGGTCGACCTTGTTGACGAATGTCGTGATCGGGATGTCGCGCAGGCGGCAGACTTCAAAAAGCTTGCGGGTCTGGCTCTCGATCCCCTTTGCCGCGTCGATCACCATGATGGCAGAATCCACTGCGGTCAGCGTGCGGTAAGTGTCTTCGGAGAAATCCTCGTGTCCCGGCGTATCGAGAAGGTTGAAGTGAAGCCCGCGATAGTCGAACGTCATAACCGATGACGTGACCGAGATGCCTCGATCCTGCTCAATTTTCATCCAATCCGACCGGGCGCGTCGCGCTTCGCCTCGCGCCTTCACGGCACCCGCCATGTGGATTGCGCCGCCGGACAGGAGAAGTTTCTCCGTCAGCGTCGTTTTCCCCGCATCGGGGTGCGAAATGATCGCGAAAGTGCGGCGCCGTTCGTAGCCGGTGCTCATGGTCAATAAATCTCTCAAAAGATGCGCCGTGGTCTTACGCGGAGCACCGCCCTTTGAAAAGGTCAGAATTGCGTTTGGATCTGTTGGATCACGACCTGCTTGTGTGAGGCTTCATGAGCATTTTTAACGTATCCGCCCCGCGTTCAGCCAGATGCGGCGGCTGGGTATGGAACGCTTCTCCGGTTGCATAGTTGTCATTCGCCACCGCCGGCCAAACTCTGTGAAATATCGTAAAGTATGGCTGCAATTTCACTCTCCAGCGGAAACGACAGCATGCCCAGGACTGAATACCCCAGAAGCCACGGCATGAGGTAAAACCGGATTATGAAAATGAACCATGCCACAAACAGCGGGACGAGTGGCTGAACCAGAAAGCCTGGCGTGATCGGGCGAAAGAGGCGCAAGAGCGGATCAGTTGCTTTCACGAAAACCCGCATGAAGAAGAAATCTGAGTCTTCCGGCAGAAAGACATTCATCGCGGTCCGACCGATCAGCGTCCACATGACAACACCGAGCAGATAGTCGATGGCGATGACCCAGAGGGGAAAAGCAGCGAGCGTTTGCTCCATAATTTTCTTTCTCGCCGATCAGCAGACCGTCAGCGTTCCGTAAATCACCGGGACCTCATTGTATTGCCGCGACACAGTATCAAACGAGCAAGGGGCTGGATTCCTCCCGCCCCTTTGCAAATTAGGTTTTGCTGTAGTGCGTGTCCGCGAGAATCGTGCTGCCTGATGGGACACGCGTTTCGTTGACCATACGCTGAACTTCTTCAGACGGAGCCGGTGTCAGGAGCGAGACCACCACCATGGCGACCAAACTGACTGGCATGCCGATCATGCCGAACCGGAGGTGATCGATGCCGAGGATCGGCTGGATTGCACCAGTTTGAAGCAAGTAGAGGTAAAGGGCTCCGGAACCAAAGCCCAGGACCATACCTGCAACGGCACCTGCAGCATTGGCACGCTTCCACCAAACGCCGAGAACGAGTGGGAAGAAGAGGCCAGAATTTGCAAAGCAGAACGCCCAGGCAACAGCACCCAAAATCCCGGTAAGCTGTAGTGACGCGATGATCGCGCCGCCAACACCAAGGCAGATCAGAAGGACGCGTGCCACGATGAGTCGGGTCTTCGTCTCGGCGTTGGGATCGATGATCTTGTAGTACAGATCATGCGACAGGGCGTTTGCAATCGCGAGCAACAGGCCATCCGCCGTTGACATGGCTGCCGCCATGCCGCCAGCGGCGACCAGGCCGGAAATGACATAGGGAAGCCCGGCGATTTCCGGTGTTGCGAGCACCACGATGTCCGGCCTCATGAAGAATTCATTGAGCTGAACGATGCCGTCACCTGAGTGATCGACGACCGCGAGCATGCCAACGGCACCCCAGTTCTGTACCCATTCGAGCGCCTGCACTTCGGCAATTGACTTGCCGATCACCGCGGTTGCCAGATTCGGATCAAGGAGCTGCAGCTTGGACAGGGTCGCAAGGGCTGGTGCCGTGAAGTACAGAAGGAAGATGAAGAGTAGGGACCAACCCACTGACTTCCGCGCAGACCGCACAGACGGTGTCGTAAAGTAACGCATTAGAATGTGGGGCAGGGACGCCGTACCCGTCATCATGCAAAGAGCGAGAGTGATGAACTTCCAAGAGTCCATTCCGCCTTGTGGCTCAAAGTGGGGTGTTGTCAGCACCTGGAGGCCACCCACGGGCTGCGCCGGAGCTGCAAGACCGTAAATGTCTTCCAGCTCTTTGATCCGCTGCGCGCCGGATCCGAAATCGAGATGCGGAATCAGGCCGAAATCCTGTACATTCGACATCCATATGACGGGCACAATGTAGGCTATGATGAGGATGATGTACTGGGCCACTTGGGTCCACGTCACACCACGCATTCCGCCCAACATGGAACACAAGAGAATACCAGCAATTCCGAACCACACGCCATATTCGAAGGGAATGCCGAGTGCGCGCGAGGCAATCGTGCCGGACGCGTTAATCTGCGCCGTGACATATGTAAACGACGCGGCAACCAGGATGAAAACGGCGCAAAGACGAGCAAGATTTCCGCCATAGCGGGTCCCGATAAAGTCCGGCACGGTGTAGCAACCGAACTTCCGCAGATATGGCGCCATCAGCGAATTCACGAGCACGTAGCCGCCGGTCCAACCGACGATGAACCCGAGATACGGATAACCGCCGAAATAAATGCCGCCAGCAAGCGCGACGAACGACGCGCCGGACATCCAGTCGGCCGCCGTCGCCATGCCATTGTATAGCGCAGGCACTTCGCGTCCGGCCACGTAGTAGGCGTCGGTTTCCATGGTGCGCGCCAGGAAACCGATGATCGCGTAGATGACGATGGTTAAATTCAGAAAGAGAACGCCGATTGTGCGGGCGCCTACTCCCGTCGTTTCCAAGAGGGCCATGAGCCCGAAGAAAACGAGGAAACCGAGAGTATAGAGCGCGTAGACCTTTCCAAGGTTCTGCGTAAAGCCACCTTGCATGTCCTCAGCCTAGTCCTCAGCGACGCCAAACTCATCGTCGATCTGATCCTGGCGCCAATTTTGGAGCCAAATCATCACAACGAACGCGACCAGCGATCCCTGAACAATCATGTAATAGCCGAGGGTGAAGCCGCCCCAGATCTCAATCGCGTCCAACTCCTTGGCGAACCATGGGCAAATGAAGGCGAAGAAGACCCACAGCGCTAGGATGAAGAACGTTAATGTCCTCGTCTTGCGCCAGTGACCTTCATAGGCACTGTCTGAATGCATGGTCGATAGTCCTCCCCTATCGCAGTCGCTGGGCGGGACCAGGCAATAGAAAAGCCGCACGTTGCTTGAACGTACGTCCACCCGATCTTAATGCGTAACGGGCTCACCCATGGGTGGAAACGTAGACAATCGTCTTTAGACAAATGGCGGAAACGCTAGACGTTTGGACGATGTAGTCGATTGAACGAGGTCAAGGGAAAACGATGTTTAAGGCGGCTTTTCGAACGATTGAGACCTATCTTCCGCTCAAGCCGCTAGTGAGAGATCGTCTGCCTATTGGAACCGTCCATGGAGTGCATGAATTCGCTCGAACGCGAGCCGCATTTGTCAGCCAGAAAAAGCTCTACGGTTATCTCAAAGAGCGGATTGGTACGCGGTACGCAAAAGCCATTGAGGACGACGCCTTTTCGAAATCGGTCAATATCGCAAAACTTGAAGTCTTTGCCGCAAGCCTCGCCGACATGACGTGTTTCTGCATCGGATCGGCACTTGCGGATGACCATTTGTCCAATGAGGATCGCGAAGCGTCAGCGCGTGCATGCTTTCGACACGGGATTGAAGACAATGATGATGGGTCATGCGGGCGCGAAGCTCAAACAAAATGGTTCAGCGCTTTTGACGCGCGTCTCGAAAAGACAGTTTGGACGGTCACGGATAGTGCACACTTCATCGAAAGCGCGAGTGCGCTCGTGCGATGGGCGCCGATCGCGGACGAGCTAAAGGCGCTCGACCGCGATATCGTTGAGAACTCAATCAAAAACGCATTCGTTGAAGTGCGCGCGGAATTTCGTCGGCGCCTTGATCGAGACGGCGTCCTGGTCGACTTCAAGGCTGCTGACTAAGCCGTCAAGCGGTGGGCGTTGAGAGAAACGCCTCACTCGAAGTGTCATGAGATTGCAAGTGCTCACGAAGCAACGTCTGCAGATGCTGAATTGAGTTGCGAATACTTCTCAACGCCGATTGAATCCAGGAGATCGAGCTGGGTTTCAAGAAAGTCAATGTGACCCTCTTCGTCGATCAGGAGCTCCTCGAAGATCTTCATCGTAACGTAATCGCCTTCCTCATGGCAGATATCGCGTGACTCTTTGTATGAGGTACGCGCTTCGTATTCGCCTGCGAGATCGGCTTCGAGGAGTTCGCGAACGTTTTGGCCAATTCTCAAGGGCGCTACAGTCTGAAGATTTGGGTGCCCATTGAGGAACAGGATCCGGTCTATGAGCTTATCCGCGTGCTCCATCTCCTCGAGCGATTCCGCCCGCTCCTTCGCCGCGAGCTTCGTCAGACCCCAGTCTTCTGCCATGCGGTAGTGAAGCCAGTACTGGTTGATTGCACCGAGTTCGAGGAAGAGCGCCTCGTTCAGTCGCTCGATAACGCGTTGGTTGCCTTTCATGGTCATCACTCACTTTAGAACGCATCTAATTTAGAAACATTCTAATTAATGAGCTTGCGAGGAAAGTCACGCACTTTTTTTGAAACTGCGGGGATTGGTTACGCATGCACTGGTTTTGCTTGCGCAATCCCTGCCGCTCGTTCATGGACGCGCAAGAAAACAAGACGCAGGCCCTAAGAAGATGGCGATCCACATCCATAAAAACGATTTACCGGACGATTTGGATTTGGGCAGCGAGATTGCCGTCGACACGGAGGCGATGGGGCTTATTACCGGGCGCGACCGACTTTGTGTGGTGCAGGTCTCTGATGGGAGGGGTGATGAGCACCTCGTTCAGATCGAGAAAGGTCAGACCACGGCGCCAAACCTCGTTCGAATTTTGAGTGATCGATCGGTGCTCAAGCTCTTTCACTTTGCACGTTTCGATATTGTGCTCCTGCAGGAAACATTCGGTGTGGTCGTAACGCCAATTTATTGCACCAAGATCGCGTCTCGCTTGGCGCGGACTTATACCGATCGTCATGGGCTGAAGGACCTCGCCCGCGAACTCATCTCCGTCGACATCTCAAAACAGCAACAGAGTTCCGATTGGGGAGCGGACACCCTTTCCGATGCCCAAAAGGAGTATGCAGCGTCAGATGTCCGTTATTTGCATCGGATCCGAGACGTTTTGAGTGACATGCTTGAACGCGAGGGCCGCATGAATATCGCACAAGCTTGTTTCGACTTCCTTCCGACACGCGCAGCGATTGACCTTGCCGGATGGCCGGAAACAGACATCTTCGCTCACTCGTAGGCGCATCGCAGTGCGCCGTTTTTAAACCATCATCAGCGTGCTATATATGTCAACGAGCGCGCGAAGAGGTCTAAGTGGCGTACGAAACGGCCGGCACCCAAACTATACGAAACCTGAACATCCGTGGCAGGAGAGTAACCCTATCCCCGCGTGCTCGGGCGATTAAGGGCGCGAAGCGGCATAGCTATGCAGTGCGCCTCTTGCGGGTCGTTTTACCCGGCGCCACTGCAGGCCTTCTTAGTCTGTTCTTGTTGTCCGTTCTGGTCTCTGAAACCACGCAAATTGGACCTGTGACGGTTGATGCTATTCGCATCGATGAGGGCGCGCTTGTTATGGAGAACCCGCGTATGACCGGGCTTGATCAGAACGAGCGGGCCTATGCGTTGAGGGCGGACCAGGCGTCGCAAAGGCTCGATAATAGTAATCAAATTGATCTTGAGGGGATCGACGCAACCCTTGCGGTCGATCAGATCCAAGATGCACGCATTAAAGCAGTCGGCGGCCTCTTTGACCAAGAGGCGGAGATCTTAAACCTATTTGGTGGTGTCAATGTCGTGACAACCGGCGGGTATGTCGCTGATATTCAGACGGCCCGTGTTGACCTCAACGCAGGTGCCGTGACCAGCCAAGATCCTGTGAAGATCGACATGCTTAACGGAACCTTGAATGCCGGGGGCATAGAAATCACCGACAATGGCGCCGTGTTAAAATTTTCAAGTCCAGTGCGCCTCGTGACACGAATGCAATCTGAGACCGAGACGTCGAATTAGATCCTGATCTGGATCCTTCGGCGACGCTATGAAAAGGCAATGGAAATGATATCCGGCTTATTCCGCTCGATTGTGAGCCTTTTCGTGTGGTTTATTGTGGGAATAGCTCCACTCCATGCGCAGCAAAGCGGGTTCGCAGATTCGCTTGCGGGATTTTCGTCAGGCTCAGATGCGCCAATTGCAATTGAAGCGGATGCGCTTGAAATTCAAGACAACCAACAACGCGCTGTCTTCACCGGGAATGTCTTCGTGGAACAAGGTGAGGTGACCCTGCGTACCCGACAATTGACCGTTTACTATAACGGTAGCGCGCAGGACGGGACCGGCGGACAGTCGATTGAACGCCTTGAAGCGGACGGCAGGGTCGTCGTGACGTCGGGCGATCAGCAGGCAACAGGCGATCGAGGCGTATTTGAATCAACAAAGGATCTCATTACGCTTGAAGGCAATGTTGTCCTCTCGCAGGGGACAAACGTACTTCGAGGCAAAACGCTGGTCGTCGATTTGGCCGCGGGCACATCCCGAGTGATCTCCGATAGCGGAGGATCAGGGCGTGTTCAGGGCCTTTTTCAGCCGGGTACGACGAGGGAATGAGTATTTCTGAAATGTTACCGCTGGGTCTCTTTTCGGCAACGAACTTCAAGGTGTGATCCTGTAGCTCATGCTAAAACGATTGTTCGATCCACTCGGCCCAAACAACGGCGCGAAACCCGGCGAGGTTTATGACGCAGAAGCCGGGTATGACGCCGGTAAGGAGCTGTCGGCCCATGGTCTTGAGAAGAGCTTCAAGACGCGCCGAGTGGTCAATGGCGCCGGCCTCTATGTTCGTCGCGGCGAAGCGGTAGGCCTTCTTGGTCCAAACGGCGCTGGGAAAACAACCATCTTCTATATGATCACCGGGCTCATTCCCGCCGACAAAGGTGAAATCCTGCTCGATGGAACGGACATAACGCGTTACCCGATGTATCGCCGTGCTCGGCTCGGCATTGGTTATCTCCCTCAGGAAGCCTCGATCTTTCGTGGTTTGACGGTTGAGCAAAACATTCGTGCGGTTCTGGAGATCGCGGAGCCGAAGCGTCGCCGTCGAAAAGAGAGGCTTGAACAACTTCTCGAAGAGTTTGGGATCACAAAGGTCCGGAAGTCCCCTTCGATTGCTCTTTCCGGGGGAGAGCGGAGGCGCGTTGAGATTGCCCGCGCGCTCGCGTCTAATCCTGATTACATGCTCCTCGATGAGCCGTTTGCCGGCATCGACCCAATCGCCGTTGGCGATATCCAGGATTTGGTTCGCCATTTGACGGATCGCGGTATCGGCGTGCTAATTACCGATCACAATGTGCGAGAAACGCTTGGACTCATCGACCGAGCCTACATCATTCACAATGGTGAAGTGCTCATGGAAGGTTCGCCTGAAGAGATTGTCGGATCTCAGGAGGTTCGCAAAGCCTATCTTGGGGAACAATTTAGACTTTGATGCTATCCCTTATGCAAGGGACGTGGAACAAAAAGTCTAATGGCGCTCAGTCCAAAACTCGAACTTCGCCAAGGTCAATCCTTGGTCATGACACCGCAACTGCAGCAGGCGATCAAGATGCTGCAATGGTCGAATATCGACCTCGCGGCCTATTTGGAAAGTGAGCTTGAGCGCAATCCGCTGCTTGAACGTGAGGACGAAAACGGCACGCTTGAACGGCAGAATTCCGCCGATGAAGTCCACAGTTCGACGTCTGAAGGCGGCGAATTCGACGAAGGCTTAGCCAGCCCACCAGATAGTTTAGACGTATCGATTGGCGCCAAAGAGGCGGACCTCGACGCGGATCGCGATGTCCTCTATTCGGAAGATGCACCTTCAGAGCGTGCGGGCACCGAAATGCGTGACGGGCCCTCCACGGGCAGCCTTTCGGACCCGACGTCTGGGTCGCGGTCATTTTCGGGAGCTAACCTTGATTCCCTTGAATCGACGTTAACAAATGATCAATCGCTCAATGAGCACCTGCATGACCAGTTGATGCTGGCAAAACTTTCGCCAAGCGAGCGGTTAATCGGACATGCGATCATCGAAGAGGTGGACGACGCGGGTTACTTTCGCGTTGATCTCGAAAGCTTTTCAAGTCGGATTGGCGCGAGCGTGGACCTCGTCGATGGTGTCCTTCAGACCCTCAAAGGGTTTGATCCGAGCGGCGTCTTTGCGAGCACGTTGAGTGAGTGTTTGGCGCTTCAATTGCGCGACCGCAACAGGCTCGACCCGGCCATGGCGACGCTCCTCGACAACCTGGACATGCTTGCGCGCCGTGACTTCGGGAAGCTTCGATCACTCTGCGAAGTCGACCAAGAAGACTTTGCCGACATGATCATGGAGATCCAATCTCTCGATCCAAAGCCCGGATTGAAGTTCGATGGGTCGCCTATACAATCCGTCGCGCCGGACGTGATCGTCACACGACGCCATGACGGTGGGTGGGGCATTGAGCTCAACACTGAAATGCTGCCGAAGGTATTGGTCAACCAAACTTACTATGCTGCGGTTTCGAAAACGGCGGGGTCCGAGAACGACAAAGCCTATATTTCAGAGCATTTTCAGGACGCGACTTGGCTCGTGAAGAGTTTGGAACAACGGGCGCGTACAATCCTCAAAGTATCGACTGAAATCGTTCGTCAGCAAGACGGCTTCCTAAATTACGGCGTCAGTCATCTTCGCCCGCTGAACTTGAAGACCATCGCCGACGCGATATCGATGCATGAATCGACCGTGAGCCGCGTAACGTCGAATAAATATATGGCGACGCCGCGCGGTTTGTTCGAGTTGAAATATTTCTTCTCGGCCGCAATTGCATCCACAACGGGTGACGCCTGCCACTCGGCAGAATCCGTACGTCACACCATTCGCACGCTCATTGACCAAGAAGAGCCCAAAAGCATTCTCTCGGATGACACGATTGTTCAGATTTTGCGTGAACGCGGTATCGACATCGCACGTCGCACGGTCGCAAAGTACCGTGAAGCGATGCGCATACCGTCAAGTGTCCAGCGTCGCCGCGAAAAGCGGACCGCAATACCGGCCTAGAGACCGACGTTTTCCGGTTATCCGCAGGCAAAATTTGTCTGAATTGACTTCATCCATCCTCGCTCGTAGCGTCGTCAAAGCGTTGCGAAGAGTATGAAGCATGCAAACAGCAAGCGGCTGCGGAGCGGCCCTATAATGTTCAAACGAAAGTCATTGCAGCAATCTCACGTCGCGTTTTCCTTAAAGGAGTGTGGCGCGTGACACTTCAGATCGTAGGAAAACATATCGAGACCGGCAGTTCCATCCGCGAGCGAATCAGTGAGCGTTTTGAACGGGTCATGGCGAAGTACTTCGACGGTGGTCACAAAGCATTTGTGACGGTCGAAAAGGTTCGCAACGGTTTCGAGGTCGACTGTCTTATCCAGCTCGATACCGGGCTCTCGATCCACGCCTCGGGTGAGGGCGATGATGCTTATGTGGCCTTTGAGAAGTCTGCCGAGCGCATCGAAAAGCAGTTGCGGCGTTATAACCGTCGATTGAAAAACCATCATGCCCGAGCAAGCAGTCTCCCAGCTGACGACTTTGTGATTTCGTCGGACGTTGCCGAAGAAACCTCACCTGGTGACGACAACCCGGTCGTGATTGCTGAGAGTAATGCGTCAATTTCAAGCATGTCCGTGGCTGACGCAGTCATGGCTCTAGACCTCGGCCCAACGCCCTTCGTGCTTTTCCGCCACAGTGCCACTGATCGCATCAATCTCGTTTACCATCGGCCTGACGGCAACGTTGGCTGGCTCGATCCCAAAGTCTAATTTGTCTGACCAAACGGATAGCAGATGGAACTGTCTGATTTTATCGCAAGCAACGCTGTGCTGGTGGATCTTAAGGTCACGAGCAAAAAACAGCTCTTAACAGCGTTATCTGAGGATGCTGGTCTTACGCTTGGCATCGAGAGCCGCGACATCTTCGATACCCTACTGCAGCGCGAAAAACTGGGGTCGACGGGCATCGGTGACGGTGTTGCGATCCCACACGGTAAATTGCGTTCGATAGATGCGGTTTTCGGCCTCATTGCTACGCTCGCATCGCCAATTGAGTTCGACGCGCCAGATGATAAGCCAATTGATATTGTTTTCGTGCTTCTCGCGCCGGAAAATGCAGGCGCTGATCATCTAAAGGCGCTCGCCCGGATCGCACGATTTGTAAAATCAGAGACCGTTCTGGATCAGCTCCGGGCAGCACGCACCAAAGAATCGGTGCGGACGCTCATCAAAGACGCCTCGCAGCTCGACGCGGCGTAGAACACTCCGGTAAACACTGGACTTCATAGCGCTGCCCTCGGTTCGCAGGAGCCGTCTGTGTTGTGCCTGAATAACCCATCCAAAGGTGAAACTGATCCAGTTCACCTCTTTATCCGCGCTGCCATTCCGGATTTTCCGTGAGGGGTTTTCTCCCACTCGAATGGCGATCTGATCAGTTTCCAAAACGCCCTCAACGCGGCAAGGCTAATGAGTAGCCAGTATGCTGGCATCGCCCAAAGCGCCATGCGCATTCTTGTGAACCGCTGCTCTTTGACGAGAATGGCGGCAAGAAGGATTGCGGCTCCATACCCAACCAGGAAGTTGAAGGTGTAGATGGTTGCTGGAATGGAAAAGAGGTTGGACAGGGCGGGGTGCGGCGATGCTAGGTAGACTGCAATCCAAATCGCGCCAGAGATGATAAAAAAAGCATGCGCGATTGGGGATAGCACCATTCCTACCGTTACGAGCGTCAGACCGAACACCGACCAAAGGCCCCGCTGTTTGACATAGAGTTTCGGCGTTCGCATGTGAACGAGCCAGGTTTGAAGCCAGCCTTTTGTCCACCTTGTCCGCTGTGTCAGCCAGGGTCGCCATTTGCAGGTGGCTTCCTCGAAGGTGTCAGAGTGAAGAAGATCTGCGTCATAGCCGAATCGATGAAGTCGAATGCCGAGATCTGCGTCTTCCGTAACGTTGAAAGCATCCCATGCGCCAACCCGTCGAAGCGCAGACATACGGAAGTGGTTTGATGTTCCGCCGAGCGGCAGAGGGAATCGCAACCACTTCACAACGGGAAGAAATGCTCTGAAATGCACGGCGTACTCGATTGAAAACTGCCGCGCGAGCCAGTTCTCATCCCAATTAAAGAAACCGAGACGGGCTTGGAGAACGGCAACTTTTTCCGGAATGGTCGCGAACTGCGCCACCGCTTTCTTCAACTGCAACGGTTCGGGCCGATCCTCCGCGTCGTAGATCGTCAGGAAGCGACCGCGCGCAAATGAAAGACCAATGTTCAGTGCCTTCGGTTTAGTTTGGGGTACGGAGGCCGGAACG
Organism: Pseudomonadota bacterium; assembly: GCA_039026395.1. Taxonomy (GTDB): domain Bacteria; phylum Pseudomonadota; class Alphaproteobacteria; order Rhizobiales; family JAKSCL01; genus JBCCMK01. The sequence continues at coordinate 11,857 of JBCCMK010000001.1, read as the reverse complement.
ATCAGATAGGTCATATGACCGGGAAACCGGAAGCTTCTCGCGGCTTCAACCGTGTTTATATCGTCCGCTTCTAGAAGGAGTTTGATGTCGAGCCTGTCACGGGGGTAGTCGATCCGCTCCAGAGCCGTGACAAGCGGGCCGATCATGTGAGCTTCGCGGTGAAGCGGTACAAGTACCGTGTATATCGGCCAATCCTTGATGTGCTCGAATGACGGTTGTTCAGGTTCCTCACCTTTCGCTGTCCAGGCTTGATGTGCGATCGCAGTACACCGGATGAGCGTCAGGAGAAAGAATACGGCAGCGAAGAAGGAAATCGCCGCGTGTAGGGCGAAGACACCGTTAATTGCTACGCCCCCCAGAAGCGAAGCGATGGCGATAAGGAGCAGTAGCTTGGCTGGAAACGAAAGTGGCGTGCTCGCAGAAGCGGTTTTCCAAGCAGCTTTTGGGCTTGAAATCGCGTGGTCTAAAAGACGAGACGAGCATTGATCGAGCGTCGCTTGATGCAGGTCTTGTCTGGTCGCCACCGAGTAGCGCTTTGAAAGCACTTCAAGTGATGAACTCGGAGACTGCTCGAAATGGCGCAGGGTGGTCTGCGTTGCGGCAATAATAAAGGACTGATTGCCATTCTCGCCGCCGGAGCGGACGATATCGCCAACCGCTTCACCTCGAGCGAGAGCTTCTTCAACGCTTTTTCGATCGATTAAGATGTCGCGATGCCCTTGGAGCGGGATGCCAGTCGCCCTCGCGATTGCCGAAGCGTGTATACGGTCAGTGATCAATCCCGCCGCGAAGAAACTCTCATCTAAGGGGAGCTTTTTTTCTCTCGAATAGCCAGCAGCTTCGGCAAATACAGTGTCTGACATGCCAAGCGATCGCAGTGCGGCGAGGTAGCGAGTCTTGAGTGATGCGCGACCTTGTTGTTTTGGGCGAAGAAGTCCACTTGGCTTGCGTCGTGCGACCCGATATCGGTCCCGACGGTCCCCAGGGCTAGGCCGGTATTCGAAGTGACGCTCCGCCCAACGAGCCAAACGCGTTTCAGAAAATTGCCGTTCCAAGTGTTTTTGTCCTTGGAGGTCGGATTTTCACCGAAGTGAAAGTGTCATACCTTCATTATACTGAACGATGAGCAACTTTCCTGTCGTGAAATACCTAAGTGCAATTACCGTAGCGATCGCGGTGAATCTTGGTGTCGTAGTTTCGCAACCTGCTTTAGCGAGCGAGGCGCCGAGTTTTCGTGATCCAGAAGCCCGCATCGATGCGCCGAGTTTGGAGGGATTGTCGCTTCAGTTTTTAACGACGGATGATTTTCCACCGTTCAACTACGTTACCTCAAGCGGTGAGCTTGCGGGCTTTCACGTCGATCTAGCACGCGCTCTTTGCGAGGCGCTGTCAATCCAATGCACGGTTGAAGTTCGGCCATGGGAAACCCTCATCTCGGCCGCAGAAAGCCGAGAAGAAGCGGTCCTACTCGCTGGGATCGCGGCAAACGCCGAGACACGCGAGAATTTAGTCTTCACCTCTCGCTACTTTTCTATGCCCGGTCGATTTGCAACGCGCCAGACTGAAGCGGCACCATCCGCGCCGTCTTTAGCTTTGGACGGCAAAACTGTGGGTGTCGTCGAAGGGAGCGCGCATGATCAGTTTTTGAAAGCCTACTGGCCAAATGTGCCGCGACTTTATTTTGCGAACGTCAACGGCGCTCAGTCGGCTTTAAAAGCGGGCGTGGTCGATTTCATTTTCGGTGATGCAGTTGCGCTGTCATTTTGGCTCAACAGTGAGGTTTCCGAGTCATGCTGCCGATTTATAGGCGGTCCGTTCGAAGATGACATTTTCTTCGGCGAGGGGCTGAGGATTGCCGTACCGCGGACGCGCCCCGACATCGCGCAAGCCCTCGATTTCGCTCTTGATCGCGTCCAGCGCGACGGATCATTCCGCGAGATCTACCTTCGGCACTTTCCGATCAGTATTTACTGATGCCGCCTCGTCGACGTTGGGCTTAAACGGAAAAATCAGGCTCCACGTTAGTTTCGACGGTGCGTCCGTTTGTTGGTCTGGGAGACCAAGCGCCATCGCTGAATGCCCATCGCGCGGATTTTCAATGTAGGTCCCGAAAATCCGGTCCCAAATCGCGAGGTTGAAGCCGTAGTTTGCGTCGGTCTCATCGCGATGGACCGAGTGGTGGATGCGATGCATGTCCGGCGTGACCACGAGATATCGCAAGATGCGGTCGACCTTCCCCGGAATCTTCAAATTCGCATGCGTCGCGAGGGCCGCCGCGTTCAGCACAACTTCAAAGATGAATACGGCCAGCGCCGGTGCGCCGAGAGCGATGACGACGGCTATTTTAAAAACCATCGACAGAGTAATCTCGATCGGGTGGAAACGGATGCCTGACGTTGCGTCGAGATCCCGGTCTGCATGGTGGACCCGGTGCACCCGCCATAAGATTGGGATGTGATGGGACGCGACGTGTTGTGCGTATATCGCCAGGTCGAGCGCAAAAAACGCAAGGACACCTGCAACGGCTCCAGGTAGCGGAAAGATATTGAGGATGCCCCAGCCGTTCGCCTCGGCCCAGATCGCGGCGCCAACGGCAGCAGCCGGAAAAAGGACGCGGACGACAACCGTGTCGATTGCTGCCATACCAATGTTTGTGAGCGTTCTTTGGCCTCTCGGTTGGACGCGTTCCTTCTTGGGAAAAAGCGTCTCGAGCAACGCGAAGACCGCAAAGACGCTAGCGAAGATCGCAAAGCGCCAGTCCTGATATCCCGCTGTCAGAACGCTATCATCCATTCGCTCAACTGCCGTTATCGTTGGTGTCTTCCAATACTCTCATTGTACTTCAGGACGGTGCATTTGGATCGTCACAAACTGATCGCGATTACGCGACCTGATGGCGCGCCCGCGCTGCCCGCTCGATGGAAGCGGCGATGAGTTTGTCGATATGGAGTGTCGAGCGCAGCATCTGCAAGAACCGGAGCTCTTCGGCTTCAAGTGTGAGGTCGGCAGCGGCGATATCGACGGCGAGCGCATACGCGGTTTCGTGCAATTTGTCGGGTAGCGCCTCTTTCACGAGACCTAAGACAGCATCAAGGCCTCCGTCCTCCTGCAAGATCGCGCCGCAGTCCTGAGCAGTCTCCAACACCCATTCCGGATTGAAGTCGGAAAAGATCGGAAGCGTTTGCACGATCTGCCCGATGCGGCCAAGCTCGGAATCAGTCATGGTCCGGTCAACAGCCGACATCGTAACCATGACGTAAATGAGTGCGGTGTGGTAGCTGATGGTTTGGGGCATGAAGCTGTCCTGCAATTTGAGATTTTCTTGGGTCGTAACTGACTTGAGGCGGTCTGAATAGTCGAGAGCGGCGACGACAAACGAAATTTTCAATGCGAGCCGTTACTACCCCAATGCGATGCATTAGGATCTGGACCGTTGAGGCAAGAGAAGAATGACTGACACGACGAGCGCGCTCAAGTCCCTCGCGGAAAACGCGAAAGCCTGGCCATTTCAAGAAGCAAAGAAGCTCCTTAAGCGGCTTGAAAAGAACCCTAAAGAAGGACCGGTCATATTCGAGACCGGCTATGGTCCGTCTGGTCTACCGCACATTGGAACATTCGGTGAGGTGGCCCGGACATCTATGGTTCGTCACGCGTTTCACGTCCTTACAGATGATAAAATTCCGTCCAAGCTGATTGCGTTCTCAGATGATATGGACGGGATGCGCAAAGTGCCGGGAAATGTTCCAAACCAGGAGATGCTTCGAGAGTATATCGACATTCCGCTCAGTCGGGTGCCGAATCCTTTTGAAGGTGATTATCCATCGTTTGCGCATCACAACAATGCAAAGCTCTGCGCCTTTCTGGATGCTTTCGGCTTTGATTACGAGTTCGCGAGCGCAACTGAATATTACACGTCAGGTCGCTTCGACCCGATGTTGATCCGTGCAGCTGAACGCTTCGACGACATCATGAGGGTCATGTTGCCGACGCTCGGTGCTGAGCGACAAGCGACTTACTCTCCGTTTCTCCCGGTGTCGCCGAAAACCGGGAAGGTCCTCTACGTCCCGATGAAAGAAGTGAATGCGAACGATGGAACACTGACCTTTGAAGATGAGGGTCAAGACGTGACGATCTCGCTTACGGGTGGGAACGCAAAACTGCAGTGGAAGCCGGACTTCGGAATGCGCTGGGCCGCGCTCGGCGTTGACTTCGAGATGTACGGCAAAGACCATCAGACGAATTCGACGATATACGATCGGATCTGCCGTATCCTCCGCGCACCGCCGCCTGAGCATTTCATCTATGAATTGTTCCTCGACGAAAAGGGCGAGAAGATTTCGAAAACGAAAGGCAACGGTATCGCCATCGAGGACTGGCTGACCTACGCCTCGCCTGAGAGCCTATCGCTCTACATGTTCCAGAAGCCTAAAACTGCGAAACGTCTCTATTTCGACGTAATCCCGAAGGCGGTGGATGAGTATTACAGCTTTCTCTCGTCTTCCCACGCGCAAGAACCGGAGAAGAAAATTGAGAATCCGGCTTGGCATATTCACGCAGGATTGCCGCCGAGTGGAAATCTACCCGTTTCTTTTGCAATGCTTCTGAACCTTGTCAGTGCATCGAATGCGACCGACGAAAGTGTGCTTTGGGGTTTTATTCAACGCTATGAACCAACCGCGTCAGCAGAAAGCAATCCAGATCTCGATCGTTTGATCGGCTACGCCGTGCGGTACTTCCACGATTTCGTGCTGCCGACGAAGTCGTTTCGCGCTCCTTCCGCGCTGGAACGGACGGCAATTGATGATCTCGCGAGCCGATTAAGAGAAATGCCCGCAGGATCAACGGCCGAGGACTTCCAGGACGCCGTTTACGCGGTTGGCAAAGAGCACCCTTTTGAAAACTTGAGGGATTGGTTCAAGGCGCTCTACCAAGTGCTTCTTGGGCAGGATCAAGGCCCGCGCTTCGGCTCTTTTATTGCGCTTTACGGACGAGACGAAACGCTGGAGTTAATTGAAAAATCGTTGAAGGGCGAGCACCTGACGGCAGCCTGAATACTCTCTCCCAGTTTTTTGACGGTGCAGTTTTCGCGCGTGAGTGGTGCTTCATGTGCGGGTAGACGGAGAACATAAAAATCCACACCCGCGTCTGGGGCGCCTTTGATACTCACTCAGAGGCGAACTAAAACGCCTTGATCGTACTAACTCGCTGCGTTTGTCCAACCGCTGACGGCCTTGACCTCCATGAACTCCTCAAGGCCCCAGACGCCCCCCTCGCGACCGCTTCCAGACGCCCTGACGCCGCCAAAGGGGCTTCCCGCACCGCGTGAACGACCATTCATTTCGACCATGCCGGAACGCAAACGCTTTGCGAGCCGTTGGCGGCGCGATTCATCGGAGCTTTGGACGTAATTGGTAAGCCCGTAAGGCGTATCGTTTGCGATCTCGATTGCTTCTTCTTCGGTCTTAAACGGTATGATCGACAACACGGGGCCGAAGATCTCTTCTCGGGCTATGGTCATGTCGTTTGTCACATCAGCGAAAACGGTCGGTCGCACAAAGTAACCGCGATTGACCCCTTCTGGACGGCCTGAGCCACCCGCCACCAAGCGGGCACCCTCGTCGACACCTGCTTGGATCAAGCCCTGAATTTTATCGAATTGCGCTTGACTAACGACTGGCCCCATATGGCGGCCCTCGGTGTTCGAAGCGCCAACTTTGGTCGCCTCAGCTGCCAAACGCGCGGTCTCGACAGCGTCATCGTAAATTTCTTCCTGCACCAGCATGCGTGACGGTGCATTGCAGGATTGGCCAGTGTTGTTGAAACAATGGAGAGCGCCACGTCGAACGGCTTTCTCGTCAGCGTCAGCAAAAATCAAGTTCGCGCCTTTGCCGCCCAATTCGAGATGAACGCGCTTAAGAGTTTCAGCCGCATTCTTGCATATGGCGGTCCCAGCGCGTCCGGACCCCGTAAATGAGACAAGGTCAATGTCAGGATGGCCAGTGAGCGCAGTTCCGACGCCAGCCCCGTCGCCATTCACCAGGTTGAAGACACCTGCAGGCGCGCCTGCCTCATCCACGATCTCTGCAAAGATCAGCGATGAAAGCGGCGCGATTTCGGACGGTTTGAGAACCATCGTACAGCCCGCAATCAAGGCAGGAATGACTTTTAGGGTGACCTGGTTCATTGGCCAATTCCACGGCGTGATCAGTCCACATACCCCGGCTGGATCATAGACAATTCGGTCACTTGGAGCATGATCGCCAAGTGGGCGATCAAACTCAAACGTGGAGGCCGCACGCAAGAAATTATCGATGTGCCAAACGCCAGCTGGCGCTTGCTGAGCCTTCGCCATGTCAATGGGAGCGCCCATCTCGAGGCTGATTGCGGTAGCAATATCATCGGTCCGACGCGCATAGATGTCGCGGATTCGTTGGACAAGAGCGATGCGGTCTGATGGAGGCGTCTGTGCCCAGGGCTCAAAGGCGCGTCTGGCTGAAGCAACGGCCTTGTCAACATCGGCGGTTTCGCCAAGAGAAATAACCGCGCAGGGTTCTTCTGTAGCCGGGTCGATCACATCGAAATCATTGACTGCGACGGGGCTCGTCCAACGGCCATCGATATAAAAGTCTCTCTTTGTGATCATGATTGTCGCTCAAGTTTGTGGTGACACTGGCCCTTACCTATTCTAACCGCGAGCAGCATCCAATATTAAATCGCTCGCGCGTTCTCCCACCATAATTGTTGGCGCGTTCGTATTGCCCGATGGGATTGTCGGGAATACGGATGCGTCGACGACCCTTAGGCCGCCGACGTCGTGAACCCTTAGATCCGGATCAACAACGTTCTTCCCATCGTTATCGCCCATCCGGCAGGTGCTGACGGGATGGAAGACAGTGCCGCCCCGCTCACGAATGTGCGTTATCAGTTCATCATTCGTTTGAGCATCAAGGCCAGGCTCGATTTCTTCTTCGATAAGGGCGCGCATTGTGGGGGTCTCACTTAACTTTCGTAAGAAGCGCGCGCCTTCGATCATCTCGCCAACATCGTCGTCAGTGGCAAGGTAGTTTGGAAAAATCTTCGGAGGCCCTTTCGGGTTTTTAGGATTGAGGGTGAGGTGTCCGCGACTGGTCGGTCGGCACTGGCTGATGCCAAGCATGAACGCCGCGTAGCGGTCTGGGCTCATGAGAGGTCGCGTTTTGGGTGGCGCCTTCAAATAGGATAGCGGCGAAAAGTAGAGCTGTAAGTTAGGCCGGTCCAGATAGGGGCGCGTTCGAAAAAATCCGCCCGCCTGATTTAAGCTCAAAGCAAGCGGACCGCGCCGCTGAAGAAGGTACTTGAGGCCCGCCAACACCTTGCCGTGCATTGGAGAGAGTTCATTATTCAGCGTTGGTTTTCTCGACCGATAGAAATGGTCGAAACCGTAATGATCCTGAAGGTTTTGCCCAACTGCGGAATTGCCCTGAATGACGTCAATTCCGCAGTTTTTCAAAACGATCGGATCGCCGATCCCAGATAGCATCAAGAGCTGCGGTGAGTTGATCGCTCCCGCAGACACGATTGTTTCTCGTCCAGCTTTTGCTGTCTTGCGCTGGCCATTCGTCGAGAACTCAACACCCGTGACCCGGAGACCGTCGATCATGAGTTTTGAAACGGTAGAGTTCTTTAAAACGTGGAGATTGTCGCGCCGCATGGCCGGACGCAGATAGGCCCGTGCGGTCGACATCCGCCTCGCGCCATGGATCGTCGTGTGATAAACGCCGACGCCATCTTGGGTCGCTCCGTTGAAATCGGAATTCTCGGGCAACCCCGCTTCAATCCCAGCGCGGATGAAATTGCGACAGAGTGGATGAACGTCGTCAGACGGGTCATTCACGTTCACGGGACCGAAGGCACCATGATACTGGGACTCACCAAAGGGATGCGTTTCGAGCTTGCGGAAATAGGGCAAGACATCTTTCCAGGCCCAACCGAAATTTCCCGCACGCGCCCAATCATCATAGTCTTCTCTCTGGCCGCGGATGTAGACCATCGCGTTAATGCTGCTTGATCCGCCGAGCACCCTGCCGCGCGGCCAATAGCTCTCCCGGCCCGCCATGCCCACGCACGGTTCGGTCATATACATCCAATTGACCGAGGGATCATAGAACGCGCGGCCATAGCCAATCGGCACGGTCAGCCAAAACCGTCGTTCGTCGCCACCAGCTTCCAAGAGTAGAACGGTGTACCGCCCGTTCTCGGTCAATCGGTTCGCGAGCACACATCCGGCGGACCCAGCACCAATGATGATAAAATCATATGTGTCCGTCACGGATTCGCCGAAAGCGGTAAGCCGATGTCGAGGTTTGGGTGATGCATATGAGCCAGTTTCTTTGCTAGGTTTTACCGACGAACATACACGGTGTTAGGCATTTGTAATCGTGGATCCGAGCATTGCAGCCATAGAAACGTTCACAACCGAATTTGTCGGGTTCGTGCGCGTGACGACGAATGAAGGCGACGAGGGTTGGGGGCAAGTTTCGGCCTATAATTCCGATATTTCATCGCTCGTTTTACACCGACAGATCGCACCATATGCCCTTGGCCGAAGTATATTCGAGCTCGACGATATGGTGCGGATCATCCCTGAGAAAGAGCATAAGTTTCCGGGCTCATACCTTCGCCGTGCGCTCGGCGGTCTCGACACCGCGATTTGGGATCTCCTCGGCAAACGAGAAGGAAAATCTGTCTGCGAGCTTTTAGGAGGAACGCCGCGCCCACTTCGTGTTTACGCGTCCAGCATGCGCCGCGATATCAGCCCAGCGGATGAAGCAGACCGACTGTCAAGGCTTCGCGATGAGCACGGCTATGACGCCTTTAAAATCCGGGTCGGGAGCGAATTTGGGCACGATGTCGACGAAGCGCCGGGTCGCACGGAAGCGATTGCCCCCATTGTCCGAAAGACGCTCGGAGATGGTGTCGATCTCTTAGCTGATGCGAACAGTTGCTACACCGTCGACAAAGCAATCGAAGTTGGTCGTATCCTGGAAGACAACGGTTTTTGTCATTTCGAAGAACCCTGTCCGTATTGGGAACTGGATTGGACCAAACAAGTTACCGATGCGCTCGACATCGATGTGACGGGCGGTGAGCAAGATTGCGATCTTGCGACTTGGAGGCGAATGGCGGCAATGGGAGCCGTCAACGTGCTCCAGCCAGATATTTGCTACCTCGGCGGAATAAACCGTACGCTCCAGGTGGCAGAGCTTGCGCGTCGTCATGGGCTCCCCTGCACACCGCATTCGGCTAACCTTTCTCTCGTTACCGTCTTCACCCTTCACATGATGGGGGCGATCGAGGCAGCGGGTCCCTATGTCGAGTTCTCCATTGAGGGCGAAGACTATTATCCCTGGCAAATTGGTCTCTATGAACCTGTACTCGTCGCGAAAGACGGGAAAGTTCAAATCCCCGATGGTCCCGGATGGGGTGTCGAGATCAATCGGGAATGGCTCGAAAACGCAACCTATCAAAAATGCATGCTAGATGGCTGAGGCCACACTTTTTGCGTCTGGATTTAAATCTGAGCCTTACTGGTGGGAGAGAACAGCCCGCCCAGAGATTGAACCAGGCCCGATCCCGTCTTCGGTTGATGTTGCAATTGTTGGTTCTGGCTACACCGGTCTTAACGCGGCCATTCAGACGGCGCGTGCGGGACGCACAACCTTTGTTTTCGATGCGGAAGATGCGGGCTTTGGCTGTAGCACGCGAAATGGCGGCCAAATCAGCACGAGCATTAAGCCTTCGTTTGGTGAGCTCACACGCAAGTATGGTGAGACAGCAGCATTTGACGTCCTAAAGGAAGGACACAGGGCACTGGCCTGGATCGGTGATTTCATCGAAAGCGAAGGGATTGCATGTGATTTTAAAGTTCCTGGGCGCTTTCACGCGGCTCACAATCCAAAGGCCTTTAGGAAGCTCGTCAGCCAAGTAGAGAACCAGCCGACTGGGTTAGAAACGCCATACTCGATTATCGATCAAAGCGATCAGTCTCGCGAAATCGGCACCGACGCGTATCACGGTGGGATTGTCTTTCATGATCATGCGAGCCTTGATCCCGCCCGCTATCATGATGGGCTGCTTAACCTGGCTATCGGTGCAGGTGCGACCATCCTCCCTCATTGCCGTGTCACGGGCATTGAACGCTCGGGGCAGGAATTTATCGTCAAGACACCGCGTGGTTCGACGACGGCCCGTGACGTCATCATCGCCACAAACGGCTACACAGCCGGCTTAACACCGTGGCTCCGGCGGCGCGTAATTCCAATTGGTAGCTATGTTATTGCCACTGAGCCAATAGACCGGGATCTTATGGATCGACTGCTGCCAACCGATCGGATCATCAGCGACAGCCGGAAAGTCGTTTACTACTACCGTCCCTCGCCCGACCGAAGGCGGATCATTTTTGGCGGGCGCGTCTCCAGCGCGGAGACGGATACGCGGCAAAGCGCGATCCGTCTCAAACGCGCGCTGGTTAACCTGTTTCCCGAGCTCTACGACAAAAAGGTAAGTCACAGTTGGATGGGCTTTGTCGCGTACACGTTTGATACTTTGGCCAATGTCGGAAAACGCGACGGTTTCTACTATGCGATGGGTTACTGCGGTTCCGGCGTGTCAATGGCGAGCTATCTCGGCATGCGAATCGGTCTGCAGGTGGTCGGGAATCCAGAGGGCCACACGGCTTTTGATGAGATCCCGTTTTCAACCCGGCCCTTTTATTCGGGGCGACCGTGGTTTCTTCCAGCATCGGTCGCGTGGTATCGCATGATGGATCGGTTAAACGTCTAAATCGTCAGACTTGAATGACCAACTATGACGGGTTTACTCGGTCCTTGCGGGTCGTTGCACCAAGACGGATACCAAGGCTAGCAACCCAGAGCCCACCATTAGGAAAAAGGACACGGCGTTAAGCACCGGCGTTGAACCGACCTTGGCCATCCGATCATACATCGTGATGGTCAGCGGGCTTTCTGACCCCACCAAGAAAAGCGTTGTGTTGAAGTTCTCAAAAGAAACAAGGAAAGCGACAATCCCCGACGCGATCATTGCGGGTCGAAGGAAGGGCAGCATGATTGTGCGCAGGACGCGAATGCGGCTCGCACCAAGATTGTAAGCGGCCTCTTCAAGGGCGACATCGAACTTTCGCAGTCGCGCCGTGATGACCAACGACGTGATTGTGGTGATGAAGGAAAACTGACCCAGAACGACCAGGAGGAGACCGGGCCGAAGGAACTCCAACTCAATATCGAAGCGATCGTAGGTAGAGTTTGCAACATTGCTCGCCAAGACGAGAATTGAGATGCCGAGAATGACGCCTGGGATGACCAGCGGCACGATCATCATGATGTAGAAGAAATTTTTGTAAGGAAACTCACGCCGCACAAACAAAAAGGCGTTTGTGGTGCCGACGAGAACCGAGAGTATGGATACCGAAATGGCAATCACGAACGAAAAATAGAGGCCCCGCAACAACCGCCTATCGTGAAACATGCCGAGCTTTGGTTCTGTATCGTTGAAGAACCAATCGAGCGTAAAGCCCTGCCAGGGCAGGGCGGGAAAGAGCGAATCGTTAAAGGCAAACGTGCCCGCCGCGACGAGTGGGGCTGCCAAGAATATGAAGAAAGCGGCCACATAGACCCGGTAGCCGAAAAGCAATCCAACATTGGGGTTCGCTCCAGCCATAACCCGTGTCAGGTCTTTGCAACGGTGTTTGCGAGGGATTGCCCGCTCAGGCGTAACCCGAGCCAAACAACCAGTGACGTGAAAGCCAGGAGCAGGATCCCGAACGCGGCTCCAGATTCCCAGTTAAATCGAGTGATAAACT